>CAJTER010000028.1 GCA_910575405.1 Clostridia bacterium | reverse complement strand
TACATACCTTTATTTCAGACCAGCGAATATCGGTGGTCTTATTTCAATGTTCAAAATCCTACCTAAAACTTTTTGCCTGAAACAATCAATTTACTATTGACTTTTTATTTGCAGGCTTACAAATGTCGTGAAGCGCCTTCCCTCTTTTTTAAACATTATTGTTATACTATAGTTCTTTTCGATTTCAACCTTTTTCTACATACATATGTAGACGGATTTCCATGGCGTTCCCCTGTTTTCTGCAGTTCCATCAAAAAACCTGGGCATGCACCCAGGCTTTTTGGCATTTACTTTATTTTGGCATTTATATGATCGGGGTAGAAAAATCCCGTTATGCCTCCATCGCTTTCATATCCGGCTGCATCTGTTTTTGTTTTGGAGCCTCTGTTCTGAGTCTCTCTGTCTTTGACTGTGCTTGTCTGACTGAATCGGTCTTGCATTATTCATTGTATGCATAATTGTCTGACGATTCAATGAAACAAAAGTGCTGATTCTGCTAAAGCATCCTCATACTTTAGTACTAATCTCAGTAGTACTAAAAAAGAGCAGCATCTGCTGCCCTTGAAAACACTGGGTTTTACCCGTATGCCTTTAAATTACTTCTCACCTTCAGTTCCTTCTGCGTATTCTTCATCTTCTGGAGCCGCTTCGTGGTAATCATCGGGAATATCAAAGATACCCTCCGGGTATTTGCCCTCTGTAAGCTTGGTGATTCGCTCTGTCTTCTTATAAATCGTGTTATTCTCCTCGCCATCGGCTCCTTTTTGCTCCTGGATGGAGATAACTGCATATAATTCCCCGTCTTCATCTACAAGATACTGCTGTCTGTAAAGAAAGACTTCTGTCACCGTTTCATCACTGTCTTCACTGACATAGGTTTCCATCTCATATTCTTCCTGGTACTCGCTGTATTGATACGTCTTTCCGTCGAATTTCATCTCTGAGCTTTCGACAAATTCCATTTCTGCAGGCTCTGTATCTTCCTTATCTTCCCTCGTATAAATCTTATCCGGATCATACACATAATAAAAGCTGTCTTTTGTCTCAATCTGACGGTTGTCCAGCTCCTTTTCGCCATTCAGAACAACGATGCTTCCATTTCCATCACGTGCTTCTCCCACCTTCATTTCCTCAGGCTCCGTTCCGTCATCCGGAAATTCTTCCACTGCGTCCGCTTCATAATAATAAACGCTGTCTCTGCTTTCCAGCAGCTTGTGGTAGGATTCCGGTGTAGCCTTCTCTCCGCCGCAGGCTGCCAGGGAGCCCATTATCATCAGGGTCAATATCAGCGCTAATACCTTTTTCATAAATATTACTCCTCCTGTAAAACTTCATCCTCTGTTCTGAAAAGAAAAAAGTGCACGCTCTGTACACTTTCTTCCGTGCAGGATCCCGCTTGCATGATCAGCAAGCAGTCCGCGCACTAGGCAAGTATATCGATGTTCTGTCCCAGACCAGTGACTGCAGCGTCCAGATTACGAAGCAGCTGTGATGCTTCTGCTGTCTGCGTATCCATTACGTCCTTCAGCAAGGAAACGCTGACCGCCTGTTGGGTCTGTAACTGACTGTATACCATACTTGCAGCAGCGATACTTTCTACCATACCGATCTGTCACCTCTTTTCTTTTAATTCCCCGGGTACTCTCCCCGGCAGACTATAATTGCCTCTCTCTACCTTACAACATTTGCACGGGAAATGCAAGAATTAATTCCCCTTCTCACTTCTGTCCATCCTATCTCAGCAGGCCTGCCAGAGCAAAGAGCAGGATGGTGTAACAGGCTACCGATGCTGTCATCAAAAATAGCTGCAGGTTTTCTTCCAGCTTTATGGCCGCGTATACCGCTTTTGCCATGGCTATAGCGGTAACCACCGCCGTTACGGCCCCTGCCGCGAAGATGGTTCCCGGAAGGGCGGCCGCCAGCACCACTGTGAGAATCAGGAGGGCTGCTGTCAGAAGCCCCGCTGTACCGCAGACGCCGATGAGGGTCCTGATAGAAGTCTTTCCATGGAAAAGCACTGCTGCCCCAAACAGAATTCCAACCCACAGCGCGTCAAGCAGGATACCGCTGAGAAATACCTTGGCACCAAAGCCAAAGGGATCGCTGCTGAGGAGCCACGGCCCCAGCATAGCCGCCACTTTGGAAAGTCTGCCGGAAAGTAGTGCCGCCAGCACCGCCAAGACAGCGTCCTTGAATACAAAAAAGCCGATGCCGGAAAGAAAGGCATGATCCGATGCTGCCATTCCAATTGCAGATGCGGGCTTTATGAAAAAGCGTTTCAAAAGTCGCAGGGCCATACCTCCACCAGCCGAACTCCTGCCGTCAGATTCCGGCGGTCTGACATCTCCCGTAGGCGTCCCGCAGGCGCTGCAGAAGGCTGCACCTGCTGGAAGGATTTGTCCGCAGGCCATGCAGAAATGCTGCTGCACATATTCCTCCATGGCCTCAGGCGGCGGATACGAAACCGCTTTCGGCTTTTGATCCTCAGACGTAATATCCATCTCATCTGTTGCATCCTGCTGCCGCACGTTTGCCCCAAAGACAGATGCCTCAACTGCTTCCTGCCCTTCGCAGCGCTCTGCCACATCTTCCTGCTCAGCCTCGGAATATCCGGTCAGATCCTCGTAGAAAAAATCATTGGACGATTTCTGCAGGCTCTCCATGGTTTTGGCAATCTCGGCCTGGAGCCATTCGTCCTTTTCCGTCTCCTTTGGATCCGGCCACACCGGCCATCCATCTGCAGCCTCCGCCAGCTCCTCCTCTTCTCTTAAGTCAGAAAAAAGCTCCTGTTTTTCTTCTGGCTCCGGCTCCTGCAGCAGATCCTGCCCGGAAAATGCCTCCTGATCCATCCGTGAAATTCCTGGCGCGTTTTTCGGTTCCAATAGCGAAATGTCTACTATCTCCGACTCTCCGCTGACCTCTTCCTGCTCAGGCAGATCCCCCTCTTCCTCTTGAGATTCCTTCCCTGCAACCTCTTTTGCCGGCGGTTTTCTGAAAACCATGGTTTTTTCCACAGGCTGCAAAGCCCGATCTTCCGCATCTTCTGCGCCTAAACTCATCAAATCATCCAGATCCATAACAGGCTCCGGCGCAGAATCCCCAGAATCCTCCTCTATCCGTGCTCCGCAGTACTCACAGAATTTTGAATCATCATCTATTTTTGCCCCGCAGTTTTCACAATACATCATCGCTCCTCCTTATACAACTCAGGGGTCGCCCCTCTTTTCTCACTTCTGTTCCCGTGCTTCCCGAATCAGCACCATCTTTCCCTCAAAGGCAAAACCATAGCTGCGTATTTTGTCCGCTGGGATGCCCTTGTCCATCAAATTGCCGGCAGGCTCTCAATGGAACCATTATACCACGAATTTTCTCTCCATGCACAATCAATTCACGATTCCTTTCACAGCGGGAATCAGAGCTGAAATTCGGTCAGGTTTTTCCAGTATCGGACCGGCATCATATTTTTCTGGCACCGCGGGTTGATGCGTTCCTTGATGGCCATATTTTCAAAATAGGACTTCCACAATCGCCTGTATTCCGCTTCCTCTTTGGAATGGGACGAAAGATTTTCCTTTGTAAAATGGCTGATATACCAGCTCCCATGGTAGGCGACGAGGGCCTTGTTCCGCTTTGCGTCATGGATGATAAAGGGCTCGTTTTTAAACCGATCTGAAAAATGCCGAGCCAGAAATTCCACAATATCGTGATCCGGCTCTATGGGGCTGTACAAAATTCCCTCCTCCAGCTCGGAAAAGCGAATCAGTCCTTTCATTCTGTGAACCTCCGCATTGACCTTCTGCTCCGCTTCCTGAACCGGAAAGACAATGGGATCCCCGTGGAGCAGGCGGATGCCCGGCCCCTTTACGAATCCCAGCCGCACGTAATTCAAAATTTTGCATTCCTTCTGCTCTGTGCTGGACATAAAGACCTTGTAAATTCGCTTTAAATCCCAGGAGGAAATTTTCTTTTCAATCGCTTCATAGACGGTGACCGCCTTGTGCTCTTCCGTTTCAATTTCCATGCAGCCGCCCAGCATGGTAGACTGATAAGCATCCTTTGGAAAAATGCCGCTGGCCTTTTCCGTATAATAATGATGATAGATGCAGGTCAGCAGCCCTTCAAAAGTCTCGTCATAGAGATAATCAACCATGGTGTTCCACCTTTTTCCTTTCCACGCCTGCGGTCAGAAGTCCGCTGCCGTCACCGCCGAACATGGAAATTTGAACTCCATCGTTTATTTCCAATATTTGATTTCGAATGCTGTCCGGGGCAAAATTCGTTTCTCCGTAATACTTTCCCGAGCAGGTGAGGAAGTGCTTTGCCCGCTTGAGCACAACCCCCATCCTCTTCAAGTCCTCGTACCGCACGGAGCGGGCCTTTCTCTGCCGAAGAATCCTCTGGGCCGAAAGGACGCCTACGCCGGGAATTCGCAGAAGAAGATCCATGGGCGCCTTGTTGACTTCCACGGGAAAATGATCCAGATGCCGCAGAGCCCATGTGATCTTGGGATCCAGTTCCGGATCCAGGTTTGGATTATCGTCGTCCAAAAGCTCACCTGCGCTGAAGCCGTAAAACCGCAGAAGCCAGTCCGCCTGATACAGCCTGTGCTCCCGTCCTAAGGGAGGCACGGTAAAGGGGCCCGGCAAAAGGGGAGATGAAACCACCGGAATATAGGCGCTGTAATAAACCCGCTTCATTTTGAAGGTGTGATAAAGGTTTTCGGTAGTAGTAAGGATCTGCCGATCCGTCTCTTCCCCCGCTCCAATGATCATCTGCGTAGTCTGTCCTGCTGGAGCGAAGACTTCCTTTTTTCTGGCCCGAACCAGAGCAGTCTTTTCCCCTGCAGCGCTTTTGTTCTGGTTTTCCCGCAGCTGTCCTGCTCCTATGGACAAAGTCTGGTCCGGTGTCAGGTAGTTGAGAGGGGAGTTCAGATCCTGGCCTTTGAACATGGTTCCCGGACCCTGCAGCGATTTTCGTTCGATAAGGGTATTGGTAATCTGCCGCATGGGACTGAAAATCTGCTTTGGCTTTTTTTGAGGGGCAAACAGCTCCAGACTTTTGCTGGTGGGCATTTCGATATTGACGCTGAGCCTGTCCGCCTCCAGTCCGATATCGTGGAGCAGTTCCTGAGAAACGCCAGGGATAATTTTGGCATGGATATATCCGGCAAAGCCGTATTCCCTGCGCAGGATCCGCAGGCAATACAAAATCCGCTCTGCCGTATGATCCGGAGAAACCTCCACAGCAGAACTGAGAAACAAGCCTTCGATGTAGTTTCTGCGGTAAAATTCAATGGTCAGCCGCGCCAGTTCTTCTGGCTCAAAGGAGGCTCTGGGGGAGTCAGCGCTCCTTCTGTTGACACAGTACTCGCAGTCATAGACACACTTGTTGGTAAAAAGAACCTTCAGCAGAGAAATACACCTGCCGTCCGCCGACCAAGTATGACAGATACCCTCTTTGGCCCCGCTGCCTATGATGCCGTTGTTTTTTCGCCCCACTCCGCTGCTGGAACAGGAAACATCGTATTTGGCGCTGTCTGCCAGTATTTTTAATTTATCAAACATCAGATCCATATTGCCACCCCCTGTGCATCAAAGCAATGAACTTATGTTCTTAAATTGTACCACATCATAAACATATGTTCAATCCTTTTTTAAATTTTCACAGGGGCTTCTGAGCGGCAATATATGGATAAGGGAGCTTTGCCTGCAGCTCTGCTATAGATACAAATAGGCCGCCCGCTCGATCACAGTTTTATGTTTTTTATAAATTCCTTTAAAGGATTGATGCTTCAGAGGCGCTGCTTCTTTTTTCCCCAGAGAGCCGGGAAATTTCGGTTCAGATCCACGCCTCTGGCATTTGCTTTCCATCTGGCATAGCCCCTCTGCCGGCTCTTTTTTTGAGCCTTGCCCGCAGCTTTTTATCTCTGATTTATCGGTTTCATCTACAATTGTGCTTGCCGCATAGGCCTCTGCAGGAACAAACACTGCCATCAGCAGTATCAGAAATACAGCAAGTGTTCGTTTCGTTTTCATGCTTCTCTTCTCCACCTTCTATTTAACTTCGTCCAGACGGTATGCAAAGTACCGCTTTGCCGATGTTTTGTAAAGAGCTGCCGCCAGAATCCCCGTAATCACCATTCCCATGACAAACTGCCCTATATTCCACGGCACTCCCAGCATGGGGGATATCCAGTTTCCGATCATCACGCCTTCTGCGATATAATAGCCGATGACCATGACGATCCCCGCCAGGATCATGCCGATAAGCTCCATGAGAGGAACACCCCCAATGGTAAACGGCTTTTTCTTCATGGTTCCCGCTATGAACAGCCCCATGATAATGGCCATAATCGCTTTGATGGCAAAGGTCCAGGGCGCCCACAAAGCAGCCCCTCCCATCAGATCCCCCAGAGCCCCTCCAATAGCCGCGGCTACTGCACCGTACCTCCAGCCCAGCACCAGCACGGAAAGGAAGATCATGGCGTCTCCCAGATGTACATACCCTTGGGTCCCGGGAATGGGAATTTTGATAAACATGATAGAAATAGTAATAATCGCAATCATCAGCGCTGTCATAACGATATTCACAGCCTGGCTTGTGTTTTTCATTGTTTGAACCTCTCTTTACTTAAGTGTCGTTTCCTATTATAATACCTTGTAAGTGTATCTGAATAAATGGACAAATATAATTATTTTTATAGGTACAGTAAGGAGGTCTTATGAAAGCGATTATTCCAAACATTGATGAACATTCCAAACGGCCCTATTATCTCCAGCTTTACGATTATATAAAGGAAGCGGTTCTCTCCGGCGAAATGCGCGAGGATGAAAGGCTGCCCTCTCTGCGGAACCTTTCCCATTCCCTGGGGCTGAGCATGACCACCATTGAACTGGCATACAGTCAGCTTGCCGTGGAGGGCTATATTTACAGCAAGCCCCAATCCGGCTATTATATCAGCAGCGTGCTGCCGCCGCAAACCGGATTTGGCGATTCCTCCGAGTCCGCCCAGCAGCTCGGTCCTGCTGCCGCCCCCATGGATTGCTCCCCCCTGGATCAGACGCTCAAGGCTCAGTCCCCTGAATTTTATTATGATCCGGACTGCTTTGATTTTAATAAGTGGAAAAAGTGTGTCAATAAGGTCATTACCGAATATTCCCCCCTCCTTTTCTTTGAAAGCGATCCCCAGGGGGAAATGGCTCTTCGCTACGAAATTTCCAAGTACCTCTATCAGTCCCGGGGCGTAATCTGCAGCCCGGATCAGATCGTCATCAGCGCTGGTACGCAGCAGATCACCAATCATCTGGCGAATATTTTAAAAAAAATGTCCATCCACCACGTTGCGGTAGAGGAGCCAGGCTATCTGCCTGTTAATAATATTTTCCGTGATCGGGGGTTTTCCATCACGCCGGTAAAAGTAGGCCGCAGCGGCATTGCTATCGAAAAGCTTCCTTCCAATATCCGCTCTGCCGTATATGTCAGTCCCTCCAATCAGGTGCCTACCGGGGCTGTGATGCCCGTAGGCCGACGCTACGAACTGCTGGAGTGGGCTATACAGAATGACAGTATCATTATGGAAGACGATTATGACAGCGAGCTCCGCTATTTCGGAAAGCCGATTCCCGCCCTGCAGGGACTAGATACAAAGGGGAAGGTTGTTTATCTTGGTTCCTTTTCCACCACCCTGTTCTCCTCCATCAAAATCAGCTATATGGTACTGCCTGCCGCTATGGCTGACATTTTTCGTTCCATCCGCACCGACTACACCCAGACCTGTTCCAAAATGGAGCAGCTGACTCTGGCACTTTTCATGGAAAAGGGCTTTTATCAGACCAATATCAAAAAGCTCCGTACCCTGTATTCCCAAAAGCTGCAGGCTGTTGTCCGCTGCCTGACTACTGACTTCACAAAACCCACCAACACTTCCTCGGGTATCAACATCATCGTGCGGATCAACTGCAAAAAGACAGCGGAGGAGCTCTGTGCCGACGCAAAGTCTCTCGGTATCGCCGCCATCCCCACGGCTGTCTATACCGGCGGAAGCCGCGTTCAATCCACCTCCCTTATCTTATATTACAATCAGATTCCTCTGGAAGAGATTGCGGATATCATGGAGAGGCTCCTTGATTCCTGGCGCGGGTGAGCTGAAGACTTCCCCTCCCCGCCTGTCAGCAATAAAACTTTAAAGAGATATACCACTATCTTTTAGTAGCAACATGTCTTTTTATGTCCAATCTTTCTATAAAATACACCCTTCCTGACTATCATTTTTTGTCGGTTTCCTTTACCATAAAGAATGAAGGAGGGATGTTTATGGACTTACAACAACATTTTTCTGATAACATGAATAAGCTCCACCAGATCCATGATAACACATTGGAGGAATTTGCAAAGGAATTATGCATCTCACGTTCATCCTTGCAGCAAATGTTGAAGGGACCTTACAACCCAAGGCTTGATACAGTTGAACAAATCGCGGCTCATCTCGGTGTAGAGCCGCTGGCTCTACTGTCTGACCCAGGAAGCCTGCTGCATATGAACGGCCCTTTTGCGAAATTGTTTAATAGTCTTTCGGATGAAGACAAACGGGAGCTGATATCGCATGTTCATGCTATCATGAAGATCCTGGCAAAATGCGGTCCACCGGGAGAAAAAGAATAGAAGGACGGATAGAAAATCCGGCATACCCAGGGCAAGGGAATGCCGGATTTCCCTTTGGGGCCAAATTTACGACAAAGCACAAAAAGTAAAAAGGAAACGTTGAAATTTCAACGTTTCCACTGGTCGAGGCAGCAGGATTCGAACCTGTGGCCTTTGCGTCCCGAACGCAACGCTCTACCAAGCTGAGCTATGCCTCGTTACCGACTTATTTATTATACACGGTTTCTCTACAGTATGCAACAAAAATTTTAAATTCTACCGAAAATATTTTTCACCCAGCTGAGAGGATTCCGTTTCCTGCGGAATTATGATAAACTACAGACATTTCCATTATTAATTATGCAAGAAAGGATCAAATACCATGCATTTATTTTTAGAAGGTCCTGTAAGAACGGGCAAATCTACTTTAATCCGGCAATGTATCGCGCCGTATCTCCATCAGATACGCGGTTTTTCCTGCCAGCGCCTCTGGCTGGGCGATACGCCATCCGGCTACCGGCTGGCCCCTGCCTCAGAGATGGCCCTAGACGCCCCTTTGCTTCCCAATACCCCTGATATCTTTCTGTCCTACGAAAGCAAGCCCCCCAAGAAGGATCCATCGGTCTTTGAGAGTCTGGGGACAATGCTTTTAGAGCAGGCCAAAGGCGCGCCTTTAATCCTGCTGGATGAAATTGGCGGCTCCGAGCTGCTGGTTCCCGCTTTTCGAAAAAAGCTCTATGAAGTCCTGAGTGGGCCTTCACCCTGCATCGGGGTTTTAAAGCTGGCGAGCAAGGCCGGCTCCATGAGCAAGGCCGCCGGCTATCCGGGAACGGTTGTAGAGTACAACCTGCAGATCCGCCAGGATCTGGAAGAAGCCTTCAACGGAGAAATCTGCTATTTTGAGCTGGAACACCGTGGAGAGGTCAAGGCCCGAATTGAATCGTTTTTGAAATCCGTGTTCAGCGGCAGGCAGACAGTCTGACTATGCGGGAGGCAGCTGCGCGCTACCCCCGGACAATCCGCACCTGCCCCTTTCCCACCGGCTTCCACTCCTCGGAAACGTCCTTTCCCTCCAAGTTGTTGCCAATGGCGCGGATGACGCCGCTGTGGGAGACCAGAATCAGATCCTGGAAAGGATCCTTTTTCAAAATGTGGATTAGGGCCCTGACCACCCGGTACTGGAGGTCAAAAAAGTTTTCACTTCCTTCCCCCATTTTGTAGGCCATCAGATACTTGCCCCGTTTTTCGTACTCCTGTGGATACTGGGCGCGGATTTCACTGATGAATTTTCCGTCCCAGGGACCCAAGTTCATTTCCCGCAGCTCCTTGTCCAGAATCAGCCGCTCCATGCCCATCCGCTGCTCCAGAATTTTCGCAGTCTGAGAAGCCCGCAGGAGATCGCTGGAATAGATTCGGTTTGTTCGCACGTCCATCTGGGCCAAAAGTCTTCCTGCCATCTTGGCCTGGTAAATGCCCTGAGGGCTGAGGGGCACATCCGTCTGTCCCAGGAAGATCTTTTCCTCGTGCTGCTGAATTTCCCCATGGCGAACCAGGAAAATCCGCCTCCCATCCGCCAGCTCCTGCAGACTCTCCGACTTGCAGCCGCCTGCCAGATAAGCCTTGATTTCCTCATAAGCCTCCGGCGTATCCATATCCATGACAACGCCTTCCGTCTCTACTGGCACCCTCTTTAAGCGCTCAAAGTCCCGATCTGTAACCGCCTTCAGGCCGCCCTTTCCGTCGTGATCGAGAATTTCCTTGCGCAGAGAGGCCGGTATCAGCAGGGGATGTCCTTTTTTGCCATGATAACAGGGCACCGCAAATTTATCCGGCTCAAAGCTTTCCGCCAGCTGCTGCAGAACCTCCCGCTGAATAATGGGACAGTCCACGGGCATGAGAAAATAGCCGCAAAGCTGGGGCGGCTGAGCGGCAAGGCCTGTCTGTATAGAGGTAAACATGCCCTCTTCAAAATGCCAGTTAAAGACTTCCTCCACGCCTTCCTTCTCCAAGACCGGCAGAAGAGCCTCCCTGTTGTAGCCGGTTACGACTACGATATCTTCGATTCCCGCTTCCTTTGAAACAGCAATAGCCCGCTCAATCACCGTCTTATCGCCTAATGGCAATAATGGCTTAAAGCTGCCCATTCTAGAGGAAAAGCCTGCAGCGAGTATGCAGGCTCCGAACCGTTTTTTCTCAGTCATGGTTTGCCCTTACCTGGATCACCTCTGCCGCAATGCTGACAGCGATTTCTTCTGGAGTCTCCGCCTGGATGGAAAGGCCGATGGGCGCGTATACCCGCTCAATATCCGCCTCCGAATATCCTTCCTTTCTCAGCATATCAAAGAGCATGGCGTTTTTCTTCCTACTTCCGATCATGCCCACATAGGCGCTTTCCCGCTTCAGCGCATCCTTCAGCACATCGTAGTCTCCCATATGGCCTCTGGTGACAATGATAATATAGCTGTCCTCATCCATCTCAAGTCCCTCGAAAGCGTGTTTAAAATCGGGGATAACCTTTACCTGGAAAGCCTGCGGAAAACGTGCTTCATTTGCGTATTCCTCCCGGTCGTCGATAACAACAGTTCTGAAATTAATGTGCCGCAGTACCGGCTCTAAAGCCAAGCCTACGTGACCGGCACCGAAAATGTAAGCCGTAGTCTCCAGATTGAATTCCTCTACAAATTCCTCCGGGTGGGAAGCGTCAATATACTGAATATGAACATCCGCATCTCCCCCACAGCCCATGTCCAGAGCATCCCGCTCTTCCGTATTCAATTTGAAATGGTGCACCCTGCTCTTTTCCTTTGTCTGAAAGGCTTCCTTACAGAGCTTTTCCGTTTCCGCCTCCAGTCTGCCGCCGCCTACGGTTCCCGCCGTTGTGCCGTCCTGCTCCATTAAGAGCCAGGCGCCTTTTTTTCTCGGAGTTGATCCGGTTGTATCCACTACCTTGGCTATGACAAAATCCTGCCCCTGCTCCAGCAAATCTCTTGCAAAATAAATTACTTTATCTGACATTGTAACCTCCTGCGCTTTCCTTCGAGTTTTCATAAAGCTCCTTTATTTTAGGAATCCGGATATGATCCGTTCCTCCGCCTCTTCCTCTGTCAGGCCCAGCGTTCTGAGCTTTAAAATCTGTTCTCCCGCGATTTTTCCGATGGCAGCCTCGTGAATCAGCTCCGCATCTACATGGGAAGCCTCCAGAGACGGAGATGCCGATACCGTTCCCTCCTCCGCCAGAATCGCGTCGCATTCCGAATGTCCGGTACACCGGTTTTCGCCACGGATGCAGGAATTAAAGACTTGGTGGGAATGACCCCTTGCCACTGACCTGGAAACCAGATCCGCTCCGGAATCTTCGCCTGCAAGAACCACGTCAAAATCCGTCTGTGCCTGTTCCTCTCCATCTGTCATAATCCGCTCTCTTACGATGAGCTTTGCCCTGGCTGCCAGGGTGCCCGTGGTTTTGCGGATGGTACTGTCCACGCCTTTTATCTGAACCGTGTCCATTTCAAGCACCGCATCCTCCGCCAGATTGACCTCCGTCACCGGGTCGATGCGTTTTGCGCCTGTGCCGCTTCCTGTTCCGATATGCTTTTCCGTATACAGCACTCTGGAGCCCTTTTCCAAGAAAAAGCGGTGAATCCCGTTGTGCCGCGCTTCCTCGTCGCTGTCCGTATGCACGCCGCAGCCTGCCACGATGGTCACATCCGCCCCTTCTCCCACAAAGAAGTCGTTATATACCAGATCGTCCACATTTCCTCTGGTTACGCAGGCTGGAATGGAAATTTTCTCGCCCTTTGTACCCGGCTTTATGTGAATCTCAAGGCCCGGCTTGTCCGCCTTTGATTCGATTTTCACGTTTTCCGTGGACTGGCGTCCGGCGCAGCCTCCGTCTTCCCTTATATTAAACGCTCCTTTAAAATCCCCATCATATTCGGAAACGATCCGCAGCAGGGTCTCGGTAATTTTATTCATGGCAGATATCCTCCTTTCCATGGGGGCACCTTATGGTCCGTTCCTCAGAAAGCAGGGTCGGCAGAATTTCGTCCCTGGTTCCGCTGTTCTTTACGCGGCCATCGGCGATGACCACGATCTCATCGGCAATGGATAAGATGCGCTCCTGATGGGAAATGACCAAAAGTGTTCCCTTCTGCTCGGCCTGAAGCTCCTGGAAGGTTTCCACAAGACGGGTAAAGCTCCACAGGTCGATGCCCGCTTCCGGCTCGTCAAAAATAGAAAGCTTGGCGTTTCTGGCAAGGACAGATGCAATTTCAATCCGCTTGCTCTCTCCACCGGACAGGGCTGCGGAAAGCTCTCTGTCTATGTATTCTTCCGCGCAGAGGCCTACCTTTCCCAAAAGCCCGCAGACAGCAGGCTCCGAAAGTCCGCCTCCTGCCGCCAGATCCAAAAGATCCCGTACTGTAAGTCCCTTGAATTTTACCGGCTGCTGGAAGGCGTAGGCGATGCCTCTTTTGGCCCGCTCTGTCACATCACAGCCGGTGATATCCTCCCCTTCCAGCAGGATGCGGCCGGATGCCGGCTTTACGATTCCTGCGATGAGCTTTGCCAAGGTGGTCTTGCCTCCTCCGTTGGGGCCTGTGACAACCACCAGCTTTCCACTTCCTATGGAAAGGTCGATATCCCGGATGATCTCCTCTCCGTCCGGAAGCTCCCAGGCAATATGTTCTAATCTGAGCATGTATATTCCTCCTCTATAAATTCTTCAGATATTCGATTTCATCTCTCGTCAGCTTGCGGTAATGGCCCTCTTTCAGCCTTCCCAGATACAGCTCTCCTATGGCAACCCGCTCAAGCTCCTGAACCTTGTTTCCCACGGCAGCGAACATTTTGCGCACCTGCCGGTTTTTTCCCTCGTGGATCTGGATCTCCACCACAGCTGAGCGGGGATTTTGTTTGATGACCTTTACGTTTGCCGGCGATGTTACAAAGCCTCCAATATCCACGCCCTTTCTCAGGCGCGCAAGCCGCTCTCCCGAGAGGACGCCTGCCACCCTAGCCCGATATGTCTTGGTCACATTGTGCTTTGGATGGGACAGACGATAAGCCAGATCTCCGTCATTTGTCAGCAGCAGGAGCCCGGAGGTGTTGTAGTCCAGCCGTCCTACCGGAAAGAGCCTGGCATCCACATCTGCCGTCAGCTCCGTGACGACTGGTCTGTTTTTATCATCCTGCACGGAAGTTATGTAGCCCACGGGCTTGTTTAAAAGCACGTATTCCAGTTTTTCTGGGCGGTCGATTCTGGTGCCATTTACCTCTACCACATCGCCTTCCTTTACATCGTAGCCCGGTTCCCGCACCGATACTCCGTTGATTTTCACATTGCCGTTTATGGTAAGCTCGTCCGCTTTGCGCCTACTGGCAATGCCCGCGTGTGCAATATATTTGTTTAACCGCATGATCTCTCCTCAAAAATGAAAGAAAGTAAGCAATACTTTCTTTTTTAATTCGCTATTCGATTTTATCATATCTTCTGAGGAAAGTCCATCACAGCTGGAAATCAATCTTTTGCGGTTATAAGCGGAACCCTGAATTTTTTCTGTGGCTTTCCAAAGCGCCGGCCTGCAGGAACAGAAAGGGAAACAGAAAAAGGAGCTGCCCGCGAATCTTTATCTCTATGCGTGAAACAGCCCCTCCCGGGATATCTTTATAATCTTTACTAAGATGTACAGATATACAATATTAGCAAACCAATTTCTCTTATTTTACTTTAATCGTAAGCTTCTTTGTCACAGTCTTTGCGTTGTAATTAGCCGTTTTTGCCGCGGATATTTTCACGTTCACTTTGTACGTGCCTTTTTTTAGTCCTTTTTTCACGGTTACAGTTCCGCTGCTGCTGACAGTAATTTTTTTGTTTCCGGAAGCTTTCTTATAGGTAAGCTTTCCCACTGCCTTTGCTCCGATTTTGAAGGAGCCTGCCTTTTTCTTTAAGGCGCTGGATTTGAAGGAAGCCGATGTTTTTACTTTCGTGATGGTCTGAGCTGCCTTTTTAATGGTGTAGGTCAGGGATTTGCTTACCGCGTTTTTGCCCGTTCCCACGGTTACCTTCACTGTATAAACTCCGGCATTTTTAGAGTTCTTCGGCCAGACCGCCTGATAATCACTTATCGCGTTTCCCCTGCTGTCCTTTACAGACAGTTCTGGCTTTTGCACTTTTCCGTTGTAGGTGTAGGAGGTTCTGGAAAGAGAAGCGGTAAAGCCTTCTGCCGGAGCCGCGGCTCCATCGTTTACATAGGTGAAGCTCAGCTCCTTGTAGCCTGCTGCCGCTACCTTGATTTGGTAGGTTCCGCTGGCTTTGATGGGTTCCGCGTCCGCAATCAAGCTGCCGTCCTCGTTGATAAGCTTGACCGAATGCTTGCCGCTTGCCGCATAGGCTGTTCCATTTACAGTTACGGACTTGATGTCCTTTACATAGGCTGTCAGGTCTTCTGCGGCAAAGCCATCTGCCGGTTTTAGGGAAACTTTTGCTGCGTCATAAGCTGCCGGCATGTCTTCTGTGTAGAGGGCAAAGTCCGTGTGGATATCTGCGTATACTCCCGAAGCATCCTTTACAGTCAGAATATAGTCGCCTTTTTCCGCTCCTGCTGCCGTATAGGTCAGCTTGCCGTCTTTTACATCAACACCCTGCAGACCCTCTACGCTGTATTTTGGTGAAAATCCGCTGGGGAGGGCACCTACTGTCACTTCGGCCTGTCCAGAGGTTACAGAAGCGTCCTTTACCCTCAGCTCACTCCTGAATTTGATTGGCACATACTGATTCATGGCGATTTCATATACGCCTTTGTCCGTGTAATAGGTAACGGCTTTGATGGTTTCACCCATCATTTTTTTGTAATGCTCAGAATCCGTTGGACAGTTGTGCACAGCTGTCGTAAAGCCGGTGCACCAAGACAGCTCCGTACCTCTCCAGATGTTTTCCATGTGGCGCAGGCCGTAGCTTCCGCTGCCGGTTGTGATGATAACGCCGTAGATCTTATGGGTATCATTGCTTACGCCCAGCTCACTGAGGTTCAGCTGGTAATCGCCGTATCCTGACTCGGTTGTAAACTCGGCCCCCGCCTGCTCTGCTGTGTATGTGGTTTTGCTGTTCAGCGCGCTTCCCTGAATTTTCCCAAAGACCAGCTTACCGTTTTCAAGGGTTGCTTCTTTGTAAATCTCCGGAGCTTCGCTGCCCATTGCGTACCAGGCATAGTCTTCATTCTCAAAGAGAGCGTCCTTTCCTGTATAGGTGGTATCCGAGGTCTGTCCCCGGTTTGTTACGGTGATGGTCACAGAATCCTGATCTGTAACCTGTTTGTACTTGCTCAGATCCACGCCTGCTCCCACCTTCACAGGGAAGGTAACGCCGCTGATGTCTTTTCCTGTCTTATCCACGTGGTAGGATCCACCTACCATGGTGCCGGTTCTGGATTTGTTCAGGGTGGCGGAGGTGAAAGCGTCTACCTTTACGGTATTGTTCAGATCCTCCTTGTAAAAGTCCTCATATGGAATATTCATCCACACGTACGCGGGCTGCTGTGCTTCCTGCTGCTGCGCTGCCGGAATAGCTGCGGCTCCGTTTTCACCCGCGAAGGCCAGTGCGGGAGTAAGATTCAGGATCATTGCCGCGGAAATAACGCTGGCAAGGACCTTTTTGCGAATTTGGTTTTTTTTCATAAACTCCTCCTTAATGATAGATATGATATTGTTGTTCGCCGCCTGGGTTTGCAAAAAACAGCAATCAGGCAGCATATTGATAGTGAAAGTATATATATTAGTTAACTTCAACTAACTATATATCAAAAAAATTATTGGTCCCCGTCATGGTGTACTGTTTCTCAGATGCCAATCCATACGCAGAGGGCTGCCAGAAGGGCTGCCCGGATCAGGGTAAAGAGGATTTCATTTCCTCTGAGGGGACTCCTGCCGCAGGTAATGTTTTGCCGGGGACATACGCCCATACATTTGTGGCACTGGAAGCAGTCTCCCATTACCTGCAGGGATTGTTTTTGCAGAAGCTCCAGATCAGAAGGGCAGTTTCTCGTGCAGGCGCTGCAGCCTTTTATGCAGGCTTCTTTTTTCCTTCTCAGTGTAAAAAAGGGAAGGATGGGGAGAAGAGAAAAGATTGCTCCCAGCGGGCAAAGCACCTGGCAGAAAAATCGCTCCTGAACAAACATTCCCACCAAGATAAGCCCCAGCAGCATACCGCCTGCCCAATACCCAGCCAGCTTCAGATTCCCCGCATGAAGCTGTGCGAACACATCCCAGGGACTGACTCCTCTAGTTTTGTCGTAGATTCCCGCAAAGCACAGCAGCAAAACAGCAGCCAGAATCAGATACTTTATGACGGACAAGGCCTCCATGATTTTGCTGCTGACCCTTTTGGGCTTTGTACCTCTGATCCTGCAGATTGTTGCATGAAGGGCATAAATCCAGTCGCCCAGACTTCCAAAGGCGCATCCGTAACCGCAGAAAAACTTTCCAAATAGCATCGTATAGCCGCACAGCAACACCAGCGCTGCCAGAAAGGGCGTCCACTGGATAAATTCCCCTGCCCCAAGCTGGGTAAACAGATATTTTGCCCCGCCAAAGGCCGCCGTATAGGCGGAAGGCAGCAAGATAAAAAAGCTGATCTGAATCGCGGCCCGCAGGGCAGTATGGATTCTTTTTTTTGTTTTTTTATCCGTCTTTTTATCCAATTGTATGATTTGCCTTATTCTTTCTTCTGCCATCCCGTTTCAGCCCTCTTTTCCTTTTATCATTTTATCGCCTGATTTAAAGCGTCTGCAGCAGCATTGAGGATCCCTGTCGAGCTGAAGGTTGCTCCACTGACCGTATCAATATCAGTTGTCTGTTCCTCTATAATCCTAGGAATCAGCTGCTTTGCCATATTCCAGTAGGCCACGTCTTCCCCCGCAGCCGATACTACCTGGATTTCAGCAATAGTTCCCTTTTTTATTACAACCTGCAGACAGACGCTTCCGCCGTAGCCCTGGGCGGATCCAGTATAAGTCCCATCCTCATAGCCGCTTCTATTTTCCGCAGAAGCATTGCTCTCGCTTTTGCCGGAAAGCGCCAGGCTCTCAGCCTGTACCTGGAGCTTTGCAATCTGCTCATCCTTGTTCCGCATGGCCAGCACCACATCATAGCCGGTAAACAGTCCGACAAGTATCAGGATGCAGACCACTCGAATCAGAAAATCCTTCATTGTTTCGTCTCCTTTGCGGCCTTTGCCTGTTCTAGCACCAGTCTGCAGGCCTCTTTAATAGCCTTAGATGAACATGTCGCTCCGGATACTGCGTCAATTCCATCTGCGCCTGCAGCCGGAAGCTGTCCATTGATCCCTTTTTTTGCCTTATTAATATAGACCTTATTGGTGCTGCTTCCTGCTCCTCTAGTCTGAAGGGCGCTGCTGATTTCCGTAATTTTACCGCCTGCTATGACTGCTGTAACCTTCAGCGGGTAGTCGCTCCAGTCATCGTCAAAACAGCAGCTCTCCTGCCAGCGGCAGGTTACAGATACGGTATAAGTACCGTCCTTGTACATCTGCCCTGACTCCCCGTCCGGCTCCGATGGCTGTTCCGGCTGCGGTTCTTTTGGGTCGCTGTCATTTCCACCGCCGTTTTCGCCTGGATCCGGATCTTCGTCTGTGCTTTCATACTTTTTCGCTTCATTCAGCGCCAGCCTGCAGGCCTCTTTGATGGCTTTTGCCGAGCAGGTCGCTCCGGATACTGCGCTGATTTTTCCCGCGCTGCTTACTGGCAGCCCGTCACTGATTTCATCGCAGGCCATGCCCCAGTACAGCCCGTCGTTTTTGGTCCCGGTTGTCTTTACAATTTCCACAGACTTGATTGAGCCGCCGGTAATCCTTGTCTTCACTGTCATTTTGTACGCTTTGAACTGTTTTTTGCTGTCTGGGCTGCAGGGAACGGTCACCGTATAATCATCACCGTTCTTTGTCACCTTTGCGGATGCTGCTGCGGTATCCTGCCCGCTGGCATCCTGGGCTTCCTGCTTTTCTTCTCCTGCTGCGGAGGCTCCGGAGTTTCCGCTTTCCTCTGTTTTTCCGGAGTCCTTTACAGCTGCTTTTGCCAGAGCATTCCGCACTGCCTTTATAATTCCCGCGGAGCTGTAGGTCGCGCCCGACACTGTATCTACGTTTGTATTCTGCGATTTGAGGATCCGGCTTATAACGGCTTCTGCCTTTTTCAGGTACGCTTGATCATCGCTGGTTTTGACAATGTCAATCGAATCCATTTTGCCTTTCAGGATGGTCACCTTTACTGTGATAGGGCCGCCGTAACCCATGGAAGTTCCCGTATAAGTACCATCCCTGTACTTGCCCGGATCCTTTGCTGCTGCCACTGACTTTGAACCCTTTGCCTTTGCTTCTGAGGATTTTCGCTGTGGCAGCACTTTTTGTGCCAGTTTTTTTGCCACCTTATCTGCAGAATCTGCTGCCGCTGCTTCCTCCTGCACCGGTTCTGCCGCATATACAGGCACCTCATAGTCTGTGAGGGCATTTCCGATGCAGGCTGCACTCAGGATTACTGCCAGAATCGGCATAATAACTTTGAATTTTCGTATCCATTCCATATATAAATCCCCTATTTTGTTATAATCTCTGTTTTATACTTGTCAGAAGAGAATCTTTGTGCAATTCCTGCTGTCACATACAACTTGTCTTCATCGGTCATGAAAATGGCATCAAACTCCTGGCTGTGCGCCTTCCAGAAGGCTGCCCTTCGTTTCGACGCATCATAGTCAATCTGGGAAGCATCAGTCAGCTGCCGCAGCTTTGCCAGTTCCTCCTTCCCCGGAATCCGGTAATGTTCATCTGTAAAGACCCAGGCCTTCATCAGCAGATAGACGGCGATATCAAAACTGCCGCCTGTTTCCCGGTAAAGTTCCAGGTTCCGCTCCACCAGCGCTCCTGTTTCCTCAGACAGGGTCGCCTTTCCTCTTTTGTTCAGCCTGGCAATCTCGCCTTTCCCATTTACTGCCGCAAGCAGCTGATCCAGCCGGTATACTTCCTGCTCCAAAGTTTCTTCCGCGCCTTCACCGCAAGCGGATACGGTCATGTAAGTATCCATGGCAAAAAAGTCCAGACTCGCAGGATCATCCCTATCTTTTTCATAAGCCCCTTCTTTTTGTCTTATTTGTCGGTTAGTTAGTATTAACTAACTTATACCATATTTCTTCTTTACTTGTCAACCTGGAAATGAAAAAATCAGAAAAAAAAGTGGAGGCCCGCTGTATTAGCAGCCGCCTTAAAAATTGAGGCATTACACAGGCGCACGGTCCGGCGCGCCCCTCAAGCAATATAATACCGCCGCAGCATAGCCATAACCCACATGGTATAGGCCCCTGGCAGCAGCAGCAGGAGAGGAAGAAGCGTCATATGCCAGCTCTTCATCTGGATCTGAAAGGAGCTGTAACCCAAAAGCTCCCCGGCCATGCAGGTCAGAGCAGAGACGGTGAGCAGGCAGGCGAGGACCACTGCCCTGCGGGAAAAAAGCTCTTCTTCCCGACCGCCCAAAAGCTGGCCGCCGCCTGTTATAGCGTAGGTATAAAGCTGCAGATACACGACTACCCCTGCTCCATAAAACAAAAACCGCAGTTCCCACGGGTATCCGGATTCAAAAGGCGGCCACACGAAGACAAAGAGCTCGGCTGCCCAGAGCGCGATGCCCGCTAGTCCCCACATTCTGGCATACCGCAGCCGCTGTGCGCCGAAGGCCTCGCAGATGAGCCCTGCGCCGCTTATTGCCAGGCAGAAGCCTATCAGATCGCATATTGCGAAAGCTCCATCTTCTATATTTCCCTTCAGGAGCAGGAGAAAAAACGCGCTCCAAAAGAGTCTTCGGTATCCTCGGTTAATTGATATCAGACCCATTTGTCCCGCCTCCTTCCTTTTTTGCAGCTGCTTTTGGATACAGCTTTATACTTCCGACTTTCGCCTGCCGCTTCGTTCCATCATCGTAAGTTATTTCCGCTGCCAGAAGCTCTGCCGGCGCTCCCTTTTTTATAAAATCTGCAAAGGCTTCATCCTCCCGATCCGCCCGAAAATACCATGTGCTCTGAACATGAAAGCCTCCCGCTGAATCCTCGGCACCGCCATGCCGTCATCTTCATCACTCCGGATCTGTTCCGCCACCTGGCAGGATTTGCTGATGGGCTTGGGAAGCGGATATTCGATCTGACCATGCCGCGAAAAGCAAAAACAAAAAACAGCCGCTAAAACTACACTGCCCATGCAAAAGGCAGTCACTTTTGTGGCTGGTTTCCATCCATTCATATTACTTCTTCCTCATCTTGATTTACACATCGAACAACTCACACTTTTTTATTGTACCACCCCTCAGTGCAAAACGGAAGAAAAAAAGTAGCAATTCTGTGCACTTGGGACTGGTCAGCGGGCTGGCAGCCCTGTATAATATGGTTGTCAATTCAAAATGGCTAATTAAACAGGAAAGGACTTGAACGCTTTGAAGGAGAAAAAAAGATTAAAAAAACGGGGGATTCTTTTTGCCGTCATCGCTGTACTGGTTCTGGCCGTCGCCTACCTGATGGCATGCGCTATGGCAGACCCGCAGCGGATACTGCCGAATATGACGGTAAATGGTGTTTCACTTGGTGGTATGACGTTGGAAGAAGCTGTCGATGCGTTGAAAAAGGATACGGATGCCCGGCGCGGGACAGCAAAGCTTATCATTTCAGCCGACGGAAAATCCTACAGCCTTGAACTAGGGGATCTTCTGGGGCTCGACTGCACGAATCTGGCAGGGCAGACCCTTTCCTATAGCCAGCAGTCCTTTGCGGCGAGAGGGCTCTTTTGGCTGTGGGATGCTTTATTTGGCCTGCATATTGAGAATTTCCCTGCGGTGACCGACTCCGGCAGTCTGCACAAACGGCTGGAGGACAGCGGACTTTTGGACATTGACAGTACAGTACAGACTACTTATGAAGAAAAAAACGGGCAATTAGTCTTCACCATGGGAATCACCGGAGAAGCCACAGATGAAGCGGCGCTCACGGAGGAGATTACCGCTGCCCTTGAGGAAGGAGACTATGAAACCGTCATCACCTGCCCCATGACCTCCGGTACGGTAGAACCTTTGGACATGGATGCGGTCTATCAGGATGTACATAAAAAAGTCGCCGATGCTTCGCTGGATCCAAAGCATAGCTACCGGCTGGTAAAATCCGTTCGCGGCGTGGACTTTGATAAAGAAGCTGCTAAAAAAGCGGTCAGCGGTTTGGAGGAAGGCGCCACGGCAGCCGTGGAACTGGTCTATACAGAACCCAAAATTACAACCCGGGATATGAAAAAGCATTTATTCCGGGATCGATTGGCGACGCATACCACCAGAGTAGGCGGAACTGCGGGCCGTATTGCCAATATCAAGCTGGCTGCTGCCAAATGTAATGGGACGATCCTTCTCGCCGGAGACACATTTTCCTTTAACAATACTGTAGGCGAGCAGAAGGCAGAGACGGGTTTTCACAAGGCAAGCGCAATCCAGGGTAGGAAAATAATCCAAGCATACGGCGGCGGGATCTGCCAGGTTTCCACCACCCTCTTTATACCCGCCTTATACGCGGGTCTGGAGATTCCCGAACGCTGGTGCCACAATTATGTCTCCACCTACGCAAAGGCCGGTATGGACGCGGCCGTAGCTTGGGGCGGCCTGGACTTTCAAATCAAGAACGACCGAAAGTATCCCATCAAGCTGGAGGTATACTACGCAAACGGCAGCCTGACGGCCACCATCTGGGGGACCAAGACGGAAAAGACCAAGGTGGAAGTCGACACAAAAGTGCTGAGTTCCTCCGGCGAGATTCTGGAAGTACAGACGACAAGAAAAATTTATGCCGCCGGCAGTGAGAACGCGGTCATTTCGCGATTTTACAGTTCCTATCTCAATCCATCCCAGCGGCAGTATTAGTGTGTTGCTGGGCTTTTATTCCACTGATTTTTATTTTACCAGTTGGCAAACTCTCCATAAACAGAAACGGGACGCGGCTTTCGCCACATCCCGTTTCTGTTTATAACTGCCTGTTAAACTGTATATCTTCTGTTTTATTTTGCTGCGTTCTTTGCAGTCTCGCACAGCTGTGTGAAAGCTGCCGCATCGTTGATTGCCAGCTCGGAAAGCATCTTTCTGTTGATTTCAATGCCGGATTTCTTCAGACCGTCCATCAGCCTGCTGTAGGAAATTCCGTTCATTCTTGCGCCTGCATTGATTCTTGCAATCCACATTCTTCTGTATTCTCTCTTTTTGTTCTTTCTTCCGATATATGCAGAACGCAGGGATCTCATAACTGCCGGATTCGCAGCTCTGAATACCTTGCTCTTCTGTCCGTAAAAGCCTTTGGCCTGCTTTAATATTTTCTTATGTCTCTTATGTGCATTTACACCTTTTTTTACTCTTGCCATTTATCCTTACCTCCCGAATTATTTGCTTAAAACAGATTTGATTCTCTTCAGATCCGCACTTGTTAAAGTTGTTGCTTTTCTCAATCCTCTTTTTCTCTTAGCGCTTTTCTTTGTAAGAATATGGCTTTTATATGCCTTGTTTCTCTTCACTTTACCGGAACTGGTCAGTTTAAATCTCTTGCATGCGCCTCTATGAGACTTCATCTTGTTCTTTGCCATGGTGCTTAATTCCTCCTATGTTCAATTTCAATCTTTTACTTTTTGTCTGATTTCGGTGCCAGAATCATAATAAGACTCCTTCCCTCAAAGGAAGGCTTCTTTTCGATTTCACCTGCTTCGGCCACGACCTCTGCAAAATATTTCATAACGTCCATGCCTTTATTGGTGTAATCCCGCTCTCTGCCCCTGAATCTCAGGCTGACCTTTACTTTATCTCCGGCCTTCAGGAATTTAGAGGCATTCTTAGCCTTTACTTCCACGTCGTGTTCCTCAATAAAGGTACTCAGTCTGATTTCTTTTACCTGTGTAGTCTTCTGTTTTTTCTTAGCCTCTTTTTCCTTTTTCTGGAGTTCGTATCTGTACTTTCCATAATCAAGGATCTTGCATACCGGCGGCTTTGCCTTCGGCGCAATATTCACAAGATCCAGCTTTCGCTCTGCGGCCAGATCCATCGCCTCTCTCAGGCTCATAATGCCTAGCTGTGTACCGTCGCTATCGACAACTCTTAATTCTTTATCACGAATTTCTTCGTTGATTTGGTTTTCCCTACTAATTTTCTCGCACCTCCATACAATTAAAAAAAAGCGGATAAATTGATTATCCGCTTCAAAAAGAGACATCTTGTGCCTAAAAAAACGTTCTGATTGACCCTATCAGCGCCATTGCCGGTAAGGTGAGAAGCGGACAACTTCTTCTTTAACTACCCGAATACTTTACCAAAAATGTGGGTGGTTGTCAAGGAAAATTGATCAAAATAAAATTTAAATTTTTTTCCAAATTATCCGCTTCTGCATACTTCCCCTGGGGTCATCCGCTTTTTCAAGACTTCCCTTCCGCTCCTTACAGGTCCTTTTTCCACAGTCCGTGGAGGTTGCAGTATCCGTAAACAGCCGTCGCCTTCTCATCCGCCAGGCAGAAAACAGCCTTCGGCTCGTCTGCTGCTGTCAGCTTTTTCAGCTGTCCGCCGTTTTCCGTTTCCACATAGAGCCACTCAATGAGATGCTCATCTGTCATCGGATGCATGGTGCTGCCCACTTCTACAAGCACTTTATGTTCCTCTGTCTTTACGACAGGGATGTGCTTTTCCGTTGCCGCATCCGTGGTATTAGCTTTTAACTCCTCCATATTTTCCCCACAGCATTTAACGGGAACTCCCTTATCCTCGATCATGGAAATGATATTTCCGCAGTGATTGCATTTAAAAAATCTCGTTTTCATAACTTCATCCTTTCTGCCGCGCCTTTCGCGGCATCTTTATGGTACTATTCTGTGCCGGACAGAATGAAAATATGCCGGCCGCAAATAACGATTTAGTGCGATTTAAAACATAGCCTCTACCGCTTCTTTTGAAACCAGACCGATGGAGGTTTCCTTGGGCTGGCCGTCCTTAAACAAAATCAAGGTCGGAATGCTCATGACGCCATATTTCTGCGCCAGCTCCGGCTGCTCGTCAATGTTGATCTTTCCCACCTTCAGCTCAGGGTGCTCTGCCGCCACCTGATCGACAACCGGCCCCATCATCTTGCAGGGACCGCACCAGGCTGCCCAAAAATCAATGAGTACCGGCTCTGCTGCTTTGACAACTTCCTGCTCAAAATTATCCTTTGTAATCGTAAGTACTGCCATTTTTCTTTCTCCTCCCATTTTTGCCGTTTCCTGCTTTGAAAAAGCGTTCATGTACCTATGATACCCGGATATTTACAAAATTAATCAGACAATCCAATCTTTTTCCAAAACAGCTCTCCATTACAAAATCTCGCCATACAGCTCCTGCAGCCGGTTTTCCCTCATAGGCAAGCAGCTCCTTCAAAAGCTTCCATCCCAGTTCGAATTGAATAAAAAATTTGTCAATACTCCCGCTGATAATAAATTCATTTTCCAGATCTTCCTGCGGCGCCCGTCTCAGAACCGCCAGGTGCTTTGAATTGTACACATTTATATAAGCTTTTACATGCTGCTATTGTATCATCTCGCATTTTTAAAGGGAAGGCTTTCCCTGCATTTGCAGCAAATATCATCCACAAAGCCCTTGTTCCTAAAAATGCGCTCAGAGGCCCGGGCATATACCCATACATGCTCCTGCTACGCTCTGACTGCCGCAAATTTCTTGCGAAATGAAAGGCTTCATTATATAATAGAAGCAGTTTTACGAGCGGAAAAAGCAGGAACGAACCGCCGGGAAACGCAGAAGTAGACGGAAAAAGAGAATGTGAAACGAGGGCGCCATGAAACGATTTTTGGAGACACTTTCAGTCAGCGAGCTGGCTCCGATTTTAAACAGTATTAAGGACGCGATTTTCATCGACAGCAGCGAAGGTTATGCTCTGTGGTGCAATGAAGCCTGCAGGGAGCTCTACAAAGTGGATCCGGATGAAATTTACGGCGTCCACATTTCCGATCTGGAAAAAAGCGGGATTTTTACGCCTTCTGTAGCAAAGCTTGTCATGCAGCGGGGGGAGGAAGCCACCATTATCCATGAAAACAAGGACGGAAAACGGCTGCTTTCCACCGGCATTCCCATTTTCGGCAGCAGCGGAGAAATGAGCAAAATTGTCACCACCTCCCGGGATATTACCGAGCTTACCAGCCTGCAGAACCAGCTGGAGTCCGTTCAGAAGACCTTAAAGCAAATGGAATCTATGAAGCATACGGGAAGTAAAAGTCTCATTGCCAAAAGCAAAGCCATGGAACAGATCCTTCAGCTTGCTCTGCGCCTGGCGGCTGTGGACTCCACCGTCCTCATTACAGGCGAGTCTGGTGTGGGAAAGGGAGTCATTGCCAAGATCCTTCACGAAAACGGCTCCCGCCGGGAATTCCCCTTTATCACAGTAAACTGCGGCGCCATACCGGAAAATCTCATTGAATCTGAGCTCTTCGGCTATGAGCGGGGTGCTTTCACAGGCTCTCGCGCGGAAGGAAAAAAAGGTCTCTTCGAAGCAGCCCAGAAGGGGACCATATTTTTGGATGAAATTTCCGAGCTGCCTTTAAATCTGCAGGTCAAGCTGCTCCAGGTCATCCAGGAACGGGAGCTGACCCGGGTTGGCGGGGTCAAGCGGATACCGGTTGATGTCCGCATCGTTTCCGCTACGAATAAGGAACTGCTGCAGCTGGTTCAGGAACATAAATTCCGCGAGGATCTGTATTACCGGCTCAATGTAGTTCCCATCAACGTGCCGCCTTTGCGGGAGCGGCCTGAGGATGTGCTGCCCCTGATTCAGAGCAATCTGGAAAAGTACAACAAAAAATTAAATGAGCAGAAAACGTTGGATCCATCCGCTCTGGCCATCCTGCTACGGTATCCGTGGCCCGGCAATATCCGCGAGCTGCAGAATATCATGGAACGGCTGATCCTGACCACAAAAGACGAGAGTATCTCTGAGGACAACCTTCCTGTATTCATAAAAACTGCCGCCCAGACACAGAGCCACTCCATTCCGGATACAGATGGCCTTTCCCTCAGCGCTGCCTTAGAGCAGGCGGAAAAGGAAATTCTCTCCCGATCGCTGACCGAACACAGGACGACCCGGGCCATCGCCAAAGCCCTGAAAGTAAGCCAGCCGACCATTGTTCGAAAACTTCACAAATATGGACTCATTACCGGCGATACAAAATAGTATCGCCGATTCATTTTTGTATCTGTACATGTATCGCCTGAAATTTCAATCTTAATTTAATAAATCCATCTTCTTTTTCAAGTTTTGATTCATTTTTGTATCTACAAAACTGTTCTTCTTGCTTTTGAAAGCATACTTCTTTGCCCCCTTTTTTCATGTATACATTATATTTTTTGTCCACACCCCATTTAAAACATTGAATTTTCAAGGCTTTTCTTTGTCAGAGCTTTCAAAATCCACCCTTCACCAAAACTCCACAGATTTTTGTCCAAAATTGGCACGGCCGTTGCTCTTAATATAGGCGGCAAAGGATTTTTAGAAATTTGCCATTTACATTACACTGTTTTAAATGATTTATTTTATAAGGAGGACTTACAAAGATGTCAATGAATGCACATGATTACGTTGCAGGATTAGTAGAAAACGCCAGGAAAGCTCAGGCTATCGCAAACAACTTTACACAGGAGGATGTTGATTTAATCACAGCTGCTGTTACTTACAACCTGACGAAACCGGAAAAAGCTAAGATGTATGCTGAAATGCTGGTTGAAGAATCCGGCATGGGTATTGCGGAAGATAAGGTTGGAAAGATCTATGGTAAAGTATGGGGCGCTTATCTGCAGATGAAGGACAAAAAATCCGTTGGTCTTGTTGAAGACAACAAGGAAACCGGAATGCAGAAATGGGCTAAGCCTATGGGCGTTGTAGCTGGTATCATGCCTGTAACAAACGGAGAAGCAACTCCTATCGTTAAGTCCAACATGGCGCTGAAGACAAGAAACGCAATCATTCTGGCTCCGCATCCTAAGTGCAAAAAGCTGAATGTTGAAATCGTTAATGAAATCAGAGCAACTTTGAAAAAATTAGGATATCCGGAAGATCTGGTACAGACCTGCGCTCCTGAATGGGTTAAGCTGGAAGTTTCTCAGGAATTAATGAAGCAGTGCGACTTCATCCTGGCTACAGGCGGCGAAGCGCTGGTTGAAACCGCTTACTCCTCCGGTACTCCGGCAATCGGCGTTGGCGTTGGTAACTGCGTATCCATCGTAACAGGCAAAACTCCAATGGCAGAAGTTGCTGAAATGATCGTTAAATCCAAGAAGTATGATAACGCTACTTCCTGCTCCACAGAAAACAACATCATCGTATTCGAAGATTGCTACGATGAATTTGTTAAGGAAATGGCAGATCGCGGCGCAGTTCTCTTCAAGGATGGTTCTGAAGAAAAAGAAAAACTGCAGAAGGCTATGTGGCCAAACACTCCGAACGATCACGTACTGAACAGAGCAATCGTTGCCCAGAATGCGGAAACCATCGCTGAAATCGCAGGAATCGACGTACCGGAAGGCACAAAGGTTCTGATGGCTGAAGAAAACGGCGCTGGCCTGGATCACCCATTTGCCGGCGAAAAGCTGTCTCCTGTATCCGGCGTACAGAAAGCAAAGGATCTGGACGATGCAATCGACAAGATGATGGCTTGCCTCGACTATCAGGGTAAGGGCCACAGCTGTGGTATCCACACAAACGACGATGCGGATGTTGAAAAGCTGGCAGCAGTAGCACCCGTAACCAAGTGCGTAGTAAACCAGCCACAGTGCCTGACCAACTCCGGCGGCTGGGACTGCGGATTCCCGGTATCCATGACATTAGGCTGCGGAACCTGGGGCGGAAACAGTGTATCCCACAACGCTACCTATATCGACCTGCTCAACTACACTTACGTTTCCAGACGTATTCCGAACTGGAAGCCTGAAAAAGCAGAAGACTTCATCGATGCTGCTGTAATCGCCAAGGTAGACGCTTAATCCTGAAAGCATACACAAGATTATCCGGAGCGGATGATTGATCCGCTCCGCCTATGAAATTTGGAAATATCCCCTGCCTTGGGATGTTTCCCCATAATGCATGAAAAAAGAGGAGAATTAAAAAATGTCAGCAATTAAAGAAAAAAGTTTAAAATACAACCTGCACTCCTGGAGCGCTCAGGGAGCTTTAAATCCTTCCGTAATTACAAAGGCAGAAGGAATCTATTTCTGGGATGAAGATGGAAAGAAATATTACGATATGTCCGCTCAGCTGGTTAACTCCAATCTGGGACACGGCAATAAGGCTGTTGTAAACGCAATCAAAGATCAGGCTGATAAAGTTCCTTTTATCGGACCGGGATTTGCCATTGATGTTCGTTCCGATGCTGCAGAAGCTGTTGTAGAAGCTTCCGGCCTGAAGGGCGCAAAGGTGTTCTTTACCAATGCTGGTGCAGAATCCAACGAAAACGCAATCAAAATCGCCAAGCAGTACACTGGAAGATGGAAAATTTTCTCCATGTACAGATGCTACCACGGTTCTTCTGCTGGCGCAGGTATGCTGACCGGAGAGCCGAGACACTTTGCCAATGAACCTGGTCCTGCAGGCTTCATCAAGTATGATGGACCATATCCTTACAGAGCTCCAAAAGCCTGCAAGTTTGAAAGCGAAGACGATGTAGCTGATTTCTATCTGGAACTTTTAGAAAATCAGTTCAAATATGAAGGACCGGAAAGCATTGCTGCTATCTTTTTGGAATCTGTAGTTGGTTCTAACGGAATCCTGATTCCGCCTGCAAAATATGTAAAGGGCGTAAGAGACCTGTGCACAAAGTACGGAATTCTCATGGTATGTGATGAAGTAATGGCCGGATGGTACAGAACCGGTACATGCTTTGCATTCCAGAACTTTGGAATTGAACCGGATCTGGTAACCTTTGCAAAGGGCGCTACCTGCGGTTATGTTCCTCTTGGCGGCGTTATTGTAACAGAAAAGATCGCAAAATACTTTGATGATCACAAGATGATGTGCGGTCTGACCTACAGCGCTCACCCAATGGGATGTGCTGCTGCTGTTGCTACGATCAACGAATACAAGAAACTGAACATTGCCGATAATGTAAAGAAGCAGGGTAAAGTTTTAGGTGAACTGTTAGAAGATCTCCAGAAAAAGCACGCCTGCGTAGGTGAAGTAAGATACATCGGCCTGTTCTCCGCATTTGAGCTTGTAAAAGATAAGGCTACAAAAGAACCGATCGTTGCATTTAACGAAGATCCAAACGGTCTCATGCCTAAGATTATCGGCATGCTGAAGCAGGAAGGATTCCATACTTATTCTCACGAAAATATGATCATCGTTGCTCCTCCGCTCATCATTACAGAAGAAGAGCTGAGAACCGCAATGGGTATCCTGGATAAGGTTATGGATTCTGTTGACAACATGATCAAATAAAGTCTGTCACCATCAAGTGATAGCCTCCCTACAATAATACAGAAAAAGGCGGATGCGGAGTATTGTTTTCCATTCGCCTTTTTTAATGTCCGCAAAAACACCATCAGAAAGCTCCCTGTTTCAATAGAATTATTGCGAACATCCGTTTACTTTTTCCCGCTTTTATGGTATCCTGTAACAAACACGTAATCGAATTTCCACAGAACAATTTCCAGGAGGATTACCATGTTAAAAGAACGTGAAGAAAAAATCTTAAATTATATGAAATCTGAAATCCGGCAAAAGGGCTATCCCCCTACTGTCCGGGAAATCTGCCGTGCCCTTGATATCAAGTCCACTTCAACGGCTCACAAGGATATCGACAGTCTGGTTCAAAAAGGTTATATTAAAAAGGATCCATCAAAACCCCGCGCCTTGATGGTGGTGGATCTGGAGCCGCCCGCTCCTTCTGCGCCGGAGTCTGCTTATGGGGGCGCAGAGAGGACGGATGTTGTCGATATTCCTGTCATCGGACGGGTTGCCGCCGGGACACCGATTCTGGCTCAGCAGAATGTAGAAGACTCCTTTCCCGTTCCCTCCCGTTTCCTGGGGAATGGCAAGAATTTTATGCTGACCGTCAAAGGCGAAAGCATGATCGAGGCCGGGATCATGGACGGCGATTATATTCTGGTAGAAGAGCAGCAGACTGCCCGCAACGGCGATATTGTCGTTGCCATGGTGGATGGCTTTGAAAGCGAGGCCACGGTAAAAACCTTTTACCATGAAGGCGATCACATCCGCCTGCAGCCGGAAAATTCCGAAATGAGTCCCATTATTGTGCGAGACGTTACCATCCTGGGCAGGGTCAAAGGCGTATTCCGCTATTTTTAGCGGTTCCGTATGCCCATATAGGTCTCCCCCTATGTTGCCGATGCAGACAGTGCCTGAACGTTTTCAGGAGGGAGAAAGGAACAGGAGGAGCTTATACAAGCAGAAAGAATGACCAATTACACGGTCGATGATATCTACGCCCTGCCAGATGGAGAGCGGGCAGAACTTATGGACGGAATGATTTATATGACGACACCGCCGAATCGGGCTCATCAAAAGCTGGTTAGTGAGCTTAATATCCGCATCGGAACTTATATTAAATCCCATCATGGAGATTGTGAAGTTTATCCCGCACCTTTTGCGGTCTTTCTGAACGCAGACAACCACACCTATGTAGAGCCGGACATTTCCGTTATCTGTGACAAGGATAAGCTGGATGATCGGGGCTGTAATGGGACGCCCGACTGGATCATTGAGATCGTTTCCCCCAGCTCCCGGCGTATGGATTATTGCAAAAAACTGTTCAAATACCAGGAAGCGGGCGTTCGCGAATACTGGATCGTGGATCCGCAGAAAAAAAGGGTTCAGACCTATTTCTTGGAGGGCCTGGAGGAGGAAAAAGGAGACTATGGGGAATTTTCCTTTGATGAGGATATCCCTGTGGGGATTTACGATGGCTGGAGCATTCGCATAGGAAAGCTTTTGGAGTAAAGCAACAAACGAGGTCATGTTATGGTAGTCATTTTAACAAAAATTATCATCATTTTCGCTATGGCAGGCGTGGGTTTTGCCGCCAACCGGCTGAAGGTTCTTCCCGATGAATCCAATCCCCATCTCATCGCGCTGCTGATGAATATTACGGCTCCCTGCATGCTGCTGACTTCCATAACCGGCAAAGAGCTGACGCCCTCCACTCTGGTTGCTACGCTCCAGGTGCTGGGCGGCACGGTCCTCTTTTTTCTTGCGGGCATGGCAGTTTCCTATGTCCTCGTAAGGGGCATGAAAGCGCCAAAGGCTGATCAAGGCGTGTACATGAGCATTCTCACGACCGTTAACACCGGTTTTATGGGCTTTCCCATTTCAAAAGCCGCCTTTGGAAACGACGGCCTTTATTTCATGGCTATCAGCAATATCATCCTCAATATCTATCTCTATTCCCTGGGCATTATCCAGCTGAATATGGGCAGCGGCAAGTTCAAAGGGCTTGCCGCCACCTTAAAGCCGATGCTCAATCCCTGTGCCATTTCCGCTGTAATCGGCATCGTCATGCTGTTCTGCGGCCTGCATATTCCCTCCGCGGTCAACGAATTTCTCGTTGCCATCGGCGATATTACCGTTCCTCTTTCCATGATCGTCGTCGGCGTGCAGCTGGGAGGCAGCGACATCCGGCAGGTGCTCCGAAACCGCAGGCTTCTTGCCGTTACTCTCATGTCCCTCATTTTGTGGCCGCTCCTCACCTTCCTGGCAGTCAACTGGCTGCCCCTTGAGCAAATGGCAAAGCTGACGTTAATCTATGCCTCCGCCTTTCCTTCGGCCGTTATCATCGTGGCCCTGGCAGCGCAGGAAGGGAAAAACGCCCAGCTGGCCGCAGAGGGCGTAGCTTCCACCACGCTTCTTTCCATGGGAAGCCTTCCTGTTATCACCATGCTGCTTACCGCTTATTTTGGGATGTAAACGGCTTGTCTTTATAGGAATGTAGAAAGTAGTAAACAGCCGCATGAAGCCATATCGGCTCCCTGCGGCTGTTTGTGCCCATTCTTTGCTTATTTTTTCAGAACCAGCTCTGCAAAATGTTCAAAGCTCCAGTCCTCGAAGCCCTCAATGCTGTCCGTTGCCTTGAGGAAAAAGCACTTTGGAATTTCTCTGCATTTCAGACTGTCCTCTACGCATAAATTACAGCCTTGATCGTGGTTTGCCGGGTTAAATTGACATCCCGTATCCGTGCATGGACAAAAATTTGGTTTACTCATCTATCTTCTCCTTTACTCAATATTTTCTTATCCGTACTGCATGCTTTCCCAGAAGCTCCCTTCTGAGCGCATCCCATACAGTGAAAATCATACTCTTCAGTTCTAACAGATCCTCGCCCAAAAACCGAACGATCATCAGATCCGGATCCAGGCACCCTGCCGCAAAGCGAATCCCCTTTCCACAGGAAAGCTTATTCACCTCCTCCGCCAAACAGCTGCTGAGATCCTGCGCATATACGTAGATGCTCCCGTTTGCCTGATACCCCTCCATTATTCCGGTCGCTTCCATGGATATTTTTTCTGGCTCCATCCGGCTGCAGTCGTAAAGCCGCAGCTTTCCGTCCACGTAAATTTTCGTGCGGGAATCGTACAGCTGGTATTCAAACCGCTCGCCTCTGGAAAGCCTCCCGGCTGTCACCATATCCGATGCGATCAGAACCGCTCCCCTGTCCAGATGGAATACATTTTCCTGATAAACGTTAGAGCCTGCAAAAGGTACGTTGTGCTCCGGCAGGTATTCCAGCACTGCTCCTTTTTTTACCTCAGCCCTGTTTACAACTTCCGCATGTCCCTCGTCCATTTTGTAAAATTTTGTGTTGGAAGGGGTTGTGATAAAGGCTCTGCTGCCTTCTTCCAGAGTCAGTTCGGTCAGAAGGCGGTCATGCTGCAGGATCCCGCCGCTGGGATTGAGAAGATAAACGAAGGCTGTTCCATCCTCATCCTGATAATGGTGGTTCATAATCTGCAGAGGCAGCTTGAAGTACTGCTGCGCGATGTAGGTTTTTCCGCTGGCTTTCTTTCGAAACACCAGGGATAATTGGCCTGTTGGCTCTTTCATGCTCCCGCCCGTCCCTGAGGCCGCAGAGATGGCTCCTTTATGGACACTTGAAACCATGCTTCTGTCTGCATCCATATCTAGGCTCCCGTCTCTTCAAAGAGCATATCCTCTTTGATCCAGCGGATGATGTCTTCAAGGCCGGTGCCGTCAAAGAGATTGGTAAACACATAGGGCTTTTCGCCTCTCTGGACTTTTGTATCCCGATCCATCACACCCAAGTCACTGTGGACGTAAGGCGCAATGTCGATTTTGTTGATGACCAGAAGATCGGATTTTGTAATTCCCGGCCCGCCTTTTCTGGGAATTTTTTCTCCTTCACCCACATCAATGACAAAGATGAGCCCATCTACCAGTTCCGGACTGAAGGTAGCCGCCAGGTTATCGCCGCCGCTTTCCACAAAAATCAGATCCAGGTTTGGAAACCGCTCAAGCAGTATATCAATGGCATCCAGATTCATGGAAATGTCCTCCCGTACCGCCGTGTGGGGGCAGCCGCCTGTTTCCACACCCAGAATACGTTCCTCAGCAAGGGCTTTAGCCCTGGTGAGAATCAAAGCGTCCTCTTTTGTAAAAATATCATTTGTGACAACTGCGATTTCATATTCATCCCGCAGCTGTTTGCATAGCTTCTCAATCAGAGCCGTCTTTCCTGAGCCTACTGGCCCGCCTACTCCGATTCGGATTGGTTTTCTCATATTTGTTTCCCCGTTTTTCTGTTTTGGGCAGCACACGAGGCTGCACCCTCCGCTTTTCTTATAGCCTGTTTCCACATTTGTATTGCTTACTTCTCTCCAGGTAAGTGCTCACGACATATAGAGCCTTACCGGCAGAGTTTCATGAAGGATCCCTGCGATATCAAGGCCCGGGCTGAAATTGGAAAGCTCTCCTATTCCCCAGCTTTGGCATTCTGCTGCACAGGCCTCCATTTCCGGCTGCAGCTGCAAAAGGATTTTCTGCGCCTGGGTATTTCCCAGGGGGATCAATTTGACTCCACTCTGAACCAGGGCATTTACCGTGCTGAACACATAAGCCTGGAGAACCGCCTCCGGCTCAAGGCCCAGTCTGCCGCAGATAAGGCCGTAAACCACCGGATAGGACATCCCCGAGGCACTGCATTTTCGCAGCGCCTTTATCTCTTCATCCGGCAAAATATCAGCCGTAATGCGCAGAAAGGCTTTTCCCATGCGCAAGGCGGATTCCCGGCTTTCCTTTGTCACCTTCAGCGCACAGCTCAGTTCTTCCAGCTCCGCGATTCTGTCCTTCTCCCACTCTGCTGCCAGACGGAGGGCCTCATATACAATGGGGCCTTCACACCTTCCAATGGTACTGTCCAGGTAGGAGCTGAGAAAGCCTTTAAAGCTGTCTTCATCCGTTATCCTGCCCTCTGACACATAAGTCTCCAGTCCCCAGGACTGGCTGAAGCCGCCGGAAGGAAAGGTTCCCCCGGCAAGCTGCATCAGATAAAACAGTTGATTCTTTTGTGACATAAGCTATTCCTCCCCGTGGCTGTGATGATGGTGATGATGGCCGCCGGCTCCGTAGTTTGCCCGCACACCGGTCAGCTGTCTTTCGCACCGGTTGTATTCTGCGCCGGCTTTTTTGAGCATAGCTTCCAAAACTCCGTCATATGGAGTGAGGATGCAGTCCTCGTTAACATAAGCCGAATGATGCATATTTCCAATGTTAAATCCGATTCTGGCCCACTGCACGTTGTCCTTTGGGTGAATCTCCAGCACATCCTCCGGTAGCAGATCTACTGCAATCAGCTTTTCCTCATCCTTATAGAGAACCGCGCCGCAGTACAGATGCTCCCCGTGCTCCAGAGAAACGGCTATCGTGCTCCCTCCCTGACTCTTCAGCTTTTGGTGAGGCTTTTCCATATCATAATGATCCAGCAGCACCTTGTCGATTTTTAAGTTTTCTCCCTCAAAGTCATGGATACTTCCCAGGATTTGTTCAACGATCATAGCTTCCTCCCATCGTCTGCCGCATACTATCTTAAGAAGTATCTCTGATTCAGGCAGACTTCGCTCACAGGTTCGCAGGTAATATGCTCCCCATCGATATACACCTTATAAGTCTCTGGATCGATCTCTACCTTGGGGCAGTAGTTATTGCGCACCATATCATCCTTTGTCAGATTTCTCGTATTTTTCACCGGAACCAGCTTTTCCCTTGAATTGGGAACCTTGTCTCCCAGACCGGCGTCAATGGCTGCCTGGGTTACGAAGATTTTATTATATCTTCTCATGGCGCTGCCGCAGGCCGCGTACTGCTTTCTGTAAAGCATGGGCTGCGCGATCTCAATGGCCGCGTTTACATCGCCGGAAGCTGAGTAAACTACCGATCCTGCCTTAAATACCAGCCACGGCTTTGCACCGAAAAAGGCCGGATCCCACACGCAGAAATCTGCCAGCCTTCCTGGAAGGAGTGAGCCTACATATTCGTCAATGCCAAAGACCTTGGCTGCGTTTACCGTGTATTTTGCCATGTAGCGGAGAATCCGTTCGTTGTCATTATCCCCCTTTTCCTCTGGAAGAGGTCCTCTCTGCTGCTTCATCTTGGAAGCCATCTGCCAGGTTCTGAGGATGGTTTCTCCTACGCGGCCCATTCCCTGAGAATCGGAGCCATGGATGGAAATAGCGCCCATATCGTGGAGCACGTCTTCTGCCGCAATGGTTTCTCCTCTGACGCGGGAATCGGCGAAAGCCACATCCTCCGGAACCTTGGGGTTCAGATGATGAACCGCCATGATCATATCCAGGTGCTCGGCAATGGTATTAACGGTATACGGGTTGGTGCAGTTTGTGGAGGATGGAATGACGTTTTTCTCCCCCACTACCTTCATAATGTCGGGAGCATGGCCGCCGCCAGCGCCCTCTGAGTGATAGGTATGGATGGTCTTTCCTTCAAAGGCTTCGATGGTGCTTTCCACAAAACCGCCCTCATTTAAGGTATCCGTATGGATCTGAACCTGAAAGTCCATTTCATCGGCAACCTTCAGGCAGCAACGGATTACCTCCGGTGTAGCGCCGAAGTCCTCGTGAATCTTCATGCCAATGGCGCCGTTTAAGGCCTGCTCGCGAATGGCGTCTGGGAGGCTGGAATTTCCTCTTCCCAGAAAACCTGCGTTGACCGGCAGTTCTTCATGAGCTTCGATCATGCAGTGGAGGTGATAAGGCCCCGGAGTCTCCACACTGGTGGTTTTCGCTCCGCTGCCGCCTCCCAGCATAGTAGTAATGCCATTGCTGAGGGCTTCCCAGGCCTGAGCCGGTGATTCAAAATGTATATGTACGTCGATTCCTCCCGGCGTGATAATCAGGCCCTCTGCCGATACCACCTCTGTGGCGCAGCCGATGATGAGTCCCGGGGTAATGTCCATGGTATCCGGATTTCCCGCTTTTCCGATTCCCACCACATTGCCGTCCTTGATTCCGATATCTCCTTTGATGATTCCGATCATCGGATCGATGATCACCGCGTTGGTTACACAAACGTCCAGCACGCCTTCTTCTGTCGTTTTTCCGGCCATATTTCCCATTCCGTCCCGGTCGGTCTTTCCGCCGCCAAACAGCATTTCATCGCCATAGCAGGAGGATGCGTAATCCTTTTCGATTTCTGCAATCAGTCCAGTGTCCGCCAGATGGATTTTATCGCCTGTGGTAGGACCGAACATATCACAATATTCCTGTCTGGATAAGGTAACTGCCATTCTTATTCACACTCCTTTACTTTTGCCTTCATTTTTTCGATAGCCGCTTTTTTCACTTGCGGATCATGGATGTTTCCCATGGTCATACCCATAAAGCCGTACAGATTTCCTTCTCCCTTGAAAGGCACCAGCGTTACTTTTTTGTCCTCTCCCGGCTCAAAGCGGACTGCCGTACCTGCTGGAATATCCAGCCTGTAGCCAAAGGCCTTTTCCCGCTCAAAACGCAGGGCAATATTTGCCTCGAAAAAATGATAGTGGGAGCACACCTGAATGGTACGATCCCCGGTATTATTTACGACTAGTTCAACTGTCTCCATGCCGTCGTTGACCACTACAGGGTCCGGCGCAAAGATAATTTGTCCGATTTCATAATTCATAGCAGCCTCCTTAGTAGTTCAGGGAAACCAGTTCTTCCATGGGAACTGCTTCCTCTCGTGTTTCCAGACGAATGGGATTTTGTACGGAAACCAGTTTGTTTCCATCCGGGAGCATGACCTCCAGCTGGATAATGGGCATCAGGGCGCCGGTTCCTTCCATAACATCCTCTTCTGTCAAAATCCGGGAGCCCAGCTCCACCAGATCATAGATGGAGCTTTTCCCTTCCCGTGCCCTCTCCAAAAGCTCGTCGCAGATAATGGCCATAGCTTCCACATAATTCAGCTTTACGCCTCGTTTCCACCGCCTTCTGGCAAGCTCCGCCGCATCAAACATGAGCAGCCGTTCCTGTTCCTTTACCGTAAGCTTCATCGCTTTTCCTCCTGTCTTTTTCACATTTATCTGATTTCAGGCTATTTAATGCCGAGCCGTTTCATTTTCTGATACAGCAGAGGCCTGGCAATTCCCAGATACTCGGCAGCCTTGCTTTTGTTATTATTAAAATGTACCAATACCTTTTTAATGATATCTCGCTCCGCATCGTTTCTCGCCTGATCGATGAGTCGATCTCCCTTATCCAGCGGAAGTCCTGTGAGTTCCCTCACATGCCTGTCCGTATCAAAGTCTTCCATATGCAGCATGTTTTCACCAGCAAAGTTCATGGCCCGTTCAATGGAATTTCTCAGCTCCCGCACGTTTCCCGGCCACTTTCTCTGCTTTAACATTTCTAATGCCTTTTCATCAACGCCGGTTATGGAGCGCCCCATCTGTACATTCAGCTCTTCAATAATGGACTGAGCAATATCGCCGATGTCCTCTGTCCGCTCTCGCAGCGGCGGCACCTCCAGCTCAATGACATTCAGTCTGTAATATAGATCCTTGCGGAACTTTCCGGCCTTCACCAGCTCCTTCAGGTCTTCATTGGACGCTGCAATAATGCGCACATCAATGGGCACTGGTTTTTCTCCGCCAATCCGATCCAGCTCCTTTTCCTGCAGAACCCGCAGAAGCTTTGGCTGTATCTGCATAGGCATCTGGTTAATTTCGTCGATAAACAGCGTCCCCTTATCCGCAAGTTCGAATTTTCCTTTTTTTCCCTGGCTCCTGGCCCCTGTGAAAGAACCGCTTTCATAGCCGAACAGCTCCGACTCTGCCAGGGATTTGGGAAAGGAAGAGGCGTTTACCTTGATAAATCGCTCCTTTCGCCTGTTGCTCAGGTTGTGTACCGCATGGGCAACCAGCTCTTTGCCTGTGCCCGTCTCACCGGTAATCATAACAGTAGAAGAGGATCTCGCTGTAGTGATGATTTTCTGCTTTAGCTCCAGCATGACCTGGGATCGGCCTACCAGGTTATTGATAGAATATTTGATCCCCTCCAGTTTTGTCAAGTCTCTGGTCAAATTATTGAGTTCCTGATCCAAAAATCGATTATATTCATCAGAAAATTCGTAGAGAAGCTCCGACCGCTGCACCACATCGTATTCCGCCAGGCCGATTTTCTTTCCATCCGCATACAAAGGTACGTGCATGGAAATCCCAATTCCCAGAGCGGAATTATAAAATACGGGGCCGGGTTTGTCGCTTTTCAGACCCTCCAGCATCTTGGTTTCCGGAAAGGACTCCGTAATATGCCGGTTCAAAATATCCGCTTTGCTTTTCTGAAAATAGTCCGCGCACTGGTCGTTTACATAAAAAACAATGCCCTCCATATCGATCATTACAAGCCCCGGAATCTGTTCAAAAAAGCTTTCCAGATGTTTTTCAAAATATTCTTTCTTCATATTATAAACCCTGCAATCAAGTACGCGATGATTGAAACAACAACCGGCGGAATTACCATGGGAAGTCCTGTCTGCAAAAAGTCATTGTTTCGTATCTTCGAAATGCTGCAGGAAAGAGTGATGGAATCACCATAAAAGCATGTTGCACTTCCTGCAGCAGCCCCTGCGATAACAGCGCCGATGGTCAGATATAGATTCGCATCCAGCTCCGCTGCCAGGGGAAGCATAATCGGGAAGCACACTGCTGCCATTCCCCAAAAGCTCCCAGTCACAAAGCCCAGCAGCATGAGAATGATAAAGGCGATTACTGGAAGAACCGGTGCACCGATAATTCCCACGACACTGTTTACAACAAAGTTCGCCATTCCAAGCTCATCATTGGCATTTTGCAAAACAAATGCACTGATAACAATCGCAGTTACTACAAACATCTCTTCAAATCCTCTGCAGATGGAATCAAACGCCTGCGTAAAGCCAATGAGCTTCTGCGGAATATAGAGGAGAAAGCAAAGCACTACGCCTACAATAAGCCCGTACAGCAATTCCTTTGTAACCAGCGTTACTATGATGAGAAAAAGCATGGGAATCAAAAAATTCCATACACTGGTTTCCTTTTGTATTTCAGTCTCTTCCTCCTGTCTTGCTAAATCCTCCGGCAGAACCATTCCCCGCTGTTCAGCCCGCTCCTCAGCCTTTTTCATTGCCCCAAAGGGCGGAACGATCCGAAAATGATACAAAAGCACAAAGAGAAGCATGCCCCAGGCAAAAAACATAAATGGAATCGCCTTTACGATCTCTCCCAGACCTTCTCCCTTTTCCAGGCCCAGCGCCAGCTCTACCTGTCCGCTCATAAACACGCCCCACAGGGACAGCGGAACCAGAATACAGGTTGCGCAGGCTACTGAATTAATGGAAAAGGCAAACATTTCCCTGGACATTTTATTTTCATCCGCTATCTGCCTGTTAGATACTCCTGCACCCAATACGCTGAAGTAATTGTCGAGGAAAAAAATAATTCCCATAAGCCATGCCAAAACACCTGCTTTTTTCTTTGTATTGGCAAACCGGAGTCCCAGCTTTGTAAAACCGGAAATAGCATTGGCCTTTTCCAACATGTGGATAAAAATCCCAAACAGTCCAAATACAATAATATAATAGGATGACTCTCCCAGCTCTGCAAAGAGAGAATCCAGGTAAGCTGCTACAAAATTTTGTTTGTCCAGAATCAGGTACCCTGCAAGTGTTCCTAAAATCAGCGGTTCTACCGCCCTTTTCGTAATAATTGCAGTAATAATCACGATTGTTACCGGAAGCAGACTGATGATACCATAGGTCGTTGTCACTGCTTCATCCATAATAAAACGCTCCTTTCAACACATTTCGCTTTGTTTGATTTGTTACTTGCTTTAACTCTTTATGACGGTATGCCTGGTTTGGCTGCCGTTGTACCGATACAAGTTCAATATATCGCAATTTTCATGCCATTTATTCAGAGCCTGAAACATGTTGAAATTCGGCGATTTTGTGTTCTTACAAAAATTCAGTGTCATTTTATACATACACTTTTATGGATGAATCACTCCTTGTTAGCGCCTGTTTTTCGCATCTACTTTGCCTATCAGCATCTATGTATCATTTTTATGACACTGTATGAAAGGACTAACATTCTTTGCCCAATCCTTCTGTATTTCCTACATAAAAAATCGCGGCGAAGGCCGCATACCGGACCTTTGCCGCCGTAGTTTTATCGTTCAAAAATAACCTGTCCGTCCATTACGGTCAGAATCACTTTTGCATTAAAAATTTCTGAATCCTCTACTGCAAAGAGATTTTTGTCGATTACTGCAATATCTGCGAATTTTCCCTTTTCCAGAGTTCCCAGTTCATCTTCTCGTCTGACTCCGTAGGCAGAGCCATATGTATAGCTTCGCAGAACCTCGTACAGGGACAGCTTTTGTGTCGGGTTCCAGCCGCCTTTTGGCTCTCCGTCATTATGCAGTCTGGTTACGCCTCTGTATATTTCCAGAAATGGATTATTGTCCACAACCGGGCAGTCGCTTCCGATAGCCAGAACGCCTGCTGTATCGTACAGATCCTTCAGTCTCCAGGTCTTGTCAGCTCTCTCTTTTCCCAGAGTATCGAAATAAGGATTTTCGGAAAATTCCTGGGTCAGAGCAATGTGCTCCGGCTGAACGGATGGGATGACGCCCAGCTCGCCGAACCTGGGAAGATCCTCATCGGAAAGCATTTCCACATGCTCGATTGCGTGGCGGCACTCGTTCTTGCCGTACATTTTAATGGCATTTTCATAATAGTCAAGTCCCATTCTCGCCGATTTGTCGCCGCAGGAATGAAGTTTTACGGAGAATCCCCGCCTGTGAGCCTCGGGAACCGCGTTTTTAATAGCTTCTGTATCGTTTAAGGAGATGCCGAAGTTTCCAGGAGCATCCGTATACTCCTCCAGCACAAGGGCTGTGTGGGTGGTGCTGACACCGTCCAGGAACTGCTTGAGCTGTTCTACTCTCAGCTTGTCAGAGCGGTATTTTTCCCTCCATTCCTCAACCTGATCCAGATCGCCCAGCAGATCCGGAGCAGCATGAATGCGAACCGTCAGCTCGCCCCCTCTATCCATGCTGTGGTAAACCTCCAGATTCCCCATGTTTCCGTGGAAATACGGCTGTACATCATTCATAGATGTAATTCCGTATTCTGCTGCGCCTTTCATATATTCCCGAATAATCGTCTTTTCTTCTTCTTCTGTAAATACAAAGGCATGCTTTGTCACCAGACCGGAAGCGGATTCGTAGAGGAAGCCTGTGGCCTCGCCTTTTTCATCCCTTGCGATTTCACCTCCGAATGGATCCGGTGTATCATCGGTAATCCCTGCGATCTCCAGTGCCTTGCTGTTGACCCATGCTCCATGAGCCTCTGCATTAATCAGGCAGACGGGCCGATCTGGAAAATACTGATCCAGGGATGCCTTTGTTGGTAAGGTCTTGTTTTCCCAAAACACGTGATACCAGCTGAAGCCTCTCACCCATCCGGTTTTGTCCGGGTCTTCATCTGCCGCCTTTTTTACCATCAGGGCAGCTTCTTCTTCCGTCTTTGCATCAGCTAGGTTTACATAGGTTTTAAACATTCCTGCCATGAGCAGGTGAGTATGGCTGTCATGGAAACCTGCTGTAACCAGATTGTCCCCATATTCTTTTACAACAGTAGCCTCCCCTTCCAAGGCAGAAGTATCCATACCTTTTCCTACTTCCAGGATTTTATTTCCCTTTACTGCAATATAGCCTGCAAAGGGTTCCTTCTGGATACTGTCAAAAATTGCATTGCTCTTAATAATTAAATCTGCTTTCATAATTCCCTCTTTTCTAGGTTGTCTTTTTTCTTCTCTATGCTGCAGGATATATGCTGTTATGCCATTGCAAAGCCTACGATCAGATATGCGATGAGGCCCAGTACAAACGGTACTGCAATAAGAGGCAGCGATGTCTTGGCATAGTCCATATTTTTAAGTCCCGTAGCCGCGCAGGTAACTGTAACAGCATCACTGTAAAAGCAGGCATGGCTTCCGAAAGAGGTAGCAGCTGCTACTGCGCCGATTGCCAGGAACGGATTTACATCCAGAGCCAAAGCCAGCGGGATGATAATCGGGAAGGAAATTGCGGCAACGCCCCAAAAGCTTCCAGTACAAAACGCAAGGGCTCCTACTACTACAAACGTAATTGCAGGGAACAGAGCCGGGCTCATAATCGGTTCTACATTTTCGATAACAAAAGGAGTCAGTCCCAGCGCGTCGTTGAAGTCCTGAAGTACAAATGCCATGAGAACCAGCATGGTAACATAAAGCATGTCGTTGAATCCGCCTACGATTGCGTCACAGAAGCCGCCCAGAGACAGCTTTCTCTGCGGAATCAGCATAACACCGCTGACAACGGTAGCAATGATAACGGACAGTACAATATCTCCGCTCCAAATACATACGGCAATAAGAACCAGCATTGGAATAATGAAGTTTATAGCGCTGGATTTCTTTTCTTCTTTCAGCTCCTCTGTGTTTCCGCCTTCTTCATAATGGTATTCCGGGAACACCTTTCCTGTTTGAATAGCCCGTTCCTCTGCTTTTTTCATAGGTCCGAATAGTGGTATGATACCGAAAATAAAAAACGGTATTAGAATAACGGCGATCCATGCATAAAGCATAAACGGAATAGAATGAACATACGCATCAAAGCCTCCCATGCCTTCAATTTTTCCAACTCCGTCAATTTGGCTGATGTACAGGACGCCCCAAGTTGAAAACGGCACCAGGATGCAGACGGCAGCCCCTGTGGAGTTTACGATAAAGGCCAGTTTTTCTCTTGAAATTTTCCATTTATCCGATAGGCTCCGCATTGCAACACCAACGCCAAGGGCATTGAGGTAGTCTTCTACAAAAATTACGATTCCTAAAATCCAGGTAAAAATCTGTGTTTTGTTTCTGGAATTTGCCACCTTTGCCCCAATGTCCGCAAAGCCCATGGCCGATCCGCTTTCGTCCAGAATCCGTATCATGGCTCCGAACATTCCAAACATGATGATGTAGCTGGCTGAGTCTCCAATCTCTGTAAGAGTATAATCAAACCAAGTTCCCCACCATCCTCCTTTTGCCAGAATAATAGCAGCGACAAAGGTTCCCAAAAGCAGGGATTCCAGTGCCCGCTTTGTAATAATAGCCGCTACGATTACAACCAGTACCGGCAGTAAACTAATGAGTCCATAAGTTTCCATATAACACTCTCCTTTCAAAATGTTTTAATAATTCTGACTAAATATAAAGCAATTTCTATGCCAAAAAGAAATTGGCTGTTTTTCAATGATTTTTGATAATCAAAAAAGAGACTGCGTAAGTGTGTACTTACGTGCCTCTTTTGTCCTCTGAGAAGAGCATCCCTGTTTTTCAGTACCTTTCTCTGATTTTGTCATTTTTTGCTTACAGCGTAATTGGCCACTTACAGCTCGATCCCCAGCCGCTTCATCTTCTGGTATAAAAGGGGCCTTGAAATTTTCAGGTATTGGGCTGTCTTCGTCTTATTGTAATTAAACCGCATTAAAACCTCGTTGATCAGTTTTCGCTCCGCTTCTTTTTTCATAGCTTCAATGGGATTGTCGAACTGGTTCAGCTCGTCCAGGTTGATTTTACTGTTGTCTGCGCGGAAATTAAAATGCTCCATTCTCAGCGTATCGCCGTTCGCATAGTTCATGGCTGCCTCCACCCGATTGTAGAGCTCCCGAATGTTTCCCGGCCAGTTGTATTCCCTTAGCTTGCGGTATACTCCCGGCTCCACACTGCCGATGCTTTTTCCCAGTTCCTTGTTCAGTTCCTGAACCTTTGTTTCCACCAGCTCTGGGATGTCGTCAAGACGTTCCCGCAGAGGCGGCACCATAATGGGAAATACGTTGAGCCGGTAGTACAGATCCTCCCGAAATTTCCCCTCGCTCACAAGCTTTCTCAGGTCCTGATTGGCCGCCACAATGAGCCTGGCATTTACGGTAATATCTTCCTCGCTTCCCACCGGGGCGATTTCCCCTTCCTGAAGAGCTCTGAGGATTTTGGGCTGCAGGGACAAGGGCATCTGGTTGATTTCATCAATAAAGAGCGTCCCTTCATCTGCCAGCTCAAATTTTCCTTTTTTGCCGCCTTTTCTCGCCCCTGTAAAGGCTCCCTCTACGTATCCGAAGAGCTCCGATTCAATAAGCGATTCCGCCATGCCCGCTCCGTTAACCTTGACAAAGCTCTGGAATGCTCTGGAACTGAGGTTGTGGATGGAATGGGCTACCAACTCCTTTCCCGTCCCCGTTTCACCACAGATGAGCACGGTGGAACTGGAATTTGCAGCAAGCTCTATCTGGTATTTCAGGGCCTGGACCTTTGGGGAAGAGCCACGAATATTGTTGATGGAATATTTTGTGCTCTTAAAGTTGCGCACCTGCTCTCTGAAATAGGCCATTTCATCCTTCAGCTTTTCTGCGTACTGAGACAGCAGATCGTCCAGCGCATTGATATCCTGGATCATATCGTATTCCAAAACGCCCGTTACTTCTCCATCCTTTTGCAGCTGCACTTGTGTACTGATGCTCATGCGGCCGTCCTGAAAGTAAAAACAGGTGTTGTATTTATTGCGGCTCTTTAAGATATCCGGCATGATGGATGAAGGAAACACATCAGTTACATATCTTCCGATACTTTTTTCCCGATCCACCTTGATATAATCGGCGCACTGTTCATTTATATAGATCACTTTTCCATACCGATCAATGATGAGCAGTCCCGGAATGGCATCTAAAAATAGTTCAAAGTCCCCCCCTAGGTTCATTTATCCGCCTCCTTTACTTTACCAGCAGTTTTTTGATCCCCTTTTCCAGTCCGTCCAGGGTCAGCTCGAACATGGGGAACACGTCGCCTACTGCCTGAATTGTCTGCGCGCCGTAAGTCCATTCCCATTCCGACTGCCGGATCGGATTCAGCCAGATCTGTTTTTTATAGTGGCGTTTGAATTTCTGCAGCCACTCAATGCCCAGCTCCTTGTTCCACAGGCCGATAACCGAGTTTCCACCCTTTCGGTACAGCTCCGAGGGCGCCATAGCAGCATCGCCCACAAAGATGACCTTGTATTCGCTGTCCAGATTGGACAGTACCCAGGTAGTATCTACCCAGTCTCCCCGCTTGCAAAATGGCGTGTTGTACAGGTTATCGTAAATGCAGTTATGGAAGTAATACACTTTCAGATCCTTGAAATGGTTGGATTTTCGCAGAGCCTGAAACAGCTGGTTGCACAGCCTGCTGTAGGGCAGCATGGAGCCGTCAGAGTCGATGAGTAGCAAAACTTTCACTGTGTTTTTCCTGGGTTTATCATAGACGATCTGCAACAGCCCCGCATTGTCGCAGGTTTTGTCGATGGTCTGGTCGATATCCAGCTCCGTCTTTTCTCCTTCCACCCGTGAAGAATACTGGCGGAGTTTTCGGAAAGCCATTTGAAACTGCCGGATATCCAGCACATTGTCCTGCCGAAAGTCGCGAAAGTTCCGCTCCCCCGCCACCTGTACGGCTGATTTGTGCCGGCCTTTTCCACCTACCCGGATTCCCTGTTTGTTGTAGCCGCCGCGCCCCATGGTAGAGGTTCCGCCGGTTCCAATCCAGTAATTTCCGCCGTGGTGCTTTTCCTTTTGCTCCTCAATGCGTTCATAGAACATCTGCAGCAGCTCGTCCAGCTCCCGGTAAAAGCCGTCGTCGTCACCTTTGTCATCGATGTCCCGTTCCCGCTCCCCATCGCTGAGCCATTTCCAGAATTCCTCCGGCAGATCCTCCGGCGTCATGACATGCTGAAAATACTCGGCAAAGACAGCGTCAAATTTATCGTAGTCCGCTTCGCTCTTAATGATGATGCTGCGGCACAGATGGTAAAAGCCAGTGAGAGAAGAGCCTGCCAGCCCTTTATCCAGCGCTTCCACCAGCGCCATCCATTCGTTTATGGAAATCTCAAGGCCTTTTGCCCTGAGCAGGTAAAAAAATTCTAAAAACACGTTACCACCTCTTCAGCGAGTAGCCTTTTTCTTTGATCTCATGCATGATGTCGATGTCCTGGTTTTTCTTCAAAAGAACGCCCACAAACGGGATTTCGTCTTTCAGTGTCTTGACATTGACGCCGCTGATCATCAGCGCCTGAAGCCAGTCCAACAGCTCGGAGGTGCTGGGCTTTTTCTGCAGCTCTTTCATGCCGCGGATTTCGTAAAAGGCTTCCATGGCCTTTTCACAGAGCTTCCTGTCAATATCGCCAAAGTGAACTTTGATGATCTCCTCCATCTTTTCCGCATCCGGGAATTCAATATAGTGGAAAATGCAGCGGCGCAGGAAGGCATCCGGCAGCTCCTTTTCTGCATTGGATGTGATGATTACGATGGGTCTGTGCTTTGTTTTAATGGTTTCCTTTGTCTCATTGATGTAGAATTCCATCTTGTCCAGCTCCCACAAAAGGTCGTTTGGGAACTCCAGATCCGCTTTATCGATTTCATCAATGAGCAGTACCACCTGCTTGTCTGAGGAAAAGGCTTCTCCCAACTTTCCCAGCTTAATATACTGCTTGATATCCGCTACGTTTCCTTCGCCGAACTGGCTATCATAAAGCCGCTGCACCGTATCATAGACATACAGCCCTTCCTGTGCCTTTGTGGTGGATTTGATTCCCCATATGATGAGCTCCATATCAAGGGAATCGGCGATAGCTTCGGCCAGCATGGTTTTGCCGGTTCCCGGCTCTCCCTTTATAAGGAGGGGCTTTTCCAGGGCAATGGAAACATTGACCGCGTTCATCAGCTCCTTTGTAACAACGTATTTGTCGCTTCCTTTAAATACATCCAGTTTTTTCATCTTTGATTTGTACTCTCCTTCTATGCTTCTATGTGTTCAGCCTGCCTCTGCCAGAGAATGGGTACAGCCGGCTTTGTTATAATGCTTCCACCTCTTCGATGGGGAGCCCCGTATTCTCCGCGATCAGAGAACAGTCGAGTCCTGCTTCTTTGAAGTTTTTGAATAAAGTCATCATCCTCTGCAATTTTCATGTTATTCATGTAATCAAAAAACGGAATCAATTCGGGCGGAGTGTTTTTCTTTGGGCTTCTCGTATTCATTACAATTTTATAGGAGAAGTCCCCATATGGCAAGCTGTTTTTTACATCGAAATTTTCAACCAGTATAGACACCTTCACTTACATGCGCTATACTGAATCTGTCAGTACTTATCAAAATTGGAGAAGTTCCTATCATGAAAAAAATCCTTAACCTCGAATACGCATCCATCCACGCCACTTACTGGATGTTTTACGGAGTCATCAGCAGCTTTGCCTCCGTTTTTTTGCTTGCCCGCGGCTATTCCAACTGGGAAATCGGCATCATTTTGGCTGTAGCCAATGTGCTGGCGGTGGTGCTGCAACCCTTTATCGCGGATCTGGCGGATCGCTCGAAAAAGTTGTCTCTCATTGGAATCACCCAGCTTTTGACTGTGCTGATGATGATTCTGACAGCAGGTCTTTTTGCACTGAAGGGTAAATCTCTTGCGCTGTCCGTGATTTTTGTCCTGCTCATTGCCTGGCATACAGTGCTCCATCCTCTGTTTAATTCTCTCAATTTCAAGCTTGAGGAAAGCGGAATCCACATTAATTTCGGCGTTGCCCGCAGCATGGGCTCTCTGGCCTACTCGGCCCTTATGGCTGTGCTGGGAAGTCTGGTGGAAGCCCGGGGAGCTTCCGTTCTGCCCCTTTCCGGGGAGCTGATTCTCATTATGCTGCTTTCCAGCCTCATCTTTACCGGATATCATTTTCGCCGGGCATCAAAAGTGGAAGCTTCTAAAAAGACTACACACGAAAAAAGCCTGCCCTCTGAGGAGGAAGAGATCAATCTGTCCCTCTTCATCCGCAGAAACAAGCTTTTCTTTGTCATTAACATTGGCGTCATCGGCCTCTATTTCAGCAATTCCGTGCTCAACAATTATATGATGCAGATTGTGGCGGATGTAGGAGGAGGCAGCGAGGACATGGGGCGCATTCTTTCCCTCATGGCTGCCCTGGAAATTCCCACTCTGGTGCTCTTTGACCGCATTCACAGAAAGCTGTCCTATTCTCTGATGCTGAAAATCGCCTCCATCGGCTATACGGCGAAAATCGCCATGTGCTTTGCCGCAAAGTCGGTAGCTATGATCTTTGCCGCCCAGTTTCTGCAGCTGGTATCCTTTGCCCTGTTTCTGCCTGCCATGATCCATTATATCAATGACATTATGAGCCGGGGGGAAGCGGTCAAGGGTCAGGCTCTATTTACCACCATGGTAACCATTACCACTGTGTTTTCCAGTCTTGCCGGAGGATGGATTCTGGATACGGGCGGCGCGAAAATGCTGACTCTGACGGCGACTCTGGCTACTGCTGCCGGAGCTGCCGTGATCGTTGCGGCTGTGGATCGGGTGCCTGTGAAATAACACCCTACACACCGGCCACCAGTCCCACCAAAACAGGGACGGCAATGCTCAGCACAACGCCGGAAATAAAGGAATAGACTGCGATATCCCCTCTGGTGGCCTTTTCCACCACCGGCAGGCACACGTCCATAGCCGCAGCTCCCGGCAGGCTGACGGTTTCAATAAATCCGATTTTTTTGGCGATAATGGGAATCAGCAGAATTCCAAAGAGCTCCCGCATGACGTTGTGCATAAAGGAAACAGCACTCACCGATGTGGAGTATTCGGCCAGCATGACCGGCGCCAGGGTATACCAGCCAAAGCCCGAACCGACCGCCATAGCATCCCGTATTCCCAGGGACGGCAGAAGCAGCCCGGCTACAAGGGAACCCGCGTAAGTACCGATTATAATGGCAAAGGGAAATACCAGCACCCTCCAGCCAGCCTTTTTAAAATTCTCTGCAACTGTCCCTTCTCTGCCAATATCCAGGCCAACAAAAAACAGGAGCACGCATAGCCCCACCACCAGGAGGTTTCCTGAAATATTGATAAACCAGTCCGGCAGGAAAAAATAGCCTGCCGCCATGCCGCATATTACGGAGCATACAATGGCTTTAGTCATCCGTCTTTACTCCTTCCTTATTAAATCCCAGCAGCTTTCTGGCAAGAAAGACCGCCCCTACACTTCCTGCCAGTATGAATACCGTAATGACCAGAGCTGTAATTCCAATAGAATCCAGGGAGGCCATAATACTTTTGTCTGCGCCGATACGGCTTCCCATGGTAAAAACCAGAATCACGATGGCTACAAATTGTACCTTTCCTGTCCAGCTGAAATTTTTTTGCGTTTTTTTTAATTTACTTCCTGCTATGTATCCTACAAAAGTGATTGCCAGATATAATGCCAGTACGCCCATTCGATTGATACACTCCTTTCCTCGCTGAGCCGGATGGCGGTTCAAACATGCCAATAACAGCATGCCGCTTCCTGTGTTCAGCCTCTCTAAAATCATATTGCCGATATTATCGCAGCGTTCATTATACCATGGATTTCCTCTGAACACATAACAGGATCCATGATTCAATGAACGCTTCCCTGCGGCAACGCCGATATTATCGTAGCGTTCATTATACCATTTTTCCCTGCTCCTTGTTAACCCCTTTCTTTTTCAATTGTTTCCAACCCCAAAATATAGTATAATTAGCACCATACGGGAGGATTTTTATGGGTTATGTAACCTTCGACAATGTGTGTAAGTATTATCATATGGGAGAGCAGACCATCGCGGCCTCGGATCATGTGACCTTTGAAATCGAGCAGGGCGAATTCTGCATTATTGTAGGGCCCAGCGGAGCGGGAAAAACCACGGTGCTGAATATTTTAGGAGGCATGGATTCCTGCGATGACGGCTTGGTTTCCCTGGACGGAAAAGTTATCAGCAGCATGAACGACCGGCAGCTGACCGATTACCGCCGCCATGACGTAGGCTTTGTCTTCCAGTTTTACAATCTAGTGCAAAACCTGACAGCTCTTGAAAACGTAGAGCTCGCTTCTGAAATCTGCCGGGAGCCTCTTGATCCGGTCCAGGTCTTAGAGCAGGTGGGGCTTTCAGATCGGATGGGGAATTTCCCTGCCCAGCTTTCCGGAGGTGAGCAGCAGCGGGTCTCCATTGCCAGAGCCCTGACCAAAAATCCGAAAATTCTCCTATGCGATGAACCCACCGGCGCCCTGGATTATAATACGGGGAAAACCATTCTCCGGCTGCTGCAGGATTGCTGCCGTGAGATGAACAAAACGGTAATTGTCGTAACCCACAATCAGGCTATCACGCCTATGGCCGACCGGGTCATCCGCATACACGGCGGAAGCGTTGCTTCTATGGAAGTCAATGAATCCCCCATTTCCGTAGAAACAATCGAGTGGTGATCGCATGAAACAATATACAAAAACCATTATACGGGAAATCCGTCAGAGCTTTGGCCGTTTTGCAGCCATTATTGCCATCGTAGCCTTGGGAGTCGGCTTTCTCATGGGGCTTTTGTCCTCTACTCCGGATATGAAGGCTTCGGCGGATGCCTATTACCGGAACTCGGCCATGTCGGATTTTAATATCAAATCCACCATGGGTCTTACGGATGACGATCTCACTGCCTTAAAGGAGCTGCCCCAGACAGGACAAATCATGCCCGCGCGAGTAACGGATGCCCTTATGACAACGGCTGACGGGGAGCTGTTTACCGGGCGGCTTTATGGCGTAGATCTTTCTCAATTAACGGTTAACAAGCTGACTCTGAAAAAGGGCAGGATGCCTGAAGCTCCCTCAGAGTGTGTAATTGAAACGCCTAATACCTATATGTCTCAGCTCACTATCGGTGATGTTCTGACCCTTTCCTCTGACAATACGGATCTGGAGGATACATACGCTCAGATGGAATTCACCATTGTGGGGATTGTAGATAGCCCCTTTTATTTCTGTAATTCCAGGGAACCTGCCTCCGCAGGAAACGGGCGGGCCGGCGCGATCCTCTATACCCTTCCCCAGGCTTACAGTATCGACACTTACACGGATCTGTTTCTTACGGTTCGGCATGACGGCAGCGCCTTTTCCCATGAATACGAGGACTATATTGAGACTGTCTCTGAGGAAATCGAAGATATTTCTCTGGTTCGCATTGCCGCCCGTTACGAAGAAGTTCTTTCCGAGGCCCGGGAAAAGATCGATGATGCGAAAAAAAAGCTGGCAAAGGAAAAAGACAAGGCAGAACGGGAGCTTGCGGACGCAAGGGCAGAACTCGAGCAGGGCCAGCGGGAGCTGAATGACGGCCAGAGCAAGCTTCGAAATTCAGAAAAAGAGATTTCAGATGGAAAAAAGCAGCTGGAACAGGGCAAGAAAGAACTGGCTGATGGGAAAAAGCAGTTAAAACAGGGAAAAAAACAGCTGGCTGACAGCAAAAAGGAGCTGGATGCCGCCAAGGACAGTGTGGAGCAGGCTAAAGCCGCTCAGGAAGCGGGGATGCCCCTTTCTCCGGAAGTGCTGGCCCAAATCGAGGCCTACGATCAGGGCCTTGCAGAGTGGGAAAAGGCTTCCGCAAAGCTGCAGAAACAGGAGCAAAAGCTTTCCCAGGCTGAAGAGCGAATCAAACGAACAGAGGTGCAAATCCGAACTGGCCAGCAGGAACTTTCCCGGGGCCGATCCCAGCTGGAAACGGCGCAATCTGAGCTCTCCCGGGGCAGAGCAGAATATGAAAATGCCCGGGCTGAGGCTGAGGCGGAATTTGCAAAGGCTGAAAAAAAGATCCGCAAAAATGAAAAAAAGCTCAAGGACATTGAGAAGCCGGAGTGGTATATTCTGGATCGAAATTCCAATGTAAGCTATGCCCGCTACAAAGTGGATGCTGAAAAGGTGGCCGCTGTTGCCACAGTATTTCCGGTCTTCTTTTTCCTGGTAGCAGCCCTGGTTTCCCTGACCACCATGACCCGTATGGTGGAGGAGGAACGTATTCAGATCGGTACTTTAAAGGCTCTGGGCTACCGGCGGGGCAAAATCATGTCCAAATATCTGATTTACTGCGGAGCTGCCACTGTCCTGGGGTGCGTCATCGGACTTGCTGCCGGGTACGGGCTGCTTCCCACGGCAATTTTCAAGGCTTACGAGTCCCAGTATGCTCTGCCGGAATTAACGCTCCAGTTTCATTACCCTTACGCGGCTCTTTCCTGCGGTCTGGAGATCCTGTGCACACTGGGCGCAACCTGGTTTGCCTGCAGCCACACGCTAAAAGAGAGACCTGCGTCCCTCATGGTTCTCCGCGCGCCAAAAGCAGGAAAGCGGATCCTCCTGGAACGCATCAGCTTTCTCTGGAAACGCCTTTCCTTTAGCTACAAGGCGACGGCACGCAATATTTTCCGCTACAAAAAGCACCTGTTCATGACCGTCATTGGTATTGCCGGATGTACAGCTCTTATGGTTGCCGGTTTTGGTATGCGGGATTCCATGTCGGTTATCGTAGATAAGCAATATACGGATATTCTGAAGTACGATATGCGCATTGAGCTTTCCGAAGATGAGTCTGATTCCATTTTGGAAGAATTTCTGGCTGAAAAAAAGGCAGTAAAACTATACAGCGCTCCGGGGGAAGTCCGCGCAAAGGGCAAGCGTGATACCATCAGCACCACACTCTACGTTCCGCAGGACAATCAAAGCCTTCCTTCTTTTATTAGTCTCCGGGATCGCAGGCAGCAAAATGCCATCCCCTTTGGTGCGAAAAGCGCTGTCATGACCGAGAAAATGGCGGATCTGTTAGAATTGTCAATTGGCGATACGTTTACCTTTACAAATGGAGATGACAAATCGGCAGAGTTCACTCTGACCGGTATTACAGAAAATTATGCAGGGTGCAGTCTGTATCTGGATGAAAGCCTCTATGCGGCAGCTTTTGAAAAACCGGAATACAACAGCTATCTGCTCAGAAGCGGCATCAACGGCCTTGCTCTGCAGGATGAAACAGCTGAGCATCTGCAGGAAAGCGACTGCATCTCAGCAGTAGAATTCACATCCCAGTCCAGGGAAAGCTACGATAATATGCTGTCCAGTATTAATATTATCGTCTATGTTCTGATTTTCTGTGCCGGAGCCCTTGCTGTTGTCGTTCTCTATAATCTGACTAATATTAATATTAATGAGCGAACCAGAGAACTTGCCGCCCTGCGGGTTCTGGGCTATCACCACGGAGAAGTGGCCCGCTATATTTTCCGTGAAATTGGGCTGCTTTCTATTTTAGGCGCTCTCGCGGGACTGATTGCCGGAAAAGCCCTCCATTACTATGTCATCGTAATTGCGGAAACAGCGGATATGATGATGGGAAGAAATATATCGTCTATCAGCTATCTTTTAGCAGCTGTTCTGACTCTCGCCTTTTCCGCTGTTGTAGATATTCTAATGACCTTCAAGTTGCGCCGCATTGAAATGGCAAGCTCCATGAAAGCAGTAGACTAACTTCAATAAAGCGGCAAACGAACTTCAATAGCGAAGGGGAACTGCGGAAACTTTGCAGGTCTTTGGAAACCCGTAAAAATACAGCATGTATTCGACTCCATTTACTGCTGTTTTTTTATCAAGGGCCGGTCCTGCGGTAACACCTGTAATCGCCGTTCCCTTTTCCAGTACATCCAAAGCCAGATATGGCGTCTGGGCTCCCCGTACCTGTCGAAAGCGATAAGGGCTGTTTTCCCGCTCCTCGCTATCGTATGCCAGACGATGAATGCTGCGGTTGCTGGCGGAAATCACAATACGAATTTCCTTTTCATGAGAAAAGGCTCTATCTTTATAAAATAAGCTGAGCTTTTCAAAAGCCCTGTCCAGAGCCTTTAAAAGCCTGCTGCAGCTCGCCTCATCACCAGCTCGCTCCCACTGATATACAAACCGTTCCAGCACCTGTTTTAAAATTGTCTCTTTTACATGCTCCTCGTAGACAACCCCTCTGCACAGCAGGGAGCCTCCCTTTCCTGCTGTCTTTAAAATCGGATGGCTTTTCAGCTGGTGCACCAGACTCTTCGTTTCAAAATGAATATTATAGCCTGCCGCATGTGTACTTCTCGTGTAATAGTTCCACATGGGAAGGCTGTCTTTTTCTGTGGAGCAGGATAGAACAAAATAGCGGGATGCATGCTCGTCTGCCGGATCCGTTCGTTCCAGACAGCGGGTTATATAATCCGGCTTTGTAAAATAACGGGAAAGCAGCAGCTCCTTTTCATCGCATTCCCAGTTTTGCAAATACTGTTTCAGCAAAAGATAAAAATTTTTTCGTTCATTTTTGTCATTGAGAAACAGACTGTCTGTAAAATAAAGTACTCCGGAGGACAAAATACCGTGCAGTCCCTTTGATGAGGTGTAATGGTAGATTGTTTGCGGCAGCCGGTTCATAGGATTGCCGCCGCGCTGAGAATTACCAGTACCAGCACCAAAAGCATCAGGAGCAGCTTCCATACCCATTTTAAATAGACTCCGTAGGATACCCTCGCAATGGCAAGCGCACCCATGAGCACGCCGCTGGCAGGCGTAATCAGATTGACGACTCCGCTGGCACAGGAATAAGCGGTAATAACCAGATCTCTTCCTACCCCCGCAAAATCAGCAATAGGCGCCATGATGGGCATGGACAGAGCCGCAAGACCCGAGGTCGATGGCACCAGAAAAGAAAGGAGCAGAAAGAACAGATAGGACAAATCCGTAAAAGCCACAGAACCCATAGCCTTCAGGGACTCTTCTCCCCAGTGAAGAACGCTGGCCGTCATTCCCCCGTCATTCATAACAACGGCGATCCCCCTGGTCACTCCAATGATCAGCGCTACATCCAGCAGCCCCTTTGCCCCATTGATAAACAGCTCGATGAACCGCAGCTCTCCCCACCGCCATATGAGGCAGCAGATAAAAGAGGACAGCAAAAATAAAACCGTAATATCCTCAAACCACCAGGATCCGAGAGGCGTAATCTTCCCCAGAACCGTTCCCAGACCGGGAATCCCCTGAAGCCAGTTGTTGAAATCCTCGAAGATAGTAATTCCAAACTTTTCTGCCCATGGAATCACCCCCAGCACCATGATAAAAAAGCTGAGGCCGAACACCCACAAAACGGCCTTCTGTTTTCCAGTCATTTTCTCAATCTTTTCTGCTTTGCTGGAAAGGAAATGATGTTCATTGCTTTCTTTCATATCGTAGACAAGGGATTTGGAAGGATCGCTTTTTACCTTTTTTCCATATGCCATGACGTACCAGATTGCCAGAGCCAGGCACGCGGCCAAAATCAGAATCCGCAGAACAATTCCTTCCCCAATGGAAATGCCGGCAAAGCCGGAGGCAATACCTGTGGCAAAGGGATTCACCGTAGAGCCCAGGCATCCAATCCCTGCGCCCATGCAGATGACGGCAAAGCCTGTAATCGAATCAAAGCCTGCGGCAACAAAAACCGGGATCACCAGTACGTAAAAGGCAATTGTTTCCTCCCACATGCCAAAGATCGTCCCTCCCAGAGCAAAGATGCACATCAAAATCGGGATCATCAGAGTCTCTCTGCCGGAAAACCGTTTTACAATGCTGCCGATCCCCGCGTCAATGGCTCCCGTATCCGTCACCAGACCCAGGAATCCGCCGATTACCAGAATGAAAATAATGATATCCGTTGCATTAAAAAAGCCCTCAATGGGCGCCCGCAGCACCTCCCAGAACCCCTGAGGATTTTGGGCTGTTTGCTGATAAGTACCCGGCACCGGCTCCAGAGAAGCCGCCGTTTCATCCACATATTCATAGCTTCCCGCCGGTACGATCCAGGTCAGAATCGCAATGACAAGAATGATGAGAAAAAGTATGGTAAATGCGCTGGGCATTCTGAATCTCTTCATAATAAAAACCTCGCTGCTCCTGTTTTTCTTTAGGTTTCGCAGAAGCCTGAGGTTTTATACGGTGTATTTGAAAGCCGCAGTATTAAGTTCGGTCAATAAAAGAGTTGCCGCAGCTGGGACAGGTAATTTTTAAGGTACCTTTTCCCTTGGGCACTCTTACCGTCTGTCCGCAGTTCCTGCAGCGATAAAAATTATAGGACAGGCTGCTGTTTTGCGCGTCTTTGTATTCGGTGTTTGGATTTCCATATCCAGCATTCGCGTTTCCGCTGCCAGGGTTTGTCCTGCCGCTCCAGCTTCCCTGCTGCATATTAGTCTTGCTGCCCCTTCTTGATGAAAATTTGTATTTCAGCGCCATATATTTCTGATTTTCCTGCTGCCGTTTATAAATGTTTCTCGACATAATACGAAAATAGGTGTATGCAAGGAGCAGCACTCCCGGCAGATACAGAATGTGCAAAAATCGGAAGTTGGAAGCCAGAATGATAATCATGGTCAGAATCAGCAGGAATCTTCCTAAATCGTCCATTCCATACCTTCCCTGCATAAATTGAAATAATTTATATCTCCAGTTGTTCATATTATATCTCCTCTCTTTTCTCTATGCCGCAGACCCGCAGGATTCCGTCTTTAACAGTAAATTTGATTTCAAATCCGCTGAAGGGAAAGCCGTAGACGCGCTCCGGATCCCGCTGATAGGCCGGTCTCGGATCCTCTTCTAAGACTTTTCGCAGAGCTTCCCGCTTGCCTTCGGGAAGCTGCTGCAGGTGCTCCTGGGCAATCTCTGTCTTGAGCCGGTAGTCCCGAACCTTATCGCTGAAGCCGCCTTCAGCATCGCTTTTGCAGTCCGCGTGGGGCACATAAGGCTTGATGTCAAAAATGGGCGTCCCATCCATCAGATCGGCTCCCGCAACATAAAGAACCGGGCCGTACTCCGGATGCGCCAGGTCAATTTTGGTAAGTCGCACTACCGATAGCCCCAGGGAATTGGGCCGGAAGGGGGATCTTGTGGCAAAGACTCCCATCCTCCGGTTTCCTCCCAGCCGGGGCGGCCGGACGGTGGGCGACCACGCCTTGCACAGACTCTCTGAAAACTGCCAGATGAGCCAGATATGGGTAAATCCCTCCAGTCCGCGGAAGGCCTCTTGATTTCGAAATTCCGTTTCCATGACGATCCACCCCTCAAGCTCCTCCACCAGGCCGCTCTGGCGCGGGATTCCGAATTTCTCCGGAAAATCCGTATGGATATGGGCGATTGGATTAATCTGACTCATGGCGTCTCCTTTCGATATTCATTTCCCCATTCTGCCTCCTTTTGAATGCTTTTTATATATGGATTATACCATACCGGCCCGCTCTGTACACAGAAAAATTCCCGGAGCATAGAGAAAACCCGCCAAACGCCTGAAATTAAATAGTTTTACAGCTTCCAACTCTTAGTGATCTATAGCGGAGCCCATCTGCACCGATGCCTTGTATGCCTGTGCTGGTCTTCTTGTTCCCACTGTTTCCCTAATACAGCGATTTTCTTTTCTTGCTGCACATAATATTGAAGTTTTTTGTGATATAATGAAGTACCTTGAAGGCGGCAAAAAAGAGGAGTAACAAAATGGAAAACATATCAAAGCGATTAGTTGAAAAAAGTATTGAAGCTTTTATTATGGGCTTAGAAATCTACAACAAACCAACAATTAAATATCGAATTGAAGGCTTCTCATTCTTTATTATAAATGCCTGGGAATTAATGTTGAAAGCAACATTGTTAAACCGTGGCGAGAGTATCTATTATAAAGATAAACCGGATAGAACTTTAAGCGTTGAAAATGTAATAAGAAAAATTTATACTGATAAAAACACACGGATTCGCCTCAATCTTGAGAAGATAATAGAATTGAGAAATATTAGTACGCACTATATCACAGAGGATTACGAAGTGAAATATGCTCCACTGTTCCAAGCATGTGTACTAAACTATGTTAATGAAATTAAACGATTCCACAATGAAGATATAACGGAATATATTTCACAAAACTTTTTAACAATTTCAGCAAGATATGAACCTCTGACAAATGAAGAAATTAAACTAAAATACTCACCGGAAATTGCTAAAAAGCTTATACAGCAGGCAAATGAAATTGATGTTTTAAGTAATGTTTATGATTCGGAAAAATTTTCAATTAATTAATATAAAACAAAACCTTTATATTACTAAGAAAAAATCTGAAGCTGATTTTATCGTAAGTATATGTGCTGATTCTGATACAAAAGTGGCTCCCCTCAAAGAGCTTAAGGATCCATCTGATACACATAAATACTCTTTTCGTAATGTCGTAACCGCTATACAAGAACGGTTAAAAAAGGAGCATGTCAAATTGGGCTATAAGTCCGGATTTAATCAATATGTACTAAGTCTAATTATTGATTTTTCTAGTAAAAAAATGCAAATTGTAATTGAAGCCACCAAAGCCGTCCAGATTGATTAGTTTTTTTCGTTGCCATTCATTTTTTTCCTTTCTATCTAAAAGTGGTGCCACATTATTAGATTTCGCCATTGCCAGAATTATCTTTGCAATATCATTATCTGTCTTTTCTTCGTTATATAATCCATAACGGATTACAGTATCTAAGCATTCCAGCCTTACCTCATCACTCAAATTTTCTGTTGCCTGATAAAAACTTAATAAAAATGTAAAGCCTTTCCTTGGGTTTTCCCTATTTATCAGCTGCACCCTACACCCTCCTTTCCTGCAAAATCCGCTCTACAACGTCCGGTATGTAATACTTATCCCCTTTTACCTCTCCGGGGATTTTATCCAGGCCCTGGACCAGATGCCGGGCGTAAGTATCCTGCCGGCCCAGGAAGCGGCCTAACTTGGTTTTCGTAATGAATGGCCGGTTCCCGGCAAATTTAGTCATGTCCCTGATTAAGTCCTGCTTATTCATTTTGATAACTCCTTTCTTTCACCTGGTGCTTTCCATTCTCTTCTATGACATCCCAACCCAGAATACTAGCTGCACGCATCATGCCGATATATTCGTAATAAGCGGCCATATTCAGGCACGATTTTGCAATGTCATCTACATGACCGGCCTGATACTCATAATTGAGCGTATCCTCCAGCACGGCCAACGATAGTTTATCTTTCATGGTAATTCACCACCTTTCTCTGGTATTTGCTTAAGGTTTCTCTTGCTACGGATTGTACCTTACAGTCACCACACCTGCCCTTTATTTGCCTTCCTTGTACCGCAATAAATCCCCAACATCATATCCGAAATACTGACAGAGAGAATTTAAAGTGCCATATGTAATACCTGTCGATGTTTCGTTATATAATGCCGTTAGAGTTGCTCTTGATAGTCCAGTTTCTTTTGCCGCATCGGTAATATTTTTTCTCTTTTCTCCTAGTTTTGTTGACACGCTATTGATTATCATAATTTCCATTTTCCCCTTTCTTTAACTAATTTGTAAACTTTATTGTTCATTTTGTACATTTAGTATGCCACCCAGAACGCGCTATGTCAATAGCATTTTGTAAACTTTACTGGACAAAATGTGTTTTACATGCTACTATATGTATGGAGGTATTAATATGATTGACTGTAATTTAGCGGTATTGCTAGCCGAAAGGAATTTAAAAATAACACAGGTATCAAAAGATACTGGTATATCACGAACCACCTTGACCGCATTGAATAGTGATTATTCGGGAGGGATAAAGTTTGATACGCTAAATACTCTATGCAACTATTTACACATAACACCCGACCATTTTTTTAGTTATCTTCCATATGATTATTCTATCAACTGTGAATACCTACAGAACAATCTATATTCAGTTGATATTACAATTCAGAAGTATCCTGCTAAATGGGTTTTTTATACCGCAACAGACTTGGATATTGATTCATCGGATCCATGTAATTTTTTTAGTGGCACTATTGAACCATCATTTTCTGTTGATGAAGAGAGACGACAAGAAGATGAAAAAGCCCTAAATGCATTTAAGCAGATGTATCAGCTTATGACTCCAAGGCAGAAAATCATCTTTAAGGATACGATCGTAAATGCTCTGATAGCTTGTGTTGAAACAAGGTTGGCTGATGAGTGCCGTGAATTTGGTGATAATCTTTGTGTAGAAATTTATCTTGAGCCCATTACGGATTAAAACTATACGGCACCATACCGTATAGTTCTGCCAACTTAGGGGCAATGCTGACCTGAAGTTGCAAAAGGGGGTCACGTCTCGTTACACCCCTTACAAGGTATCTCTATTTTGAAGATACCCAACCTATCCGCCAGTAGGACACCAGTGACCAGGCCCACTACTGGGCCTTACCAATCCAGAACCGTCTCCAATAAGCAATCTAAGAAAGGAAAGTTATAAATTACCACCATGAAAAATCAAGTCGGAAAGATAGACAAAAAAATTATTGTTCTTCTAAATCTTCCCATAGATGAAAATACCCCTATATATCTAGGAGACAGCAATATAAAACATATGGAAAAATCTCATCCGGCTGACTATAAAAAATATGGGATGGACATACCTGCAATTCTTGCAACACCTGATTATATTGGGCTTAATCCTAACGACCAATCTATTGAGTATGTAAAAGAATATCGAATAGATAACGAATATGTAAAAGTAGCCGTTCGGGTTTCAAAGCAAGGCAATTATTATGCACGCTCCATTTACGTTTTAAATAACAGGCGTGTTCATAATTTTATTGCAAAGAAAACATTATTAAAGGTTTAACAAAAAAAGAAATAAAAAATAACAAGCTGAAGTGAAAAGATAATTTCCACTTGTAAAGGCCGTGATAAGAGAGTTGCGGTTACTATTACAGAAAGAGGGGACACGAGGAAAAACACCTTACAGAAATG
>CAJTER010000027.1 GCA_910575405.1 Clostridia bacterium | reverse complement strand
CTGGATTCGTTCGATTTTGCAGGTGTGTGGCTTGGCGGTATTGTCTTTATCATAGTTGATTCCAACCAGCAGAATATCTCTGTACTTGCGGACTTTCGCCGCATAATCCCGGTTCTTAATCTGCTGAATGGCTTCTTCTGCAGATTTTCCTGCCTTCAATTCCAAAACAATAGCAGGCTTTCCAGTTTTCTTTGGGATAAACAGGTAGTCGCAGTATCCCTTTCCCGTCTTGGCTTCACGCTCAATCTCATACGTATCCCGGGCTGCCAGATAGCACAGGGTGATGACGCAGGACAGGGAGTTTTCATTATTGTACTGCAGGAACGGGAGTTCCCGGTTATGCGCTTCCTCCAGAATGGAAGCTACTTTCTCTTCGTCTTCTGCAAGGGTGGCTTCCAGCATCTCTTTGGAGCGGTCGGTGATGGCTTTGACTTCTCCCATACTTTCCCTGGATAAAACGCTTTCGTATTTTTCCATCAGCTCATGGTTGGGGATCTGCAGGTTCCTATCGTAGTAGGTCAGAAATCCGTACACGACCATAGCGGAGAGGATTTCATTTCGGGTCTCCATTCGCTGCTCTGCGGCACTGTAGCCATTCAGCTTTACTTCTACCGGGTTTCCTGCCACCATCTGGACAATGTCCTCTCGCACTTCATCGACGTTATGTTCAATACAATCCGCTACTTCGTTCATAGGGCCGGTTTCCGTCCAGTAGTTCTGGCATTCTCCATCCATCAGGGCGTAAGCAACCGAGCGTGGGTTAAAAAGGCTTGCTCCATTTTTCATCCGGTAGCCGTCATACCACTGCTTCAGTTCTGCATAGGGGACTGTTTGCTGCTCTTCGCATAAGGCTTTTACTTCCTGTTCCGTGAAGCCGAAGAATTCTTCATATTTCCCGTTTTTCATGGCGTGATCTTCTCGGAACATATTGATAGTAGAAGCGCTTCCATATTTAGCGATGGGCAGGACGCCCGTCATGTAAACCAACTCCACATAGGGCTGATCTTTTAACAGCCTTTGCAGAAATTTCAGGTGTTCCTTTTTATCGCTTTCCTTCATAAAGTCTTCATGGAATACCGCATCCCATTCATCCAAGATGAAGATGAAGGAGTCCTCCGTTGCTTTAAATAAGGTACTGAGACTATCATAAGCTACGAGCTCTAAATCAGGATACGTTTCCTGAATGTCCTGTTTCAGCTTGTTTCGAACACTTCCAATATATTCTGTGTAGGAACTACAGTCATCCGGCATTTGGCTGAAGTCGATTTTGATCACATTGTGCTGATTTAGGTGGTTCGGATAAAACAGTTCTTTGGGCTTCCCCTCAGAATCCACCGATGCCTGAGCAATCTTCAGATCGGAAAACAGACTGCCGCTGTCCAAGCCTTTGGTGTAATAGGCGGCCAGCATATTGGCGTTCATGGTCTTGCCAAAGCGCCTTGGCCGGGTAATGCAGATGTATTGGTCATTTGTATTGATCCATTTGGATACACGTTCAATCAGTAAGCTTTTATCTACAAAGATTGAACTGTTCCTTGCCCTCTGGAAAAGGATCTTTGGCTGTTCGGTATTCAAATAGTTCATGGTGTATTCCCCCTTTGACTTCCTTTATTATACCCCAGAATAGAGGACTCAGCAATTGAAAGGCGGAAAAAAGCAAGACGAGTCTTTGGGTCTCAAGTACTCTACCCATACCCCACCAAAGAATTATGAATTACCTTGCATTGGCAGGGATCTGCCCTTTTACGACCCAGAAAAAACCAAAGAGATACAGGAGGAATGATTATGAAGAAAAAGTTAATTGCTATCGTAGCTTCGCTTGCTATGGTGGCAACCATGGTGCCGGCTTCGGCATTTGCGGCCAGTGTAGAATTGCCGATTGATAAAAGCAAAGATGTCACTGCTAAAACTACCGCACGTTTGAGCATTGAAACAGGCTACAAAACTAATGATGCTAAAACTAATGTTGAACCAATTACAAATAGTGCTTTGAGAATGACCACTTATGGAACAAAGAGCAAAGTAGAAGGGTGGCTGCCCTATGCTGAACACAATACAGACTATAATACTATCGAAGGGCAATCTGGCCATTTTGTTGATATGAAGGTATCAGCAGGGGACTTAGGAGTTAATGGAGAAATTGAAGCTGTAGGTTTTGCCACAGTATATCCCGCTGTAGAATATGACTACACGGGTACTGCAGCAGCTGGTCCATTTGTACACTATCCAGTATGGAAATTATCTGGACAAAGGACTTCTGACCGAAACTACTCAGTTAGATTAGATGATCTTGGTGGTATCTATGAGGTTCAGATTCTTCAGGTAAAAACCGGGTGGGATAATACAAAAGATGGTTCAGATCCCGTAGTAGCATTACTTCCTCACGGTAGTAATGATAATATTGCCTTTACAAATACCGGAAACCTGCCAAGCGGCATTGTTGCAAACGATAAGCACTTATATCCCATGTCTAAATTAGGCGATGTTATTGATGCAAACAAGAATGACACCATTGCAAAAGCAGAACTGAGCATCGACTACTCTAATGTATTACTCCTCTCAAAGGATGACACTGCTGATTTAGATTACTTTGTCAACACAGCAAGCAGTATTACTGGAACTATTGACAGAACGTATGTAAGAAATGTACAGAATACAGAAGATGCGTATAACGAATTAAGTGATGCAGCAAAGCAGGCAGTAACATACTCAGTAGATAATGAAATTGGCGATGCAGCAGCAACTGCATATGCAAAATTAGAAACAGGGCAGAAAAATGTAGAAGCTTATAACAAGTTAGACAGTATTGCAACACTGGTGAAAGCAATTCCAACATGGAAAGCAGAATATGCAAACGACGCAGATATCGTTGCACAAGTAGAAGCTGCGGTAAGAGCTGTAAATGCAGAAAAGAAATTAAGCGAAACCGTTTACAACACATTGATGAATCCAATTAATGGATACCTGACTCAGGCAGATATCGACAATTATAATGCAGCAAAAAATGGCGTCAATGACAAAGCTGTATCTGAAGTTATTGCAAAAATTGATGCTTTAGTAGCGATTACTGGTGATTTCAGTGATCAGGCATCTGTAGAAGCAATTGCAAAGCCATGGAAGGAAGCTTGCGAAGCTTATGAAGATCTTGGCGATGACAAAGTAAACGTCACAAATGCATCTACTCTGAGAAGGTATACGAATACTTATAAAGCAGCTATTGAAAAATATGCAAACCCAATCTGGGAAACCGTTGCTGATATTAATATTGCAGACGGATTGACTACAGAAAATCGTGCAAAAGTAGCAGAGCTGAAGTCCTACATTGACAATGAATACATTAATACAACCGAAATGAATACAGCAATTAGTATTGAAGACTTTGACAAGAAAATATACAACAAACTGGTAGAAGCCCTGAACGGAGCAAACGAGAACGTATACTCCTTAGAGAAGGCAACTGTAGAAGCCATCGCTGAGCAGACTTACACTGGAAAAGCCATCAAACCGGCTATCGTGGTAAAAGACGGGGAAGGCAATGAAATCGCAGCAGAAAATTACTATGTAAGCTATGACAACAATCTGGAAGTTGGAGAAGCAACGGTAACAATCGTAGCTAAAGCAACCAGCGATTACTATGGGGAAGCAGCTGCAACCTTCACCATCAAACCAGCCGCTCTGACCGCTGACATGGTTCAGGTAGCAAACGCCACTTACACAGGAAAGGCTCTGAAGCCAGCTGTAAGCGTAGCAAGCGGCGTAGACTACACCGTAGCCTACAAAAACAACACAGCAGTAGGAAAAGCATCTGCTGTTGTAACAGGAACTGGAAACTATACGGGAACAATCACAAAGAACTTTATCGTAAAACCAGCGAAGGAAAGCATCACCAGCCTGAAGGCAGGAAAGAAGCAGATTACCGTGGCATACAAAGCACAGACTGGAGCCAAATACAGAGTCATCTGCAAGGCATCCGGACTGAAAGCCATCGGAACCAACACTACCGCAACCAAGAAGACGGTGAAGAAGCTGAAGAGCGGAAAGACTTATCAGGTTAAGGTACGTGCATACAAAGCAGTCGATGGTAAGACATATTATGGTACGTACAGTGCTGTGAAGAAGATAAAGGTTAAATAAGACAAAGATAGATTATCATCTTACTTACGACTTAGGAAGCAAAACAGAGCGCGGATGCGCTCTGTTTTGGTATGCCTTAACTTTGATGTGCCCTGGTGTAGCCAAAATAGTTTGGAACGGCTACTTCCTCCATTCTTGTGGATCGTACAGAAATTCGGTTGCTTGTTCCATGGTATAAACGGGTTGGCAATTTCTTTTTAATTGCAGCAGGTCGAGTTTCCTAAATTTGATACGGCTTTTTTCAAGTTGAAAGAAGCAAGGATTCCCTTCACAAGGTTCTTTGAGAGGGATCGTCCGAGAGAATGGCGCACTTGCTGAAACGGAAACAGCCATATTCTCACGACTCCGAGTATCCGCCGAATGCCATCGTCTGCTGCAAGCGTCCCTCGACAGTTTTCAACATGCATACTCCTTGAGATCTACAGGCGCAGCGGCCTTATCCACATACTTTTTTAGATTGTATACGATAGTATACACAGCTGCCTGTGAATAAACAGTTTCTTACAGTTGTTGCAGTTCCAATGGGTTTCGGTGATTCAACAAAAGAGTTATCCACAGGGAATACAAAAAAAAGGAAACTGCAAAGAGATGGAAGCAGAACAGCCGCCTGCTGGTTCGGAGCGTTCCAGCAGGCGGCATAGAGAGGGGACAGGGAATCAAGAGAAGGACATGCTTTCATCTTGTGTCCCATGGATTCGTTCGATTTTGCAGGTGTGCGGCTTGGCGGTATCGTCTTTATCATAGTTGATTCCAACCAGCAGGATATCCTTGTACTTGCGGACTTTTGCCACGTAATCCCGGTTCTTGATTTGTCGGATGGCTTCTTCTGCCGATTTTCCTGCTTTCAGTTCTAAAACGATGGCGGGCCTTCCAGTTTTCTTTGGGAGGAACAGGTAATCGCAGTATCCGGCTCCTGCCTGGATTTCCCGGTCAATTTGATAGTCTTTTCTGGCATACAGGTAACACAGGGTAACGACGCAGGACAGGGAGTTTTCGTCGTTGTACTGCAAAAATGGGATTTCCCGGTTATGGGTTTCTTTCAGGATATCCGCTACCTTCTCTTCGTCTTCCGCAAGGGTTGCCTGGAGCATGGCTTTCGACTGTTTTACAATCTCGCTGATTCCTCCCATACTGCTGCGGGATAAGACTCTTTGGAATTTTTCCATCAACTCGTGGTTGGGGATTTGTAGTTCTCCATCGTAATAGGAGAGAAAGCCGTAGACCACCATGGCGGAGAGGATTTCATCCCGGGTGTTCATGCTTTGCTCCGCCGCGCTGTAGCCATTCAGCTCTACTTCCACTGGGTTGCCTGCTACCATTTGGACGATGTCTTCCCGTACTTCCCCTGCGTTATGCTCAATACAGTCGGCCACTTCATTCATGGGACCGGTCTCCGTCCAGTAGTTTTTGCAGCTTCCGCGATTCAGAGCATAGCTGACCGATCGGGGATTGAACAGGCTTTCCCCTTCGCTGGTGCGGTAGCCGTCATACCACTGCTTCAGCTCTTCGTAACTAACGGTTTGCTTTTCTTTGCATAGGTTCTGAACTTCTTGCTCCGTGAAACCAAAAAAGGTATCGTAGACGTCGTCATTCATAAAGTTGTATTCATCAAACATATTGATGGTGGAAGCACTTCCATATTTGGCAATGGGCAACACGCCTGTCATGTAGGCCAGTTTCACATAGGCCTGATCTTTTAACAGCTTCTGTAAAAATTTCAGGTGCTCTTTCTTATCGCATTCCTTCATGAAGTCTTCATGGAATACTGCGTCCCATTCGTCCAGAATGAAGATGAAGGAGTCCTCCGTTGCTTCAAAGTATGAACTAAGACTATCATAGGCCATAGGATCCAAATCAGAGTAGCACTCCCCGAGATCCTGTTTCAGCTTATTTCGAATACTACTAATATATTCCGCATAGGAACTGCAGTCATCTGGCATTTGGCTGAAGTCAATTTTGATCACATTGTGCTGATTCAGGTGTTCCGGATAAAATGGTTTTTTGGTTTTTCCCTCGGAGTCCACCGATGCCTGGGCAATTTTCAGATCCGAAAACAGACTGCCGCTGTCCAGGCCTTTGGTGTAATAGGCGGCCAGCATATTGGCATTCATGGTTTTTCCAAAACGCTTTGGCCGGGTAATGCAGATGCATTTTGAAGAAGTCCGGATATTTTGAGACATTCGCTCAATAAACCAGCTTTTATCTACGAAGATCTGGCTGTTCCTCGCTTCCTGATAAAGAATCTTTGGACTTTCGGTATTCAAATAGTTCATGATGGCGCCCCCTTACTTCACCTTATTATACCCCAGAATAGAGGGCTCAGCAATTGAAAGGCGGAAAAAATCAAATCGTATCTTCGAGTATGCAAGCGCTTTGCCCATCTCTCATCCAAGAAGGGTGAATCAAACAAGGGGCTCAGAAGGCTGTAGGAAAATCGAATTACCTGCTTCTTACAGCCTGCTCCAAATAAAACTTTCCTCCGTGCTTTTCCAGTCCTCCGAGTACACCAAAACAGAGCGCAGTTCGCGCTCTGTTTTGCATTCCTAAGTCGTAAGTAAGATGATAATCTATCTTTGCCTTATTTTACCTTTACCTTCTTCACAGCACTGTACGTACCATAGTATGTCTTACCGTCGACTGCTTTGTATGCACGTACCTTCACCTGATAGGTCTTTCCGCTCTTCAGCTTCTTAACCGTCTTCTTGGTTGCAGTGGTGTTGGTTCCGATGGCTTTCAGTCCGGATGCCTTGCAGATGACTCTGTATTTTGCTCCAGTCTGTGCTTTGTATGCCACGGTAATCTGCTTCTTTCCTGCCTTCAGGCTGGTGATGCTTTCCTTCGCTGGTTTTACGATAAAGTTCTTTGTGATTGTTCCCGTATAGTTTCCAGTTCCAGTTACAACAGCGGATGCTTTTCCAACTGCTGTGTTGTTCTTGTAGGCTACGGTGTAGTCTACGCCGCTTGCTACGCTTACGGCAGGCTTCAGAGCCTTTCCGGTGTAAGTTGCGTTTGCTACCTTGACCATGTCAGCGGTCAGAGCGGCTGGCTTAATGGTGAAGGTTGCTTCTTTTGTTCCAGTGTATCCGCTTCCTGCTTTTGCAACAACGGTTACGGTTGCAGTTCCGGCGTCTTTATTGTCGTTATAGATAACGGTGTATGCATCTGCTGCAACTTCTTTGCTTCCAATCGTTACAGTTACTGCCGGTGTCAACTTTTCTCCTGTGTAGGTCTGATCGGCAATTTCTGCGATCGTTGCTTTTTCCAGAGAGGAGCTTCCGTCCAATGCTGCGATAAGGGCATCGTATACATCCCATTCAAAGTCTTTAATTCCTTCTGTAGCATCTGTTGGTTTTTCAATGTAACGCTTTTCCACATAGGCCTGCAGTTCTTTAATCAGAGCAACGCTGTCTTCGGACAGTTCTGCTTCCAGGTCAATTTTTGCAGCCTTTGCGTATACTCCATCTACGTAAGCTTTCAGGCGGGCAGTATAGTTATTTTTGTAAGTTGTATATACGGTCCCACGACTGTTATCTACAATTGTTTTCTGGTCATCGGTTAAAGCTTCATAGTCCTTGTTTACCGCATCTAAAGGTTCGTGTACTTTGTCTACACTTTCTTTATCCGTGAAAGCAGTCGGAAGAGTTGGCAGTGCATTGATTGCATCAATTACAATCTGTGCTTCCGCATTATTTACTCTTCCTGCAAGTGTCTGGTAGTTTGCTACTTCGCTAGGGTTCAGGTATGCATTTCCGGTGGTTGCCAGGAGGGTTTTCTTAACTCCAGGAGTCAGTGCCTCTACCACTTTGATTACATCTTTCACCTGTTTTACCGCAGCTTCATCTTTCAGATCAACTCTGTCAGCCATCGGCAGAGCCGCAACCTGAGCTGCAACAGTCGGAAGTGTATCATAGGATGCAACATTCTTTTCAGCAATTAATAGTTTTTCGTATGCAGTTTTTTCATTGCTAGCTTCCGTCGCAGCAACTGCGTCATCCACTACTTTTTTCTGAGCAGCCGTTAAACTACCATAGGTAGCTCTTGCTGAGACGGTCGCTTTTCTGTAATCAATTCCAACTGGGTTATCTTTGGTAATTTCATCCAGTTTAGCTGCAAGCTCGCCTTCTGCAGCAACACCAGCAGCCACTCCAATAGCTGCTACATCGTTTACAAATCCTGCTACTGCATCGGTATCACCCTTTGCAGCATTCGTCTGTGCTTCGGTCAGCAGTGTCAGTCCATTTGTTTTAACGGTTACGGTTTTTGAACCTGCTACGTATGCTTTATTGGTCAGCAATGCATCCAGCTTGGATTTTTCATTTGATGCAAACAGTTTTTTTGCCTTAAATGCCGTTACTCCCTCCGGTGACAAGTAGCTAATCGTCAATGTAATATCCGGCTTGGAAGCTGCAACTCTCCAGAGAAGAAGGTCAAAATCGCTTCCTACTTTTGCACAAGCGGCATCAGCACCTGCAGCATATGTATACGTATACAGTAAATGCTTCGTTTCTGTTCCGTAACCTTCGCTGGAATACGATATTGCCCATCCTGCTACATTGCTTTCAGGTGGCTTTACTGCTCTGCATGCCAGAGCGATGTAATTGCCTTTTTGCATATCCGCAACACTGGAAAACTGGGTAAAATTCGCAGTATACGGAACTGTTCCGGACAAGGTCAATGTGTTATTGGCATAGTCGCCTTTTACATTCTGATTGATTGTTTCGCCAGTTGCAGTGTTTGCGGGATTTTTGTACTGAGTCCACCAGCCGTAATCAGCACCTCCCTCAGTTGCTTTATCAATCTGATCATCAATTGCTGGTTTCACACTGATCTGGCTCAGGTCTGCAACTTGCTTGGTGGGTTCCGGAGCCGGATCACCCTCAGCCGCGAAAGCCGAAGCCGGCACCATGGTTGCCACCATAGCAAGCGAAGCTACGATAGCAATTAACTTTTTCTTCATAATCATTCCTCCTGTATCTCTTTGGTTTTTTCTGGGTCGTAAAAGGGCAGATCCCTGCCAATGCAAGGTAATTCATAATTCTTTGGTGGGGTATGGGTAGAGTACTCGAAGAGCAAAGACTCGCTTTGATTTTTTTCCGCCTTTCAATTGCTACGCCTGGGATTCTGGTCTATAATAAAGGAAAGCAAAGGGGGAGAACCATTATGAACTATTTGAATACCGAAAGCCAAAAAATCCTTTATCAGGAAGCGAAGAACAGCCAGATCTTTGTAGATAAAAGTCTGTTTATTGAGCGAATATCCCAAAATATTCGGACTTCTTCAAAATACATTTGCACCACCAGACCAAGGCGCTTTGGAAAAACCATGAATGCCAATATGCTGGCCACCTATTACACCAAAGGCTTGGACAGCAGCAGTCTGTTTTCGGATCTGAAGATTGCCCAGCCATCGGTGGACTCCGAGGGGAACCCCCAAAAACCCTTTTACCCGGAACATCTGAATCAGCACAATGTGATCAAAATCGACTTCAGTCAGATGCCGGATGACTGCAGTTCCTACACCGAATATATGGAGGAGATACGAAATGGCCTGAAACAGGATTTGGAAGAGACCTATCCTCATTTAGATGCAAACGCATATCACAACCTGAGCCGCTTATTTAAAGCAACGGAGGACTCCTTCATCTTCATCCTGGATGAATGGGACGCAGTGTTTCACGAAGACTTTATGAAGGAAAACGATAAAAAGGAACATCTGAAATTTCTCCGAAAACTGTTAAAAGATCAGCCCTATGTGGAATTGGCCTACATGACAGGCGTACTGCCCATTGCCAAATATGGAAGTGCTTCTACCATCAATATGTTTGACGAATACAACTTTATGAATGATGAAGTCTATGATACTTTCTTCGGCTTCACGGAGCAGGAAGTGAAAACCTTGTGCGACGAGAAGCAAATCGTTAGTTATGAAGAGCTGAAGCAGTGGTATGATGGCTACCGCACCAGCGAAGGGGAAAGTCTGTTCAATCCCCGCTCAGTCAGCTATGCTCTGAAGCGCGGAAGCTGCAAAAACTACTGGACGGAAACTGGACCCATGAACGAAGTAGCCGACTGTATTGAGCATAACGCAGGGGAAGTACGGGAAGACATCGTCCAAATGGTCGCAGGAAACCCGGTGGAAGTCGAGCTGAACGGCTACAGCGCCGCGGAACAAAGCATGAATACTCGGGATGAAATCCTCTCTGCCATGGTGGTCTACGGATTCCTTTCCTACCATGATGGAGAACTGCAGATCCCCAACCACGAGTTGATGGAAAAATTCCAGAGAGTCTTATCCCGCAGTAGCATGGGAGGCATCAGCGAGATTGTGAAGCAGTCGAAAGCCATGCTCCAGGCAACCCTTGCGGAAGATGAAGAGAAGGTAGCGGATATCCTGAAGGAAACCCACAACCGGGAAATTCCCTTTTTGCAGTACAACGACGAAAACTCCCTGTCCTGCGTCATCACTCTGTGCTACCTGTATGCGAGAAAAGACTATCAAATTGACCGGGAAATCCAGGCGGGAGCTGGGTACTGCGACTACCTGTTTACTCCAAAGAAAGCTGGAAAGCCTGCTATTGTTTTAGAACTGAAAGCAGGAAAATCTGCAGAAGAAGCCATTCAGCAGATCAAGAACCGGGATTATGCGGCGAAAGTCCGCAAGTACAGAGATATTCTGCTGGTTGGAATCAACTATGATAAAGACAATACAGCCAAGCCGCACACCTGCAAAATCGAACGAATCCAGGGGACACAAGACTGAACGTTACAGCCGCTTGATTCCCTGTTCCCCTCTCTCTATGCCGCCTGCTGGAACAATCCGAACCAGCAGACGGCCCTTTTGCTTTCATCTCTTTGCGATTTCCTTTTTTTGTATTCCCTGTGGATAACTCTTTTGTTGAATCACCGAAACCCATTGGAACCGCAACAACTGTAAGAAACGGTTTATTCACAGGCAGCTGTGAATACTATCGTATACAATCTAAAAAAAGATGTGGATAAGGCTGCTGCGCCTGTAAATCGCAAGGAGTATGCATGTTGAAAAGTGTCGAGGTTCTTCCACATCGAATCGGTTTCTCTATTGCGCTTCCGAACAACCAATCCTTCTATGTTTCTCTCAAAACCAGCCCTGTCCTATCCGGCTAAGCTGCCCCACCAAAGAATTATGAATTACCTTGCATTGGCAGGGATCTGCCCTTTTACGACCCAGAAAAAACCAAAGAGATACAGGAGGAATGATTATGAAGAAAAAGTTAATTGCTATCGTAGCTTCTCTCGCTATGGTGGCAACCATGGTGCCGGCTTCGGCTTTTGCGGCAACGGCTTCTACAAAAGCTGTTGAAGTAGATGCCAATCTTAGATTGGCAACACAAAAGCAACTTCAAGCTGAGATGGATGCTTTGGGATCGGGAACGTCCGATTTGAAAACGATGCTTACTGACTATAGGACGAAAGATGCAGCTGGCAATAATGCCGACTTGAAGGGCAGCACTGCAAATGGAAATCTAACACTTACAGGCACTCTGCCTTATGTAGGAGACTATACATCCTTTAGTAGTCTGCAAGAACTTCAAAAAGGACATTATACTGCCATTGCATTAAATGTTTCGGATCCACAGGAAACAGATGTTACAGGCTGGGCATATTTGTGTACAACTCAGCAGAAGGACAGTGCGGGAAAAGCTTATACCGCATATAGTTTCCAAAAATTTAATAACTTTACAAAACCGTACGAAACATTCATTGTACGTCTGGATGGAAATAACCCATCTTATACTGTTTATTATCTGACTGGCACAGGTGTAGCTGACTTAACCTCGGGAGTTTACAAAACAGCTAATCAGGAAGGTCATACAGATGCAAACGATATTAACACACTGAGATCAAACTTGGCAAAAGAAGCCAACACAGTAGCCAGCAAGGAGGTTAGTGTTAATACAGCGGGGTTAACTCTGCTCACACAGGCACAGACTGAGGCTGCTGCAAACAATAAAGTGGCCGTAACTGGATTTGTTAATGCGGTAGCAGCGATTTATCCAGAAGCGGATAGTGAAGCCGCAGATAAACTGGCAAATATTGATGATTCAAATCCCGTTACTACTGCCTACAGACAGCAAACAACTGCAGCAAGAGCCATCTATAATGCACTGACTGCGGATCAGAAAAAAATCGTGGATGATGCGGTAGCAGGTTCTGATGATGCAGACATAAACAAAATCGCATACAAAAAATTAGAACAGGCAGAAACAAACATCAAAGCAATGGACACCTTAAATGATGTGGCTGCTTTAGTAAAAGCACTTCCGGATTACAAAACTCTGAATGTAAACGATGCAGCCGCTGTAAAACAGGTAAATGACGCACAGAAAGCAGTATCGGAACTGCCAAAAGGAGCTAGAGATGCTCTGCTTGCTCCGCCTGCATATCTGACCAATGATCAGGTAACAAATTATACGGAAGCAGTAAGGCTTGTGAATAACACTGCCGCACAGGCTGTTATGGATGCCATTCGCACTCTGCCAACTTTACCGGAATCCTTTGCAGATAAAGCAAGTGTAGATACTGTAAATACACCGTTAGTAGCCGCAGAAAAAGCATATAAAAATCTGACAGAGGACGCACAGAAGGCAGTAAACAACTATTCTGTTTTAACAAAGTACAGAACAGACTATGACGCACTGCTGAAAAAACACATTGATCCGCTTTATGAAAAAGCAGCGAAAATCAATCTGGAAGAGGCTCTGACCGATGAAGACAAAGCTCTGATTGCAGAACTGAAAGCTTATGTAGAAGATAAATATATGAAAGAGCCAACGAACATCAAAGACTTCGATCAGGACGTTTATGATGAACTGGTAGCAGCTCTGAATAAAGAAGAAAAAGACGGTTCTTCTTTAGAGAACGCAACCATCGCAGCCATCGCTGACCAGTCCTACACTGGAAAAGCCATCGAACCAGCTGTAGCAGTAACGGACAAAGCAGGAAAAGAAATCGCAGCAGAAGAATACACGGTTATCTACAGCAACAACAAGGATGCAGGAACTGCAACTGTAACCGTAGCTGCTAAGAGCAGCAGTGCTTATACAGGAAGCGTAAGCGCAACCTTCACGATTACACCAGCCGCTCTGACTGCTGACATGGTTAAGGTAGCAAACGCAACCTACACCGGAAAGGCTGTAAAGCCAGCCGTAAGCGTAGCAAGCGGCGTAGACTACACCGTAGCCTACAAAAACAACACAGCAGTAGGAAAAGCATCCGCTGTTGTAACCGGAACTGGAAACTATACGGGAACAATCACAAAGAACTTTATCGTAAAACCAGCGAAGGAAAGCATCACCAGCCTGAAGGCAGGAAAGAAGCAGATTACCGTCGCATACAAAGCACAGACTGGAGCAAAATACAGAGTCATCTGCAAGGCATCCGGACTGAAAGCCATCGGAACCAACACCACCGCAACTAAGAAGACGGTGAAGAAGCTGAAGAGCGGAAAGACCTATCAGGTGAAGGTACGTGCATACAAAGCAGTCGATGGTAAGACTTACTATGGTACGTACAGTGCTGTGAAGAAGGTAAAGGTGAAATAAGACTCGATAGATTATCATCTTACTTACGACTTAGGAAGCAAAACAGAGCGCAGTCCGCGCTCTGTTTTGATCTGTCTGAAACCCTTGAAACGCTAATCTGAGTAGGTCGTGTACATAGGCTCTGTTCTTCCGCATCATTCGTGCTCCCCATCTGCCAGACACTTCAGATCTCTTCCACCGTAGACGATCCGGATCATCGTAACGCTCCCTGCGCCAGTATCCACTGTATAAAAAACGATAAACCGATCGACGGGCAGGGTATGCATCCCCATAGAACTCCAAACCAGAGGGTGCCGCAGCGACATAAACGAAAGAGCGGAGATTGCTTCTCGAATTCGATGGATCTGCCGTTTGGCTGCATCCGGCAGCTGAAGCTCTAACGCAAGATAGGTATAGAGGTCTTTCAGATCCTCCAACGCTTTTGGAGCATAGAGGACCTTGTACCCATCCTTCATATTCCGAATTCCTTCGCAAGTACTGTCTCCACCTCTTCTTCTGTATAGGCTTTGCCGGATTCAAGGGAGTTCAGGCCGTGTTGGAGCTCCGCATCCAGTTCTGCGCGGCTCATGCTCCCGATGGCAGTTGGGGCCGGCGGTGGAAGATGCAGATCCAGCGGCAGCCCTCGTGTCAGCACGATTTGACTGTACAGCATCTGGATCGCACTGGATGGGGAAATTCCAAGCTGCTGAAGGATCGTTTCCGCACGGTTCTTTAAACTCGAATCAATGCGGGCATAAACGGCAGTGGTATTTGCCATAATCATCACACTCCTTTTGTACAGAATATCCCATATCACATGTAAATGCAAGCAATTAGCAAGAACCAAATGCAAAAGGCTCCCGATATACTAAAACAGGGTGCGGATGCACCCTGTCTCAGTCGGTTAAGTAACGTTTGTTATTCGCTTATTTTACCTTTACCTTTTTCACGGCACTGTAGGCTCCATAGTATTTGGTTCCTCCAATGGTTTTGTACGCACGTACTTTTACCTGGTAAGTCTTTCCGCTCTTCAGCTTCTTGATGACTTTCTTTCCAGCTGCAGTGGTGTTCGTTCCGGTGGCTTTGATTCCCTTTGCCTTGCAGATGATGCGGTATCCAGTCTTTCCACTCTGCGCTTTCTGCGTTTCGTAGCTAACTGTGATCTGCTTCTTTCCTGCGGCTAACTTGGTTACCTTGCCTTTGGCCGGTTTGATGATAAAGGATGTTGTGATTGTTCCCTTGTAGTTTCCAGTTCCCTTAATGGTTACAGTTGCTTTTCCGATGTTCGTATTCTTTGCATAAGATACCGTGTAATCGGTTCCGCTTGCCAGCGCTTTATCTCCGGCTTTTACCGTTACAGCTGGTTGGATTGCTTTCTTGGTGTAGGTTTTGTCTGCAATCTTGTTTGCTTTTGCTGCAGTCTTGATGTCTGCAGGGGTAATTTCGAACTCTGCGGTTTTTACTCCCGTGTAAACGCTTCCGCTCTTCGTTGTTACGACAACGGTTGCAGTTCCTGCGTTGATATTATTGATATACGTAGCCGTATAGTCTTCCTCGGTTAAGGTCTTTCCTGCTTTGTCTGTTACGGTGATAGCAGGTGTCTTAGCGGTTCCATCATAGGTTACGGCTTCGATAGCTGCGATGGTTGCGTTTTCCAGAGCATTTTCTTCTTTCTGCACTTTGTCCAGTGCTTCGATCAGCTTATCATAGACTTTCGGCTCAAAATCTTTGATGTTGGCTGTGTCGATGTATTTGCCTTCTACATAGGTTTTCAGTTCTGCAATTTTTGCGATGTCTTCGGCAGTCAGTTCTGCTTCTACATCGATTTTTGCTGCATCGGCATACAGCGGATCGACATATCTCTTCAGAAGTGCATTGTAGTTAGTTCTGTAAGTAGCCAGATCGCTTGCATTGGTTACCAGTGCTTTCTGCTCATCTGTCAGAGCATTGTAGGCTTTTTCTGCTGCTGCTAATGCAACCTGGATTGGGGTTACCTGTTCCTGATTTTCAAATGCTTCCGGTAGCTGAATCAGTGCTTTGATGGCATCGATCGCTACTTTTGCGGCTGCTTCGTTTTCTGCGTTTGCTACTTTTGCTACGGCATCCAGGTAATTATCCCGTTCATTTACTGTAATATAGTTCCCGCTTACCAGCTGTGCTTTTACGTTATCCGACAGAGCTTCATAAGCAGTCTGAGCCGCTTTTACTTTCGCGACTGCGGCTGCATCGTTTACATCCAGAGTGGTTGCATTTGGTACGGCCTTGATGAGTTTTGCGATTTCCGGCAGGGCTGCTGCGGAGTTTACATTTGCTTCTGCGATGAGCAGTTTCTCATATGCCAGTTTTGCTTTTACACCTTCCACTTCATCGGCTGCGACCATTTCCTTCTGTTCATCGCTTAGAGCGTTGTAACGGCCTCTTGCAGTGGTCGTTTGCCCGATATAGGTTTCATTTACGCCATTCTTTTCTGTAATGGCATCCAGATCGCCACCGCCAATTGCCTTTACCGCATTGACAAATGCAGTGATTGCTGTGATGTTTACGCTGTCAATTTTGTTTGCGGCTTCTTCTGCGTCCACCAGCGTGTTCAGCTGATTTTTCAGAGCTTCTCTCATTGCAGTTTTTCCATCAGCCTTACCCGTTTCCAAATCGCTGATTAAGGCATCATAGGCCGCTCTTGCAGCTTTTACCTGGCGAACATCAGCTGCAGTCTGGATATTCAGAGTTTTCAGTGGCTCGATCAGATCCTGCACTGGTTTTACTGCGGCTGCTACTGCAGCTGCATCTGCAGTGCCATTTGGATAAATGACAGAAATCACTTTCTTGACTGCGTCGTTTAATGCCCCAATTCCTTCAATAGTAGTTGGATCAACGCTAAGGTCAGCTTCAGCTGCATTTACCGCTGCCAGAGCCTGTGCAATCTGAAGAGCTTCGGATGCATCGGTTCCTTTTGGTAATGCACTGATCAGTTTTTCTGCTTCTGCAATGGCTTCTGCTTTTTCTTCGTAAGACTCAATCTTTGTTTTTACAGCCGCTAACTTGGCAGTAATCTCATCATCTGTTCCGATAACATCCAGTTTTGTATCTGCTTTCTGTCCATCTTTCAGTGCTGTATATGCATTATTTGCAGCTTCGTATTTTGCTTTAATGCTGTTAATCGTGCTTGTGCTCGGAGTGGATTCATCCAGAGCCTTTAATGCGGTTACTGCATCATCAACCTGCTTTTCCAGAGCTTTGATATCTGCTTCTGCTTTGGTCAACTTGCTGTAGTTGCCTACCTGTGCCTGAATGGTAGAAGTTTTAGCATCATATGCATCTCTGACACCCTGTACCGTTGATTTTGCACTAGTATAGTTTGTGTCGTCAATGTCTGGCAGGTTAGCAATTTGTAAAATAATAGGCTCTGCAGCACTTGCGTCGGTTAAAGCTTTTGCGGTATTGGTTTTGAGTGTCGTTGCATTGCTCTTAACACCACTTAAGTTCAAAAGCGCATCATCCAGAATAGTGAATAAAGCGGAATTATTTACCGCCTCTACATCGTCATGGACAGAGTTATAGAACTGTTCATCTAATTTTTTCAAATCATTAATTACAGTAATACTTGTTGTATCACCGGCAGCCGGTGTGATTTTGCCGCTTACAGCTTTGATAGCTGCAGTCAGGACAGCATCGCGTTCGTTCCACTGGGTTCTTACCAGTCCCTTTAAACGAGCTACTTCTGGTGCTACTGTATTTTTGTTACGAACGGTACCATCTGGATCAACTTCTGCTAATGCAAGATATTTGGTGCACAGAGCGTTGATGTTGGTGTCGGATGTTGTGGAATAGGCTGGCGCTGCAGTTCCAGTTCCATATGCTTTCATGGCTGCCAGGAATTCTGCTACTGCGTCATCCTGCAGGCCTGTTGCATAAGTATTATAGTTTGTTTTCAGGGTAGGCACTTTATCTGTAAGAATGCTGCTGATTTTTCCCTGTAATGTTTCGCTCAATGCATCATATGCATCAGTTGCTGCCTTTGCTGCTGTTGCAGTAGCTTCATCCGTGACATCCGTACTGCTAATATCTGCAAGTTTTGCAACGGCATCTCCTACTTTGACAGCGTCCAGATAGTTCGTATATCTGTCTGCATCGGCTGTTTGCGCTGCATTTACGCTTGAATCTGGATAAGCTTTGTTGACAACTGTTTTCAGTGCATCTGTATCGCTAGATATTTTACAGGTAGCATTATCATCTGCACTGGAGATTTTATCCACTTCAATTTTTGCTGCATCAATAGCTGTTGCATCTGTCAAACCGCCATCATTAACAGCTGTATTAGCAGTTATAACCTTCTCTACTGCACCTTTAGCTGTGGTGTGGTATGCGTTAAGTTTCGCTACAGCCTTACCAAAAGTGCCTGTTGGTTTTATTACATTTTCATGTGTCCCCCCGGAACCGAATGCATTCGCGTATCCATCTGCATCTTTTAATCCTGCATTTGTACCATCTGTGCCGTAAACTGCAGTATTCAATGCTGTGTAAGTGTCATAGTCCTTATCATAGTAGACCGTATTCTCGTCCTTTGAGCATGCACCGGGTGGGGTTGTAGTACCATCAAGTGCTGCAACTGCTGATGCGACAGTATCATAGGTTGCAGCATCAGCCCGTGCCACGCCTGCAAAGGCAGTAGCCGGCACCATGGTTGCTACCATAGCAAGCGAAGCTACGATAGCAATTAACTTTTTCTTCATAATCATTCCTCCTGTATCTCTTTGGTTTTTTCTGGGTCGTAAAAGGGCAGATCCCTGCCAATGCAAGGTAATTCATAATTCTCCTTTATTTACCTGAAAACTATTGCAATAACTGAGCTAGAGTATGTCGGAAAATGTCGAAAAAAGGCGAATTTTGAAAATAAATTTATCCAATTAAAATAAAAAATGGATTTTAATCCATAAAAACCAAGGTAAAATAATTGAAAATTATGGAAGAAATAAGCTCCAAAAAGAAAGACAGGCATCACTAGAGTATATCTCCCCAAAATAAGAAGGCAACAAGGCCAAAAATAAATAAATGTAAAAAATACCCATTCGGTTAGGCGCAGGATCAGAGACAGTGGGCTGAGCTGAAAAGAGCAATCCGATTTCAAAATATGAAGATTGCCCTTTGTCTAAGGCAATCCACTGTGGCCTTATAAAAGAAAAAGGGAGGCCCGGCAGGGCAGAGCGCACAAGCCGGGCGGGGTTAGACACGGAGCCAGACACAGGGGTTTGAAAGATTATGTTTCGATTTTTAACTTGTTTCTCGGATGCTTGCTCTGGAGAATCCGCTTCTGCTGGCTGGTGGACACATGCGTATAGATCTGGGTCGTTGTGATGGAGCTATGCCCCAGGAACTGCTGAATGTAGCGGATATCCACGTCTTCCTCCAGCAGGAGTGTAGCAAAGGAATGGCGGAACATATGCGGCGTAATGTGGATGGTAATGCCGGACAGCTTTGCATATCGTGTGATCATATTCCGCACCGACTGCTCGGACAGTTTTGCATTTCGCAAATTGACGAAAAAATATCCGCTTTTTACAATTTCACTGTGAAATGCTTCCTCATAGCGGCGGACTGCTTCCAACACATCATTATTTCCTACATGTAAGATGCGTTCCTTAGAGCCTTTCCCATAAACCCGCAGGCTTCCATCGGACAGGCTGACGTCCTCAAGGCGCAGAGAGCATAACTCAGCGACCCGGATTCCAGTTGCAAAGAGCAGTTCCAGCACAGCAACATCCCGCAGAGCCGACTTGTAATGGTACGTTTGGGGATCGGCGGAAGCCAGCTCTTTATAGGCAGTGACAAAAAGCTGTTGGATCGTTTCCAATGGAATGGTCTTAGGCAGCAAATGCGGTTCGCGGAAGGTAGTCTTTATTTTAGTAAACGGGTTTTCATCAAGAACATCTTCGTAGACAAGATAATTACAGAATGCTTTCAGGCTGGTCAGCTTGCGGCGTACGCTTTTTGGTTTGTATTTTTTATGAAGCTCGGTCATATAATTGCTCAGATTCAAGCGGCTGAGTTCCTTATCCATACCTGCGGCAAACTCCATGAACTGGGACAAGTCAATGCGATAAGCTTTCAGCGTTTCGGGGCTGAGCTTTTTCTGATAACGACAATAGTTGAGATATGTGTCGATTCTTTTCTGTGTAATTTTCATTCAAATCCTCCCTATTACTAGTATTTCATAATGGGTGCGGCAGCAGGCCCAAAGGCAGAGCGATGTCCTGGATACACCAGCCGGCTGCTGCACTAGTGCAGTGGCCACCTCAATTTCCAAGTGGTCAGTACACTGATACGTTGCATGATACAAATGTGGAGCGTATGTACCATTATAGAAGCTTTTTCTGCAAGGGGCAACTGACAGGGGGGAGAAATTGATTGAATTTACAATAGGCTCTGAAAATTCGGCCTGCTTTGGTTCCAAGAGGGTTGTTTCCGAATATTTGTTCAGCAGATATGGAGGGCTGCTGTAAAAAGAAGAAAATGCAGCGTGTGCACATGGCATGCTTAATTGAAATAAACTGACCAAGAGCGCGAATTGTTTTTTATATTTACATATGTTAAAATACCTTAGGTTAAACTTTTCACATTAAATAACGAGTTCTTGGAATAGGGCAGGGAATATATTCTTGCAGAACGGGGATTCGCGTTACTAAGAGCTAAATGAAGCGAAATTATAATACAAGGATATTAGAAACTTAGAATGCTTTGCGTGAGAAGTGTAGTTGATGAGAGGATACCACGTTTCCCCGCAGAAGTTGCTTGAAAAATGCGAGAAAGCTTTTAAGGATACAGAGAACATAATTATGCAATATAGAAAGGTTAAAAATAAATGGAAGAATTAAAATATAACTTCTCAGTGATTGTGGCAATTGATGAGCGCATGGAAGACATTGTTTTGTTAGAAGAATCCATTGAGAGCGTAACGGGCCAAACCCTCGGGCTGCAAGGCATTCAGCTGATTTTAGCCGATTTGAGCAGCTCAGAGACTGTGCGGGAATGCTGCAGAGAATATGAACAACAATATTCATCTAATGTCGTTTACCTTAACTTAGATCGTGAAAAAAAAATAAACCATATAGAAACGATAATAGACTACTTACAGGGCACATATGTTACGTTTCTGGCAGCAGGAGATAAATGGTCAAAGACTGCCTTTTCCGAGGCAGCCCTCTTTTATGAAACACATCGGGAGATTGATGTGGTTTCCTGTAAGTGTGGTCTGCAGGAAGCCGGGGGTACCTATATTTATTTGTTGGATTATAAGTTTGAACAGAAGGGAACAATTGACATTGCAGAGCGACCTAACTGTATTCAGCCTGGCGTAGAGGGTATTTTTATACGAAAAGAAGCAATAGAAAAGAACGAATTGTCTTCAAACTCTGGAAAATCCTCACAATATTTTTTTATTACCCTGCTTATCCTGAAAAAAATGAAATATGGTATCCTGCCGTCTGCAGTCTATTATAGAACTAAAGGAGGGGGCGGTTTACAGCGTTGTGCAACTGCAGATGGATTGACTAAGCGTTGTGAGGAAACAGAGAACTGGAAAGAATTATTTGATTTTTCAAAACAAACATATCGATCTATAATCCCATATATCCAATATGTGGTTTTTTTTGGAATATTACAAAGCATGACGACTCCTGTTTCTGAGGAGTTTTCTGAAGCGGAATTATCCGGTTACAAGAGCCGGCTGCGCGATTTGCTGAAAGAAATAGATGATCGGATTATTTGGGATCGCAAGCTTGCCTATCATTCTTATCAACTTTATGCGCTCAGATTAAAGTATGACATGGATGTGCTGAAAAAAGCGAAACTGAAAAAAGGAAGAATGGTTTATCAGGGAATGCGCCTGTTAAATGTGAAGCATCCGAGCAGAATCAAAATTAATGTTTTGAAAATTGAGGGCGACTTGCTGCTCATTCAGGGAGTGAGTTCTTTAAGTCGCTTGGGTGAACGATGTAAGCTATATATCAAAAGCAATAGCGGGGAATGCCAGAGGATAAAACTTCATCGTCTGAGCTATGGACATAAATTCGCCTTCAATAGAGAACTGATTTTTGAGAATCAGGGCTTTGAACTGGAAATTCCGATAGAAGAAAAAAAGTATCTTTCCTTTTTTGCAGAGATTGATGGAAAAAAAGTAAAGCTGTCACCGTCATTTCAAGCTTTTGGCAAACTGAACAGGGAATTTCCACATACTTACTATGCGCATGAAAAATATCTAATCAAATATGAAAATAATAGTATAAAATGTTTTAGGAAAAGGCCTAAAATACATCTGATCGCTGAGATAAGATATCTGGGTGATCTGCTAAAGTGTGGAAAAGGAAATATGGTTCGGTATCGGCTGCGTTACTATTGGGGAAAGCTTTTTTCGCGAAAACCAATATGGCTGATTTCCGACAGAACGGATATGGCAGGGGATAATGGCGAACAGTTTTTTCGCTATATGAATCGCATAAAAGAAAAAGACAACTATCAAATATATTTTGTTTTATCAGAAACCTGTCAGGATTTTTCCAGGTTAAAACAATATGGAAAGGTGTTGTCCCTTGAATCGACAAAGTACAAACGAAAGTTCCTTTTGGCAGATAAGATTTTTTCCTCACAGGCAGGACAACTGATACAAAATGCTTTTGGAGATGATAAAGGATATGTACAAGATCTGTTTGACTTTGACTTCATTTTTTTGCAGCATGGTATTATTAAAGATGATTTTTCAGCCTGGCTTCACAAACAGAAGTACAATATCAGGATGTTTGTAACATCTACCGAGGCTGAGCGAAATTCGATTATACATGGGGGATATGGTTATACGGAGCAAGACATAGTATTAACTGGCCTGCCGCGATTTGATGCACTGGAAAACCACAGAAAAAAAGAAATTATTGTTTGTCCTACCTGGAGAAAAAAACTAGCAGGCCCTTTACTGCCGGGAAGCTCGGAGCGGCCGTATCAGGAGGCATTTAAGTACAGCGGTTATTTTGAGTTCTATAATCGCCTGATCAACGATCCGGAATTGCTCGCTGCCTTAAAGCAATATGGATATACAGCCTCTTTTTATATTCATCCATGCTTTAAAAAACAGGCCGTAGACTTCCAAAGCAATGAGCAGATAAAAGTAATCGGAGATGGTATTGACTATAGTCGCATCTTTAGCGAAGGGGCGTTAATGGTAACGGATTATTCGAGTGTTTATTTCGATTTCGCGTACCTTAAAAAACCAGTAATTTATGCGATGTTTGACTATGAGGAATACTATCAGTCGCATACCTGCAAAAGAGGATATTTTGACTATGAAACGGACGGCTTTGGCGTTTGTTGCTATAATTATCCGTCTACAGTTGAAGCAATTATCAGGGCTGTTGCCAATGACTGTCAGATGGAAGAAGTATACAGAGATCGTGTGGAGCATTTTTTTGCATGGACGGATCGCAATAATTGCAGGAGAGTTCTGGAAGCAGTTAAAAACAGAGGCTAAAGGCTTAAAGATAACTATTACGCTATGCACTCAGTGAAATGAATTTTGGAAATTAAAGGGGATCTGGTTTAATAAGTAATTTTGCAAAAAACACTTGTTTTTTGACGGCAGCTGTGATATAGTAAACAAGCTTGTGAAACAGCAAATATGCAAGGGTGATAAAGCCTGAGCAGGAAAGAGGTGAGATAGCATGAAGGAAGGAATCCATCCTGACTACAAGGAATGTAAAGTAACTTGCGCATGCGGTAACACATTTGTTACAAAGTCCACACTGGAAGAAATCCGCTTGGACGTTTGCTCAGAGTGTCATCCATTCTTTACAGGTCAGCAGAAATTCATCAACCGCGGCGGACGTGTTGAGAAGTTCAAAAACAAGTATCACTTGGACTAAAACGATTACTACCAATAGCCATCTTTCGAAGCTGAGCCTTCTCTATGAATGTAGACAGGCGTAAGGCGGGAAGGTGGTTATTTTTTTATTTTCATTAAAAAAGACAGGCAGGGATGTATGTATCAAAACATGCAGCTCCTGCCCATTTTGTCGTTTTTGAATCTGTTATTTAAGTTCCAGCTTATCCGCTTCATAAAGAAGCAGCTCATTTGGTGTGCATTCAAAAATTCCGCACATGGCGTCGATCATATCATAACGTATGGATTTTGTTTCATTGTGAATCATTTTATTGAAATTCTGATAGCTCATTCCCAGCTGCTTGTACAGCCAGTATTTTGTTTTACCTTTTTGCTCCAATAAGGCCAGGGCATTTAATGTTACCATAGTACTCATCCTTTCATCAGGTATGTATTGAGTAGATGATAAAAGGAAAAAATTGTTGAACTATAGATTAATACATTATATAATGTAAACATGAGATAATGCGTGTTGATTATACTGATTTAGGGAAGAGACGGAAAGGAATGTAAACGAAATGATAATAGTTTGTCCGAAATGCAAAAAACAAATCCTCGCGAACTCTGATGCTTTATGGAAGAAAAGAATAGGGACAGTAAAATGAAGATTTTGACAAGACTTGTAGCAATAGGGATTGTAATAATTTCTATAATTAGTGTTTCCATTTATGTTGTGAGTACGAGAATGCCGGATCCAAAGGAAAATGCGATTGAGTGTGCAAAGCAGATTATATGGGACCACATAGAAAATACATCCAGCATAACTTTTCCATGGAGAAAGAACAAATGGGATATATCTCAAACAGGCGATACTTTTCACGCAATTGTGAATTTTGATACAGTGACCTTTTACAATGCTCCTGCGAAAAAAACAGCAAGCGTATATTTTACAGTAACAGGAATGGATGCGGATGGAGGCTGGACGTATTTGGTGGATGATGTGTCCATTTTGGATATGAAGGCGGTGCAGGGCGCCCGGCCCGTGAAAGCGGTAAAACCTACTGAAGAAGCAAAGCCAGTTAAAAAAGAAAGGGAAAGAAATAAAAATACAAAAACTAGTTTCAAAGCTGCAAAAAAGAGAGTGGATCAATCGGTTAAAAAACTGAATTTAGACAAAATGACAGCTGTAAAGTCGTGGCGTACAGAAGTAGACAAAGAGGTTTATTATCTGGAAATTATCATGGATGAGAAGGTTTTCAGAGGTATGTATCAAAACCAAAATAATGAATGGACGAGACAGGCATGGAAGAATATGCGAGAAGAAGAAAGAAAGTTTACAAAAGCAGCTAATGAATATTTTCGGTCAAAAGGATTTGATACAGCTGTAGTGATTAATATGATGAATCCATTTAACACAAACAATATGGTTTTGAGTATGTGTAATGGAATGGTTACTTACGATATGATGAATCAGTAGAAGGTATATGGGTGAGAATGTGAGAGAGAATGTGCATTTCTTAAAGATAAAGCATCTAAAGATGCAAGTTCCCTTAATGGGATTGATAGTATTAACCATGGTATTTGTATGTGGATGCGGTAGTTTAGATTCAGATGCCGAATACGTCCGCCCAGAGGGTTCAGAATTTCAAGCAGAGGATACGGAATCCATAGAAAACACAGTAATTGGAACTGATTTTGAATCAGCAAGAGCGGTAGTAGAAGAATTTCTGAATATGATGAATTTAGATGAGCAGTCGCTTGTAAAATCCTGGAATACAGAGGCGGATGAGGACCTTTATTACTTGCAAATCATAATGGATGAAACAACTTTTAGAGACATATATCAAAGTCAAAATTATGATGAAATAAGACAGCTGTGGAAAGACAATATAAGAGAACCGCTAAAAGGGCTGACACAAAAATGTAACGAAATTTTTTTACAATACGGATTTGATACAGATGTATGTGTTGAAATTGTAAACCCATTTGATACAAATAAAGCTATTTTGAGTATTATGGATGGAATCGTTCTTTACGATATGATGGGCGAATGGGAAAATATGTATGACATAATAAAAATGCTTCAACAAACGAAAGACTAACTATTAAAAGTCAAGGGTAAAAAGCTGAAGCCCTCCGCTGCTGAAAGGTTAGTTTAATAAGCGGTAGATATCAGCAATGAACATTGAAAACTGCATGACAAAACAGGCGTCCTTGGGGATGCCTGGCAGAAGATATTGAAAAGTCATAAGTCAAAGCATAGGGCAATAAGCCTCGCCGGTAGTTTGCAGATGGTAGATTCGACGTACTAACTTCTTGGCTGCATGCGAGATGGCGACAAAGTAATGTTTGCCATCAGAGCGCTTTTTCGCAAGGTAGGCCTTAAATGTGGGGTCCCACATACAGACATACTGAGTGGCATTGAACAGAGCATATCGAAGGTAGCGTGAACCTCGTTTTTCCATGTGAGCATAAGATGATGTCAATTGTCCGGATTGGTAAGTGGAGGGGGACATTCCTGCATAAGCAAGGATTTTATCCGGGGAAGAAAACCGGCTCAAATCACCAAGCTCTGCAAGANTCCATCTGCATCTTTTAATCCTGCATTTGTACCATCTGTGCCGTAAACTGCAGTATTCAATGCTGTGTAAGTGTCATAGTCCTTATCATAGTAGACCGTATTCTCGTCCTTTGAGCATGCACCGGGTGGGGTTGTAGTACCATCAAGTGCTGCAACTGCTGATGCGACAGTATCATAGGTTGCAGCATCAGCCCGTGCCACGCCTGCAAAGGCAGTAGCCGGCACCATGGTTGCTACCATAGCAAGCGAAGCTACGATAGCAATTAACTTTTTCTTCATAATCATTCCTCCTGTATCTCTTTGGTTTTTTCTGGGTCGTAAAAGGGCAGATCCCTGCCAATGCAAGGTAATTCATAATTCTCCTTTTACTAACAATCACAAATCAAGTATAGCAAGCTTGCCTTACCTTGTCAAGGCTAACTGAACTGTTTTTTTCTTGTTTTGCCGAAAAAACATGAAACCATCACAAATCCATCCAAAAGATGAAAGTACTGTGAGAAAATGTTCCGTAAACTGGGAAAAGGATGATATATTTTCTGAAAATTCTTTACTATTTGCCATTTGTTACCATGTCGACGAGTTAATTTCCCTTAGTGTTTTTCCAGTATTCAGACTGCCTGCTCCGTGAACCCGTGATCAAGGCCTTTGATATATTGAGAGGAATACCGACCCGCCTCCGGCGGCGCTTCATGTCTCGTACATACGAAGTTCGACCCTAGCCAGTTCCATTGCCAGAAGGTATCGTCATCCAAAATTACGAAGCTTTCTATGCAGGGGCGTCGGCAAAGCCATGCGCGAATCTCAAAGGGTCTTCCATACGCGCCGTTAAAATACTGCGGCGTTATTCCCGGAATCTTCAGGTGATAGTGAGCCAGATTCTCAAAAAGCTCTTTCAGTTCTTTTCCTGTATTTTGAAAACTGTTTCTGACATCTCGGAAATAGGCATCCCACAATGAGGAAGAAAAGGCAATTTCCGCTCCACATTCTAAGGCCAATCGCCGCAGATCTGCTGCCGCAGCCTCACTGCCTCTGTCCATAATGGAAAAAATCACTACACAATCCAGCTCATCCTTTCCCTTTAACTGCTGCTTTGTATAAGTATCTGCCATACCATACCTTACCCACTTCCTTACCTTATTATATATAATATAGGTAAAATGGCAAATATAGCTCCCCGCCCTGTTTTCGTTTTTTCCAGCATCCTTTAGCTGCAAGCTCATTTCGTCGGCTGTGCTTCCTTATTTTTTATGGACTGCATCACGTTCCGTTCAAAGCGGTCCGCATCCGAAAACTTCCCTAGGACTACGATAGCATCGTGCTCTTCGAGGATTTCTTCCGGGGAAGCCTGGGGCAGGAGTTTGTCGGGTTCCTTTTCTAGCGCAATCAGATGGAGATTATATTTTTCCAGACAGAGTTCTTCCAAGGCTTTTCCACAGATCTGCGGGCTGACTTTGATTTCGGAAATTACGTAATCGTCGTTGAGGCGCATCATATCCAAGGCCGCAGATCCCAGCAGGACTGCTGCCAATCTCGTAGCTGTTTCCAGTTCCGGGCGAACTACCTCTGCGCCGATTCGCTCCAGGATAATGCCGTGTTCAATGCTGTCCGCTTTCGCGATGACCCGGGGCACTCCCAGATTCAGTACATTGAGGGTTGTCAGCAGGCTCACATCGATTCTCTCTCCGATGCAGACAATTGCGGTGTCGCATTCTGCAATTCCCGTGTCTTCCAACGCTTCCTTTGTCAATTTTCCCAGGCGGAAGGCATCCTGCGCATATGCCCTGACCTGCCGCAGCTTGTTTTCATCGCTGTCAATGACCATGACTTGCGCACCTGATTCTGCTAAAGTTTTGGCCAGTGCGAGGCCGAATCTTCCCAGTCCGATAATGGCAAAGCCTGCCCTTCGTTTTTGTTTGAATTTTTGCTTCATATGAATTCCCGCCTTTCTGTTCTGCTTGATGCTGTTTGTTTCTGGCTTATAGTCTCAGACTGTGCTTTATCCCACGGCGATGTTCTCCTCCGAATAGGTGACTGCGGAGAGCTCCCGGCTACTCCAGATGGTCGCCATTGTCAGAGGGCCCAGTCTTCCGATGAACATAATAAAGGAAAGGAAAATTTTGCTCGCATCTCCCAGAAGCGGGGTAATGCCCGCGGACAGGCCTGTTGTTGCAAAGGCGCTGATGGTTTCGAATATAATATGCTCAAAGGCAAAACCCGGTTCCAATATGCAGAGAATCAGGGTTCCGATGAAGATAACGCATATTGCCATACCGAAAATCAGGAACGCTTTGGCCACCGTTGCTTCCGGGATTTGCCGTTTGAAGGCGCTGCAATGCCTGCTGGAAATAAGACTCTGGATTTTCCGCAGCAGCACGAAAAAGGTCGTTGTTTTGATTCCTCCGCCTGTAGAGCCCGGGGACGCCCCGATGAACATGAATCCCATGATAACCATCAGTCCGGCGCTGCTCATACCGCCTATGGAAACTGTTGCAAAACCTGCGGTTCTGGCTGACATTGACTGAAAGATCGCGTCCTGCCAGCTGAAAGCTCCGCCTTCTGTAAGCTTTAAAAGGAGCGTCCCGGAAAGAAGCAGAACAAGGCTTGTAGAAAGAACAATCTTTGTATGAAGAGACCACTGTCCCGGCCTTTTGTGCGAAGCAAGCTCACTGACGACAAAGAATCCCAGACCGCCGAAAATAACCAACCAGCCTGTTACAGAACAGAGCCAGATATCACTGCGGTAGTCCTGAAGGCTGCAGTAGTTGCCCAAGATATCAAAACCTGCGTTGTTAAAGGATGCCAGGGAATGAAAGAGACTGACGCCTGCCGCTTTTGCAGGGGAAAAGGTTTTGCGAAAAGATGGGTAGCTGAGAAGCGCTCCGGCAAGCTCAAAAAATATGGTCATGTACAAAACCGCTTTGACTACGCCCGTCAGGCCTTTTCCAGAAGACAGATTAAAGCCTTCCTTCAAAAGCTGCTGCTTTCCAATGCTAAAGCTGCCCCCTGCGCTCAATACCGCGATCACACCGATCGATGTGATACCCAGTCCCCCGATCTGAATCAAAGCTGCCAGCACAACCTGCCCAAAGGCGGAAAGTCCCGTTCCTGGATCCACACTCGCCAGGCCTGTTACGCAGACCGCGCTTGTAGAGGTAAAGAGACCTTCGGTAAAAGAGAGACCTTTTCCAGAGGCCGAGGAAGCGGGCAGCATCAAAAGCACAGTTCCCACCAGTATGACGCAGACAAATCCCAGCACTACCATGCGCCGCGGTTTGATGGATTTGATGGTCATTTTCAGTTTTTCCGATCCACGCTTCATAAAAGCAGCTGCCTTTCCTTCCATATTCAACACGTTATTTACAGTATTGCCCGTTTTTTTCCTGAATATGCGGTAGCCCCCCGGGGATCGATAGCTAAGCAGCAAAAATGTGTATAAATTGGTCAAAAATACAATTTATACACATTTTTGTTTTTGATCAAGGACAACCCCCGTCAGGTAAGCTCTTTGTACAGGCTCTCCGTATTCATTTTTATCTTATAGCTCCGGCAGCTTTATTTTGTCCAGAATTCCGCTGAGCTTTGCTATGGTGATCCCGTAGTTTGTAATGGGAACCCCTGCGGCTCGGGCTTTCGCGATGCGCGTAAGAACATGCTTGCGGTTAAACATGCAGGCTCCGCAGTGAATGACCAGATCGTAATCCGCCAGATCCTCTGGAAATTCTTTTCCCGAGGCTACGTCGATCTGCATTTCTTGGCCGTATTTTTTTCGCAGCAGGGTGGGGATTTTCACTCTGCCGATATCCTCTTCAAGGGGAGCATGGGTACAGGCCTCGGCAATCAGCACCCGCGACTCCGCCGTAAGTCCTTCAATGGCCGCAGCCCCTTGTGTCAATGTCCCGATGTCGCCTTTGTAAGCTGCAAAGAGGACGGAAAAGGATGTCAGCTCGCTTTCCTCCGGCTTTTCCGCATATACCATAGGGAAGCACTGGGAGTCCGTAACGATGAGGGCCGGCGGCTCGCTCAGGCAGCTGAGACTTTCCTTAAAGCGATCCGCTGTGGTGCAGACAGTCGTGCACCGGTTATCGAGAAGCTCCCGGATAGTCTGAACCTGGGGCAGGATGAGGCGTCCCTTGGGGGCCTGAATGTCCTGAGGCATGACCAGCAGCACCAGCTCCCCTTCTCCCGCCAGATTTCCGAGGATTTTCTGCCGCTGAAAGTCTTCGGGTACGGCATTTTCAATGGCTTTGCGAAGCTCCGTAAGGCCCGTTTTTTCCAGGGCACTGACCAGAATCGGCTCAAGCGCAAGCTCGCCCCGCAGCCGCTGGCAGGTACTCTCAATTTCGTCTGCTGCCGGCCGCTTTTCACATGTTGCCCCCTGTCCAAATCCATCTGAGCAACCGTATCCCGGATCGCTTTTGCCCTCCACAAGATCTGCTTTGCCGAGAACCGGGATCACGGGGATCTCCGCTTCTTCCAGCCTCTTCAGCCAGCGCTGTTCTGTGGATATGTCCCCGTGTCCGAAGACCAGGATGGCTATATCGGTTTTGTCAAGGATCTCTTCCGTCTTTTTTACCCGTAGCTGTCCCAGCTCACCTTCATCATCAAACCCTGCCGTATCAATAAAGACCACCGGACCTACTGGGTGCAGCTCCATGGATTTATAGACTGGATCCGTGGTAGTTCCTGCTTTGTCCGACACAACCGATATGTTCTGCCCGGTCAGGACGTTGATGAGGGAAGATTTGCCGCTGTTTCGCTTCCCGAATATACCGATATGAAGCCTGTTTGCTCTGGGCGTATCATTTAAACTCATTTTATCTGTCTCCTGCTCGCTTCATCTGATTGTACTGCCCGGCTAATGCGTATGGCAGCTGGTACTGCCTGTTTTCCCATCATTTCCAAGTGGGCAGCACGCCTGAATTTATAATCTGAAATCTCTTCTTCCTTCGTGAATGTCGTCCAGATGCTCCCGCACGATTTCCTTTACCTTATCATTTGGAATCATCTCCAGCCGTTTACGGATAATGGCCTCTCCCTTTGCCTTTGTTTCCTCGGAAGCGTAATCCTCCAGGTACTCCTTCAGAGTCATCAGGGCGTTTGGCTGGCAGATGTTGGCGATCTGGCCGCTTTTAACGAGGCTCATAAAGCGGTCGCCTGTCCGCCCTTCCCTGTAGCAAGCGGTGCAGAAGCTGGGAACGTGCCCCTCATCGATGAGCCAGTCTACCACCTGATTTAATGTTCTGGTGTCGTTTACCTCAAACTGTGCGGAATTGTCTTCCTCTGCCTCTTCCTCCACATAGCCGCCTACGCTGGTTCTGCTGCCGCCGCTGATCTGGGAAACGCCCAGATGAAGGGCCGCTGCGCGCATTTCCTTGCTTTCTCTGGTGGACATGATAATGCCGGTATAAGGAACCGCGATTCGCAGTACCGCAATAATGCGCTTAAAGACATCGTCTGGTACGCCATTGTCGAATTCGTCTGGGTCAATGTCGTCGGCTGTCCGCACTCTCGGCACGCTGATGGTGTGAGGGCCGCAGCCAAAGGTATCTTCCAGATGCTGCGCGTGCATTAAGAGACCGACGAAGTCGTATTTGTACATGTTCAGGCCAAAGAGTACGCCGCAGCCTACATCGTCGATGCCCGCTTCCATGGCCCTATCCATGGCCTCCGTGTGGTAGGCGTAATCGCTCTTAGGGCCTGTAGGGTGGAGATATTCATAGGATTCCTTGTTGTAGGTTTCCTGGAAGAGGATATATGTCCCGATTCCCGCATCTTTGAGCTTTTTGTAGTTTTCAACTGTAGTAGCTGCGATATTGACATTGACTCTGCGGATGGCGCCGTTTTTGTGCTTGATATTGTAAATGGTATCGATACATTCCAGAATGTACTCAATGGGGTTCATCTTCGGGTCTTCTCCCGCTTCCAGAGCAAGGCGTTTGTGGCCCATATCCTGAAGAGCGGTTACTTCTTTTACAATATCCTCCTGGGTAAGTTTTTTGCGGCTGATATGCTTGTTCTGGCCATGGTACGGGCAGTAACGGCATCCATTGATACAGTAATTGGAAAGATACAGCGGCGCGAACATAACGATCCGGTTGCCATAAAACTTTTCCTTGATCCGCTCGGCAAGGCTGAAAAGCTCCTGGTGAATCTGCGGATCCTCACATTCCAGCAGCAGGGCGGCTTCCTTGTAGCTCAGGCCTTTGCAGTCCTCCGCCCGCTTGATGATATCCCGTATCATCTCCAGGTTGCCCTTATTTTCTTCTGCAAATGCAAGGGTGCGTTTGATCTCTGCATCATCGATAAATTCTGTTGCGATTTTTGATTTGCTGTTATACATGTTTCTTCCTTTCTCTCGCGGCTTTCGTCCCTGCCGCCGGGTTTGTGAAACGAATTTGTATTTATACGGGAATTCTTCCCAGGGCCTGAATCTGTTCCTCCAGGCGTTTTCTGTCGCCTTCAATGTCGCACTTTTCCAGCTGTGCCGGGTAGATTTCATAAGCGGCCCGGTAGGGATCCGGGGTCACTTTTTTCATAATGACATTGGCTCCACAGGCAAAAGCGCTCTCCTTTTCCTGTTTGTTGATAACTCCCAGAGCAGTTGTAACCGGAAGATTTGCCTCTGGAAGCAGGAGCCGTGCCAGGGCAACCGCCCGTTTTGTCAGCTCTGTACTGCCCCTTTTTTCGTCTTTCAGCGGTGTATCTGGATGTGGAATAAAGGGACCGATCCCCGCCATCTGGCAGTTCAGCTCTTTTAAAAGCAGCAGATCGTCTGCAATGGTCATCAGGCTCTGGCCAGGGAGGCCGATCATAAAGCCGCTGCCTGTCTCATAGCCCAGGCCGGAAATGGTTCGAAGACAAGTAACCCGCTCCTTCAGAGTGCCACAGGGATGAAGTTCTGCGTAAAGCTTTGGGTCCGCTGTTTCATGTTTTAACAAGTACCGATCCGCGCCGCATTCCTTCAAATACCGCAGTTCTTCATAACTGAGCTCCCCGCAGCTGACGGTTACTGCCGGACCCATGTCCTTAATTCGCCGCACGATTTCTCCCAGCTCCTGTATTTTGAAAACCGGCGCTTCTCCGGACTGCAGCACAATGGTTTTGTAGCCTGCCTCTGCCGCCTGCCGGGCCGTATCCAGGATTTCATCTTCTGTCATTTTGTAGCGGGAAGCGTTTTTGTTGTCGCTGTTCAGGCCGCAGTATCTGCACCTTCTGACGCAGATATTGGAATACTCGATGATTGCCCGAATGTCCACAATGTCACCTTTTGTTTTCCTTCTCACTTCATCTGCCTTTTGGTAAATCGGCTCAAAATCCTCAAGGGCCAGCAGCTCTGCCAGCTCTTTTTTATCCATCATCGTCTCCCTTCCATCATCCCATTTCATTAAAACTTCCATTAGAACTAAAAAATCCCCGTATTGGCATGGCAACACAGAGATCTTGTTTAAACACATCTTTATGCCATCGCCTTTTCCATCAGGAAGCGCTGCCCGCTGCTTTGTACAGCCCGCATTACGTCAGCTGCCGCTCCTTTTTGGTGCAGTACGATTGAGTTGTATTCGTCCTTGAAATCGGAACAAAATCAATTCCTTTTTCTCGGTACATGCTTATATATTACCACAAAAATGGCGAATAAACCACCTTATTTTTTTAATTCTTGCTTTGGTCTGCAGGCTAAAACTCCTGATATCCAGTGATTTCTCCATCCTTCATATCCAGCGTATAGCCATGCCCCGGATCTGGAATCCACTTGTAAAAATGTTCTTTTTGTCCTGGGAAGCTTTGTTCCATAATAGAGGCGATGGTTCCTCCATGGCAAACGACTGTGGAAATGGCATCCTTTCCGCTGTGCCGGACGGAGAGTTCCCTTAGCCGATGCTTTCCAACGAGAATTTTCAGACCTCCGCGGATTCTGCTGGTAAAGCCTGCGATGCTTTCTCCTCCGGGGCTTGCCATCTGGCCGGTTTTGTCCGCCGCCCACTCTGCATACCCGGGAACATCCTTCAATTCCTCGTAGCTTTTCATTTCAAACTCGCCAAAGCTCATTTCCCGCAGCTCTTCAATACAGCTATGCTCCCGCTCGCCATATAGGATGGAAAGGGTCTGTTCGGTGCGGAGCATACCGGTGGTATAAAAATCGCTGCTTTCCGCCCGCGGGTAAATTCCCTTGGAAACCAGAGATTTCAGCATATTGACACCCTCTTCTGCAAGGGGAATGTCGGCCGCTCCATAATAGAGCCGTCTCTGATTTCCCTCTGTAATTCCGTGTCTGATCAAATGGATCTGTGATTTCATTTTGTTCTCCCTATTATTCTTCCATCGTTATTTGAGCCGGCATCCCAGCCCGCAGAATACCCGAACGACCGTTTCCGCTTCCTGAGCCAGATATACCAGGGCCCTTCCGGTCATTTCCCGCATGGCCCGCTGCTGCATGTCGATTGGTACGATCCCCTGGGAAATATCCGTACAGATGAGGACTTTATCCTCCAGCAGCTGTCTGTGCTCCCGCAGGTAGTCCTTTGCCTCAATGCCGGATTTTACACAGGCTAAAGCAAATTGCTCCAGGCCGCAGATGGCTTCCTTTGAAAAGTCCAGCTCCGCCCGCTCCTGGCTGCAGAAAAAGGCCTCCCGAACATCAAAATGTTTTTTTGCATAATCCAGTTTTCCCTGGTATGCTCCTCCGATTATCAATTTCATGTTATAGCACTGCCAGGGTCACTACAGATACCAGCTCGCTCCACACCAGCATGTAACCCGCAATATCCCCGTTCATTCCTCCTAATTGTTTTCTCGCGTATGCGCCTCTGGCAAGAGAGACTACAATCTGTACTAAGGCTGCAGCCCCTGCTGCAAAGGCATTTCCAAAGAACCAATATCCGCCGGATGCCATGGCTGAGGTCGCCGCAAGCCAAATCAGAATCAGAGTCCATTTCCATTTCCGGTTTTCCGTCTCATCAAAGGATGGGCGGTACTGGCTGGCGGAAAGGGGTTTTTTTGTGAAAATGGCAATTGCGGACGCAGCTCTTGCCAGCACTGGTATGAAAATCAGGCACCAGAGGGCTTCCTGCTTTCCCTTTTCCAGGACAGACCACATAGCGGCAAAAAACAGCATAAAGAGCAGAATTGCCGCAATGACCGCAAATGCCCCTACGCGGGAATCCTTCAAAATCCGCTGTCTTTCTTCCAAAGGCCGCCTGGATAAAATAGCGTCATTACAGTCCATAAATCCGTCCAGATGGATGAATCCGCTGATCAAAAACGGGTATCCGGTCAGCAGCGCAGCGCCGATGGGCATGGGAAGCCCGAGAATCTCAATTGCCTTGTATAAACTATACCACAAAATTCCTATCATCAGCCCGATTGCAGGAAACATGGCCAGCATCTGTTTTCTCGCCTTTTCATCCCACAATTTGCGGGGGCACGGAATCGCACAAAAATTGCCCCATGCCATAAAAAAACCGGTTATCAGCTTCATATCCACCTCTGTTTTACCTGCCAGGCACTACTTTTCTCTAAACGCGGCGCAGCGATACAAGCGATACCATTATTTGAATTCAAAGCATGTTCCATAGCAAACCTCTACCACTCGTTCGCACACCCGGACCAGAGCCCGGTCACAGCCAGCCAGTGCTTTGCGGTATCCTTCGGTCAGCTCATCATACTGCAGTGCGTCCGAATAAAGATAATCGGATACAAAAATCGCATCCCCTGTCTTTTGCACAAACTCCAGCAGCTCTCCTTTTACTTTCTCACCAGCCGTGGGCTGCAGTCCCCCTGGCCGGCCGAACATTTCGTTGGAAAGAAGGGCAGTCACGCTGTCCAGCAAAAAAACGCCATCCGAATCCGCATACTCCAGAGCGCCGCAGATATCCATTCCCTGCTCAATGGTAATAAACCCCCAGCCTTCCCGCTCCCTGACGTGACGGCGAATCCTGGCCTCGTCCTCTTCATCTGCCGGAATCATAGTCGCTATGTAATATAAAGGTGCTCCCCTTTCCTGCGCCCGCTTTTTTGCAGTCTCCTGGGCAAAAAAAGATTTTCCATTTTTGCATCCGCCGCTGATAAAAACATGCATCAGAAACAGTCTCCCTTTCGTATTTCCTCCAGATAATCGTCGTTGATTTCTGCTTCCTCAAAAGTGGCCATATTGCACATGACGCCGCAGGCGCCTTCCATGATTTTGAAGGCCAGAGGACAGCCGCTTCCCTCCCCCAGCCGCATGCCCAAATGAAGGTACGGCTCAAGGCCCAGTTCCCCTATGGCAAGCTGATACCCCTGCTCAAAGGATTTGTGAGACGCGAACATATAGGAGACACACCCCGGCGCAAGGCGCGATGCTGCCAATGCTGCTACAACCGAAATGTACCCGTCGATTACAACTGGAATCCGGTGAATAGCCGCCCCGATGAAGGCTCCTGCCATGGCCGCGATATCAAATCCGCCTGCCTCCGCTAAAACAGACAGCGTGTCCATTTTCCGGCATTTTTCCAGCGCCGCATCTACGATCTGCCGCTTTCTTATAAAGCTTTCGTCCGTAATGCCTCCGCCCTTTCCTACTGTTTGGGCAGCCGGCTTTCCGGTCAGTGCCGATAAAACAGCCGCGCTGGTGGTAGTATTTCCGATTCCCATTTCTCCCACGCCAAAGACGCTGTAGCCTTGGCGCTTTACAGCCTCTGCCATTTCCATGCCGATTTCAATGGCCCGCAGAGCCTGTTCTCGCGTCATGGCAGCTTCTATAGCCAGATTTTTCGTACCATTTGCTATCCTGCGATTTACAATCTTATGTGTATCAGAAAACGGTGTATCCGTATAAAGGCCCTCCGGTACAGCTCCGTTTATCCCCACATCCACGATGAGAAGCTTACTGCCAAAGCTTTCGCAAAGAGCGCCGACTCCCGTAAGTCTCCTGGTAAAATTGATGGTCTGGGCCAGTGTCACGCTCTGGGGCGCGGAAGCTATATGCTCTGCGGTAACGCCATTATCTGCGCAAAAAACTGCTACGCAGGTCTTTTCCATTTTATTTTTTACGGTTCCCGTGATTCCCGCCATCTGAATGGAGATGCGCTCCAGTATTCCCAGGCTTCCCGGCGGCTTTGCCAGAGCTTCCTGCCTCTGCCTCGCCTTGGCCATGGCCTTCTGGTCCAACCCCTGTATCCTGCTGATTTGCTGCCGCAATTCCTGCTCCGTCATTTTTACGCTCCTCCTTACCTCGCGTACGCCTCATCAAGCCTCATGAACCTCATTTTACCACATAAGCCTCATGAAGTACAGGTTTCAGCCTTTAAAACACTTGAAAAATCCCCTTAAAGCCGCTAAAATAGGCTTATGAGCAAATCGCGAAAAGCAGACCCCTCCGGCATGTTTGGAAGGGGGATTTCTATACGGTTTTCGCAGAATTTCCTCGGCTGTGCGGCCAGGGAATCTGAAAAAGAATATGCAAAAAAGAGTATGAAAAGGAAACGGTGATTTTATGAATAAAAAACTCAAAGGCAATCTGATGCTGCTTTTGACCGCCCTCATCTGGGGGTCTTCGTTTGTGGCTCAGCGGGCAGGTATGGATTATATCGAACCATTTACCTTTAATGGTATCCGCTCTTTAATCGGCGGCCTCGTTCTCATACCGGTTATTTTCCTGCTGACCCGGACCAGTCTTGGTAATGGAGGAGCAGAAGCGGAAAATCAGCCTCTTCCCAGCGACAAAAAAGCGGAGCGAAAAACCCTGATTATCGGCGGTATTTCCTGTGGCATTGTACTGTTTATTGCCAGCTCCCTGCAGCAGATCGGCGTTGTATACACGACTGCAGGCAAGGCCGGTTTTATTACAGCGCTGTACGTCATTATCGTACCGATTATTGGAATCTTTGTTGGGAAAAAAATCCGGCCTGTTGTCTGGCTCTGTGTTGTTCTTTCCATTGTAGGCCTCTATCTTCTCTGCATGAAGGATGGGTTTTCTCTGGGCAAGGGGGATCTGCTGGTACTTTTGTGTGCCGTTGCTTTTGCACTGCACATCATGGTCATCGATCATTTCTCCCCCAAAACCGATGGGGTCAAGCTTTCCTGCATTCAATTTTTAGTCTGCGGCCTGATTTCTCTGGTGCCCATGTTTGCAGTGGAAACTCCGGTGCTGTCACAAATTTTGGACTGCTATGTGCCCATTTTGTATGCGGGCGTTCTCTCCTGCGGCGTCGCTTATACCTTGCAGGTTGTGGCGCAAAAGGACACTAACCCCACTATCGCCGCCATGCTGCTCAGCTTGGAATCCGTTTTTGCCGTCATTACAGGTGTGATTATCCTGCACGAGCAAGTCTCGGCCCGGGAGCTCATTGGCTGCGTTATGATGTTTGCTGCCATTATCATCGCGCAGCTGTTCCCTTCCCAGGATGAACATGAAAAGCAGCAATCCCAGGACAGCAAAGAGCCGGAAAACTCCAAAACGCAGCAGCCATAAAACCTTCACTCTGCCATTTACACCATTTACATAAAGGAGGAGATTACTATGATTACAAGAGACGAAGCATTTGCGCTTCTCAAGCAGTATAACAAAGAAGAGTTCCATATTAAGCATTCCCTTACAGTAGAAGGAACCATGCGCTATTTTGCAGAAAAGCTGGGCTATGATCCGGAATACTGGGGGATCGTAGGACTGCTCCACGATATTGACTTTGAAGAGTTTCCTGATGAACACTGCCTGAAAGCGCCGGAGCTTTTGCGGGCAGGCGGTGTGGACGAGGATGTCATTCGTTCCGTATGCTCCCATGGCTACGGTCTCTGCTGCGATATTGAGCCGGTCCACCAGATGGAAAAAGTACTCTTTGCCACAGACGAGCTTACCGGGCTCATTGGGGCCTGCGCACTCATGCGACCCTCAAAGAGCGTTCAGGATATGGAAGTCAAGTCAGTAAAGAAAAAATTTAAGGACAAGAAATTTGCCGCAGGCTGTTCCCGGGATGTCATTCATCAGGGAGCGGAAATGCTGGGCTGGGAGCTGGAGGAGCTATTTCAGGAAACCATTCTTGCCATGCGCACCTGCGAATAGGAGAATCGACGATGAATTATGAAGAAAAAATCGAAAAACTGGATCAAATTATGACAGAATACGGCACAATGGCCGTCGCTTTTTCCGGAGGTGTTGACAGCACATTTCTGCTGCTGCGGGGGAAAAAAGTCCTGGGCGATCAGGTCTTCGCGGTAACCTCCGCTGCCCCCAACTTTGCCCCTGATGAAATCCTTTACGCAAAGCAACTCTGCCAGAAGGAGGGTATCCGGCATATTGTCATGGATCTTGGCGAGGAAATCCTTTCTTCTTTTGCAGACAACCCGCCGGATCGCTGCTATATTTGTAAAAAAGCCATCTTCGGCGCCATGAAGGAACATATGCAGGGACTTTATCCGGATACTGTGCTGGTAGATGGAACCAACACAGACGATGGAAAAGATTACCGACCCGGCAGAAAGGCCTTAGACGAGCTGGAAATTGCCAGTCCCCTCAAGGAAGCTGGGCTTACCAAGGATGAGATACGCCGCGGCCTCAAAGAGCTTGGAGGAGATATCTGGAATAAACCGCCTTTTGCCTGCCTTGCCTCCCGCATTCCCTACGGCGAAGCCATTACTGTAGAAAAAATGAACGCCATTTACAAAGCAGAGTCCGCCCTTCACGAGCTGGGCTTTCAGCAGATCCGGGTACGCCACCACGGAAGCGTGGCCAGAATTGAGGTTACGCCCCGGGATCGGGAAAAATTCTTTAGCCTCAGCTTTATGGACAAGGTCAATGAAATTGTAAAGTCCGCTGGTTTTTTATACGCATCCCTGGATCTTGCTGGATATCGCATGGGAAGCCTGAATGAGGATATCCTGACGAGAAGATAAAAAAGGAGATAAACAGTATGCAGGTGTTTGATGAATTTGTACAGACCATCGCCCTCCTGCGGGGAGAAAACGGGTGTCCCTGGGACAAAAAACAGACCCACGAAAGCCTGAAAGAATGTCTCACCGAGGAAGCCGGAGAGGTCATGGAAGCTATTGATAAAAAGGATGATGAAAATCTATGTGAAGAATTAGGAGATCTGCTGCTGCAGGTTGTCATGCATGCACAGATCGCTGCGGAAGAAAACCGCTTTACCATTGAGGATGTCGTCCGCGGGGTTAACGAAAAAATGATTCGCCGCCATCCCCATGTGTTTGGAGAGGCAACAGTAAGCTCCGTGGAAGAAGGGCTGAGCCTGTGGGAGCAGATCAAAAAACAGGAAAAACAAGGGAAAGGCTGAGGAGCATTCAGGATCGCCGCCTCGCTTCTCATCAAAAAAAGAGCCTGCCATTTCACCCCGCGCAGGCCCTTTTTCTATACAATACACACAGAATTTTCCCGCCCGGCAGACTACCCTTTGGCAGAGAGTCCTGCCGCCACCTCAAAATCCTGCTATGTTCCGCACCATCTTTTTTCCATTCTTTCCTCCCTTTCTTTCCCGCGCCAGCCAGCTGAACGATAAAGTAGACTTTTTCGTTCAGAGACGGTATAATAAAATTGGAAGAAAAAGCCCTGCAGGCGAAGAATTTTTGCAGGTTTTCTTCCGAAAATAAGCAGTTTTACGGGCCAAAAAGGTCTGAATTGCAGAAAATCAGCGTACCAGGCTGCTGCACGACATATTCTACTTTATTATGACAAAAAAACGAAAAAGCCTACTTTTTCCGTGCAAAAAGAACAGGTTCGCCTTCAATTCCGCAAAATTCGGCGCCTTATCTCAGCAAATTCCGCAATGTTTTTTCAGCTTTGCCTTGTCTGCGAAGCTTGCTCCACAAAAAAAGCAGAGAGTCTCATGCTCTCCGCCTTTTGCACCTTCCGGTCAGTATATTCGTCTACCTTACCGGAACAATCTCCATCCAGTAGCCGTCCGGATCGCTGATAAAGTAAATACCCATGGCTTCATTTTCAAAGCATACGCATCCCATTTCCCTGTGATACGCCAAAGCTTCATCAAACTCCGCAGTTCGAAAGCCTGCATGGATTTCGTTGTCGCCCAGATTATAGGGCGTTTCTCTGTCCCGATACCAGGTCAGTTCCAGCTGGCAGGTGCTGTCTTCGCTGCTGAGAAATACGATCTTGTAAGAACCGTCCTCCGCGTCAATAGTCCGCACCGGCTTCATGCCCAGGGCCTTGTCGTAAAATTCCATGGATTTTTCCAAATCAAAAACGGTAATACACGTATGATACATACCAAATTTCATGTTTTTCGCCTCCTTTTGCAATTGCAGCTTTTTTCGAATTGCTTTTTTACTTTTTTGATTTTTTTGTGCTATTTTCAGTAAAATTATACCACGATTATTTGAACTCCTGCCACAGATAATAAGCACATGAGTATATTAATTTTTTTAACCGGGGCTCTCGGCTATGGCGCTCTGGAGATCCTGTTCCGGGGCTACACTCACTGGACCATGATGCTCACTGGAGGAGCCTGCCTGCTGACCCTTTTCCTTTTCAATCAGGAATACAAGCAGGCCCCTCTGCTGCTGAAGGCAGCGGGAGGAGCCGTCATCATTACCATATATGAATTTGCTGTAGGGCTGATTGTCAACCTGTGGTATGGGTGGCATGTATGGGATTACTCCCTGCTGCCCGGAAATATTCTGGGTCAAATATGCCCTCTGTTTACCATGCTCTGGTTTTTTCTCAGCCTGGGTCTGGCGCTTATTTCCAAAGGTCTGTATTATGGATTCCGATCTTCTCCGCCTTAAAGACAGGATCGAGGCCCTGGGCCTTCTGTTCTTCGTAATCCCTCAGCACCTTGATGGCAATGCCGCCTAAAAGGACGATGGCGATAATATTTACCGTTGCCATGCAGCCCATGATTACATCCGCCAGGTTCCAGGCAGTTCTCAGGTCGTTCTGGGCGCCCACAAAGACCATCAGCACAGCGAGGATACGGAAGACGAACATGAAGACCTTATTTTCGCTAATAAATTTAATATTGGCCTCTGCGTAGAAATAGTTTCCAATTAGAGACGTAAAGGCAAACAGGCAAATGGCCACTGTAATAAAATGAATGCCCGCTTCACCGAATACAGAGGCAACCGACTGCTGCACAAGAGGAATTCCGTTGAGCTCGCCGCCTACTGTGTACTGATTTGTCAAAAGTACGATAAATGCGCTGGTTGAGCACAGGAGCAGGGTATCAATAAATACGGAAAGCACCTGTACCAGCCCCTGTTTTGCCGGATGGGATACGTTTGCAGCTGCAGCAGCGTTTGGAGCGGAACCCATACCAGCTTCATTGGAAAAAAGTCCGCGCTTGATGCCAAGTACCACGCAGGAGCCCGCAAAGCCACCAAAGATGGATTCCCAGTCAAAGGCGGATCTTACAACATCACCCATGGCTTCCGGCAGGTAACCGATATTTTTAAAGAAAATGATAAGTCCGATAATAATATAAAGAGCAGCCATAATGGGAACCAGAATGGAGGAAACCTTACTGATTTTGTCCGTTCCGCCAAAGAAGAGCATGGCCGCGCCTACTGCAGCAACCAGTCCGATGATCATCGGCACATTGGTATTTGCAAAATTCGGTACATAGTATTCAAATGCGGAAGCGATGTTGTAGGACTGGAGGCCGTTAAAGCCAAATGCAAAGGTGAGAATCAGCAGTACAGCAAATATGATTCCCAGCCATCTTGCGCCCAGAGCCCGCTGAATGTAGTAGGCAGGGCCTCCCTTAAAGATTTTTCCGTCTTTTTCCTTGTACACCTGCGCCAGGGTACTTTCGATAAAGGCAGAAGCAGAGCCGATAACAGCCATGATCCACATCCACAGGAGCGCTCCTGGGCCTCCCATTACAATAGCCGTGGAAACGCCTGCAATATTTCCCGTTCCTACTCTGGAAGCCGTGGCGATCATCAGAGCCTGAAAGGATGAAATACTGCCTTCTTCGTCGCTTTTTTCCCTTACTACCTTAAGAGATTCGGGGAACAGCCTTACCTGTACGCACTTTGTGCGGATGGTAAAATAAAGACCAACCGCAATGAGTACAACGATCAGAAACTTGCTGTACAAAAAGTCGTTTGCTACGTCTAATGCGTCCAAAAATACTTTCATCGTTATTTCTCCTCGTTTTTTAAATTTCTCTTTCATAACAGAGATTTTTCTTTTATAATGTTTGTGCAGCCATCTTTTTACGGATGTCTGCACAAACACCCTTATAACTTTATCATAAATACACATCATAAGTAAAGTACTTCTATATACTAAGGAGCATAATATGTCTGAATTTCATTTAAAAAAGCTGCAAAATGGCAGCGATATCCGCGGTATTGCTATTACAGGGGTTCCGGGAGAGCTTCCCAACCTGACGGACACAGAGGCGACCCGCCTTGCTATGGGATATCTCCTGTGGCTGAGAAATAAAACGGGAAAGTCGGCAGAAAGCCTTAAGATTTCCGTGGGCTATGACCCAAGAGTTTCGGGACGCCATCTGCGGGATGGTCTCTTTTCCGGTATGGGTCCTTTTGGCGTTACTCTGCTGGACTGCGGCCTTGCCTCCACACCGGCAATGTTCATGTCCACCATCTTTCCCCAGTTCGATTGCGACGGGGCGATTATGATTACTGCCAGCCACCTGCCTTACAACCGCAATGGATTTAAATTTTTTGATAAATCCGGCGGGCTCAACAAGAGTGATATTTCTCAGATCATCGAATTTGCCGAATCCGATGAAAAGCTGAAAGACTTAGGCGAGCCGGATTACAGCCGGCAGATCCGCATTTTCGGGAAAAAGGGTTACCCCTCGCAGGAAGCGGAGCTGATGGAGGCCTATTGCTGCCATCTGCGGGAGTTCATTAAAAAGGGTATTTCCCATCCCCATTCCTATGAAAAACCTCTTTCCGGCCTGAAAATCGTCGTAGATGCTGGGAACGGCAGCGGCGGCTTTTATGCCAAAAAGGTCTTAGCGCCCCTTGGCGCGGATGTCAGCGCCAGCCAGTATCTTGCTCCGGACGGCACCTTTCCCAATCATGCGCCAAACCCGGAAGATGCGGAGGCCATGCACTCGGTTGCCATGCAAACCCTTTCTTCGGGCGCGGATCTGGGCCTCATCTTTGATACGGATGTGGATCGCTCCGCTGCTGTGGATCACAGGGGCCGGGAAATTGCGAGAAACGGAATTGTCGCCCTGGCCGCATCCCTCATTGCAGGCGAGCACCCGGGAAGCACCGTTGTCACGGACAGCATCACAAGCGATGCTCTGACCCCATTTCTGGAGCAGGAGCTGGGCCTGAAGCATCTCCGCTACAAGCGTGGCTACAAAAATGTCATCAATAAGGCTATCCAGCTCAACGAAGAGGGAATCGACTGCCAGCTGGCCATCGAAACCTCCGGCCATGCGGCTATGAAGGAAAACTATTTTCTGGATGACGGCGCCTACCTTGCTGCCAAAATTGTCATTCAGGCCGCAAAGCTTCACCTGGAAGGAAAGCACCTGAGCAGCCTGATTGAAAACTTGAAGCAGCCGGCTGAGGCAAAAGAAATCCGCATTTCCATTCTCGCAGGAGACTTTGTTTCTTACGGGGATAAAGTTCTGGAAGAATTAAAGGCCTTTGCAGAGCAGGAACCTGGCATGGATGTTGTGGCTCCCAATTACGAGGGCGTGCGAATCACCTTTGAAAACGGATGGTGTCTGCTGCGCAAATCCCTCCACGATCCGGCGCTCCCTCTGAATATTGAGTCGGATGGGGAAGGCGGCTGCGCACAGATTCAGAATAAAATCGGGGAATTTTTGTCACGTTATGAGGGACTGGATCTGAGTCCCATGAAGCAATAATCAAGGTATTGGTAAAGTAGATTACAAATCAGAAAGTAAACACATGAAAAAATTTATCACTTGCGGACAAATGAAAATACTGGAAAAAAGAGCCAATGAAGCGGGTCTCTCCTACTACCAGATGATGGAAAACGCCGGAACCGCTGCTGCGGAAGCCATTATTTCCAGGGCGGACTGCCCTGCGGAGGGCATGAAGGTACTCCTCTTTTGCGGAAAGGGGAATAACGGAGGAGATGGATTTGTTGTCGCCAGAAAGCTGGCCCAGCAGGGTGCTGCCGTCACTCTGTTTTTGGTAGACGGCCCGCCGCGGGCAGGCGATGCAGCCGTCAATTACAAGCTGATTAAAAACAAAGTATCCCTCATTGATATGAGCCGGACGGACAGTCCTTTCATGCGGCTGGACGGAAGGCAGAAAATCATTGTAGACGCCATTTACGGCACAGGCTTTCATGGCAGTCTGGACGGCTGTGCCCTGAAGGCCGCAGCTTTTATCAACCAATTCCAGGATAAATCCCTCATCGTATCCCTGGATATCCCTTCCGGCCTGAGCGGAGATGCCACGAGAGAATCTCAGATCGATCCCAAGGCTGTTCGCGCCCGTTATACGGTTACCTTTCACAACAAAAAACCAGTACATCTACAGTCCTTTGCGAAAAAATACTGCGGGGAAACGATTATCGCCGACATCGGCATTGATGAAGAACGCCTGTGGTAAACCTGCGGCAGTTCTCCTGCTATAAAGTCTGACTGCTGGTTTTTCGGACACAAAAAACGTCTCGGGCTACTTCGGAGCTGGGACGTTTTCTCTATGTTTCGCCTTCCTCTAGGACGATTACAGCGGGCTATTGCCGCTGCTTTTCTTTTTTTCTTCCAGCTTTTTCTGAATTTCGACAAACCGTTCTTTGGTAATCGGGTATTTGTACAGAGCGATAAAGGCCAGCACGAGGAAGATGGCAGGAACTATGGTCACGGAATTTTCCACCCACAAAAGAGCCCGCTGCGTCTGAACCTCCGCTTCTCCGTCAAAGCCGCCCACCTGCAGGATGATTCCCAGGAGCTGCGAGCCTATTCCTGCGGAAAGGGCTTCTACAAGGCCCTGGAGGGATACGATAGCCCCCTGTCTCTTTTTGCCTGTTTCCAGTTCGTCGTATTCGCATACATCGTAAATAATGGCTGGCATGAGCTGCCAGTAGATGGATGTGGAGACGGCTACAAAGAATACAAAAATACAAAGCTGCACCATCCCTTCCACACCTGTGAGTCTGGCGATGAGGACGGATATGGCTCCTACGGCAAAGACCAGCAGAAGGGATGTCCGCTTGTCCGTGGCCGCGCTGATTTTCTGCACAATGAGAATCAGAAGGATGCATATGCAGGTTCTGTAAAGGAACATTCCTGAAACCTGCCCTGCGGAAAGTCCGTGGTTATATGTAAAATAGTAAACCAGATCCGAGGAAAACATCGTAATGCAGATCAGGGCAAACAAGCTGGTCAAAAGCAGATATTGAATGGGCTTTAGCTTTAAGACCTGCAGGTATTCGGAAAAAATCAGTTTTAAATTAATGGGGATCCGCTCTTCCTCTTCTCTTGGAACGCCTATGTCCCGGTCTTTTGCGGCTCTGGCGGTAAGAAGAATGGAAACCGCGGCAAACACACCAACAGAGACTCCTGTAACGGACCATGCGCCGGCAGAAGAAAGCCCCTGGCCGCAGAGAAACTCCACAAAGGCCGTAGGGAGCACCAGTCCCACCAGATTTCCCAACATGTTAAAGATAGAAGCATACGACCGCAGCTCCGTCCGTTCGTTGTAATCCTGCGTATATTCTGCTCCCAGAGCCAGATAGGGAATAAAAAATCCCGTATAGGCGGTCCAGAAAATGATGAGCACAGCACCGTAGTAAAGGGGCCGAATCTCCGGCAACAGCTCCACTGCAGTAAAGAGCATAAACAGGGATGCTGCCAGGGGGAGGGCCATAAACAGCATAAACGGCCTGCGCCGCCCCCATCTTGTCCTGGCATTGTCGCTCAGATAACCGATGATTGGGTTTACAAGAGTATTCCAGACAGCGCCTGCAATGGTAATAGCCCCAGCTGCCGCAGGCTGCACTCCTGCTGTGGTGGTGAGGAAAAACAGTAAAAATGCGTTTATGAAGGAATAGGCGGCAGCGTCTCCAAAGGCTGCCGAAGCATATCCGATTTTGTCGATCACATTCAATTTTCTCATATTCCTATCATAAGGTATCGGGTTACCATATAGTCAAGCCGCATGCCTGAAAAAAACTGAAAAAGTCCGCATGCCTTCAGAAGCGCTACACCGGGAACGCAGATGCGGGCTTTTTTCACAACATGCAGCTCTCCCAATTGCCAGGTGATTACAGGAAATGCATTTGCTCGCTTACAACTGCTGGTTTTCTTTTATACGCATCCTCTTGGCAGAGGAATTCCTGCGGGATTTCCGAGAGGAACGTGGAAGGCCTGTCCTGGCGGCAGGTAAGGAGCAGTTCTTCTTTTGCTCTGGTCATTCCCACGTAAAAGAGCCTCCGTTCTTCTTCTATATCCGCCTCGCCTGCCGGGAATTTGTCTTCATCCAGGCCGCAGAGAAATACAACCGGAAACTCCAGGCCCTTTGCCGCATGAAGCGTCATGAGGGAAACGGCACCTGCCTTGTAAAGGTTTCCGCAGGCATTCCGCTTCAGATCCTGCTCTTCTCCCAGCAGCAGGTTTTCCAAAAAGGATTTCATGTCATCGTAAAATATGGTCATTTCCTGCAATCGCTGCAGGGACTTTACCCCTGAAAATCCAGTCTTTTCCCGCCACTGTTTTATGAGCTCTTCCGGCCTTTCTTTTCGTTTGGGGGCAAAAAAGTCTGTCAGATATCGCAGTGTTTGCCCTGGATTTGTTTCAAAAAGCTCCATTGCCTGAGATCCGGCCTCCGGGGAATCGCCTTCCTGGTATTCTATCAGGCTGCGGAAAAAGTCGATGGTTCCCCTGACGATTTTATCTTCCAGGAAGCCTTCCTTTCCTGTGACCGTATAGGGGATACTCTCCTTTTGCAGGCAGGTTTCCAGGAGCTTAGCCTGACGGCGTGTTCGGTAGAGAACTGCAATGTCGGAAAAACTCCTGTGCTGCTCTCTTGCCAGCGCGAAGCTTTGCGCATCCATCATGTCCATGCCGCCAGTCATCCGATTGATGGCTCCGGCAATGAAGATACCTTCGGACAGAGCGCTCTCCGCCTTTACGAGCCGCACCTTCTCCCCTTGCAGGCAAGCGGGAACAAGGCATCGCTTCTGGCCCGGATTTTTGTTTATCACCGGTATGGCGCAGTTTAGAATTTCCGGCACTGAGCGGTAGTTTGTTTTCAGCCTAATGACCCGCAGCTGGGGGTATGTTTCCTTCAAATGCTGGAAACAGCCGGAATCCGCACCGCGAAAGCCATATATGGACTGATCTGGATCCCCGATGGCAAAGAGTTCTTCCGCATTTTTACTCCACCCTTCCAGCAGACGGTATTGCGCCTGGTTTATGTCCTGGAATTCATCGACAAAAATCCGCCCCCCTTCCTTTGCCGGACTGCTGCAGTCCATTGCTTCCAAAATCAGGTCGTCAAAATCATAGAGCTCCTGCTCTTTCAGGCGCTCCGCATATGCCCTTGCAGCTTCCTCCATGCGCGAGTCTTCCAGCTCCATACCGTTTTTCCATGCGGAAATCCGGCGCAGAAATATCTTTGGCGCTGCCTTGATGCCCCATTCCTTTAAAATCTGTACTGCCAAATCCAGCTGCTGGTCTTCATCCGCAAGAATGACAGCACCTTTTTCCTCCTGGAGGAGGTTCAGGCAGATACTGTGGAAGGTTCCGATTGTAAGCCGTTTTGCCGCAGCCCTTCCCAGCAGCCCCTCCAGCCGCTCCTTCAGTTCCTTTGCTGCCTTGTTTGTAAAGGTCACTGCTACCACGTCCGCTGGTTTTACAGCCTGCTCCTTTACAAGCCATGCGATCCGTCTTGTAAGGGTATACGTCTTTCCCGTGCCAGGGCCTGCGATAACTGCGGTAACAGAGTCCTGGGAGGTGATGGCCTCCCGCTGCTCCCGGTTTTCTTCCATGGTCGCGGCGGATGCTGCTGTTTTTTTGTCCTGGACACCGGCTTTTTCCTGCTGGCATTGCAGGTTCTCCCCTTCCGGCTCCAGGCTGGGTGCTGTCTCTGTTTCCCTTGCTGCTTTGTTCGGCTTCTTTTTTAAGGAACCTGCAGGCAGGGCAATGCTTTCAAAGAGGCTCATCTGGCCGCAGAGCTCTGCAATTTCCTCCTTGTCAATAATATTGATTTTTCCATACTCACCGTCAAAACCGGGGATGCGTTCCACCTTTCCCTCTCTCAGCCGCTTGATGCCCTCCGCAATACAGGGGCCGGCACAGCTGCGGATCGCTTCCAGGGGAATGGTTCTCAAAATGGAAAATTCCGGACCCAGCTCTCTCAGCATAGCCTCGTACTGACGCTGCACCTTGACGCTTGAGGCTGATTTGTCCGTTGAAGCCGCAATAACCTCCGGTAAAGGCGCCAGACTTTCAAAACTGCAGGCTCCCGGCTTGACAAAGCCTTCCTCCCGATCCGCCAGCTCTTCCACCCGGTGGAGTACTCCCACGGTAATTTTTCTGCCGCACACAGGGCAGATTCCGCCGTATTCCTTTGTCTGTCCAGGGCTGAGGCATACCTGACATTTACGGTGCCCATCCAGGTGATATTTTCCCTCTTCTGGGAAAAATTCAATGGTTCCGGCAAGGCCCTTTCCATTTTGGACCGCTTCATAGAGGCCCTTGTAGGACAAATCCGCCTCCAAAAGATTGGCTTCCCGACCCAGCTTTGCAGGAGAATGGGCATCGGAATTGGATACCAGCTGGTACCCGTCCAGGGCCGAAAGCCGCCAGTTCATGGGTGGATCGGAAGAAAGTCCTGTTTCCAGGGCATGGATATGGCTGGTCAGATCTTCAAAGCATTCTTCGATTGTATCAAAGGCGGAAAAAGCGCCGAACAGGGAAAAGTGGGGTGTCCAGATATGGGCCGGAATAAAGATGGCCTGCGGGCAGGTCTCCAAGGTGATTTCCAGCAGATCCCGGCTGTCAAGCCCCAGAATGGGCCTTCCATCGGAATGAATATTGCCAATTGCCTCAAGCCTCCTTGCCAGCTGCTCCGCTTCCGCAAGCCCTGGCAGTAAAATCAGATTATGCACTTTCCTGGTTTTCCCGTTCTTTTTATAAATAGAGCTGATTTCACCGGACACCACAAATCGCGGCTTTTGTCCCTCCGCTGCCGCAGTATCCTCTAAAACATATTCCTCCTTTAAGGTATAAAGGCCTTCCTCCGCAGGCTCCAGCCTTTCCTTCAGCTCCTGCCGCCACGCCGGATGTGTAAAATCACCGGTTCCAAGAAGCCCAATTCCCTTGCGCTTTGCCCAGAGGTTCAGATGCTGGGAATCGCACTCCCTGCTGGTTGCTCTCGAATATTTTGAATGAATGTGGAGATCTGCAATATACATCGTTTTCACCTGCTTTTCCTGAACTCGTGTAGTGTCTGGCCACTTGGGAATTAGGGCGGTCAGTACATTAGCTCTATTATAGACCGATTGGCGCAGTTTTTTCAAGGGACGGATCGCGTTCTTCGATATGGATTGCGGAAAATCGAGAGCTTGCAGATAAATACAGAAAATTACAACTTTTTGATTCCATTTCCTTGATTCTATGGTATAATAAAGCGAATTTATTATAGCTCAAGTAAATGAACTGTCAAATCCAGGGAGGAAGTTTGAACATAGACCTTCAAACCCGTTCCCCATGACGCGGCATTCATGCTGAAAGGAGTAAAGTATGAAACACAGTAACAAAAGCAAACGCACCGGAATCCTGATAACCGCATTTCTTTTGATCCTGGCAATGTGCACACCGGTGATCGCAAGCGCGGATGGAACCATACCAGTATCTAATGGCTTTAAACACACCATCATTTTATCGAAAATCGATCAGCAGCGGGGCTATTCGTTTTATGCGGAAGATCTTCCTGCCAATGTAAAAAATGTTAAAGTTACTTCCAGTAAAAAATCGGTGGCCACCGTAAAAGGAAACGGTCCTCTCAATTTTACCGTTACGCCGAAAAAGGTAGGCACTACAAAAATCACCCTCAAGGGAAAGAGCGGCAAAAAAGCGGTAAAATGCGCGGGCACCATCAAGGTAGTAAAATTCCAGCAGCCCTTCAAAACCTTTAAAATCAACGGAGTCAGCCAGCGCGGCGCTGTAACCTCCAGCATCAATGTCAAGGCCGTTGAAGTCGACAAGTCAAAGGCAAAAATTGATTTTAAGGCAGCTTCCGGCTGGAAGGTCCTCGGCGCTACTGTATACTCGAGCACTGGAAAAAGCCAAAAGCTCAAGAGCGGCAAGACGTATATCATAGCAAAGCAGGGCTATCTGGCTGTTTCGCTCTACATGGAAAACAAAAAGAATGGGGCTGTCATTGAGAACTATTTCAATATCCGTCAGGCACAGCAGCAGTAATATAGGAGCGGCCTACCCGTGTCCGGCGCGGGTGTCCCAGACAGTTCAAACATGATCCAAAAAGCGGGTCCGAGTGTGCTGGCCCGCTTTTTATGTACCAATTAGCCTCTGGTTGCTTTTCCGGTCATCTTTGTCACGTCCATCCTCAGAACATGCATAGCGTCAAATGCCCGCTCAATGTATTCCAGACCTTCTTTTTTAAATTCCGGGCTCAGCTTATCCGCAATGGCCTGAATCCCCCTTTTCTTTTCTTCTTTATCTTCTACAATACTGATTGCTCCAAATGCGGTTACAGAACGATACTGTGTGTTGAAATCTTTTGGCATCAGCACCACGGAGTCTACCACGTTCAGGCATACGTTCTTATTGCCTGCGATATTTTCGATTCTGTGGCCTTCCTTGGCGCAGTGAAAGTAGATGGAATCGCCTATACGGGCAAAGTTCATCGGTACTCCATACGGAGTGTTGTCTGCGCTGATTGTGGAAAGTACGCCGTATTCGGCCTTGTCCAGCACTTCCAAAGTTTCTTCCTGCAGTATTGCTTTTTCCTGTCTTCTCATTTTCTTATCCATATTCTTACCTCTCGTTTTGTCTTGCATTTCTTATGGTCTTAGCATACAATAAAATTGGTTTTCACGTAAGTGCCAATTCGGTGTTTTTGATAGGAGCCAATGGAAAAAATGAAAGGCCCTGCACAGGGAAAGGAGATACCATGTTATATATCGACAAAAACAGCAAAACGCCCCTTTACGAACAGATTTATTCCGCCATTATAGCGGAAATTCTCTCCGGCGCCCTGGCTGCAGGCGACCCGCTTCCTGCCACGAGAAGGCTTTCCCGGGAGCTTTCCATAGGTCGAAATACCGTTGATAAAGCCTATCAGCAGCTGGCGGCAGAAGGTTATATCCAGCCCAGAACTGGCAGCGGTTTTTTTGTAAACAAGCTTCCGCTGGAGCTCTTTGAACAAAGCAGCTTTCCCCCCAGCCCTCAGTACCAGCCGGAGGAGCCGCCTGCGCCTGCCCGCTATGACTTTGCCTACGGCTCCATGGACAGCTGGGTATTTCCCTATTCTCAGTGGCGAAAGAGCATGAACCACGCGCTGGATCAGATGGAGCTCTCTTTGTCCCTTCATTATCCCTGCCGCCAGGGCGAACCGTCCCTTCGCTTGGAAATCGCCCGTTATCTTCAGCGAAACAGGGGCGTTTCCTGCTCTCCCTCCCAAGTTGTTATCACCTGCGGCCAGCAACATTCCATGGAAATCATCTCCAATATGTTTGGTCCAGGCGACTGGGGCTTTGCCATGGAGGAGCCCGGATATGATGGAATACGGGCTATCTTTGCCAACCACGGCTGCCGTCTTTCGGCTGTCCCTGTGGAGGAAGATGGGATCTGTATTGAAGCGCTTTCAGAGCTGCAGGCAACGCTCCTGTATGTGACTCCTTCTCACCAGTTTCCCACAGGCGCTGTCCTTCCTGTTGCAAAGAGAAAGCAGCTGCTGCACTGGGCCAGGGAGCGCGACGCTTACTTAATTGAAGACGATTATGACAGCGAGCTGCGCTATTATACCAACCCCATCCCCGCCATGCAGTCCCTGGATCTTTATGGCCGAACCATCTATACCGGAACCTTTTCCAAGTCCCTGGCCCCCTTCATGCGCCTGGCTTATATTGTGTTTCCCCAGCCTCTGATGGAGCGCTACCTGAATTATTATCATCGCTATAATACCCAGGTTTCCCCTCTTCACCAGCTGGCACTGACAGATTTCATCCGGGAAGGCCATTACGAACGGCACATCAACCGGCTGCGGACCGCTTACCGGAAGAAACAGGCAGCTCTCCTTTCGGCTATTGACCAAGTCTTTGGGGAGCGAATCTCCGTTTCCGGCGGCGGCGCGGGTATTCATTTGCTGCTGGATGTGAAGAGCCCTCTTTCCCAGGACCAGCTCATTGAGCGGGCGGAAAGCGTGGGGATTCGCTTTTACTCCACCAGGGTTTTGTATATGCACGAGGAAAACTGCCCCCGCAGTCAGCTGCTGCTGGGATTTCCCACTGTGCCGGAGGATGCCTTTTTGCCCATTATGCGGGATCTGCACCGGGCCTGGGGGTTTTCGGAGGAGCCGTCTCAACTCCTGAAACATGCTACAGCAAAATGCGGATGCCGCTTTCCACCAGGATCAGCGCCATGATGATGTTAAAGAGCCGGTAATGCCGTTTGATCTGCTTTTGCAGCAGCCCGCCCATGCCGGCCCAGACGACGCTTCCCGAAATCCCTACCATCGTGTTGAAGGCCGCGGACAAAAGGAGCATCTGCACTGTATCCTGCTGTGGAATTACATAAGCCGTATAGACGGTAATGCTGTAAAGGATGATTTTTACATTGGCAAACTGCAGGATAAAGGCCCTGATAAAGCCCTGTTTGCCCTTTTCTTGCCCTTCTCCAGGTTTGCTCCTTGCGATATGGATGGCCAGCCAGAAAATATAGATAGCCCCTGCATATTTCATCACATGGGTAAAGGACTCCAGCCAGTGTGAAACCTGCAGGCATAGCATGGCGCTGATGGTCATTACGCTGAGAAAGCCCGCTCCAATTCCTAAAAGCACCACTCTTCCCTGCTTCCATCCATAATTACTCACTGTATTAATGGCCAGAATATTGTTTGGCCCCGGCGTGTAGGCGGTTACTGCCGCATAGGGCAGGTAGGATAATAAAAGACTCACATACATTTGCGCTCGCCCTCCTTTACTGATATACTAGCATTGGTTATCACTTAAATCCAATCAAAGGTTTTTAATTGATAATTAAATTATTTTTAAGTAGAGGGCAAGTCTTATGGAGCTAAAGCATTTAAATACGTTTTTGACCATCGTGCAGGAGGGCAGCTTTTCAAAGGCAGCCGGTCTTTTGAATTACACGCTTCCTGCCATTACCGTTCAGATACAGCAGCTGGAAGCGGAGCTTTCCATGAAGCTTTTTGAAAAAATCGGTCGGCAGATGGTTCTGTCGCCTGCCGGAAAAGAACTGGTGCCTTATGCTCAGGACGTGCTGCTGTCCGTAGCAAAGCTAAGAAATCTCAACGCCAGTCTGCAGCAGCTGGAGGGCACCCTGACCCTTGCCGCAGCGGAAACCCAGCTCTGCTACCGGATTCCCTCTGTTCTGAAAAGGTTTCGCGAAAAGGCTCCCCAGGCAAAACTGGTTCTCCGTTCCATGAACTGCTATGAAGCCCGTGACGCTTTAATCAGCGGCAGCGTTGATCTGGGCGTTTATTATGAGGATGTAAATGGAAACCAGAATTCCCTTATCTGTCACGAAATCGAAACATGTTCCCTGAGCCTTGTTGCCTCTCCTTCCACAAAGGAATCCTTTCCCGACTTTATAACGCCGGATCGCCATCTGGATGTGCCCTTTCTCATTGATGAGCCAAATTGCATTTTCCGGCAGATTTTTGAGCAGTATTTGAAAGAACACAGGATTACTCTAGGCCACACCATTGAGCTTTGGAGCATTCCCACCATTAAAAATCTGGTAGAAAACGATATGGGAATTTCCTTTCTCCCCACTTTTACCGTTCGGGATGAGTTGGAGGATGGCAGGCTCTGCAGTATCCCCACTTCCCCCGGCCTTGCAGCCCGCCAGATTGCAGCAGTCTGTGCCCACCACAAAAATAAGTGGGTCAGTCCCCTGATGGAGCTGTTCATCCAGCTCTGTCTAAATCAGGATTCTGCGCAAGGTTCTCATTGAAGCCGGTCCGCCAATATGGTAAAATAAATGCATTAGTGTGCTGCCCGGATTTACAGGAAACAGTGCACTATGTACCAGAAAGAGAGGATCACCGACTATGCGCAGGAACGCCCTGGTTGCGCCGATTGTAAAATGGGTTGGCGGAAAACGCCAGCTTTTGCAGGATTTAACGCCTTTATTTCCCAAGGAGATCACGTCTTATTGTGAGCCCTTCCTGGGGGGAGGCGCTGTTTTGTTTAAGCTGCAGCCCGAGGTTGCCTATATCAACGATATCAATTCGGATCTGATGGACGTTTATCAGATCATTCGCGACAATGTGGAAGATCTGATCGAAGCTTTGGCCCAGCACCCCAATGAAAAGGATCATTTTTATCAGGTGCGCGACTGGGACAGAAACAAAGAGCAGTACCGGCAGCTGAGCAAAGTCCAGAGGGCTGCCCGCATCATTTACCTCAACAAGACCTGCTACAACGGTCTCTTTCGGGTCAACAATTCCGGCGAATTCAACACGCCCTTTGGCAATTACAAAAAACCCAACATCGTCAACGCTCCGGCTCTGACAGCAGTGAGCCAGTATTTCCAGCAGGCGCAGATTTTCTTCAGCAGCACCGATTACGCAGAAGTTCTGGCCGAAATCCCCTCCCATACCTTCGTGTATCTGGATCCGCCTTATGATCCGGTTTCCGTGACCGCCAATTTTACCGGCTATTCAAGGGGAGGCTTTGACCAGAACGAGCAGATTCGGCTGCGGGAGTGCTGCGATGAGCTGGACCGGCGGGGAATCAAATTCATGCTTTCCAATTCGGCCACCGAGTTTATCCTGGAGCAGTACGATGGCTATAACATTACGACAGTAAAGGCAAAGCGAGCCATCAATTCCAAGGCTTCCCGGCGGGGCCAGGTGGATGAGGTTGTGGTGAGAAATTATGAGTAAGCAGCAAAAAAGCAAAAATGATAAGGCCTGGGAAGCTTTGTTTGATCGCTACGATATTTTATCCCATATCAAAGCTGACGGGCGTTTTCTTATTTCCGCCTCTCAGATTAAGGAATACCGGGAGCCCCGGCTGATGGCCAAATTCGACCATCGCATCAATCTGCCCCAGATTTTCCAGAAACACCGGCTCGCCATTCTTCCCCTTTCCCGCAGCGAATACGTGCTTTCCCATTTTGAAGCTTATGAGCCCTTCCAGCCTTCGGCTAATCCTATATCCCGCGCCTTTCTTCCCGCTTCCCTCCAAAGTCTGGATGCAGGCAGCATCCCCAGCGAAGCCATTGCCATAAACTGCGCCCTGGCCTCGGGCATTCTGTCCGATTTTCTGGGGGAGGAAGCTTTGCATCCTACGGTTTCGGGACGCATGGGCTCGGGTGCCTTTGACTTTTATATTCAAAACTGCAATTCCGGGCAGCCGGTACGGATATCGGTAAATAATGCCCAGATTGAAATCGACGCTGCGTTTGAAGGCGCTGAGAGCCTTGCACTGATAGAGGCCAAGCGGGATTTGTCCGAGGATTTTCTGGTGCGGCAGCTCTACTATCCCTTTCACCTCTGGAATTCCCGGGTTACGAAAAAGGTCCGCCCCGTTTTTCTGGTCTATTCCAATGGGATTTTCCGCCTGTACGAATATTCCTTTGAAGATGCGGACTCCTACAACTCCCTGACTCTGGTGCAGCACAAACGTTACTCCATTGAGGATACCCGTCTGCGGCTCTCCGATCTGCGGGAGGCTGCCAGGGCCACTGTGCCTGCGCCGGAGCCAGAGGTTCCCTTTCCCCAGGCCAACGAATTTGAGCGGATCATCAACTTGTGCGAGTTGCTGGATCAGCAGGATTTGAGCAAGGAGCAGGTAACGGAGCAGTACGCCTTTGATATGCGCCAGACCAACTATTATACGGATGCGGCCCGCTATCTGGGGCTTGCGGATCGCCGCTATGAGGAAGGGCGAAAGCCTGTTTATTTTCTGACCCCCGAGGGAAAGCGCATTTTGAGGCTAGGCTACCGACAGCGGCAGCTGGCATTCTGCCGGGCCATTCTGGGGCACCGGCCCTTTCGGGAGGTTCTGGCAATCTGCCTGGAAACGGGTTACATGCCGGGTACGGAGACCATTGTGGAGATCATGCGAAGCTCCGGGCTTTACAAGGTGGAAAGCGGCAGTACATACCAGCGGCGCGCTTCTACGATCAGCCGCTGGGTCAGTTGGATGCTGGAGCTGACGGCAGAGCGACAGGCTTCTGGCTGGTAGCTTCCAGTGATTAACATACTATAAAAAATGTGAACTTGCCAATTGCATGTCCTGGCAAGTTCACATTCTCTTTATGGTGTTCCTTTTTTTCCTGTTATGTGCTCAATGTCCATGACAAAGGTCATGACCTCCTCCCAGGAGGCTTTCATATAGGCCTGGCCGCCCTCTTCAAATCCCTTGGAATATTTGGCGATAATCTGCTCCAGTGCTTTGCGCTTTTCGGCTTCGTCCGTGATAATGCGGATTTTTCCAAAGACGATTGCACTGAGATAAAGGCAGTTGTAAGCTTCCGGAACGATGTCTGCCTGAGTGACTACGCAGAATGAAACCTTTTCGTTCCTCTTCGCGGCATCAACCTTGTGGCCTTCTACCGCGCCGTGAAAATATATTTTGTTATCTTCCAAAGCATAATTTATTGGCACCGCATAGGGGTACTTGTCGTCGCCCTCCAGCGCCAGAATGCCATAAGGCGCTTCTTTCAGCATTTTCAAAGCTTCTTCCTTTGACAGCTGGTTGTCTTCTTTCAGTCTCATTTCTCTGAACACGTTTTGCTCCTCCTTTGACTTTTGATGATTTAACGATTTGTTGTTTGCCATCCTATTCTGAACTTATATATAAAATCCTCCCTCGAAAAATTGGGAGACTTTCATTTCACCCTATCCCTGCTCCCGAAAGGTAATAGCGCCGGTCTTCCAGTCCATGGCTTCCACGATTGCCAGGGATTCCAGCTGATAGCCCAGGTTCCGTATGACTCTCCCGCCGGGCTGAAAGCCCTTTTCAATGGCAATTCCAATACCTTCCACAGTTGCTCCTGCAGACTGTACGATTTGAATTAGGCCCTGGAGAGCGTAACCATTGGCCAGAAAATCGTCGATAATTAAAACATGATCCTGGGGAGTTAAAAACTTTTCTGCCACAATGACCTGATTCTTGCATTTGTGTGTGAAAGACTCCACCTCTGCCACGTACACTTCGCCTTCGATGTTGATGCTTTTTGCTTTTTTGGCAAATACAACAGGTACGTCAAATTGCTGGGCCGCGATGCAGGCGATGCCGATGCCGGAAGCTTCGATGGTGAGAATTTTGTTGATGGGCTTTCCCGCAAAGCGGCGCTTCCATTCTTTTCCCATTTCATTAAACAGCGGAATATCCATCTGGTGGTTGAGAAAATTATCCACCTTTAATACATTTCCTTCTTTTACAGTACCTTCTTTTGCTATTTTTTCCTCCAAAAAATTCATTGTCCTGTTCCTTTCCCTTGCTCAAACGATTCTTTTATTTTATCAACTTCCATGTTTTCAGGTAAAACCAGATTCAAAATAATGGATGCTACAAATACAACGGCGACTACGTTGGCGGAAAATACGGATTGAACCACTTGCGGGAAGATGTGCCAAAGTCCGATTTCGCTGGTAGTGGTAAAGCCAATACCTATGGATAAGGAGAGCGCCGCGATGGTGATGTTTCTCTGGGTAAAGCCGGCCTTTGCGATCATCTGCATCCCAGAGGTCAGAATCGTGCCGAACATCATAATGGTGCACCCGCCTAATACGGATTCAGGAAGCGATGCGAAAAAGTTGCCTACAGGAGGAAGCAATCCCGCAAGGATCATGCATAAAGCACCTGTCATAATGGTAAAGCGGTTTACCACCTTTGTCATGGCAACCAGCCCCACATTCTGTGAAAAGGAAGTCACCGGCGGGCAGCCCAGTAGAGAAGCCAGCGCAGAAGAGTATCCGTCGCAGCCTAAAGAGCCGGATATTTCCCGCTCCTTGATTTCCCTGTTCAATCCGCTGGACACCAGAGCCGATGTATCGCCTATGGTTTCTGCCGCTGATACCAGGTAGATAATGCAGACCGACAAAATAGCCCCGATATTAAACTCCGGCACATAAGGAAGTATTTTGGGCAGGGAAATAAAGCCTCCGGCCAAAATAGACGACAGCTCCACTTTGCCCATAAAAATGGCCGCTATGTATCCGACAATCAAGCCTGCTAATACGGAAAGCTGCCTCAAATATCCCTTTACCAGACAGTTCCAAAGGAGGCAGACCAGCAAGGTCAGCGCTCCCAGCAGCAGATTTTCCCCGGAACCAAAATCATCCGCGTATCCGCCGCCAAAGGATCTGGCTCCTACCGCAAAGAGGGAAAATCCGATGGCCGTTACCACAGAGGCCGCCACGATAGGGGCGATTATTTTCCGCCAGTATTTGGCCAGAAGGCCTAAGGTCCCTTCAAATAGGCCGCCAATCAAGACACTGCCGATTACCGTCGGATAACCGTAGTTGGCAGCAATGGTGCTGAGTACAGTAACAAAGGTAAAGCTGACGCCCATTACAATAGGAAGTCCTGAGCCTACCTTCCATACCGGGTAGAGCTGGATCAGGGTGGCGATCCCCGCGATAAACATGGCGTTTTGCAGTAAAACTGCTATTTCGTTCTGGGAAAGTCCCCCTGCCGCCGCTATGATGGTAATGGGGGTCAGATTGGCCACAAACATGGCTAAAATATGCTGGATTCCAAAGGGAATGGCCTTCAGAACCGGGACGCGTCCGTTGAGCTGATAAATGTTAGCTACACTGCAATTTTGCTTTTCCATAAATAATTTTCTTCCTTGTTCGTTCTTTTTGTATTATACTTTTGATATGTGTGATCTGCCGACCGCTTAGGTCAAATTAAAAATCAGTATTGGTTTATACTTTAATTAAATCACAGTTTGAACGTCAATGCAACGGTCATATTTCACGGAAGCATTACATAATGAAAGGATCGCGATATGAAAATAGAGACAAATAGATTCAAAGGGGAACTGTGCCTGCTCCTGGCGTCGCTCATCTGGGGCTCTGCCTTTATTTTTCAGAAGGTGGGAATGGATTATGTGGGGCCCTTTACCTTCAGTTTTGTCCGCTTTTGTCTGGGAGCACTGGCCCTGCTGCCTGTCATCTGGGTGATTAGCCTGAGCAACGAAAAGCGCTCCGCACCAAAGGAGATCACGCCCTTTTCCGATAAAACTTTGCTGCTGGGCGGCGTTCTTGGGGGGCTTGCGAATTTTGCCGCCGGTTCGCTGCAGCAGGTGGGCATCGTCTATACGACAGCCGGAAAGGCAGGATTTCTCACTGCCATGGACATTGTCATCGTGCCGCTTTTGATGCTGTTTTTAAAGCAGAAGGTGGGCCGCATGACCTGGATCGGCATTGCCATGGCTACGGTAGGTCTTTATCTTTTGTGCATTACGGAAGGCTTTTCCATCCATCTGGGGGACGGCCTTGTTCTCGGCTGCGCGGCGGCCTATTCCTTTCAGATCCTGATCATCGATCACTTTGCGGAACGGGTGGGTTCCATCAAGCTTTCCTTTCTCATGTTCATGCTTGCCGGGCTCCTGTCGGGAATTACGGCTCTTTTCTTTGAAACAATCGAGCTGCAGGCACTCCTGGACTGCGCGGTTCCCATCCTCTACGTAGCCATTCTGGAGGTGAGTATTGCTTTCACCCTTCAGATCGTGGGTCAGAGGTATACGCCGCCTGCCCTTGCCGCCATCATCATGAGCCTGGAATCCGTCTTTGCCGCTGTCTGCGGGGGACTCTTCCTAGGGGAAAGTATGTCCAGCCGCGAGCTGGTGGGCTGCGGGATCATGTTTTCGGCCTTCATCATTTCGCAGCTGCCGGAGGGCAAGGAGCCATAAAGATATCTCCTTCCTGCAGTTTTCCCCGTACCAGCCTGCCTTCCATCAGAACGGCTTTTTTGCCTGCTTCGATGGAACCGGTTTGCTCCTCCATACGCAGCTGATGCGCCCCGTTTTTGATCATCTTTGATATATCATAATGTACAATTTTTTCGTCTTCAAAATAAACATATATGGAATAATCCCACATTGGTATAACCTGTACTACCCTTGGAAACATATCGCCACCTCCATTCATGCTGAATGCAATACAAGTATACCACAATTCCCCCACTGAAAAACCCACAAACTCAATGTCTGTGGGTTTTCTATCGCATAGAAGCAGTTTTTTATCTCTTGGAGAACTGGCTTGCTCTTCTCGCTTTTTTGAGACCGTATTTCTTTCTTTCCTTCATACGTGAGTCTCTTGTCAGGAAGCCTGCGGCTTTCAGTGCCGGTCTGTAAGCTTCTCTGTCCGCTTCGCATAAAGCTCTTGAAATTCCATGTCTTAATGCTCCGGCCTGTCCGGTGTAGCCGCCGCCGTTTACCAGGGCGATTACGTCAAACTTGCCTTCGCAGCCTGCGATTTCAAAAGGTCTTTTTACTTCTCTCTTTACGATTTCCATTGCCAGGTAATCGTCCAGAGCTTTTCCGTTTACAGTTACATTTCCAGTACCGGGGATTAACCGAACTCTAGCAACTGAGGACTTTCTTCTTCCTGTTCCGTAATATTGGGTTTTTGCCATTGTTTAGTTCCTCCCTTCCCTAAATTTCCAAAGCTTCCGGCTTCTGTGCCGCATGGTCGTGCTGTGGACCTGCATAAACCTTTAACTTCTTGTACATCTGTCTGCCGAGCTTGCCATTTGGCATCATGCCCTTGATGGCATGTCTTACAACCTCGGTAGGATGCTTTTCCATTAACTGCTCGAATGTCATCTCTCTCAGACCGCCCGGATAGCCGGTGTGTCTCTTGTAGATCTTTTCTTTTCTCTTCTTGCCGGTTACTTCTACCTTTTCAGCGTTGACGATGATTACGTAATCTCCGCAGTCAACGTGAGGTGTGTAGGTCGGCTTGTTTTTTCCTCTCAGGATAGCTGCAACCTGTGAAGCCATTCTTCCGAGGTTCTTGCCCTCTGCGTCTACAACGTACCATTTACGTTCAACTTCATGGGGCTTTGCGATAAATGAACTCATTTACTCTTCCTTTCTACCTACTGGGATGCTGCCTGCTCACATCAAGGATACGGGCTAGAGCTTCAGCAGTAAAAATCTATGCGCTAAAGCGCATGATTTTCTTGCATGAGACCTGCGCGCCGTATCAAAGATACGGGCTAGGGCTTCATCGTTTTCGGCCCTGTCTACTGGGATGGTGCGGTTTGTATGATGCTGCCGCGTCATCTTGTTCGACGAACTAAAGCTTTTTAGCTGCGTTTGCCCGGACGGATTCCCATCCTGCCTGCGCAAAGGCGCACTGTATGCGCGACATGAAATATTTTACACGCTTTTGGTGTGAAAGTCAAAGTTTTTTTGAAATTTCGTCAGTCTTGTGAAGTGAAAAGTTAACTTCCACATCTAAGGGGTGCAAGTGGAAGTTAGTCTTTCCCCAACTTCCACTTGAAATCAAGTGGCACTTAGCCTTACACTTTCTTTATGGGCAGATGC
>CAJTER010000026.1 GCA_910575405.1 Clostridia bacterium | reverse complement strand
ACATAATTGGGCAATCCTGATTTTCTCCTCAGGTGTCGCTTTCGTTTTGACTGGCATAGAAAAACTCCCTTCATGATCAATCGTGTTTTTTTGTTTCACTGTCTCTCATAAAGGGAGCATATCAACATTCCAATGCAGCAGCCCCTTTTGAGACTCACCTTTTTATCGGAATTGAGAAGCTTCTTTCGTATGCGCCACTATCATTCGTCTCCGTTATCCTCAACCGGTTCAGAAGGCGGTGTAGTCGGTGGCTGCGTAGTTGGCGCCTGTGTAGTTGGCGCCTGTGTAGTTGGCGCCTGTGTGGATGGTGTCCTGGTTGATGGAGCGACAACTCTTCTCGTAGTGCTTTGCTGCTGCGATGATGTTCCAGTTGCAGAACTTCCATACCCATTGCCAGGAGCAGCAACTCTTGAATAAGTCCCCTTTACATAGAATTCACCATTAATTTGGGTTACATTATCCGGCCGTTTTGGATATTCTCCATATGGCATATCAGCGCAGACCTGGCTCATAATGGTACGCCACAGGCGGGCAGCGGCAGCAGAGCCTTCCGTCAGCTCAATATTTACGTCATTTCCAATCCACATAGCTGCAGAATATTGTGGAGTAAAACCTACAAACCAGGCATCAAAATTATCTGTTGTCGTACCGGTCTTTCCGGCTACAGGCTGGCCCCCGAAGGAGGCGGTAGTTCCAAGTCCATTTGTGACGACGCTTCGCAGAATGCTGGTCATAATATAAGCAACACCTTCATTCAGGGCTTCCTCTGTCTTCGGAACCTTTTCAAACAGAACTTCATCATTGCTGTTGGTGATTTTCGTATAAGTTACCGGTTCTGTATAGATTCCCTGATTCGGGAATGTACCGTAGGCTGCGGCCATTTGAAGCGGTGAGATTCCATGTGTCATACCGCCCAGAGCAAGTGCAGCAGGGTTCATGTCGTTGGTATCGCCATCCTCTACAATAGAGGTAATACCCATTTTCTTTAATTGGGAAGTCGGGAACTCAGGACCCATTTGCTGATAAACCTTAACAGCACATACGTTTACCGATTGCTCCACTGCAGTACGGAGCGTCATGCGGCCTCGATAACCGGTATACCAGTTTTTCGGCCAGGCCCTTCCATTTACGACCATTGGAGCATCGTTTATAACGCTTCCTGCCGTGATATAGCTTCCCCAACTGCTTCCATCGGATTTAGAAAGGCTCATGCCTTCTCCCTTTTTCGCCTTCTTGTAAGACATCTGCAGTGCGGAAGAATATACGGCTAACGGTTTGATGGAAGAACCAGGCTGCCGTGGGTTGATGGCTCTGTTGTAGAGCATCTTTCCGGTTGTATTTCTTCCACCTACCATGGCCTTGATACCGCCTGTCTTGTGATCCATAATTACAATGGCAGACTGAGGCTGTATCACTTTCTGTTTCAGACTGTAATTCTTTTCATCTACAATGAGCTTTCCACTCTTTTCGCGGAAGAACTTCGGATAGTCTGTAAAGAATTTTGCTGAAACCGTACAGTTGCCGGCAGCATCCTTTGTTTTATATCCCTGAGGAATCGAGAGCGCACCGCCCTCAATTGTATAAAGCTTGCCATCCTCCCGTGTATACAGATTTTTAAAGGTCGGGCTGATATCCTTTGAGCCATCGGAAAGCGTTACGTCATAAAAGTTGAGACGGTTACCGGCAAACAGTGTGAGACTGCCGTCGCTGTTCCACCTGAACTCATTCTTTTTCAGTACAAATTGATCCTTATCATTAAAATAGCGGCTGTATTCATAGAGCAGGATTTTTCCCGTTTTATTATTCAGGATGTTGCCATTGCTGTCTGTCCGTATGTTGGTAAGGCCTGGGTAGTTAGAACCCTGACGAAATTCCCGTGTAGCAATTCTCTGAGCATTCCGATCCATAGTTGTATAGATCTTCAGACCATCATTATAGACCATCTTTCTGGCATCTTCTTTAGACCATCCATATTCTTCCATAATGTCCTTCGTGATCTGTTCAATGGCATAATCTGTAAAGTAAGACGCAAATCCGCTGCCTTTTTCTATAGAAACCTTCATCTTTTTCTTCAGATTTTGGTCAAGTGCTTCATTGGCTTCCGACTGCTTGATATATCCCTGATCGACCATATTGTTCAGAGTCATCTTTCTGCGGTTTTCAGACAGCTCTCCATTATAGGCATAAACAATGCTCTCTGTTTCCGCAAGGACATCCTTTTTTTCAACCTCTACTGTGCCTACAGGGCGGGATTTTACCAGAGCAAAGGAGTCTGGAGACTGGGGCAGGGAAGCGAGGGCAACACACTGCAGCAGATCCAGCTTTTTTACGTTCTTTCCAAAATAAGCCTGAGAGGCAGCTTCAATGCCATAACAGTTAAAGCCCAGATAAACCGTATTGAGATAGGCTTCTACAATCTGTTCCTTAGTCAGGCTTTGTTCAATGAGCACCGTATAATAGGCCTCCACGATTTTTCTGTTGAGCGAATGCTGGCTCTTTTGCTCGGTCAGGTATACATTACGGGCGAGCTGCTGGGTCAGAGTACTGGTTCCGCTGACCTGGCCGCCGCCCAATATGCTTTCCTTGATAGCGCCCATGATACGGATAAAGTTAAAGCCATGGTGCTCCCAGAAGGTTTTATCTTCAATGGCAACGATGGCATTGACCATATCTTCTGGAATGTCCCCATACATTACGTTGGCGCGGTTTCCTTCCTCGGAAAATACACTTTCGATTTTCTTGCCGTTGGAATCGTATATTGTGGAACGCTGATTAAGCTGGCTGTAAATGTTGTCTGCGTCAATGCTATGATATTCGGCAGTCAGAATCAGGACGCCTACATAAGAGCCTACGCCGAGGATGCCAAGTACGATCAGCAGTATAATAATTTTCAGCACACGATGTTTTTTCTTTTTCTGCTTTTTCTTCCCTTTTGATGTGGAATTAAAAGAGGCGCTGCCAGCCTGGCCTTTTGGATTCTGTACAGGGCCGTTATTTTTTGAATTAGCAGCAGCCTGTCTGGGCTGACGCTGTGGTGACGCACCTTTGCGGTTATCCTGACGGTTGCCGGATGACGACGAATCTATTTTAGTAAATTCAGCGAAAAATTCGTTTATGTCATCAGAGCTTGAACGTTTTTTGTGTTTATCTGCCAAAATCTTACCCTCCTGTAACGGGCACAGTGCCGGGGCCTTGCTGCCGGTTCGGTTACTGCACCGGTGCTTTCAGTGTGTGAATACTTTTCTTATTTGCTACAAATGGATATCTTTTCTTACTGTAGCGGAATTATTATACCATAGAAGCTATGAAAAGTTAAATATTTTATAGGATTCTTTAAGATTTCCGTAAGAGAATCTTAATTAGTGAACTGGAATTTTTCTTGAAATTTTACAAAAAATGTAATATAATAAGGTGTGTTGTAAGGACGGGTAGCCGGAGGATGGAATGATAAAAGGAGGAAAAGGAATTGAGAAGGCCTCTGGTATTTGCGGCGGCAGCCTTTGGAAGCGGCGCCGGCATCGCACATCTGGCGCAGCTTTGCAGAGAAGCATGGCTTATGTGTTTTTTTACAGCAGCAGGAGTGCTGCTGGTCTTGAATATATGGAACGGAACGTTTGGCAAAAGAAACCTTAAAGAAACAAGACTACCAAAACAAGCAGCAGCTTTTCCTATGTGGAGTGGCGAAAACAAAAATAAATTCTTCCTATTTATATGTATCTTTTTTATAGGCGGGCTGCTGATGCAGACTGCACTGGAATGGGAACCGCCAATTGTCCGAAGAGATAAAACAGCTGGCGAACTCTGCGGGCTGGTAACGGAAATCAGCAGGAAGGATGATGGGCTGCGGTTGATAGCAGAAACGCCGGAGGGCAGAATATTGATCAGCTGCTATAGGGAGATCCCATCCTATGAAGAAATGGTAGGGAGAAAGGCATGCTTTCGCGGAAGCATTTTTCTTCCAGCCCAGCGGCGCAACCCAAAGTGTTTTGACTACCGGATGTACCTGAAGAGCTGCGGGATCTACGCTCAGATGACAGCTGATTCTGTAGTTTTGCATCGGAATGAAAAAGTTTCGGCATCAGCAGAGCTTCTGCGGTATGTTTTTCGTATACGCTGCGGATTTGCGGAGAAGCTGGAAGCTAAAACGGATCCAGATACCAAGAGTATGGTCATGGCCATGATGTTTGGCGATAAATCCGGGCTGGATGAGGAGGCTTACGAGGACTTTCAAAGAAATGGAACAGCGCATGTTCTGGCAGTCAGCGGGCTCCACGTAGGCGTCATTTATGGGTTCTTTGCGTTTTTTTGGAGAGGGAAAAAGGGCGTTTTATTTTATTGCAGCACATCCATGTTGTTGCTTTTATATACAGCGCTGGCTGAATTTTCCCCATCTGTAATACGTGCCGCGGTTATGATCAGTATCCATTTAGGAGCGGGAATTCTGCACAGGCGGTATGATTTTCTTTCAGCTGCGGCATTTACGTTCCTTTTAATGCTCAGTTTGAATCCGCTTCAGCTGTTTCACATGGGGTTTCAGCTTTCCTTTCTGGCAGCAGCCTCTATAGGCGTGATTTTGCCTTTTGCAGAAAAGCTGTATCAGGGCATATTTTTATCCTCACTTGTGATTCAGGCAGGCATGGTTCCTTATACAGCATATGTGTTTAACTACTTGTCCTTTGGGGCGATTTTCGCCAATATACCAGTAGTCTTTCTTGCGGGAATTTTAATGCCAATCGGAATGTGCACTCTGTTTTTTTCAGGACTCAGCGATACTCTGTTTGGTATGGGAACAGCTTTTCTCGCGCAGGGGTTTCGGCTCATGGTTTGGATCAACGAATTATTTTACGCAGGAGGGAGGACTGCCTGGGACGTGGTGAGTCCATCAGTCTTTTTACTGGCAGTCTATTATGGAGCCCTGTTCTTTTTCCTTTCCGAAAAGGGACGGATTTTGTTCCTTCGCAAGGAGTGGAAAAAGCTTTCCGCAGCAGCGCTCCTCATTGTGGGAACAGCAGGCTTTTTGTCCGCAGGAATGGAAGATGGCTTTTCCAGAGCGCAGATCGTGTTCGTAGATGTGGGGCAGGGGGACTGTATTCACATAAAAACACCGGATGGAAAACACTATCTTCTGGATGGAGGAGGCAGTATCCGTTACGATGTGGGGAAAAAGACGCTGAAGCCCTATCTTTTAAAAAATGGAGTAAAAAAGCTGGATGCTGCATTTGTCACACATCTCCATGAAGACCATTATGGTGGAATTCGTTCGCTGGCCCAGCAGGGGATGGTGGATCGAATTGGTGTTTATGAAGGAAACAAAGTGCTGGAGGAAAAGCTCAAAAAGGAAAGCGGGGCGAAATTTTTGTATCTCCATAAGGGACAGCGGGTTACACTTGGAGAAAATGTGTATCTGGATATTCTGGCTCCTGAGAAAAAAACGAAACAGGAATATGAGGAGATGGCGCACAATCAGGAGGATGAAAACGCTTCCAGCTTGATCATGAAGCTGACCTGCGAAAATTGTTCCGTGCTCATTACAGGAGATCTGGATCAGGATGGAGAGAGCGGTCTTGTGGATATGTATGGAGAAAAGGGTCTGCACTGCGATGTGCTGAAGGTGGCACATCACGGGAGCAAATACAGCTCCTGCGACAAATTTATTGATGCGGTTTCACCGAAAGCTGCTGTTTTTCAGGTGGGAAAAAATAATTTCGGACATCCGGATAAGACAGTTATTGAAAAATACAGGCAAAGGGTTATAATGGTATATAGGAACGATACCTCCGGCGCTATAGGACTTTGCAAAAACACAAGCGGCAGAGGTATTTCTATACAAAAAATGATAGAATAGAGGTTCACATGGCAGCATATAAATCCACACAATCCACGAAGAAAAAAGAACACGCTTTCCAGACGATTGGAAAGGATCTGAAAGCAGGCAAAATCCCAAGTTTGGTTTTTCTTTGCGGAGAAGAGCAGTATCTGGTCCACTGGGCTGTCAGCCTGCTGAAGGGCACATATATTAATAAAGCCTGTGAAAGCCTGGACTTTACAAGACTGGAGCCTGAGGAACTGACCGTTTCCAGGATAAAGGAAAGCTGTGAGACTTTGAGCATGTTTTCGTCTCGAAGGATGGTGCTGATCCCCGAATTTCCGCCGGCTCTGGGGCAAAAGCTGAAAGGCTTTTCCGAAAGCGACGAAAAGGAGCTGCTGGAATATATCGAAGATTTGCCGGAAACTTGTATGCTGATTATAACAGCTGCAAAACCGGATCCCCAAAATAAAAAAAAGAGCAAACTCCAGGCAGCAGCAGAAAAAGCAGGCGCTGTTTATGATTTTGGCCCTTTAAGCGGTGCCCAGCTCCGCTCTTTTATTGCAAAGCGTTTTAAAGCCTCCAGCAAAACGTACCGGGACTCTGTCGTGAATCTGCTTATCGAAGACAGCGGCTATGGAAATAAAGAAATTGACTACAACTTATATAATTTGGAAAACGATATTAAAAAGGTGATTGCACACAGCACAGGAAATGAGATTGTAGCTTCTGATGTGGCAGAAACAGTTTCCAGCAATCTGGAGACCAATGTCTTTGCTATGCTGGATGCTATCAGCCGCAATCGGAAGGATGAGGCATACCGCCTTCTTCACAATCTGCTGGTAAGTGGGGAAGCGGTATATGGGCTGCTGGCGCTGATCACCTCCCAGCTGGAGTTGATCTTGGAGGTAAAGGAAATGCGGGAAGAGGGTATGAACCCCGCTCAGATGCACAAACTTCTGGGCGTTCACGAGTTTCGGATAAAAAAAGCCATGGGGGTCACAGAAAAATATTCCGTTGCAGGGCTGAAAAAAATCCTTTCAAAAGCTTACGAAATTGACGGAACGATTAAAAGCGGACTTCTTGAACAGAACCTGGCTCTGGAATTGTTTATTGCAGAGATATAGTAAGAATGCGGATAAAGCTATTGTAAAAACAAAGCGGCAAAACAGAAAGGACGGAAAAGGAGCAGTATGTCAAAACAGGTAAAAGCGGATTTTATGCTGATTCTGGTCACATTGTGCTGGGGGGTATCCTATTACATGACGGATGTGAGCCTTGCAGATGTCGGACCATTTACTCTGAATTCATTTCGGTTTCTCGGGGCTTTTGCCATTTCCCTGATCCTTGCGTTTCCCAGATTAAAGACCGTGAATAAGACAACGCTGAAATACAGCATGCTTGTAGGGATTGCGTTAGTGTTCGTGTACATAGGGGTGACCTTTGGTGTCATGTACACCAGTCTCTCCAATTCGGGATTTTTGTGCGCTCTGACTGTGGTATTTACGCCCATTTTGGCATTTATCTTTAAAAAGCAGATTCCAGATAAAAAGCTGGCAGTTGTAGTTATCATGTGCCTTGTCGGCATTGGACTTCTGACGTTGAACGAGCAGCTTAAACCGGCAGTGGGAGACATCCTCTGCATTATGTGTGCCGTAGCTTATGCGGTGGATTTGCTCATTACCGAAACAGCTGTGGCAAAGGAAGAGGTGGACGCCTTTCAGCTGGGAGTATTTCAGCTGGGATTTACAGGACTGTTTAACTGTATCCTGGCTTTCCTGACAGAAGAACCCCACCTGCCTCAGAGCGGTGCAGTATGGGGATCTGTAATTTTTCTTGCCGTATTTTGTACAGGGGTTGCTTTTATTGTACAGGCAATTGCTCAGCAGTACACCAGTGCGTCCCACGTCGGCGTTATTTTCACATTGGAGCCGGTATTCTCCGGTATCGTTGCCTTCTTTCTGGCAGGAGAAGTTTTACTGCCTCGGGCATATGCAGGAGCAGTTATTCTTCTGGCATCCTTGTTTGTCATGGAGCTTGATCTAAGCAAATGGATACATCGAAATTCCGATAAAAATAAAGAAAATTAAAAAGATAGTGACTAATTTTGCGCTTTTTGCCTTTCTAATTGATTTTTAGTCTCACGTTTGATACAATAAAAATAGTCGCACGCATTTGGGGAAACAGTTTTTTAGTGAAATAAAGAAGATGCAGTTATTAGCAAAAAAAGGGGTTATTCCTTTAAAATGCTGGGATTGAGATTGATTTAAGTTGGTTTTGATTTATTTTTAAGAAGTGTTCAAAAATGAATCCTACGGGGCTATACGATGATGCAGTGTGAAGACCCCGGACATGATTTATCTTTGAAAGAGAAGTAGGAGGATTATAAGTATGAGTGAAAAAGGTTGTTGCTGTGGCCATACGATGGATCAACAGTTTACAGAACTGGCCCCTGTACTGGACAAGTATGCAAAAGTACCCGGAAGCCTGATCACAATTCTTCAGAAAGCCCAGGATATTTATGGTTACCTTTCCTTTGACGCCATTAATTACATATCCCAGGCAACAGGCATCAAGCCCGCTAAAATTTATGGTGTGGCCACTTTTTACTCACAGTTCCGGTTAAAGCCTATCGGCAAATACCTGATCATGTTATGTAAAGGGACGGCATGTCATGTAAACGGAGCAGATACCATTGAAGAATCAATTTGCGAATATTTGAATATTCAGGATGGGGAGACTACAGAAGACGGTCTGTTTACCCTCAATAATGTAGCCTGTCTCGGATGCTGTTCTCTGGCTCCGGTCATGATGGTAAAGAGTGCTGAGGGTGACGAAACCTACGGCAACCTGACTAAGGATTCCGTAAAGGAAGTCCTGGCGGAAATCAGGGAAAGGGCATAGGAGGTGAAAAATAGTATGAAAGTTATAATCGGACAGGGAAGCTGCGGAGTAGCTACAGGCGCAAAAAAGACAGCCGCAGAATTTGAAAAGCTTATTGCAGAAAAGAATCTGGATGCAGTTGTAGATATTACAGGCTGCGTCGGAACATGCTATTTGGAACCGATTGTTGATATATATGGAGATGACGGAGCGCTTACCAGATATGTAAAGGTACAGCCGGAAAACGTAGCCGAAATCGTGGAACGTCATCTGGCAAAGGGTGAGCCTGTGAAGGAAATGGCCATTTCCCAGGAAGATCAGCAGTTCATCGAAAAACAGCAGAGAGTTGTTCTGAGAAACTGCGGTGTCATTAACCCGGAAAATATCGAGGAATACATAGCGGCTGACGGCTATAAAGCCATCGAAAAGGTCGTTACGTCTATGACTGCCGATGAAGTTATTGAGGAAATCAAGATTTCAGGCCTGAGAGGAAGAGGCGGAGCGGGATTCCCCACCTGGTTCAAGTGGGATGCCGCAAAGAAGAGTCCTGGAAATGAAAAATATCTGGTCTGCAACGCGGATGAGGGAGACCCGGGTGCATTTATGGATCGGTCCGTGTTGGAAGGAGACCCTCACTCCCTGCTGGAGGGCATGATTATAGCCGGATATGCCATGGGAGCAAATGAAGGTGTTATCTACTGCCGTGCCGAATATCCGCTGGCTATCCACAGACTGGAGATCGCCATGGATCAGGCAAGAGAAAAGGGGGTTCTGGGCAAAAATCTCTTTGGAAGCGGATTTGACTTTGATATCCGCATCAAAGCCGGTGCAGGAGCGTTTGTGTGCGGTGAAGAAACAGCGCTTATCGCTTCTCTGGAGGGCGAAAGAGGTATGCCCAGGTTAAAGCCGCCATTTCCTGCGGCAAAGGGATATTGGCAGAAGCCGACTGACATTAATAATGTAGAAACCCTGGCAAATGTGCCATGGATCCTCTATAACGGCGGAGCGGCCTTCGGCGCAATGGGTACGGAAAAGTCCAAAGGCACCAAGGTATTTGCTCTGGCAGGCAAAATTAAAAAAGGCGGACTGGTGGAGGTTCCTATGGGACTTCCTCTCAGAGACGTTATTTACGGAATCGGGGGCGGAATTAAAAACGACAAGGAATTCAAAGCTGTCCAGATGGGAGGACCTTCCGGCGGCTGTATTCCCGCGAGTCTCATTGATACTCCGGTAGATTATGAAAACATTACAAAGACCGGCGCAATTGTAGGATCCGGCGGTATGATCGTAATGGATGAAACTACCTGCATGGTAGATATGGCGAGATACTTCCTGGATTTCACAAGAAAAGAATCCTGCGGAAAGTGCAACTACTGCCGTATCGGTACAAAGAGAATGCTGGAAATCCTGGAACGGATCACAGAGGGTGAAGGCCGTGACGGCGATATTGAGCTGCTGGAAGAACTGGCAGTTAAGATCAAGGACGGTTCCCTGTGCGGCCTGGGACAGACAGCGCCGAACCCAGTACTGACTACCATCAAATACTTCAGAAATGAATACGAAGATCATATTTACAAGAAAAAGTGTACGGCAAAATCCTGTAAGGCGCTGATTAAATACGATATTACAGATGCCTGCAAGGGATGTACTCTCTGCTCAAAGAAATGTCCTGTGGGAGCAATTTCCGGCGAAGTCAAAGGACAGCATGTTATTGATCAGGACAAGTGCGTGAAGTGCGGCAGATGCCTTGAAAGCTGCAAATTCAACGCGATTACAGTAGAGTAAGAGAGGAGGAGAATAGACAATGAATAAATTCAGAATCAATATTGACGGCAAAGAAGTTCTGGGCCTTCCGGGTCAGACTATTTTGGAAGTCGCCAGAGAAAACGATATTTTTATTCCGACTCTCTGTTTTGACGAACGCACAAAAATTTACGGGTCCTGCGGACTTTGTATGTGCGAAGCGGAAGGAAACCCAAAGCTTCTGAAAGCCTGCGCAACAGAAATCGCTCCAAACATGGTCATCCGCACCAATACGGAGCGCGTTATTGAATCAAGAAAAACAAATCTGGAGCTGCTGCTGTCAAACCATGTGGGTGACTGCAGACCGCCATGTGTACTGGCATGCCCTGCACAGACAGACTGCCAGGGATACGTGGGCCTGATTGCCAACGGCGAATACGGTGCGGCTCTGGAGCTTGTAAAAGATAAAATTCCACTTCCTGCATCGCTGGGAAGAGTATGTCCGCACCCATGTGAAGAAGAATGCCGCCGAGGTCTCATTGATGAGCCGGTTTCCATCCAGATGCTAAAGCGCTTTGCAGCTGATCAGGATCTGATGGAAGACGAAGTGTTCCTGCCGGAATGTGAGCCGGATACAGGAAAGAGCGTTGCGGTCATCGGCGGCGGCCCTATGGGACTTTCCGCAGCTTATTTCTTAAGACAGATGGGACATCAGGTTACTATTTTTGAAGCAATGCCAAAAGCTGGCGGTATGCTCCGCTACGGGATTCCGGAATACAGGCTTCCGAAAGAAGTGCTGGACATGGAAATTGCTACAATCGAAAAGCTGGGCGTGACGCTGCTGACTGATACAAAAGTGGGAGTTGATATTCCCTTTGAAACTATCCGTGCGGATTTTGATGCAGTACTGCTTGGAATCGGAGCATGGGTTTCCACAGGAGTCGGCTGCAAAGGAGAAGACGCGGACGGCGTAATCGGCGGCATTGATTTCCTGAGAAAGGTTGTAAGAAACGAAGAGATTGAGCTGGGTGAAAAAGTTGCTATCGTAGGCGGCGGAAACACAGCAATGGATGCCTGCAGAACAGCCGTAAGACTGGGAGCAAAAGAAGTCTACAATATTTACAGACGTACCAAGGATGAGATGCCTGCTGATATGCTGGAAATCGAAGAGGCGGAAGAAGAAGGCGTTATCTTCAAGAACCTGACCAACCCGCTGGAAGTGGTTGCCGATGAAAATGGCCATGTAAAACAGGTGATCCTGCAGGTTATGGAGCTGGGCGAACCGGATGAATCCGGAAGAAGAAGACCGGTTCCGGTAGAAGGAAAAACGGAAACTATCGACATCGACACCATGATCCTTGCCATCGGCCAGGCGGTAGACGCGACCATCTTTGACGTGGATAAGACGAGAAAGAATGCAATCGCATACGATCCGGATACCTTTATGACAAGCCTGCCAGGCGTATTTGCAGGCGGAGACTGCGGAAATGACAAAATTTCCATTGCGGTAGAAGCTATTGCGGACGCGAGAAAATCCTCTTATGTGATCGACGCTTACCTGAACGGGGAAGCTGTAAAATATGAAAAGCCCTACGTTGTCACTAGAGACGATATTACGGAAAAGACCTTTGAAGACAGAGAACGCCAGTGTAGGCCAACGTACGATGTTCTTTCACCGGAAGAAAGAAAAGACAACTTCACAGAGGTTGTTATCACCGGATTTAACGAGGAACAGGCTGAGGAAGAGGCAAACCGGTGCCTGGAATGCGGCTGCCACGACTATTTTGAATGTAAGCTCATCGACTTTGCAAACCAGTATGATGTAAAGCCGGAGCGTCTGGCAGGCGACAAGAACACCATCGAATTTGAAGACGATCATCCCTTCATTGTGCGGGATCCCAACAAGTGCATCCTGTGCGGACTTTGCGTAAGAGTCTGCGATGAAGTAATGGGAATCGGCGCTTTGGGCCTTGTTCACAGAGGTTTTGACACGGTGGTAAAACCGACGCTTGAAAAACCGCTGGTAGAATCCGGCTGCGTATCCTGCGGCCAGTGCGTCAGCGTTTGTCCGACAGGGGCTCTGCAGGAGAGAACGACTATGGTTAAGGAAGTTCCTCTGGAAAACGACGTAACGGAAACGACTTGTTCTTATTGCTCCGTAGGCTGCAGCCTGCTGCTGGAAAGCTACGGCGATATGCTGATTAAAGCCAATCCGGATAAGGAAGGAGCGGTAAACAAAGGTCTTGCCTGCGGAAAGGGCAAATGGGGCTTTGACTGCGCGCTGCTGGAAGATAAGCTGACAGATCCGCTCATTAAGGATGGAAAGGAATTCAGAGAAACCGATTACCACGAAGCATTTGTGCTGGCTGCCAAGAAGTGCCAGTCCATTGCGGCGAAATACGGAAAAGACGCGGTAGCAGTTGCGATTTCCGACCGCTATACAAACGAAGAAGCATATGCTATCAAAAAAATGGCAGGCGTTATGGGCGCAAAAACCCTGTGCCTCAACAACAGAGCCAGCGGACTTGCTCCGGTACTGGGCTTTGACGCTTCTCCAAACACCATCGACGAACTGCTTTCCACAGACGTGATTCTGGCAGTGGGCTTTGACACCGTATCCAACCCGGTTATCCAGCTAAAGCTGAAACAGGCGGCAGAAAACGGCGCAAAGGTGATCCTGGCAAATCCGGAAGGCTATGAACAGCATTTTGATTTTGCGGAAAAAGTCATTTCCACGGCAAATGATCTGACCTTCTTAAAGGGAGTTGCCAAGTCCCTCTTGGATGCGGGAAAGACTTCCGATATTGCCGGCTTTGACGAATTCGCAAAGAGTCTGGCAGAGGCGGATACCTGTGAAGAATGCAGGGCAGCGGCAGAGCTTTACGCGAATGCCAAGAAAGCCATGATCGTATTTACTCAGAACTTTGTTACGACAGAGGCAGCATCTCTCATCGCGGATATCGCAATGCTGTCCGGACACATCGGAGCGCCTCGTGACGGAATCCTTCAGGTGAAGTCCAAGAACAATTCCCAGGGTATTGCAGACCTTGGAATCCACGCGGGAGCGGAAGCGCTGAAAGGCGTAAAAGCATTGCTCATCTTTGGCGAAGAAACCGGCATGGATCTTTCCGGACTGGAATTCCTCATGGTTTCCGATACGCACATGACAGAAACCGCGGCCAAGGCGGATGTGGTGCTTCCGGCTACCGGCTTTGCCAATACAGACGGTACGTATACCAATACAGAAAGAAGATTGCAGCCTGTAACCAGAGCAATCGTAGAAGATGTTGATTTCGCCAACTGGGAAATTGCGGCAGAAATCGCCCATGTCTATGAAGCGGACTTTGGCTGGGAGGATGAATTCGACATTTCCGAGGAAATGGACGATCTCCTGCCAAGATACAAATACGCGGAAATCGGAGAAGTTCTCGGCGGAGCGCTGGCACCGACAGATGATGCCGCCTTTGCGCCGGCAGGTTCCGGCAAGTTCGTCGATCCGCTGCCTTGCACAGACAGCCTGATGAACGTGATTGCAGAACGTATCCCCAAAATGGCAGAATAAAGGACAGAAGCCTGCCTGCCGCCATCAAGCGGTCATAATGCAGAATAAAAGAATGACAGATAAAATAAAAGCAGAGTGTACAATATGTATGCTCTGTTTTTTTATCCATCTACATCAATAATGTCGTCTTCAACACCTTTTCCTGCATTGAGTGCTTCCGCCCCGCTGCGCGTTTTATGCATATGTCATATTGTCTTGCTATGTGATTATGACAGGCATTTATTCTGCTATGTCAGATGAGGGCTTCATAGTATGAGTACAGGGGGCGGGATGATGAGGCAATCCAGCGCGGATTTCTGTGATAAAGGGAAAAACGTGTACAAGATTATTGAAATTTCAACGTGTTTTCAATACAAAAGAAAAAGTATGGGAGAAATTTGATTAATATAAGTTTTGGCATATTAGTTGCATTAATAAAACGATAAAACAGGACATATATGTGACCGTGAGTTTGGGAAAGTCCTTTTTGAAAAGGCAGAAGCGCTGCTGTTTCTCATAGCGAAGTGTGATTCTCGCCTCGAAACAGAAAGAAAGGCGGAAAAGAAAATGTTTGAAATGTTTGCAGAAATGGCAAACGGCATCATACGAAATATGTATTATGCCATCTTTGATTTGAATACCACAGCCGTTTTACTGGAGCCCAATGGGAAAATCAATTATATCTGGAGGAATATCGCTTCTCTGGAAAAATATATTCTTAATCTTTCCATTGATGATATTATTACAGTCGGCGAACCCTCGGCAGAATGTCTCAGACAGGCGATGGAAGATGATGGGACGGTAGAAGCCATCCGGGATGTGAGCACAGGGGAATCTATGATTATACTGGGGCTTCCCATTCATACTCAAAACAGTGGGGTTTTAGGTGTTTTGGGATTTTTTGCTCCCTTGGATACGGGAAATATCGGATATGTGCGGGGAATTCTTAAAATTACCGTAGGCGCGCTGGAAGGTCAGTGGAAAGCGCTGGAATATAAAAAAGATTACGACAGCATGTACCAAAAATTTCTCGGCGCCATGGAAACCGTTCCTTTGGGAACTATTGTTACAGACGGAGAACTGGTTGTAAACCATGTCAACGATGCTACAGTGAAAATTTTTGACATTGAAAAGGAAGAAATTCTGGGAGAAGACATTGATATCTTTTTGAATGCAGGAGGCGTATTTCACAGGATATTGGAAAGCGACAAGGACGCGATTGACGAAGAGATGATCTTTCATTTTCGTGGTGGCGAACTGAAATGTGAAGTTTTGACAACCCACCTTACCAGCGCAGCCAGAGGCAAGAAGGAGGGTCTGGTCATTAAGCTTAAAAATACGAAATACATTCAAACTTACAAACAGTCGAAAAACGAAATGAAAGCTCAGTTTCATTTTGAAGACATCCAGGGGACTTCGGACGAGCTGCGGGAAGCGGTACGGCTTGGGAAGATTGCGGCCAGAAGTATGTCCAATGTGCTGATTTTAGGCGAAAGCGGCACAGGGAAGGAATTATTTGCTCAGGCCATTCACAATCACAGCCTCAGGCAGGAAGGCCCCTTTGTGGCCGTAAATTGTGGGGCCATGACCAGCAGCCTGATTGAAAGTGAGTTATTCGGCTACGAAAAGGGGGCTTTTACAGGCGCCAGCAAGGACGGCAAAATGGGAAAATTTGAACAGGCAGATGGAGGAACGCTATTTTTGGATGAAGTTGGGGATATGCCTCTTCAGGATCAGGTGAATCTGCTTCGGGTGCTTCAAAACAAGGAAGTTGTGCGAGTGGGAGGCAGTAGAACTATTAAGATCAATGTTCGGATCATTGCTGCCACGAACAGAGATATTGAGGCGCTGGTACGGGAAAAGAAATTCCGAAGCGATCTTTACTATCGCCTTAATGTATTTTCTCTCAATGTTCCCAGTCTGGCAGAAAGAAAAGCTGATATTTTCCAGCTTACAGATTATTTTATAAAACGGTACAATATTATATTGGGAAAAGAAGTAAAAGGGATTTCCTCGGAAGTAAAAACTATTTTTTTAAATCACAGCTGGCCCGGCAACATAAGGGAGCTGGAAAATGTGGTGGAGAGAGCTATCAACGTTACCCGGACGAATACGATTGGGCCGGAAGATCTTCCTCAGAATATGCAGACTCGAACCCTGCGGCAGGAGCAGCCTTTAGAGTTGGATGAAGGATCCGTTTGCAGCAAACTGCAGCAGGTCGAGAAAAAAGCCATTATAGAAGCTTTGAAAAAAAGCGGAGGAAATGTAAGTAAAGCTTCCGAATACATAGGACTGGGAAGACGCTCCATGTACCGAAGGCTGGAGCTGTATCAGATCGACCCGATTCTATATAAAAAATAAAAATATTAAAAAGTGAGCGTATTAGCGCAGTGGCATATAAAAAATGGGCGAAAACGCTCATTTTTTATGTATAATACAAGTTTTTATATTTACAGAAGCTTGTAGTTTGCAACTTTTCTTGTTGCAATTTCAATGGATGCGCTGTTTTGGAGAAAAAAACAGGCGCTTTGGCATATGATTTGCTATTTACTATAAGTGCACGAAAGGTTGATGTTATAAAACTTGGAGAATTATAGAAATGGAGGAAACAAAATGAAAAAGAAGACATTAAGCATTGCACTGGTTTTCGTATTGTTGGCGCTGACACTGGCTGGCTGTGGCGGAGGTTCTTCCGGCGGAGGGGAAAGTGAATCCGGAGAAAAGACCGTAAAACTGACCTTTAACCACGCATTTACAGAGCAGGATGCCAGAGGCAAAACCTATCAGTTTTTCGCTGATAAATGCAGAGAGCTGTCAAATGGGACGATTGATATTACCGTGTATCCATCAGAAGGTCTTGTTAAAAATCAGGAAGCGTTAAAAGCGGTAATGACCAAAACAGTAGATATGGCATCAACGCCTACCTCGCTGAACTCCAATGAAGCAAAAGAACTGGCACCTATGGATGTTCCGGGACAGTATGAGCCAAGACAGTGGAGAAAGACCAACGAGGCCATTAAGGGCGTTATGGATGAAATCCTGGCAAAATATAACCAAAAGTATCTTTTTGCAACAGATGAAGGCGACACAGTTTTTTATCTGAATAAAAAGAACAAAAAGGATATTCACAGTACAGCAGATTTGAAGGGTATGAGGCTTAGGGACCATGGCACCTGGGTTGGAAAAACCATCTCTGCATGGGGCGGATCTCCAATGACCGTAGTACCAGCTGATGTAGCAGTTGCTTTTGACAGGGGAACCGTTGACGGAGGATATACCGGATGGCCCTTTGTAATGAGCTTTAAACTCCATGAATCAGCGCCGTATATCAGCAATGTAGGACTGTCTAACTCTACATGGCTTTATGTAGCTATCAATAACGAAAGCTGGAACAGCCTGTCTGACAATCAGAAGAAGATCATGGAAGAAGCGGCAGATTTGGCTATGGATTACAACGAGAGTATCATGGACGACTACTACAAAGAGTTTGAAGCGGCAGTTAAGAAAGCAGGCGGCACCATTTACAACTGCACAGAAGAAGAAAAGGACGCTTTCATGAAAGATACTGAAGGCCTTCTGAAGGAAGTAAGAGAATTTTCCGGCGAGCTTGGCGCAAAGCTGATGGATACCATGGCAGAAGTTGAGTATGAGTAAGCTCCTATATTTGACCATTAAGAAGAAGCGTGAAATGAGTAGGAGGTATTTATAAATGAAAGCACTGAAAAAATTAAACGCAGTGCTGGGGTATATCTGCGGAATACTGATTACAATTACAGCGATTATTTTGCTCTATGACGTATTCTGCAGATACGTTTTGGGTGAGCCTACCTTGTGGGCTCAGCAGATTGCAGCGTATATGGTCTTAGTCGCAACCTTTTTCGGGACATCCTATGCGCTGCAGAGCGGTGGCCATGTGCATGTTGAAATCATTGTGGATCATTTAAAGCCGCTCCCCAAAAAGATCTGTATGTCCATAGGATATATCCTGGCAATGATTTTTGTAGGAGGCGTAGTAAACTCCTGTTACAGCTATGCCATGATGTCTTGGCAGAATGGATGGGATGCTCAGGGCAATGTGCCCATTCCAGCCGTTATCCTGTATGGAATTATGGCGGTTGGAAGCGCATTACTTTTTATTACATTGCTGGCAACTTTGATTCAGGTATGGATTAAGAAGGGAAAGGAGGGTGAAGAAGAATGTTAGGAATGACAGCCATTATGTTTCTTGTACTGATTTTGATCCTGTTTCTTGGAACACCCATTTCTCTGGGAATCGGCTTCCTGGGTATGTCAGGAATTCTCATTTTCCTCAGTCCGGATCTTTTGAACCAGCTGAGTCTGATTACCTTTTCCCAGACCACCAGTGTTACGACGCTGATGATCCCTCTCTTTGTTATGATGGCCGAATGGCTCTCGAATTCCGGCGTTGCTGCGGATATGTTTGACACCATAGCAAGGAGACTCCACAGGCTTCCGGGAAATCTGGCAATTGCAAGCGTCGTGGCAAGTACCATCTTTTCCGCTGTATGCGGCTCAGCACCTGCTACTGCAGCTACCGTGGGCACCATCAGTATACCATCTATGAAAAAAGCAGGATACGATGGAAAGCTGGCGGCCGGTCTTCAGGCGGCAGGAGGTTGTCTGGGAATTCTGATTCCGCCGTCCATTACTTTTATTATGTATGGAATCATTACAGAAACTTCTATTGCGGAGCTTTTTATGGCAGGCATTATTCCGGGAGTTATGATGGCTCTGCTTCTGATTATTTACGCGCTTGTCCAGCTAAAGCTTCATCCGGCCTCAAATATTGTGGTCACAGAAGAGGACAAAGTGAGAATGGAAGACAAAAAAGCCATGCTTCGCCATGATATTGCATCTATTGTTCCCATTATGGTGCTGATTATTATCGTGTTGGGATGCCTTTACACGGGTATTGCGACAGCTACAGAATCTGCGGCTATCGGAGCAGTGGGAGCATTGATTTTGGTTATCGGCAGAAAACGTCTGACAAAGGCCTGCATTAAAATGACCATGCTCAATACTACAAAGAACAGCTGCATGATTCTCTTTATGATGATCGGCGGTCTCGTATTCTCATTCTTTCTTACAGCTTATGGGCTTCCTCAGGAGCTGGCAACGACTATGCTGACCATTAGCCCCAACAAATGGGTGACCTTTGCTGCCGTTATGGTCGTTATGCTGATTTTGGGCTGCTTTTTGGAGCCAGTAGGAATTTTGATGATTACCATGCCATTTGTATTCCCGACCTTGACTGCAATGGGCTTTGATCCAATCTGGCTGGGAGTTGAATGTACCATAGCCTGTATGGTAGGTATGATTACGCCTCCGGTAGGCATGAACCTCTTCGTATTAAAGGGATGCGTGCCGGGACTTGATTTGGCTACCGTTATAAAAGGGGCGATTCCTATGTGCATTCTGATGCTTGTCAGCCTGATTATTATCGCGGTATTTCCAGCTATCGCAACGTTCTTGCCGGCATCTATGTAAGAATAATGTACGTATTATAACGGAATAAATATTAAGGAGGAAATTATATATGAAAAATAAAATCGCAATTGAAGGGCACTTTGCAATTCCGGAGACATTAGGATGTTCAAAGGTGTATTTTGACGATGCGGTATGGCCGCAGTTTTCTAAAAAAATTCAGGACTTTATGGATATTCGCCTTCCTGAAATGGATGAATACGGAATTGAAGTGAAAGTTTTATCTTTAAATTCGCCTGCTATCCAGAGCATTTGGAACAGAAAGGAAGCAGTGGAAGTAGCAAAAAAGGCCAACGATGTTATGGCTGAAGCTATGGCTAAAAAACCGGATCGCTTTAAAGGCTTTGCCGCACTTCCCATGCAGGATCCGGATGCTGCCATAAAAGAGCTGGAGCGGTGTGTAAAAGAATACGGCTGTGTCGGAGCATTGGTAAATGGATTTTCACAGATCGATTCAGAGGGCAATTATGAATATCTGGATCACGAAATGTACGATGAATTCTGGGCCTGTGTAGCAGAGCTGGACGTTCCTTTCTATCTTCACCCCAGAGAACCGATGAAAGAAAATATAAAAACCTTAAAGGGGCAGCCCTGGCTTGAGGGCGCCGCATGGGCATTTGGCGTAGAAACGGCTACGCACGCACTGAGGCTTATGGGAAGCGGTATGTTCGACAAATATCCCAATATCAAAATTATACTGGGCCATCTGGGAGAAATGCTGCCGTTCTGCATCTGGAGATCCTCCAATCGGATTTCTAAGACAGATCGGGGACAAAAATTTGAAAAACCCTTTACCTACTATTTTGCAAACAACTTTTATGTAACAACAAGCGGACAATTCCATACGCGTTCTTTGATCGATACGCAGATGGAATTGGGAACAGATAAGATCCTCTTTGCGGCAGACTTCCCCTTTGAAGATATTAAAGACGCCTGCACCTGGTTTGACAATGCGCCTATCAGTGAGCATGACCGTTATAAAATCGGAAGACAAAACAGCATTGATCTCTTTAAATTGAATTTAAAATAATTTTAAAACAGTTTCGATATCCGGAGGACATGATTTTGGGGATGTATAGCCAGATTCTTTACAGCTAAAACTTAATAGTATTACAAACGCCAAAACTCTCGTTGCTCTTTTGCAGGGAGAGTTTTGGCGTTTAATGTAATAGCTGTAATAGCGGCGGAGCTTCCGAAGAAAACAGAAGTTCACATGATAGATTTGATCCTCCCAGCTTCCTGCTGCGCACGGTCCCTGCATATGACAAATTGCCCTATAATGTCATTGTGACATAAAATGATTTGCCATGTCAGACGCTGTACATACTGTATTCACGGGCAAAAGAGGGGAAGGCCGGAAAAATCCAGACGAGTTTTCCGGGTGTAGGAAAGAAATAATTTATAAACTCATTGAAATTTCAATAAACTCTCGATATAACACAAAAAACATGACAAAAAAACTTGCTTTGTCATTAATTTTGGCACGTTGGTTGCTTTATATATAGACAAATAAAACATGACACACATGTGACAGATTCTCTGAGAAAAAAGAAATGAAAATGTGGAGGACACAGGAGGTTACGAATGAAAGTAAAGGATTATAGCAAAGAGCAGCTGACTGATTTTTATGAAACCATGTTTAAAATGAGAAGGTTTGAAGAAGAGACCTTTGAATTCTACAAAAAGGGCATGATGGCAGGGCTTGCACATCTGTATATGGGAGAAGAAGCAGTAGCAACCGGTGTATGTGCAGCTTTAAAAGAAGATGATTACATCGGCAGCACCCACAGAGGCCACGGACATCTGGTAGCAAGAGGAGCAGAAATTGACCGCATGATGGCCGAAATTTTGGGAAAAGAAACCGGCTACTCCAATGGAAAGGGCGGCTCCATGCACATCATGGCAATGGACAAGGGAATCTTGGGAGCCAACGGTATTGTAGGAGGAGAAATTCCAATTGCAACTGGTGCGGCTTATACCATCAAGTACAAAGGTACGGATCAGGTTGCGGTATCCTTTATGGGTGATTCTGCTACAAATGAAGGAACATTCCATGAAAGCGTCAATATGGCGGCTGCATGGGATCTGCCCTGCATTTATGTAATTGAAAACAATCTGTACGGGATTTCCGTTGATATCCGCGATGTAACCAATACACCGGATCTGGCCGTAAGAGCAAAGGGATATGATATCCCGGGAGTTGTCGTAGACGGCATGGATGTAACAGCTGTATATGAGGCAGCGAAAAAAGCAGTAAAGCGCGCTAGAGAAGGCAAGGGTCCGACTATCATCGAATGCAAGACTTACAGATGGCAGGGACATCACGTAGGAGACCCGGCCACTTACAGAAAGAGAAGGAGCGAAACGGAAAAAGAAGACTGGATGGCAAAATGCCCGGTTACAAATTTTAGAAAAGAAATTATTGAAGCAGGGAAAGTAACAGAGGATGAAATCAAGCAGCTGGAAGAAAAAGTAGAAGCCGAGATTCAGGCAGCCGTTAAATTTGCGGCAGACAGCCCGTATCCGGATGCCTCCGAGGCGTTTACAGACGTATTCCAGGAAGGAACGCTGTAACCCCTTTGGAAAACCGCTTATAAATGACTTACAGATGATCAGAATGTTTAAATAAAAGGAAGGTAAAATCAATGAAAGAAATAACATATGCACAGGCAATTTGCGAAGCGCTCGATGAAGAGATGGAGCGGGATGACAACATCGTAATGCTGGGAGAAGATATTGGATTTATCGGCGGAAACTTTAAGTGTACCGTAGGTCTTCTGGAAAAATACGGCGACCTGAGAGTAAAGGATACGCCGATTTCCGAGCAGGGCTTCGTAGGTATGGGCGTTGGTATGGCCCTGACCGGCCTTCGTCCGGTCATTGAGCTGATGTTCTCAGACTTCCTGTTGGTAGCGGCAGACCAGGTTATCAATCAGATGGCGAAGATCCGCTACATGTCCGGCGGACAGGCCAACGTACCGATGACCATCCGCTGCCCCATCGGAGCGGGTAGATCCTCCGCAGCTCAGCATTCCCAGTCTATGCAGGCCATGGTAGCTCAGTTCCCAGGAACCAAGATCGTAGTTCCTTCCACAGCACGCGAAGCAAAGGGTCTTTTAAAGACCGCTATCCGGGATGACGATCCGGTACTGTTCTTAGAGCACAAGATGGAATACAACAAAAAATATCAGATCGACGATGATGTAGAGCCGATCCCATTTGGAAAAGCAAGAATCGCCAGAGAAGGAAAGGACATTACCATCGCAGCAACCTCTTCCATGGTAATGAAGTCCGAGGAAGCAGCCGAAAAGCTGGCAAAGGAAGGCATTGAATGCGAAATTATCGACCTGCGCACTATCGTACCTCTTGACACGGAAACCATTATTGAATCCGTAAAAAAGACAGGAAAGCTCATTGTAGCAGACGAAGCGCATGAACGGTGCGGAATCGGAGCGGAAATCGCGGCAGCTGTTGCAGATGATATATTCTATTATCTGGATGCTCCATGCGGCAGAGTCGCAAATCCGAATGTACCGCTTCCATTCAGCCCTGCGCTGGAGTTCCCGCTGATCCCGTCTGCAGATAAAGTATACGATAAGGTAAAGACCTATTTTAAATAATAGAGAGGAGAGGGAAATATGGCAGAAGTAATCATCATGCCAAAGCTGGGATTCAATATGAATACTGGTAAACTGGTAGAATGGTATAAAAATGAAGGCGACACAGTAGCAAAAGGCGAACCCCTTTTCTCTGTTGAAACCGATAAAACAAATATGGATATCGAAGCTACAGGAGATGGAGTTGTAAAAAAACTCTTTATCAGCGCAGGCGACGAGATTCCGGTAACACTTCCAATTGCAGTAGTAGGAGGTGCTGATGAAGACGTAAGTGCTGTAGTGGCAGACGCTATGGAGCGGCTGCAAGGCGGCGGAGCTGCCCCTACTGCAAGTGAGGAAGCAAAAGAAGAAGCCGCACCCGAAAAGGAAGAAAAGGCGGAAGCAAAGCCTGCGGCAGCAGGCGGCATGCTGAAGATTACACCGAGAGCCAGAAGAGTTGCTGCAGAAAACGATCTGTCCTTAGAAGGCATCGAACTTGTGGGAACCGGCTGGCAGGGAGGAATCTGCGAACAGGATATTTTAGATTACCTTGCTTCCAATAAGGTAAAGGCAACGCCAGTAGCGCAGGCTATGGCCGCAGCAGAAGGAATCGATCTCAGCACAATTACAGGAACTGGTGTAAACAGCAAGATCATGAAGGCAGATGTGGAGAAGGCTGTTTCGGAAAAGAAGGCCGCAGCAGAAAAGGCTGCGGAAGAAGCTCCGGAAACAGGAGAAGCGAAATTCTCACCGGACGGCAAGGAAATCCTGGAGGAAGTACCATATGCAGGAGTCCGCAAGGTAATCGGAGATCGTCTGTCGGAAAGCAAATTTACAGCGCCGCACCTGTACTTTACACAAAAAGTAAACCTGGAAAAGCTGCTGGAAGTGAGAAAGCAGGTAAACGGAGCGCAGGACAAGAAGACTTCTGTAACCGACTACATAGCAAGAGCAACCATTATCGCTTTGCAGAAGTATCCGGAAATGAATTCTTCTCTGGTAGGAGATACCATTGTAAAATACAAGAGTGTAAACTTGGGAATTGCGGTTGCGTCCCCGACAGGGCTCATTGTTCCCAACATCAAGGACTCTCAGAATATGAGCGTAGTCGAGCTTTCAAAGGCTTCCTCACCGCTGTTTGAAAAAGCGAGAGCCGGAAAGCTGGCCATCAGCGAATATACAGGCGGAACCTTCACCATTTCCAACCTGGGAATGTTCGGTATTGAAAACTTTACCGCGATCATCAATCCACCGGAAGTGGGCATCCTGTCCATCAGCTCAACAAAGGATGAACCGGTTGTCGTAACAGCGGCAGACGGAAGCCAGGAAATTGCCATTAAACCGATGATGAACATCCAGGTATCTGTAGACCACAGACTCATTGACGGACTTTTAGCAGCGCAGTTTGTAACAGAAATCAAAAACCTGCTGGAAAACCCAATCAGCCTGTTGGTATAATGTGTTAGCATTGTATTGGCATAATAAAAGAACGCGAAGCAGCGGCCGGTCCTGCCGGTAAGAGACCCGGGGCCGGAAGCAAAGCTATAGTAGGAACAACTATCGGAAAAATCAAGCTTATAAATATATTGATATCTCCTCTTTAATATGTAAATAAAATGAAACGATACAATTCTCTTAACATAATGTAACAAATAAATTTACGACAGAATGATATTTATAAGCTTGATTGTATTACAAAATATCCGGCAAAACGCGCAGCAGTGCGTTTTGCCGGATGTACAGGAGGAAATTATGGCAGAAGTAATCATCATGCCCAAACTGGGATTTAATATGAACGAAGGAAAACTCGTTGAATGGTATAAAAACGAAGGCGATGCAGTAGCAAAGGGAGAACCTCTTTTTTCCGTTGAAACTGACAAGACCAACATGGACATTGAAGCTACAGGCGATGGAATCGTAAGAAAGCTCTTTATTAACGCGGGAGATACGATTCCAGTAACTCTTCCCATCGCCATTGTTGGAAGCGCGGATGAGAATATCGACGCTCTGGTAGCGGACGCGCAGGCACAGCTGGGAGGAAACGCACCGGCAGAAGAGACTGCCGCACCAGAGGAAAGGGCAGCTGCTCCTGCAGCAGCTCAGGCAAAGGCGGATTCTGCTTATGATTATGAAATCGCAGTCATCGGAGGTGGCCCGGGTGGATACGTGGCAGCTATCAAAGCGGCCCAGATGGGAAAGAAAACTGTGATTATCGAAAAGGAAAACTTTGGCGGAACCTGTCTCAACGTAGGCTGCATTCCCACAAAGGCACTCCTGCGCAGCGCGGGAGCTCTCAAGGAAGTAAAAGAGAGCGAAAAATTTGGTGTTATTGATGTAGATACGAGCAGCGCTGCTCTGGATCTTGCAAAGGTACAGGAAAGAAAGAAATCCGTTATTAGCCAGCTGGTAGGCGGCGTACAGGGCCTCATAAAAGGAAATGGGGCTGCCATTGAAAAAGGCGAAGGTACTCTGGTAGACAGCCATACCATCGAAGTGGGCGCAAAGAAAATTACAGCGGAAAATATCATCATTGCCACAGGTTCCCAGGCAAAGAGCCTGCCCATTGACATCGATCCAAAGGCAAAGGTTCTCACCAGCAAGGAAATGCTGGATATGGATCATGCGCCGGAGTCCATGGTTGTAATCGGCGGAGGCGTTATTGGCATCGAATTCGCATACTTCCTGGCAACCATCGGTGTCCAGGTGACCGTTGTAGAATTCCTTGATCGCATTCTGCCTATGGTGGATGAAGAGATTACAACCCAGGTAACTGGACATTTACAGGATATGGGCATTAAGCTTTATACAAGCGCCAAAGTAACGGCTATTACGGATAAAGCTGTTAAATTTGAAAAGGACGGCAAGGAATCCTCCGTAGAATGTGATCAGGTACTCATGGCTGTAGGCCGCGGCCCGAGCCTTGAGGGAATCGACACAGAGGCGCTGGGAATCAAGACAGAGCGGGGAGCCATTGTAACGGACAAAACCCTCAAAACCTCTGTACCGAATATCTATGCCATAGGAGACGTAAACGGAAAAGCAATGCTTGCCCACACAGCCTCTATGGAAGGTATTATCGCAGTTGAAACTATCTGCGGCCAAAAGGCAGAAATGGACTATGACAAGATTCCAAGCGCTATTTATATTCAGCCGGAAATTGCCAGCGTAGGGCTGACCGAAAAGCAGGCTTCCGAAAAATACGGCAAAGTCAATGTAGGCAAATTCCCTTTGATGGCAAACGGAAAAGCGAAGGTTGCGGGAGAAGAACGCGGTCTGATCAAGGTTATCTGCGAGCCGAAATACGGCGAAATCGTAGGCGTACATATGTACTGTATCCATGCTACTGACATGATTGCAGAGGCTGTTACAGCAATGAAGCTTGAAAGCACGGCAGAAGAAGTGGCTATGGCCATTCATCCGCACCCGACTGTTTCCGAAATCATGCATGAAGCAATGCATGCTGTAGATGGAAGAGCAATCCACTTTTAGGGAACAATCGAAAGATTGAAAAGAAATCAACTTTTTCACATATAAAAAACGAATCAACAGGTGGCGCTCCAGAAGGGGCGCCACCTGCATTTAACAAAGAAGTAGCACAGATAAAAGCTGTACATTCTCTTAAACAGAAGCAAAGAATATAGATGCAGGAAATGGAACTGTATTGGGGCTTTTACTGAATGAAAAAATCCAGTATAATTGAAGTATGAAACCAATGATAATCAAAACTATGCTGATTCTGGCCATATGTGCTGTCATCATGTTTACGGCCTTTGCAATTGTCAGCATACGCTGGTCAGCCAATGCACTGAAGGCGGAAACAGAAGAAAAGTGCCGCTATCAGGCAGAAAAATGTGCCAACCAAATCAGTATGTGCTTCGAAAATGCAGAGGGAACGGTGGATGCTCTGGCTGCCGATATATTGGAAAGCTTTGATATAAAGGCTTACAAAAAAGATAATTCCTATATGAGGACTTTTATGAAAGAGCTTTCCCCTGTTATCAAAACAGCACTCATAGATGTGGAAGACGCGGCAGGATTGTATATGACCTTTAACCCGGATTTATCCGGCTATGATGGCGTTTATGAGATTTGGTATTCTCTGGATGAAGATGGCCGGCCGGTCTATACGGATGCCAGAGAAAACGAGATCTATCTGGAAGCCTTCTCATACCTGGATGCTTCCCATATGCAGTACTATTTCCGTTCAGCGGAAAGACCGATGGAAGGACTCTGGACTGATCCGGGGTATGATCCAGATCAGGATAAAGAAGTCTTCACCTATTCGAAATCCGTTTATGTAGAGGGTGTTTTTATCGGCGTTTTAGGAGCAGATATTTTTACAGAGCATACGACGGACATGATCAGCAATATGGAGGTCGAGCCGGGCGGAATGGTATTTTTGCTCAACGAAAAAAACCTTCCCATTGTGAAATCGCAAAATAGCGGCAAGGTAAATGCGGAAAAGCTCTGGAGTTCCTCCTGCAAAAGGATGTCAAACCAACATAGCGGCCTTATACATACGGACTGCGAAGGACGCCATTATGTGGTGAGCTATGGACAGCTGAACAACCGGTGGATTCTGGCAGTAGTCAATGAGGAGACGCAGCTCTTTGAGCAGATCAATCTGATTCGAAGTCTGATCCTGCTTCTTTCCCTGATCCTGGCGGTTCTGACCATTGCGGCCTCTTACTTTGCCCTCAACCGCTTTGCAAGTCCCATCAAAAAGGCGGAAGAGCTGCTGAAGCTGATGGATCTGGAAGGAAAAGTAGATAGGGATGAGCAGGAGAAACTTCGCACGGATGAAGACATCGAAAGTCTGGTGCGAAGACAGCTGCGAAAACAGCGGGAAAAGGATCTTCTTATCGCCCATCAGTCCAGGCTGGCCCAGGCGGGAGAAATGATTTCTGGCATCACCCACCAGTGGAAGCAGCCCCTTAATAAGCTCAGTATCCTTTTAGGAAATCTGAGAGATGCCAGGCAGTATGGCGAGCTGACCGAAGAGGAACTGGACAGAACTATAAGGCGTTCTGAAGAAATTATTGATTCCATGTCCGTTACTATCAATGATTTCCGCAGCTATTTGATGCCTGATCGGGAGCCGGAGGACTTTTCCGTTGCTCAGGTGCTTTACTCGGTACTTGAGCTGCTGGAGGATCGGATTTCCATTAATGGAATTCATACAGAGATCGACTGTAGAGCGGAATATACGGTTCACGGCTACAAAAACGCCCTTTATCATATCCTCCTGAATGTGATAAACAACGCCATTGATGCGATGGAAGAAAGCGAAGCCAAAAGCCGTAGGCTATGTATCAATAGCACTAGTATCGGTGATCCACGGAATCCAAAGTCCATCATTGAAATTGCGGTCTTTAACAGCGGAAGCCCTATTTCAGAAGAAATACAGGGGCAGGTCTTTTCACCCTATGTTACGACAAAGGACAGAAGGGGAGGCAGCGGCCTGGGGCTTGCAATCTCAAAGAGCCTGGTGGAAAAATCCATGGGGGGATCCATTGAGCTTTATAATGAAGGGCAGGGCGTAATGTGTAGAATCAGAGTGCGGAGACATTTCAGGGAACAGGAGTAGAAAGCAGAGAGGAAAGTAAAAATGGAAGATAAAGCTTATCTGGCACAGCTGAAAGCGCTCTATGTGGAGGATGATCCGGAGGCGAGAAGAGAGCTGAGCGCCTTTTTAAAGCGCAGGGTAGGAAAGCTCTTGACTGCCGCGGACGGAAAGCAGGGGCTGGAGATCTTCTCGCAGCAGCAGCCGGATCTGGTTATCGCAGATCTGCTCATGCCGCAGATGAATGGAATGGCGATGCTGAAAAAAATGCGCAAAGAGGATCCGGACTGTCGGTTTATTATCATTTCCTCTGTAGGAGAGACGGAGGTAGTCTTAAATGCGGTTGATCTGGGGATTGCCAAATATGTAGTAAAGCCTGTCAATCTGCCTGCGCTGGATCAGGCGCTTTTAAAGCTGGCAAAGGATTTAAGGCGGGAGCGAAAAGAGCCGCTTATCGGGGAAGGGGACGAAAAGCGAAGGTACGAAGCTGCCATCAAAAAGGAAATGGCCCTGTTTTTAAAGCAGAGGGCGGGAAAAGGACCGCGCGATGTGGCCGTGTTCATCCATGACTCTTCCATTGATATTATCGCCTATGGCACATTAACGCCCCTGGAACAGAGAGCTCTTGCCAGCCCGGCAGGGTGCAGCATTGCCCAGCAGCTTAGGCTATGTTTTTATAAAGCCTCAACAAAGGAGCTGAACCAAAAGCTGGAGGCTATTGTGGGAAGAACGGTCAAGCTGGATCAGATTCTCTCAGAACCAGCTAAAGAAAACGATAAACTGGTCTTTACAATGCTCTGACCATGATACTCGTGTGTTACGTGAATGATAGAAAAGAAAAAGGGGTCAGCCGTGAAGGCGCTTTCCCACCTGCAGCTGACCCTGCGCAAAATTTAGATATTCAGTTCATTCAGAGTGTTTACCAGCTTATCCAGTCCAGATTTTTCTTCACTGATTACTTTGTCAAGATGCTTTTCCTGCTGGTTGACCAGTTTTTTGAGAGTCTTGATCTCATTCTTGTAATCGGTATTTTTCTTTTCCGTCTTTTTCATGAGAGAACGTACCACATCCTGTACATCACAGTCATCCACATCTACAAGGCCTTCTGCCCAGGTGTTTTTCAATCCAGGTCCAAAGGATTTTGCCGCGAAATCAAGGGTTTCCTTGTCAAAGAACATGGCGTACCAGCCATTGCCCACTCCGGAAAGATGTTCTTCATAGGCTTCCTGACCATTGCCCGCTTCCAGAGAGCGGATGGCAGCGCGAAGTCCCAGAATGTTGGACTGCCTGTTTTCGTGGGGGAAGATGATGGACATTTCCTGATCCAGGTGGAGCAGGGCCTTCTGCACCTGAAGGTATGTTCGGTGAAGCTCTTTGTTTAATGCCACAGCCTGCTTCTTAATGGAATCAGCAGTCTGGGTATCCTCTTCACTGACTGCCTTGGAATAGTCGGCGTTCAGCTTGTTGATCTTCTCGGTCACAGGTTTTGCGGCTTCGATGGCAGCATCAATTTTTTCCCTTAGTTCCTCATCCTTTACAACAGATTCATCATAAGAATCCTTAAGCGCTTCAAACCGGGTGGAAAAATCCATGGGCCGTACCGGTGTGTCGTCAAACTCATAGACAAATCTTGCATACAGCGTGTGCATCCAAAGCCATGCGTCATCGTCAAAGCCCATTACTTCTCTGCTGTCAGCGGAAGTGTGATAGCCTGTATCGTAGAAAATGGTTTCCTCGCCTTTGGCGGTTGAAACAGAAGGAACTCCCAGCTGTACATAGTTAAAGTCTTCCTTATAAGTGCTCGGCGGTATCATATAACGATATTTATAAGGAGAGGCTTTGATCATGGGCTGGGCAATGGGAGCGATGTAATTATAAAGCTCTTCACAGACTGCAATACCAAAGGTAGTCTCCTTTTCTACGCAATACGCTCCATCAATATTTACGATGGCAAAGGCGTTCTCCGCCCATTCGGGATGGATGCTGCGGATCTGCTCATAGGAACCGATAGCCCAGTCCGCCTGACTGTTTTCGCGGCCCCATTCCTCAGCTCCATGGCAGATAAAACGGATCGTCTTTTCCGGCTTATAGCCGCTGTCGATCATGGCTTTGGCAGTACCCATCATCAGTCCAACTCCGGAGGCATCATCAAAATAGGAATGGAAATATCCATCCATGTGAGCCATCATATAAATCACTTCATCGGTTTTCCCAGGGATTTCACCCCATACATTTTGGCTGTGAGAATCGGGGGTTACTTTCGAATCTGCGTTAAACGTAACCTGGATTTCCTTTTTTCCGGAAGCCTTGATGGCGTCTTTAATCGCATCCGTATCATCCTGGCTGATTCCCAGGGCAGGGGCGTCTGCAGGTCCGCACATATCCTGAGTACCGATGCGATCACCCATTTCCACAGGCATAGCGGAGTTGGCCAGAACGGCTTTGGCTCCCTTGACATGAGCCTGATAGGCAGGGCTGTTGATCCACCATTCTTCATTTTGATCAATATCGATGAGAACCAGCTTATCCTTTACATTGACGCCTTCATAATTCGCGGCAGTTCCTTTTTCCAGGTAAACGACAGGAATTTTTTCATTTTTTGCCTGAATCGTAGTCTGATAGCCGCCCAGGGTGACCTTTTTTTCTTTTCCCTCTGAATCGGTAAAGGTCAGGTCCGCACCCTTAAAGGTCCAGCCGTCCAGGTCGGTTTGATCAACCGTGACATTCTGAAGGCCGATTTCCTTCATGGTTTTTTCGATATAGTCGGCTGTAGCTTTTTCTGCCGGGGAACCTGCTGATCGAAAGCCGAGAGCCGGATCGTCACCCTGTTCGGATACCGTTTTGTCCACTTCGCTGGAAAAGTCTACATCCAGAGCATTGAGAAATGCCTGAAAATCTTCCGGATAATCGGGCTTTTCCGCGCTCTGCCCGCTTTCGCCCTTTCCGCCGCAGGCAGTAAAAGCGCTCAGTACTATAATAAGTACGAGTAATAATGCCAGATGCTTCTTCATTTTTTCTCCTTTCTCACTGCAAATAGCAGCACTTGTGATTCATACATATAAAATCAATAACCTTTGGAACAACCAAAAAAGACCAACACAAAGAAATCCTTTGTGTTGGTCTGTGGTGAGCGAACAATTCGTTTTCTCTTCCAGTTCTCAACTTTCAACATAAATTCGACTAAAAACATCCGCCTGCTTTAGACTGGTTGTTCCACTGTTATCATAGCAAAGTAGAAGAAGGCTGTCAACTGTTTTTTGATTGTTCAAAATTTTTTGCTATCTAGGCGGATAGAGACCGGCAGATGCTGTAGCGTATGTCCTTACAATAGGATAGACGCATAAATTGGAATGGTAATCAGGCTGATCAACGTGGACAGACTGACAAGATTCGAGGCGTATTTCCCTTCCAGATCGTAGTATTCTGCCATGATGGCCGTCTGGGCGTGGCATGGAAGTGAGGCAGTGAGGATGAAGACCTTCAGAGGAAGAGCCGAGACCTGAAGCAGGGTAAAAATTCCCCAGATGATCAGCGGATGGATGATAAATTTCCCCAGCATAACAATGATCTGATCCATGGTGATCCTCTGAAAGTTTTTGGAGCCGGAAAGGGACTTGGCCAGATTGGAGCCAATGACCAGAAGGGACAGGGGCACGCAGATATCGCCAAGATAGGTGAGGGAGGTTTCCAAAATAAGGGGAAGCTTCCATTGAAAGCCCGCAAGGAGGCATCCGATCATGACACCGATGAGGCCGGGACTGAAGACTTTTTTTATGGAAAATGCCGTAGACTCAGATTCGGAGGCCTTGGACAGAGTATAAGCCCCTAGACTCCAAAACAGAACGATGGTAACCAGATAAAACGTAAAAAGATAGGGCAGCCCGTCATGGCCGAAAATGATTTGGTTGATGGGAAGCCCGATAAACATGGTGTTATTAAAGGCAAAAGTCACTTTAAATACAGCCTTCTTTTTGTACGGCAGCTTCAGGAGCTTTGCCAGAATGCATCCGGCTCCATAGAGCACAAACAGGCTCGCTGCAATGGCCGCCAGATTGAGGACAGAGGCTTTTAGAAGAGCCGGTGTAAACCGGTTCTCAATGCTGACAACAGCGAGAGCTGGCGCGGCGATGCGGATTACGGTGGTAGAAAATACTTTATTCGCATTCTCCGGCCAGTGCTTTTTCTTTGTAAAATAAAATCCAACTCCTAAAATAATAAATACGACTAATACACTGATAATTCCATTCAGCATGTTCTTAACCTCCCAGTCATAAAATTTTGTATTTGATACTGCGGCAAACCATGTCAGCATGCCAGTAAACCATGCAGGAAACACTGCCAATCGTTCTTCCTATTTTTATAAAAAGCAAGGAATATGCCATTTCCCTTATATAAAAGGAATTTTTTCAAAGGCCGGTTATTGCAAGGGGCAGCGGCAGCATAGATGGCTGCACGGCTGCAAAATGACACAAAATGACATGAAATTGAGACACGTGTCATATGACATATCGGGCTGTTTTGAGAAAAATGACAGAGAACAGCGCTTAGCTAATGGAAAAAATGCCGGAATTTGCAAGGATTGCAGTAATTTTGACAGAGCGATCTGATTAAAAACATAAGTGGCACAAAAGTTGCAATAGATATTGACATAAAATTGACATGAAAAAGGCGTGGGAAAGGAGGAATACCCGGTGGAACAGAGCTTTAAGGTGATGAAAACAAATAGCACTGATATCGCTTATAATCTGTCGCTGGAGGAATATCTTTTTGAACATGAAAAAACCGGAACATACCTGCTCCTCTGGAAAAACCAGCAGAGCATTATCGTGGGAAAATATCAGAATGTGTACGAAGAAGTGAATATTCCGGCCATTGAGCAGGCACAAATACCGGTTGTGCGGAGAAATACGGGAGGAGGGACGGTTTTTCACGATCTGGGAAATCTCAACTATTCCTATATTACGGATTATGATCCGGGAAGCTTTGCGGGATACGATCGGTTTATTGGGCCCCTTATCAAAACGTTAAACCGTCTGGGGGTTCCGGCGGAAAAGAAAAAGCACAGTGATATTGTCGTATGCGGAAAGAAAATCTCCGGCAGTGCCCAGACCGTTAAAAAAGGACGAATTCTGCACCACGGAACGCTTTTGTTCGATGCAGACCTTCTGGGGCTGAGAAAATTCCTACAGCCGACAGACGGACATATTGAGTCAAAAGCAGTCAAATCCGTAAGAAGCAGCGTCACCAATATCAAGGATTATTTTACGGACAAGGGCATGACACTGCAGCGGCTGGAGGATGAGTTGGCAGAGGGGCTGGCAGAAGGAGCAAGGATGGAGGAGCTGGCGTTGGAAAAAGCGGCAGAAGAAGCGGTTAAAAAAGCGGCGGAAGAGAAATACTCTTCCTGGGATTGGAATTTTGGAAAATCGCCGGACTTTACCTTCTGCAAGGAAAGCCGGGAATCTAAATACCCGGTGCGGGTACAGCTGCTGATTCGCAAGGGCTATATTGCGGAGTGCCAAATAAGGCTGAAGGGTTCAGAGGAAGAAAAGGCGGAACTCATAGAGGAGCGGCTGCAAAATCTCCCTTATCGTTATGAAGTTTTAAAACAGGTGTTAAAGCTTCTGGCAGGAAGTGAGTCAGAAAAGCTGTTATATTATTTATTTTAGGAGGAACAGGAAAATGAAAGAAACAAAAAATATTACAATGCCAAAGCTAAGCCCATCCATGGAAGAAGCGGTGCTGGTTGCCTGGGCAAAGGAGCCGCAGGAGCAGGTTCAGGCAGGCGACGTTCTCTTTGAGGTAGAAACCGACAAAGTGGTCTGTGAAATCGAGGCAACGGAAGACGGTGTGCTGGAAAGGCTCTGCTTTGAAGAGGGCGATCCCATCAAGCCGGGACAGACTGTAGCAGTGCTGAGGGCATAAGGCAAGAGCCGGAACGCACGGGTATAGAATGGAAGGACTGAGGCATAGAGGCCTGAATGGCAATAGCTGCAGAAAAGGTGATGATATGGAAAAGATGAAAGTAAGATACAACCAGAATGCAATTGACGAAATCAGCAGGCTCATACAGCAGCTGAATTTAAATACGGTCTGCAAGGAGGCAAACTGTCCCAACATGGGAGAATGCTACCGGCGCAGGACTGCCACCTTTATGATCATGGGGAGCCGGTGTACTAGAAACTGCCGGTTCTGCAATGTGACCTGCGGGCCTGCGGAGACACTGGATCCGGAGGAGCCGATGCATATCGCCCAGGCAGCCGGTAGGCTAGGATTAAAGCATATTGTAATTACCAGCGTAACGAGAGACGATCTGCCGGACGGAGGAGCTGGGCATTTTGCGGAGGTAGTAAGAACTGTGAGAGAAAAAAATCCAGACATTACAATCGAAGTTCTGATTCCGGATTTTAAAGGCAGTAGAGAAAGCCTGGACAAAGTGATTGCCGCAAAGCCGGAAGTTATCAACCACAATATGGAAACCATCCAGCGTCTTTATGAGGATGTGCGGCCCCAGGCGGATTATCAGCGTTCCCTGGAAGTGCTTTCCTATGTAAAATCCAAGGCTCCGGAAATCCTCACAAAGACAGGGATCATGGCAGGCTTGGGTGAAACGGAGGCGGAAGTCTTCCAGCTGATGGATGATGTGCGGGCAGCCGGGTGCAACATTCTGACTATTGGACAGTATCTTCAGCCTTCACCAGAGCATATCGCTGTAAAGGAATGCGTTTCAGAACAGCAGTTTGAATCGTACAAAAAAGTAGGAGATGAAAAAGGCTTTTCCTTTGTTGCCAGCGGCGCTCTAGTGAGAAGCTCCTACCGCGCGGAGGAGGCGCTTAGCCATGAAAAATAAGATCATTTATATTGACAGCAATTCACTGGATCCATACTTCAATTTTGGCCTGGAATATTATCTGACAGGAGAAAAAACTTTTGATGAGGCCACCGTCCTGCTGTTTTGGAGAACCTATCCTACGCTGATGGTAGGCAAATATCAGAATACTCTGGAAGAAATCAATCAGGAGTATGCAGCCAAGAAAAACATCGCCCTGGTGCGCCGGATGTCCGGAGGCGGGACGATTTACACGGATCTGGGCGGATGGCAGTACGGCTTTATTACAAAAAACGAAGGCCAGGAAATCGAGTTCCAGGAATATACTGACCCCATTATCAGCGCTTTAAAAGAGCTGGGACTGGAGGCGGAATTTAACGGGAGAAACGATCTGCTTATAGCAGGCCGCAAGTTTTCGGGAACAGCCCAGTATATGCACAATGGATTTACCGTACATCACGGTTCACTTCTGTACAGCACGGACTTTGGGGAAATGGAGCGGAGCACAAAGGTATCGGGCTATAAGATCGCTTCAAAGGGGATCAAATCGGTCAGGGATCGAGTTACCAATATCGCTGATCATCTGAAGCAGCCAGTAAGCAGCCAGGCATTCAAAGCCTGCATGGTGCGCCATATCATGGGGCACCATGGAGAAACCTATCAGCTGTCACAGAAGGATATTGGCGCGATCCGAAAAATCGCGGAAGAAAAATTTCAGGACAGGGAAAACCTCTATGGCAAAAATCCCAAGTGCAATCTCACCAGAACCGGGCATTTTCAGGGCGGTACTATGAAGGTATGCCTCAATATAGAGAAGGGAAAAATCACGGAAGCGGGAATTTACGGAGACTTTTTCGGCACTCTGGATAAAACACTTCTCGAAGAAAGGCTGGTGGGATGCGATTATCAAAGAGAGGAAATACGAACGGTTTTGGCAAACCTTCAGGTAAACGAAAAGCTACATGGAATCCATATGGAGGAAATTGTGCAGATGCTCGTGTAAAAGGGGCATGTAGGGAGAAGCAGAAAGACGAAACGGGGGTAAGGGAATATGTTGGACATTGTCTTGAAAATTTCAACTATTTTTATCATGATTTTTATCGGCTTTTTTGCCTGCAGGCTAAAGGTGCTGAAAAGCGAATCTCAGGAACATCTCGTATCGCTGATTCTGAACATTACATTGCCCTGTATGCTGGTAAATTCCATCTGCGGCAACACACTGTCAGAGGACTCCTTTAAAATGACCGTTGAAACCTTTATTCTCTCTGCCATTTATTTTATTCTGGCGATTTTTGCAGCAGAGGCTTTAGTAAAGCTGTTTCGCGTCAGAGAAGAAAATGATATCGGGGTATACAAAATTATTTTTACCAGCATTAATGCAGGCTTTATGGGGCTTCCGGTGACAATGGCCGTATTTGGAAATGAAGCTGTTTATTATATGGCGCTTCACAACATTGTGCTGAACGTAGTGCTGTATTCCTTCTGCATCGTTCAGCTCAACAGCGGAGCCGGAAGAGCGGTGATCGGGAAAGCATTGAAAAAACTGGCAAGTCCCTGCATTATCGGAGCGGTGCTGGGCGTTGTCCTGCTTTTTGCTGGCATTAAAATTCCAGATTATCTCGCAGGCATCATCCAGCCGGTAGGCGATGTTACGATCCCTGTAGCAATGATGATCGTCGGCATCCAACTGGCGGACGGCAGGATACTTGACTGCTTTCGGAACAAAAAGTTGGTCCTCTTTTCCATAGTGACCATGCTGATATGGCCGCTTTTCATACTGCTTATCGTAAAATTTTCCCCACTTCCGGATATTCTGAAAACCGTTTTTGTCCTCGGGGCAGCTCTGCCTCCCGCAACGACCATTTCCGCTATAGCGGCAAATGAAAATCGGAATTACAAGCTGGCAGCGGATGGCATTATTGTCACAACTCTGATGGCCATGATCACCATTCCCCTCATTTCCATGCTGATCAAAATGGGGTAGTTTTATAGACATCAAAAAAGTGTTTTCGTGCTGCCAGCACCGGATATATGGAGCGGAACTGGGGATCAGAACGGCCGGAACTATATACAGCGCTTCATTGGAAATGGTGCAGGGTTCCTTTTTTAAAGCGGCCGCATAAGTGTGGATAAACCGGTTTACTAGAAGGAATATCGTCCCATCGGTTCCGTAGCGGCGGAATCATGATATTTAAAACGTTCAGTCGGTAGTATAAATCACTGCGGAAAGTTCGGTTATTTACAGCGGCGGTCAGATCGACATTAGTTGCGGCAATAATGCGGACATCGACATATTTGGGAAATTTCCTGCCTACTCGCACGATTTCATGGGACTGCAGTACGCGCAGCAGAGAAGTCTGCAATTCCAGGGGCATATCCCCAATTTCATCAAGAAACAATGTACCGCCATCTGCCAATTCAAATTTTCCCGGATGTCTATTCTGTTTTGCACCGGTAAAAGCTCCACTTTCATATCCGAACAGTTCGCTTTCGATAAGATTCTTTGGAATAGAGCCGCAGTTAATGGTTATAAAGGGCTCTTTTTTTCTGCTGCTGGCATTGTGAATCGTCTGGGCCAGTAATTCTTTGCATGTCCCGCTTTCCCCCCAGGATCAAAACATTGGAAATAGAGTCGGCAGCGGTTTTTCCGATGCGTTTTGTTTCCATAATAGAGACGGAGTTCCCGATGATAGAGTCAAAAGTAAAGATGGCGCGGGATGTATTGAGCTTGTTTGCAATGACATGCATTTCCCGTTCCGGCCGGAATGACAGCATGGTCAGCTTTGTATCGGTATTTTCCACGTAAATGGGTTTTGTAGTCATAAAAATATTGGCCGATTCGTTATAAGCTGTTGTAATAGTAAAGGGAATATCCGTAAGTTTTTTATCAAAGGATCTGACTTTTTTCGGAAACACATCCTGGCGCAGTATTTCATATAATAGACAGTCGTGATAATTTTCCATAGGAAGCTTCGGCAAACCGTTTGTTGTACTGCAAAATCTTCCGGCTTTCATCAATAACCGCAATGCCCGAAGATAGTCCTTAGCTTCTTTGAGCATCTCTGATCTTCCAAAATCTGTTAAGTTTAAACAATGGCCTAAATCTATAACAGCACCGAGAACAAACGGTGATTTGACCTTTGCGTTATTTTGAGCCCAATCTAATGCACGTGAATAGCTGTTTTCCCAAAAATAAATGCCATTTCCAAGCCAATCATAAGTGTTTAAGCTTAATTTTAACTCTTCTTTAAAGGAGGGACGGGTAAAGGCTTTGTGGGTAAAGCCTCAGCTGGCCGGCCAGTCCGACGCCTTCGGAAGGCCAAAGCCGATGGATGCCCAGGCAGAGGAAGAGTGCATTCCATGCCAGATTATCATATCGGCAATTGGACAGGGCGTGGAGGCCCATAGCTTTGAAAACTGGTAAAAGCTTCGATAAATGGACAATCCATTCAGGTGCCTGAAGGTACAGGCCGTGCGAAAGATAAATGTGCAGCTGACCTACGATGATTACCTGAAAGAACCTATGTCACACAGAGCCCACGAATTGCTTCATACGGATCTTTCAGAGTGGGAATACGAAAAAGGAATTTGAGAGCCCATCGGGCGGCGGCTTTACGCACTAAAAAACGGAGCTTTTACAACTCCGTTTTTTAGCTTCTGCGAAGCTTGGCATCCCGAATCAGATTTTGCACAGCTTTTTCCATAACAGGCTCCAGATTCATGGAAGCCGGATCGAGATGAAAGATATTTTTGCCCTTCAGCTCATTGAAGGGGCAGACCTTGGCAGGCTTGAAAATAACGGCAGCATGAAGAACACGGGCATCTACGATTGTTCCGCTGTTTGTGGCTGCTGCAAAAACGATTCTCCGGGTCCGCATAAAACCGGCGTTTTTCCCGCAGTACAGCCGTTCGGCTAAGGGTCCCAGCTCATGTGTAATCATGTTGGCTTTGACTGTCTGCATATAAGTGAAATAGCCTGCAATACACCATAAGATACCGACAGCAATTAATAAATTGGATAGGGTTGTGACACTCATATCAATACCTGACCTTTCCTGCAAAACGTGATAATAGTAATAGCTTTCTGAATCGAGCGTTCGGCTAGAGCAGGCGGAACTCATTAATGTTAATGTTGTATCGTTTGATGCGGCGGTAAAGCGTTCGTTTGGGGATACCGAGGCGCTCTGAGGTTCTGGAAACATTCCCCCGCTCCGCGGCAAGCGCTTCCACCAACAGCTGATAACTGCGGTTTCCGGCAGAATCCTCAGAATTGTTTCCGCTGCCCGAAACAGCGCTCTGCTCACTCTGGGTGGGAGAATCCGAAGCTTGTACGGCCTGGATGATGGACGGCGGCAGCTCGCTTTTTCCAATAGTGGTGCGGGAGGTGAGATTTACAGCGCGTTCAATAACATTTTCAAGCTCCCTGATATTTCCAGGCCAATTGTATTGCGACAAAATTTCCTTTGCATCCTCTTCAATACCTTCTATATTTTTACCCAGAATACGGCTCATAGAGCGGATAAAGTGGCTTGCTAAAAGTGTAATATCCGTTTTTCGTTCACGAAGAGGCGGAACTTCAATGGACAAAACGTTAAGGCGGTAATACAGATCATCCCGGAACTCCTTCTTTCCCACGGATTCAAGGAGATTTACGTTTGTTGCAGCCATAATACGTACATCAATTTCTTTTTTCTGCTTACCGCCGATACGGACGATTTCCTTTGACTGAAGAACTCGGAGGAGCGATGCCTGAAGCTCTAGAGGCATGTCTCCAATTTCATCTAAAAAAATCGTTCCCCCCTGAGCAAGCTCAAACTTTCCGGGATGCCCCTCTTTATTGGCCCCTGTAAAGGCTCCCCGTTCATAGCCGAACAGCTCGCTTTCGATGAGGCCCTTTGGCAGGGAACCGCAGTTGATGGCGATGAAAGGCCCCAGAGAGCGGTCGCTGGCATTGTGGATCGCCTGGGCAATGAGCTCCTTTCCCGTCCCGCTTTCGCCCAGAATCAGTACATTAGAGCGGCTCTGAGCAGCTGCCTTTGCCATCTCCTTGACAGAACAAATGGATGGAGATTCACCTAAAATAGAGTCAAAGGTATATGTGGCAGTAAAGCCGTTGAGCTGGTTAACTAACGTGTGTATTTTTTTCAGCTCGTTTATGACCAGAACCGTACCCATCTGCTGGCCTGTATCATTTTTTATAATGGACATGGACAGTGACAGGGAGATGCGTTCCTGTTTGCAGGTAAGCAGAGAAACTTCTCGGTTTTGCACATTACGGGTTATTTCGAAAGGATTAAAGGTGGAATTCTGCAGGTCAATGATATTCGCGATATTGGCGTTGTCCAGCATTTCAGGTGTAAGGTTCAGAACTTGGCAGGCCCGTTTGTTGTACTGAACGATCATGCCCATATTGTTAAACATGATCATCCCGGAGTCAATGGCCTGAATCGCGGAAGCCATCTGGCTGTTGACAAGGGAGATGCGCTCGTAAGCATCCGCCATTTTTAATTCCTTTTCAATGCCATCAGCCGAAGCGCTGACCATAGCCAGGGTATGGTTGTGGGGCAAGCCAATCGGACCTACCACATCAAGGCATCCGATAATTTCGCCATGTATACTTCTGATAGGCGCTGCGGAACATACATATCCATGATGGGGCTTGATGTAATGCTCGCAAGCCCAGACCTGAATGGGCTTTCCTACCATAAGACATGTTCCAATTCCATTTGTGCCGGCGTATTCCTCGCTTCGGCAGCAGCCGATGGTAAGCCCGCTCTTTTTTGTACGAGCTTGGATCATGTCGTCATCACCTAAAAGATCCAGAACATATCCGTCTGCATCGGTCAATGCCAGTACAAAGTTGGTACCTTTTACAAAGGAATAGAGATGTTGGATGTAAGAGTGAGCGGCCCGAATTAATGGCTGGCTGCGGTTCAGCACTTGGCGGAGTTCGCTTGGGGAAAGTTTTTTTGCCTTCACATCAAAGGGTGAAACCTGATGTGCTTTTGAACGCTTCCAGGACTCATAAATGAAATCGCGAATTTCAGGCTCAGCTTCTGGCATAGGCTGATTGTCAGCAATATAGCACTGCCATTTATTTTTCAGTATATCATTGTAGCTTTTCGTAAAATTCATCCTGTATACCTCCTCCGTACAATCGGATTATATCACGCAGTCTACCGTGTGACAATCAAAAAGTGACACAACCGGTTTAAAGTGTTACTTTTTAAGATGGATTTTCTCATTTTGTGCCACTTTATGCCAAATTAGGTTGGCGCAAAGTGGCTTGAAATGTCGTTTTCGCCTATTTTGTGACGTGAAGTGGCACACTTTTGGCGGCCAAAAGGAGGGTTAATAAATACAAAAAAATAAAAACAGAAATGTCACTTCTGACTGAAATTTAAAGGTTTTCAGAAAGTCCGAGAAAGATAGAGAGCAAAAAAATAAAACAGAATGGCACGGGGATTGCGTTTAAACATAGACGTAGCACGAACAAAGCAACTGAAACAAGAGATTGAACAAAAAAAGAACAACAGAAAAGGAGTGAAGAAAGATGCCAAGAGGAGGATTCCAGGGGATCGACTGGGAGTCAAATATTGACTATTCCAGAATGAAAAGAGAGAGACTGGAACGAGCAAAGAAGAGTATGAAGGAAAAGGGACTGTCCGCACTGATCTGTTATGATTTTGATAACATTCGGTATATCACAGGCACCCACATCGGTGAATGGAACCGGGATAAGATGAACCGTTACTGCATCTTAATTGATGGCGTAGAGCAGCCGTTCCTCTTTGACGGAGCCGCACCATCTAAGCGGCTTCGGGTCGACTGGCTGGATAAAGATCACATCATGCCAGCGGTAGGCTCCATGAGAGGGGCGATTCCAAAGGAAGCCGGAATGGTGGAAAAGGTCGTAAAGGAAGTGGTCGGCTATCTGAAGGAATACGGAGCTGACAAGGGAAAAGTCGGCATGGACATCGTGGACATCCCGCTGATTCGCGGACTGGAAGGAGAAGGAATTGAGATTGTAGACGGCCAGGAAGCTATGGTGGATGCGCGCATCATCAAGACGGAGGATGAAATCCAGCTGCTGAAGCAGAGCGCGGCTATGGTAGACGCGGTTTACTACGATGTAGCAAAAGCCATCCGTCCGGGAGTACTGGAAAACGAGCTGGTAGCCTTAGCCAACCAGAAGCTGTTCAACTGGGGAGCAGAGCGTGTTATGTTCGTAAACAGCATTTCCGGAGAACGTGGAAACCCGCACTCCCATACCTTCTCCAACCGGATGGTAAGACCGGGAGAGATCATCTACATGGATATCGGAAACTGTGTCAACGGATACATGACCTGTTACTACAGAACCTTCTGCTGCGGCGCGCCGAACGCGGATCAGAGAAAGGCATATGAAAAGGCACACAAGTGGATCTACGACGCAATCGGACAGATCAAGGAAGGAAACACTTCCGCCGATGTAGCGAAGATGTTCCCAACTGCGGAGGAAATGGGCTTTAACAACGAGGAAGAGGCCTTCATGCTGCAGTTTGCCCATGGAATTGGCCTTGGGCTGTGGGAAAAGCCGGTTATTTCAAGACTCTTCTCATTAGAACATCCATTCGAGCTAAAGGAAGGAATGACCTTTGCCATCGAGACATGGTGTCCGTCAGAGGATGGATCCGGTTCTGCGAGAATTGAGGAAGAAATCGTAGTAAGAAAAGACGGACCGGAAATTATCACCAAGTTCCCGGTAGCGGAAATGACTTCCTGCGGACTTCCGGGAGCACAGTTCCTGTAGGATAGGAGGTGCGGGATATGGCTAGAATTGGTTGGATCGGGTTAGGCAACATGGGAAATCCCATGTGTCTCAACCTAGTGAAGGCGGGCTATGATGTTACAGTCTGGAACAGGACAAAGTCCAAGGCAGACAATGTAATCAAAGAAGGAGCATCTTGGGCAGATTCCCCCAGGAAAGTGGCGGAAAAGACGGACATTCTCTTTACCATGGTGGCGGACGGCACGATTTTAAACGCAGTGGCATTGGTAGATGACGGGTATGTTGCAGGTCTGAAAGCGGGCAAAATTGTTGTAGATATGAGCACAGTTTCAGTAGAGGAATCCATGAAGATAAACAGTGCAGTAGAGGAATGCGGCTGTAAAATGTTTCGGGCTCCGGTGACCGGCAGTACAGCGCTGGCACAGGCAGGTACATTGGGAATTCTGGCTTCCGGAGAACGGGAAGTTTATGAAAAGCTGTTGCCCATCTTTGAAAAAATGGGAAATAAGCAGTTTTATCTGGGAGCTGCAGAGGAAGCGAGAGTGCTGAAGCTGGCCATCAATACGATGATTGCTACGACCATGCAGATGGAGGCAGAAGCCGTTGTACTCTGCGAAAAAGCGGGGCTTAATGTAAAGCAGGTGACAGATGTTATCGCAGATTCAGCGGTAGGCTCAAGCATTTGCAAATACAAGGCAGCCACTATTGCGGAAGGCGTTTACAAGCCGGCCTTCAGCGTAAAGCTGATGATGAAGGATCTGGATCTGGCGCTGGCTGCGGCAAAGCAATATGGAGTACCCATGCTTTCTACATCTGTGACAAGGCAGCAGCTTGCTTCTGCTTCGGCAACTGGCAGAGCAGAAAAGGACTTTGCCATTTTGACACAGCTGGTGGAAGAAGCCGCCGGCTATGAGCGAATGTAAAAGTTTAGTATAAAGGAGAAATGAAATGGCAGTTTTAGAACAAATGTCCTCTCCGATTACTCTGGGACCGATAGAGGTAAAAAACAAATTTATTGTATCTGCAATGGTTATGAACTGCTGCAATGAGGATGGAACTGCGACAGAAAAGTTTATAGCCTATCATGAAGAAAAAGCAAAGGGCGGCTGGGGTCTCATTGTGACAGAAGACTATGCGGTAGATCCGACTGGCAGAACGTATCAGTACATTCCAGGACTATGGGCGGACTATCAGATCCCATCCCATAAAGAGCTGACCCGTAGGGTTCACATGGCAGGAGCGAAAATTTATGCTCAGATTTACCATGGAGGGCGCCAGACGGAAGAATGGATTATCGGAGAGCCGGTATGGGCGCCGTCTCCTATTCCCTGCCCGGAAAAAAAGGCTCTGCCTCACGAAATGACGACTCAGGAAGTTGACGAAATGATTGAAAAGTTCGGTGATGCGGCTCTGAGAGCAAAGAAAGCCGGATTTGACGGAGTTCAGATTCATGGTGCCCACGGATATCTGGTCTGCGAATTTGCTTCATCCTATTCCAACAAGCGTACGGATAAATACGGTGGCAATCTTGTAAATCGCATGCGCTTTCCAGTGGAAATCGTAAAAAACATCCGTAAAAAATGCGGCGCAGACTTTGCGATCGACTACAAGATTTCTGGTGAAGAGCGCGTAAAAGGCGGCACAAATATTGAGGACACAAAGGCAATGGCTATTATGCTAGAAGCTGCGGGCATTGATTCTCTCAATGTGTCAGTTGCTGTTTATGAATCCTGGTATATGCAGGTTCCGCCATCGGTTATGGGACATGGCTGGCTAGCAAATTATGCGGAAGAAATCAAAAAAGTGGTGCACATTCCTGTGACAACGGTAGGACGTATCAACGATCCGTTAGTGGCAGAAGGCATTATCCGCAGTGGAAAAGCGGATGCATGTTACATGGGTCGCGCATCCCTTGCAGATCCACACATGCCGGAAAAGGCGATGGATGGCCGCTTTGAGGACATCATCCAGTGTATGGCATGCCTGCAAGGATGCACTTCCAAAATCGACATAGGGTTCCACGGACAGTGTACACTCAATCCGAGGACCGTAAGAGAGGACGAAATAAAGATCATCCCGGCAGCTGTAAAGAAGAACATCTATGTGGCCGGCGGCGGCCCGGCAGGCGCAGAAGCGGCTATTGTCCTGGCACAGAGGGGACACCAGGTGACACTCTTTGAAAAAGAAGATCGCTTAGGGGGAATGTATGCTGTAGCGGCAGTACCTCCGTGGAAGGGAGAAATCGCGTCCTTTATCGCATGGCAGCGAACGCAGCTTGAAAAGCTGGGAGTTGTGATCAAGTATCATACGGAGCTGACAAAGGATATTGTGTCACGTGATAAGCCTGACACAGTGGTAGTAGCCACGGGAAGTCATCCATTCGTACCACCTTTCCCGGGAAAGGATCAGAGCTTCGTTGTCAGCGCTGTAGATCTGCTGAGAGGAAAGCTCCAGGTGAACGGCAATATCGCAGTCATCGGCGGCGGTCTGGTAGGGGGCGAAACAGCTAATTTCCTGGCAACCCACGACAGTCAGGTGGCCATTATTGAGATGCTTCCTGAAATTGTGGGCGAGGAACCGGGAAACATGAGGCGCTTTCTGATGAAGTCCTTTGACGAATACAATGTGGACATCTATACAGGGACAGCCGTACAGTCCATCAACGAGGATAAGACTATTACAGTAAAACAGGGAAAAGAAGAGAAAATCCTTGGACCATTTGACGCAGTCGTTACGGCAGTCGGCATGCGGGCTAATACAGAGCTGAAAGATGCGCTGGAGTCTGCTGCAAAAGAAGTCGTATATGTAGGTGATGCGTCAAAGCCGGGCAATGCGCTGGATGCTATTGAAGACGGATATATGAAAGCGCTGAATATTTAAGACATTTCAGGGGAATGGGCCAAAAGGAGAAGGAAAAACAGAAACTGATTAGGAGGTTGAACATGATGAGTGCGATGCAGGCGGTTGTGTTTAAGGATGTTGGAAAATACGAAGTTACAACCAGACCAATACCTGAAATAAAGAAAGCTGACCAGATGTTGGTTAAAGTTCTGGCAGCAAGTATCTGCGGTACAGACGTACATATTTTGTCGGATCCGCCGGGATATACTGCGACAAAGGATATTGTACTGGGTCATGAATTTGTCGGCGAGGTTGTGGAGGTAGGCAGCGATGTCAGAACCTTCAAGCCGGGAGATCGTTTGATCTGTGATAACAATCTGCCATGCGGCGTATGCCCCGCATGTAAAGAAGGGCACAGCAATGTATGCTGCAATATGGTGGCTATGGGCGTTCAGATCGATGGAATCTTCAGCCAGTATGTGGTAATTCCGGAGCATTCAGCAGTCTCCATTCCAAAGGATCTGCCTCTGGAAAGAGCCATCTTCGCCGAACCGCTGAACTGCATTATGGGTGGAGTGAAAAAGCTGAAGGTTATGCCCGGCGACACGGTGCTGGTTCTGGGCGGCGGCCCCATTGGCATGTATTATACGACTCTCTTAAAGGCAGAAGGCGCCGGAACGGTTCTGGTTTCTGAAATATCGGAATTCAGGAAAGAATATGCGAAGAAAAGCGGCGCGGACAGAGTCATCAATCCGAAGACCGAGGATTTGAGAGCCGTGGTTATGGAACTGACAAATGGATACGGAGCGGATATTGTAGTTGACGCGGTAGGCGTTCTTCTGGGAGATGCCATTGCCTGCGTAAAACCGGCAGGGCAGGTGCTGCTGTTCGGATTGAATGAAAGCGTGTCGCAGACGATATGCGAAGCTGATATTGTGAAAAAAGATCTTACGATTTTAGGAAACTGGATCGGCCACGATACACTGTCTACAGTTGGAAACATGCTGGCAAGCGGAAATGTAAACTTCGATCACCTAGTTACGCACAAGCTGCCGCTGAAGGACTTTGAGATCGGTCTGGAAGCCATGCGCAGGGGCGAAGCCTTTGAAGTAATCTTATATCCTTTTGATGATATAAGATAGCTCATATAGTAAAAAGAGGAAATTTTTAATAGGAACCTGAGGCGGCTGTTATGGTTTGGAATGGAATGCTGCTGTTTGGCGTATTGTTTATCATAAACGGCATTGTAATCATGATGCATTCAAAGCTGCTGGAAAACATACGCAAAAAGATGCCCGCTGATGTGACAATTTTCAGCGGGACGAGCAAAGGAATTTTGTTTCTGGTATCTACAGACGTCATGCTGGGCATAAGCTCCCGCGGCGTCATAAAGGAAGCCTTCAGCATAAAAAGCGGATGGCTGAGAAAAAGCCGCGTACAGGAGCTGGCCTCCCTCAGGGGCCGCAAAATAATGGCATTGCCCAATATTGATGATACGCTGACTATCCCCCAACAAAAAGCCTGCCGAATGGCAGCGAAGCGTTATCAACTATATGCAAAGCATTAGATATAAGATTGGAGAATGTAAACCATGAAAATTGGAGTAATTATTGTAGTAGCGCTATATGAGATCATAACCATAGGTGTGGTCGGCTGGCTGCTGAACAAAAAGAAAAAAGCCGAAGGCGGCAGCGAAAACATCGCTTTAGGAGGAAGAAGCCTGGGAACCTGGGCAATCGGATCCACCATGTGCCTGACCCTGCTGGGCTCCGGCCATTTGACGGGAACTTGGGAAGGAGCGCTGACTCTTGGCGCTGAACAGATCTGGCACGTAATGGCAAACGGCTTTGCCATGGCGCTGGGCGCCTGCACTATTTATCTGTGGGCAAGGCGTATGCGCGTATCCACGACAGGAGAAATCATTACAAAGCTGTACGGACAGGAGCTGGCCGTCTTGGTGGCAGCTGTAAACATTGCTGTTTGCTGGGCTGTTGTATCCTTTGAAACACAGGCCCTAGGCATTATCATCAATTCTATGACCGGATGGCCTCTGACCATCGCCGTTCTCATCGCTAGCCTCCTTGGCTTTTGCTATGTAGTGTTCGGCGGAACAAAGCAGGTAGCAATGCTGAATCAGATCAATGTCATTATCCTGTACGTAGGTATGTTCGGCGCGCTCTTCTTTATCCTCAAGGAGCTGCCGGGAATGAATTTTGATTCTGTTGTGGCAAGCTACCAGAACAATCCGGATTACAGTGAAAACTTCCTCAAATTCACAGGAGGAAAAGAGCAGTTCCTGGCAATGGGAATTCCGGTGCTGATCGCGCCCTTCTTTGCTCACAGCACAGGCCAGCAGACCATCCAGACCGCGGCATCCGCGAAAAGTGAGAAATCCCTGAAACGTATCGCCTGGTTCGTAGGGCCGATGAACGTTATCATTGGAGCGATTTCCATTTGCCTCACCCTGACGGCAAGAAGTATGCCTGAATTCGCGGAATTCAGCAACAAGCTGGTTTGCACACAGATGCTGATTATACTTATCCCGACCTGGTTCATCGCGATTTTGTTCGCAGCCTTTATCGCAGCGCTGCTGTCCTCTTACGGCGGATTTATTTTAGGGCCAGCAACCCAGATTACCATGGACTTTGTAAAGCTGTACAAGGAGGATCTGACGGAGAAACAGGAAAACAATTGTATTCGAATCTTTATCTTAGTAGGATCGATCATCTGCGGCATTATGGCGCAGACGCTGCCGACCATCGTGCTGATGTTTACCTGGATCTACTCCTTCATGATACCGGTATGGTTCTTGTACATGTTCGGCTTCTGGTGGAAGCGGAGCCTGGCAGTCGGTGTTACCGCCTTTATTGGAAGCTGGGTGGTAGCGAATATCTGGACCTTCTTCCCTGCTGTTCCCGAAGCTATCGGCATGGGCAATGTGCATATCGCATATGTCATCGCCGTACTCTCCTTTGTAATTTGTGTAGTCGGAAACCTGATTGTAAAAGGAAAACCTGGATATTTCAGAAGCGATGAATGGTTTGAATCAGAGGCTTACCGCATTCATCTTGAGGAAAAAGCAGCAGGTAACGCATAAGGAAAAGGGTGTGCGGACAAGCGCCCCGGCAAAATGGGAATGTGCCCGCGCATTAGGATAAGGAGGAAAATATGTTTATTGATATCGTCGTAAAAGCGATTGGAATTCAGCTGATTTACGCAATGATTGTACTGGGTGTTGACTGGCTTGTTCACCGTAAAACAAAAGACCAGGCATAAAGGAGGGATACTTAAGTGACCGAAACATTATTGATGCTGATGCTTACAGGTGTAATGGGATTCTTCATGATATTCGGCCTTGTGGGCGTGCAAAAGCAAAAGAAAAGAAATGGGACCAAGTAGTAAACCAAACATATTAAATTAAAAAATACAAACTAACAGGAAAAACAGGAGGTAAAAAGAAATGACAAAGAGAATCGCGCTGGTAACAGGAGCAAGAAAAGGATTGGGACAGGAGACAGCCGTAGAACTGGCAAAGCTGGGACACGATGTAGCTCTGATAGCAAGAAACGCCTGCACGGAAACGGAAGAGAAAATCAAACAGGAGGCACCGGGAGTCAAGGCCATGTCCTTCCAGTGTGACATCAGCGATCCGAAACAGGTAGAAGCCATGGCAGCTGACGTAAGAGCAAAGCTGGGCGAAGTGGATATCCTTATCAACAACGCGGGAATCTATCCCTTTATGATGTTTGAGGATGTCAGCTATGAAGCCTGGAAAAAGTATTTTGCCACAAACGTAGACGGACCGTTCAACTGCTGCAAGAACTTCCTGCCGCACATGAAAGAGCAGGGATGGGGAAGAGTAGTAAGCGTTTCCTCCAACTCCTTCTTAAACGGAGCGGATCCAAAGCTGTCAGGATATATCTCCACAAAGGGAGCTATCGTAGGACTGACAAGAGCGCTGGCAAGCGAATACGGCCAGTATGGAATCACAGTAAACGCAGTAGCGCCGGGCCTATTCGTATGCGAGTCCACGATTAAGGAAATCGGAGGAGAGCCGGGAGAAGAAGGAGCAACGAAGTGGGATCTGATGTACAACCTACAGGCAATTAAAAAGTACCCGTATCCAGCAGATTTCGTAGGAGCCATCAAGTTCCTGGTATCGGAAGAAGCAGGATTTATGACTGCGCAGACCATGTATGTAGATGGCGGCCTTGCAAGAGCTTAGTTTGCTGCAGAGCCTTTAAAAATGAGAGACAAATTAAAAAGCTGCTGCCGATCGTTCACAATCGGCAGCAGCTTTTCCGATCAGCCGCGAAAGTCTGAAAGGATGATTTGGTATTTATCCAGCTTTCGATATAAAGTCCGGATATTCATTTCCAGTGTTTTCGCGGTTTTCGTAACATTGCCGGCATTTTCCCTCAGCGCGGAAATGATCAGGGCCTTTTCATTTTCCTTGATATTGAGGGATTTTTTGTGTGCATGGCCTGCCTGAGGACCAGCGGGATCAATCACCTTATGCTGGTCGGCTGGCTGACGGAGTGCGGCGCCGGGTTGGAAGCTGCAGATATCTTCGGGAAGAAGGCACGGTGTAATGATTCCATCCTCCTCCGTCAGATTGATAGCACGCTCTATGACATTTTCCAGCTGCCTGATATTTCCGGGCCAGGCGTAGGATTCCAAAATGGGAAAGACCTCAGGTGCAATGGTGATGATTTCTCCGCTGTCCTGATTATAAGCATTGACAAAATGCTGGCTCAGCAGCCGTATATCGGAAGGCCCTCGTTCCGCCAGAGACGGCATATTGATGGTAAAGACATTTAGCCGGTAATAAAGGTCGCCGCGGAAGGTCTTGTCCTCAATGGACTGCTGCAGATTCTGATTCGTAGCGGCGATGATGCGGATGTTGATTGGCTTTGGGTAGCGGCCTCCAATGCGGACCACCTCCTTGGTCTGGATGACCCGGAGTAAAGATGCCTGGATGTTCAGAGGCATGTCGCCGATTTCATCCAAAAAAATCGTACCGCCGTTTGCCATTTCAAATTTCCCCGGACGGCCATTTTTGTCAGCGCCCGTAAAGGCTCCCTTCTCATATCCGAACAATTCGCTTTCTACCAAGCTGTTCGGTATGGAAGCGCAGTTGATGGCGACAAAAGGTCCTTTTGCAGCAGGGCTTGCGTTATGTATAGACTGGGCGATGAGTTCTTTACCAGTACCGCTCTGCCCCAGAATCAGGACATTAGAATCCCGCTGAGCTGCTTTTTTGCAGGCGGCCAGCATTTTTTGGACAGGCTCTGACTCGCCGATAATATTATGAAACGTGTAATGGGCGCTGAACCCGCTGACGTTTTTTACAAGGGAGTTGATCAATTCCGGCTCATTAAAGCGCACCAGGGTTCCGGTTATATTTTGCTGATTATCCTTTATGAAATGGATGGAAACCCGAAAACGCATGGGGGGATCCGTGGAATCTGTCAAAGTGACAGAAGTTTCTTCGTTATAGCATTCCCTCTTGAGAAAGGTATGCTGATCACGGCTGGGGAGCGTATGATCCAGGTTGATAATGTCAAAAATGTTCTTGCCAATGGTCTGCTCATAGGAAAGATGAAGCATTTGCAGCGCATACTGGTTGACCTGGGACACCCGATAGGTTTGTGTGAGAAGAAAAATTCCGCTGGTCATATTTTCAATGATGGTATTTCTCTGGGCGCTGATCCGTTCGACATTTTCAATCGCTTTTGTCAGCTTGATTTCCTTGGAAATGCTGTCTGCCGCCGACATAGCCATACCCAGGGTGTGGGGATGGGCGTGTTCCTTGAGAACGGTAATATTAATGGCGCCGATAATATTGTTGTCATTATCGAAAATAGGAGAACAGGAGCAGGTATAACGCTGATGTGCCTCGCAGTAATGCTCATGACCCCACAGCTGCACCGGCTTTTTTAAATAAAGAGCTGTTCCGATGGCATTGGTTCCGGCAATGGTTTCAAGGCGGCAGGCTCCGGGGACTAGACGGGTTTTCTCCTGCCCCACAGCCACGATGTCCTGATCGCTTACATAATCTAAAATAATACCGTCATTGTCCGCCAGCAGGATATAGGAGCCAGTGTCCTTGATAACGGAGTAAAGCCGATCCATATAGGGATGGACAATTTCGATAAACTGCATGTTATTATTAATTTTGATATTCAGTTCATCCGGGGACAAAATGTCATGGATAATGCCGTAAGGATCCACACCCGCGTCACGGGAGCGTTTCCAGGAATCCAGAACTTCCGCAGGGATAAACGAAGCGTCATATTCCTCATTATTGATAAAATGCTGCCATGCTGTGAGCAGGCTGTTCTGATAGCTGTCTGCATTCATTTGATCTTGTTTCATAATGCTGTACCTCGATCTATGTAAAATAAGTGTCAAATCTATTTTATAGGACATTTGCCTGACATGCAAGTAAATTTGTCATATCAGAAGTACGTGAAGCCGGCGGATTTGTGTCAAAATAAAGGGAGAGGCGCGAAAACCGTGTTCTCGATCCTTGACGCGGTAAAAAGGATGGGATAAAATAAATAAGCTGATGTACGGATGGAACATGAATCAGTTCGTACGGATAGATGAAGGAGAATCCATGATTTATTTAGATAACAGTGCGACAACGAAACAGCATGAACAGGTGACAAAAACCATGCTGACCTATATGGAGCGGGATTTCGGAAACCCATCTTCCCTCTACAGCTTGGGTATTGCGGCGGAAAAGGCCGTAAAGGAGGCGAGAAAAAAGGTTCTAAAAGCCATGGGACAGCAGGAGGGAAGCCTTTTTTTTACATCAGGCGGAACAGAGGCGGACAGCATGGCGATTTTCGGAACAGCTATGGCCAGGAAACGACGGGGAAAGCGCATCATAACCTCAGAAGTGGAGCATCCGGCAGTGCTGGAAGCCTGCAGGCGGCTTGAGGAAGAGGGCTTTGAGGTAATTCGGATCAAGGTGGATGAGAACTGCAGCCTTGATATGAATCAGCTTGCCAGTGCAGTAAACGATGATACCATCCTCATTACCGTCATGCAGGTCAACAACGAGACGGGAGCGATTATGCCCATTGAGGAAATTAACACCTGCAAAAAAAACGCTGTGCTTCATACGGACAGCGTGCAGGCCTTTGGCAAAATAGCCCTGCCAAAGAACGCAGATCTGATTTCTGCCAGCAGTCATAAGATCCATGGCCCAAAAGGCATCGGAGCTCTCTGGCTTAAGAAAGGCATTCATATTCAGCCTTTTCTGGTAGGAGGCGGCCAGGAATTCGGTATGCGGTCGGGAACGGAAAATGTTCCGGCTATTGCCGGCTTTGGCACAGCAGCAGAACTGACGGAACAGCCAGCGGATTTAACAGCCCTCAGAGATTACCTTCTTGCTGGCCTCAAAGAGGAGATAGCCGATATTAAGGTAAACAGCCCGCAGGATGGCTGTCCAGCCGTGCTCAACGTGTCCTTTCTGGGAACCAAGGGAGAAGTGCTGCTTCACACTTTAGAGCAGGACGGTATCTACGTTTCCACAGGCTCGGCATGCGCCTCAAACAAGAAGGGGCAGAGCCACGTGTTAAAGGCCATGGGACTGACGGAGCGGGAAATTGAGGGAGCCATCCGCTTTAGCTTCGGCAGGTATAATACGGTTTCAGAATTGGATTTTGTACTGGAAAAGGTAAAAGGGGCTGTCGCTCGTTTCCGTAGGCTGGGAAGCTTTCGTTAGTATGCTGCCTGATGGGAAGTGTTGGTAAACGTCAGCCAGCTTTGGAAAAAGTTTCACATAGAAAAAGGAGATACACATTGAACGAACAACATATTTTTATCGTGCGGTGCGGAGAAGTCGCGCTCAAGGGAATGAACAAGCCATACTTTGAACGCATGCTGGCAGAGCGTATTCGAAAGCTTCTCAAGCGCAAATTTGAAGAGTTTGAAGTAAAGCGCCACGAGGGCCTGATTTTTGTGCGGGCCAATAAGGCATATAAAAAGGAAGACATAATCAAGGAAATTTCCAAGGTATTTGGCGTGGCTTCTATCAGTCCGGCTATGGAGGCGGAATCGAATCTAGATGCCATTGGAGAAGCTGCAGTGGCCTACATGAAGGATGTGATAGAGGAACGGGGCATACAGACCTTTAAGGTAAAGGCAAAGCGGGCGGATAAAAATTTTCCAGTGAAATCTCCGGAAATCGGACGAATCATCGGCGCCAAGGTGTTAATCGGCTGTAAAGTTCTGAAAGTGGATGTCAACAGTCCGGACTGCTTCCTTTTTGTAGATGTAAGGCAGGATAAATCCTACATTTATCAGGATAAAATTCCGGGCTTTGGCGGGCTACCCCTGGGGACAAACGGCAAGGGAATGACCCTCTTGTCCGGCGGAATCGACAGTCCGGTGGCAACCTGGATGATGGCAAAGCGGGGAATGCTCATTGAGGCCGTCCATTTTCATTCCTACCCCTATACCAGCCAGAGAGCCCAGGAAAAGGTAGAGGAGCTGGCAAAAATTGTAGCAACCTACTGCGGGCGCTTTAAAATGCACGTCATCAATTTGCTGCCCATTCAGGAGCAGATTGTCCAGAATTGTCCGGAGGAAGAGACAACGATCCTTGTTCGGCGTTTTATGATGCGCATTGCAGAAAGGCTTGCACGGGAAACCGGCTGCGGAATGCTGATCACAGGAGAAAATCTGGGGCAGGTTGCAAGTCAGACAGCTGAGGCTCTGGTGGTGACGGATGCCTCGGTTCAGCTGCCGGTCATGCGGCCCCTTATCGCTATGGATAAGGTGGATATTATGGATAAGGCGCGGGAAATCGGGACTTACGAAACTTCCATACAGCCATATGAAGACTGCTGCACGGTCTTTCTGCCAAAGCATCCGGCGACAAAACCAAAGCTGGAGAAAATTCTGCAGTCAGAAGGCAGGCTGGATTGTGAAGGGCTGATCGAGACAGCTGTTGCCTCAAGGGAGACCATCGACATAAAGCCGGAGTAAATGCCAAAAATAGAAGAATTTCCTCCTTTTCTCTTAAGGACAGGCAGTACCACCACATACTATAATGAAAGGGTACACTGCGATTGGAGAAAGGAGGACTTTTTATGCATTTAAACTTTCAAATGACGGACGACATTCTTATCGCTTCTGCTGTCGGAGAGCTGGATCATCACAGCGCTGGGACTGTGAGAACCGAAATTGATGAAACCATGGATGCGTTCCAATGTCGCCATTTGATTTTCGATTTTGAGAAGGTAACGTTTATGGACAGCTCCGGTATTGGTGTCGTACTGGGGAGATATAATAAGGTGACCAAAAAGGGAGGTAGAGTATTTCTGGCAAGCTGCTCGGAGTTTGTAGAAAAAATCCTGTATATGGCAGGGATTTTTTCCATAGTGGATAAACAAAAAAATGTAGAGGATGCCATCTGTCTTTTGAACGGGCAGAAGCAAATGGAGATGGAGGTGAGCGCCAGTGGAGAATAAAATGAAGCTGCAATTTTCTGCAAGGGCGGAAAACGAGGCATTTGCAAGATCAGCAGCAGCAGCCTTTGTGGCCTGTCTGGATCCGACCATTGAAGAATTGACGGAGATTAAGACGGGCGTGTCAGAGGCAGTAAGCAACAGTATTATCCACGGCTACGGGGAAAACCCCAATGAGATGGTGACCCTGGAATGCCGCATCAGAGCTGGTGGAAAGGTGGTTATTACAGTCAGAGATGAGGGGGTTGGCATTGAGGATGTGGAAAAGGCGCGGGAGCCTATGTTTACCACGGGAAAGACGGAGGAACGCTCGGGGATGGGTTTTACGGTAATGGAAAGCTTTATGGATAAAGTGGAGGTTGTGTCTCGCACCGGAGAGGGAACGGCGGTAACGATGACCAAGCAGCTTGATATCAGCTATGGCCTCTAAATATGTACCGGTAAAAAAGGAAGATACATACGCATTAATTGAAAAAGCACAGCAGGGCGATAATGACGCCCGGGAGCAGATTGTAAATCAAAACACTGGTCTTGTAAAGAATCTGGCATTGAAATTTACCGGATCCGGCTATGAACTGGACGATCTTTTGCAGATCGGATTTATGGGACTTTTGAAAGCCATAGATCGATTTGACACAAAATTCGACGTGATGTTTTCCACCTATGCCGTTCCCATGATATTGGGGGAAATCAAGCGATATATCCGCGATGATGGCAAAATTAAGGTGAGCCGTCAGTTGAAAATGGACATAAGGAATTTGAAGCGGATTAAAGAGGAGTATTACAACCAAAATGGCGCCTGGCCAAAGCTCAGCTATCTTTCTGAGCAAATGCAGCTGCCGGTAGAAAAAATTCTGGAAATCCTGGATGCGGCAGAGGCTCTTTCCAATGTGGAAAGTCTGGATAACAGCGAAATATCCGAAGGCTACCGGGAAAAAAAGGTGAGTCATGTTTCAGAAGAAGACAAAAATATCAGCATGATCGATCTGAAAACTATCATCAGCACCTTGTCGGAGCGGGAAAGGCAGATCATTGTGCTCCGCTATTTTAAAGATATGACCCAGCAGCAAATCGCAGGAAGAATGGGTATTTCTCAGGTGCAGGTATCCCGAATAGAAAAAAAAGTGCTTCAGGATATGCGCCGGAAAATGGGATAGCCATCCTGCATATACAAATAAAAAACAGCCTCAGAATCCTGGGAAAGGTGAAAGGGGCTGTTTTTTATATCCTGTTGTGCTTTTATGCTGGCATGTTTTGTTGTTTTTATTTCTTTGGATGCAGCACGCGTACCTGGCACATTTCCATAGCTTTCAGGGCCGTCTCGTGGCTTTCCGGCGTTACACCAGCGCAGCAGGAGCTGTCCACCGAAACCGGAACTTCCGGAAGAAACGCTTTTACGAGAAGGGCATTGGAAATAACGCAGATATCCGTGCAGAGCCCTACCAGCTCAATTTCATCCGGAGCAGTATTTGCTTCCTGTAGCTCCTTTAATAGGATTCCTAACTCCCTTGCACCAAAGGTATCCTTTTCCACAACAGGCGCATCCTCTGGGCGGAAAAGGGCGCTGCTGATCTGCCATCCGTGGGTATCCCGGATACAGTGAGGAATGGGAAGAACAACGCCCTCTTGGGTCTGCAGATAATTTTCTTCATGGGTATCGGCAGTAAAAATGACCCAGTCGCCGTTGCTGTCATATTCACGGATCTTTGCATCTACCCGGGGTACGATACTTTGTGCTTCCGGTGTTCCCAGAGCACCATCAATAAAATCGTTCTGCATATCGACTACAACTAATAATTTACTCATATTTTCAGCCTCCCATTAGTTTCTTACTGAAATCATATCTCAGAACCCGCGCTTGTGCAAGAAAATTGAGTTAAATTTTCACAAAAAAATAAAAAAAGTGTTGAATTCTACGACGCAAGACTGTATAATAAAAAAGTACTTGCTACTGTGGCTCAGGGGTAGAGCAGCTCACTCGTAATGAGCAGGTCGTCGGTTCAAATCCGACCAGTAGCTCCAGATAAAAATCCCTCGAAATCAAGTGATTGCAATTGATTCGGGGGATTTTTAGGCTACGTGAGGCTGCTGGGTTTCCCGTTTTTGTTCCCCTAAAATAACATCACGTTCCATATCGGAGATTTGGCGGTGCGTGCCTTGCTCTGCAATCGGTTTCTGGACGTCAATCATCGGATTGTAGAGCAGTGTTTTATTTACCAGCGCATACTTGAAAATTTGATTCATAATCGTTGCCATTTTATCTATAAAGGCTTTGCTCATATCCTTATTGGCAAAATGCCTTAAGCAGTCTTCACAATCCATTGTAGAGATATCCTTGATTCGTATCGCCCCAAAATAATCATTAAGGTGATTCACAAAATGCTGGTAGTCACGGGCGGATTTTTCTGTTTTTAAATAGGATTTCTTTCGCTCCATCCATGCCGTAGCACAGGTATTGAAAGGCATATTATTTTTCAGACGTGTCCCTTCTTTCAGTTCCTTTTTTAAAAGGGCAACTTTTGCAGACAGCGCTGTTTCTGTTTTAGCAGTTACATCATAGCGTTTTCCCTCATAAGTGAATGTAGTTCTTGGCATATGTATCATCCTCCTTGAAATTTTGGGCATAAAAATGCCCGGGAACTTGATTTTCTCGGGCTGTGATGATACAATTTAGGTGCTTATTCTAAGGGTTGTATTATCACAGCCTGTTACATTGGCCCTGCTTTGGCGGGGCTTTTGTAATTTTTCTATTTCAGCAACTCTGCTATGTTGATGCTCCAGCCTTCATAAATGCTAATAGGAATATCTTCATCAAAAGGAAACTGTTTGGAATCCTCTTCTCCCGCAAAGAAATAAGTTTGGACGATTCGGGTTTGTGGGTTTACAATCCAATACTCTCGCACCCCTGCATTTTGATATTTCATAAGCTTTGTCAGATAATCCATCCGCTGGGAGTTGGGAGAAACGATTTCAATCACCCAGTCCGGAGCACCATTACAGCCCCGGTCATCCAGTTTATTTTTGTCACAGATGATAGAAAGATCCGGCTCTACATAGGTATGGCTGTCCTCATTCAGGAACACGGCAAAGGGAGCAGGATATACCTTACATTCCCCATGATGGGCGTCAATATAATTCCCAATCTGTTTAACTAGCTGGGAAACGAGTTCTTGATGTATCCGCCCCGGCGGGCTCATCATATACAGCTCCCCGTCAATCAGTTCTGCCCGCTGCCCATCTGGCAGGGCGTAAATATCTTCAACAGTATAATTTGCTTTTTTCAGTGCCTGCATTGCTAGCACCTCCTTAATAATAGTTTATAAATTACGATTCTATTTATTCACTTCCAGCTTCCTTACAACTTTTCCCCTGCAGTTTGAGTATTCAATGATAAGCGATATGTGTTACAAGCATTATATGAGATATCTTACAATCTGTCAATTGACCCGGAATTTCATTATTTATTCACTATTTCTTCATTTTATATTCATATAAATTACTGTGATTTTTCGTTTGACGAAAGCTTTATTCAATGCTATCATAATATATACGTGTGTTCAAATTGCAAGGTTTACCATAGCAATCGGGTAAAGGAGAACGGAATGAAAAAAGTTGCTATAGTCGGGCTTTACAGCATCCCCAATATGGGCGATAAAATTTTATGTGAAGCTTCTGAATATCTGACCAGGCAGATCGTTCCCGAAATTGAAATTAAACGGGTAGACGTCCTTCCACGGGATCCTGAGGAGTATAAGGGATGGGATTCCATTAAATATCAGATATCTCAAAAAATGAAAAAGCGTGCCCAAAAGAAATTTGCATACAAGGATTCCGGTAAATATCGTTACCGGTATGAATACTTCATGTGGTGGCTCAGGGTAAACAGCCATTACAAGCGGGAGCTAGCGGATGCAGATGCGATTTTGTTTGCCGGAGGCGGTTTTCTCAAGTTCCGCACCCAGGGGCTCAATTACTATGTGGAACAGATTGTGAAAATTGCCCGCGCAAATAACATTCCGGTTATGATGAACGGCGTAGGAATAGAAGGCTACGACGAAGCGGATATTCGCTGCCAGAGGCTGAAGCAGGCCATCAACAGCGACTGCGTGAAGGTCATTACAACAAGAGATGATGTTGAGATTCTGCAGCAACATTATATCGAAAATACGAAAATAAAGACTGCAAGGGTAGGTGATCCGGCCCTTTGGACACCGGAGTGCTATGAGATCGAAAAAAATTCTGCAAGAAATACGATTGGAATCAATGTGATCCGGGGAAAAATATTTAAGGATTATGGAAATACCTATTCGGGCGGCCAGATGAAAGAATTTTACAAACAGCTCATAACGTCCGCAGAAAGGCGTGGGCTGGACTGGGTGCTTTTTTCCAATGGAATGAGCGGCGACCAGAAATTCGGAAAGAAGGTTCTCAAATCACTGGGCATTGATGCAGAGGACAAGCTTCTTCCGGCGCCAGAAACCTCCATGGAGCTTCTCAATATGGTGAAGGATTTTAAATGCATTTTTGGCGCTCGGCTGCATGCATGTATCACAGCTTACTCTCTGGATGTGCCGGTAGTAGGATTTATCTGGAATGAAAAAACTCGCTTTTTTGCAGATATTATTGGAAAGCAGGAAAACTTCTTTGAAGAATCAGAAATAGATGCAGAGAAAATACTGGATCAGATGGAGGCTGCCATTGAATCAGGCTATGATACGTCTGTCAGAACGGAGCTAAAGGAGCGGACAAAGCAGTATTTGGAAGAATTTTTAAGAGAATTGTAAAACGAGAAAACAAAACCGCAGAGGAAGGCAGAACAGATGGCAAATCGGATCTATCAAAAAACCATAGAGGGCAGGCTTTTTAGAAGCATTAATAACAAAATTTACAGTGGAATTTCGCGTATTTTAAAAAAGCTGAATAAACAAGTAAACGCCCTCTTAAAGCATCTTGATAATGCCGCAGCGTATTTTCCCAGAAGGGCTTTGAGCCGCAATGTGAAGGTCAAAAATGATATGATTTTATTTCTGACCTACCAGGGCGATTACACCTGTAATCCACGGGCGATTTGTGATGAAATTCTGAGACAGGAACTGCCTTACAAGCTGGCATGGGTTGTGAAAAAAGAGACGGATCCGTCAGCCTTTCCTGAATCAATGAAGCTGGTTCTGCGAGGCTCAGTTGAGTTTTATGAGGCAGCGGCCTCGGCAAAATTATTTGTGGATAATACCCACGATCTGCCAAGGCTGGGGATCCATAAAAAAGAAGATCAGTATCTGCTTCAGACCTGGCATGGATCGCTGGGAATCAAGCGGCTGGACGGTGATATCGTCATGAATCGCAAATGGAAAAAAATGAAGGCTGTCTGTATGGCAGAGACAGATTACTGCATATCTAACAGCGCTTTTGAAGATGAAGTATTTGCCACCAGCTACTGGGAGGGTGTCCCTACTTTAAATTACGGACATGCCCGCAATGATATCCTTTTTACGAAGAAGCCCGAGCAGGTGGAAAAAATTCGGCAGAAGGTCTGCGAAGCCCTTCATATTCCAGCAGACAGCAGAATTTTTTTGTATGCGCCTACTCACAAGGATAATGTGAACGAATCCTTTTCCGGACTGGATTACGCGGGTCTCAAAGATGCCCTAGAGGAGCGCTTTGGAGGAAGCTGGGTCATTGCGCTGCGCTTTCACAGCAGGCTGAGGAAGATATCTGCCAAGTGGTTGAAAAAGTTGCCTTCTTATGTAGTAGATGCGACTGGCTATGGGGATATTCAGGAATTGATGCTTGTTACGGATGTTGGGCTGACCGATTATTCCAGCTGGATTTTTGACTATATTCTGTTAAAACGTCCTGGATTTATTCTGGCGGAGGATTTGGAGACTTTTGCGAAAAATCGTTCTTTTTACTACCCATTGGAATCAACGCCATTTTCCATCGCAAAGAACAGTCAGGAGCTGATAGAAAATATCAGGGGCTTTGATGAGGCACAGTATGAAAAAGCGACAGAGCGCTTTTTGAAAGAACGGGGCTGCATCGAAGACGGCAATGCTAGCAGGCGAATTGTTGAAAAGATCAAGGAGCTGATGGGGTAGTGCCGTAATGACTGAGGATAACAAAAGCGAGAAAATGTTTAAGGAGGATCCGGGAGAAAATTATGAATCGAAACGGAGCGATCGACTTTTTAAAGTTTATATTTATTTTTATGGTGGCGATCTTCCACGGGAAGAATTTTGCCGGCGATACAGAGCATATTTTTCAGCTTGGCGCTATTGGCGTAGAATTTTTCTTTATTGTTTCCGGCTACCTGATGGCAGTTTCTGCGACAAAGAGGATGCAAAATCCCATTCCATCCATTGGGCCGGATACGGCAAGCTTTCTCTGGCACAAGATAAAGGGATTAATTCCTGATGTTTATGTGGCATGGGTCATCGGATTTATTGTGGAGTGCGCCTATCGGGGGATTCCTCTGGGCGAATGGGTGAGGAACTTCTGCTATTCGGCCTTTGACTGGCTGTTCCTGACCCAGACGGGACTTATGGGGTTCCGGGCAAACGCAGTTTCCTGGTATCTTTCCGCCATGCTTCTTGCTATGGCAATTCTCTATCCGATTTTTGTGCGCAAAAGAGAGATGTTTCTTTCACTCTTAGCGCCGCTGATTGCGGTACTTCTGCTGGGATATATGTACCAGAGCTGGAAAAGCGGTTTTGGAGGCCCCTCAAGCTGGACCGGCTTTGCCTGTAAAGGAGCAATGCGTGCCGTAGCCTGCATCTGTCTGGGCTGCGTTTGCTACCGTATCAACGAGAAAACGCGGGAGATAAAGCCGACTGCCCTGTGCAGGGGACTTCTGACCATCCTGGAATTTTGCGCCTACCTGTTTGTCATCGTCATGGCGTATGATCACAGGCATTCGAAACTCGACTTTTTAATGGTGCTGGCCTATGTTGTGGGCGTAACCATCAGCTTCAGCCAGAAGAGCTTTTCCTCACAGATATTCCACCATCGCATTTTCAACTGGCTGGGAATTTTCAGCTTTGACCTGTTTCTGGGACATGGATTCTGGAGCCATGCGGTTTCATCGATTTTCCCGGATCTGACCTACTGGCAGATCCTGCCCCGCTATCTGGCCATTGACTTTGCCACGGCGCTGGTCATTATGTATACGTCCAAATTCATTAAAAAGAAATGGCCTGCAGTCAGCGCAAGGCTGAAACGGGCGCTTCTTGAAGAAAAAAATGGTTGAAAAAATACGGGGCTGCTGCATTGAACCGCTCCCCGTCAAGAGGACATTGAAACAAAATAAGATTGTTGTGCAGTCAGTATCGTATGGTGCTGGCTGTTTTTTTAACGTTTCTCCTGATTGGTGGCATTCATTCTAATCATCGCTCCGCCAGTGTCAAGGGTAAATGCATGGCTTCGCCATCCTTGACACCGTCTTCGTCGATGATTGTGT
>CAJTER010000025.1 GCA_910575405.1 Clostridia bacterium | reverse complement strand
CTTCCTCCCATGATAAAACGGCAGCGATACTATGATTCCCTGAAAGAAGCAGCATAGGATACAAAATCCTTGAGGAAAATGTGTCAACTAATCTTGACAAAATCATCATTCGGCTTGCCATTCTCTATCGGCATGATGTCAATGGTCCAGCTCCCTATATCCACCACTACCACACGCTCCGGCAAAGTTCTCAACTGCTCTGCAACTGCCGCATAGCATTGTGGGAATACGGACACCCTTGCTATCCTTGCCGTGTACTTCTCTTTCTCAAAACGGAAAGCGACTTCTTTCTTCTTTGACAGATAATCAATGAAGTCCTGCTTCTCTGCACCGAACCTTGTCAGGGGAAGTCCTACCGATAAAAGAACATCCGCATTTCTCATTCCCCGCCTGTTCAGCTCCTTTGCGACTGCCGCAAGGGTAAGCAGATAAAAGTTGTCATTTTCAACTTTCGTGTCCCTAACTTCAAGACGTTTCCCACCTACCTTGTAATACTTACCGTCCAATTCCACCACATCATCATAAAATGCAGGCTCCGTCGTGATTTCCTTTACACCTGTCGTAAAAATCTGTGTGGCTGTTTTCATGTTCGACCAGCCGTGGTCAATCCCGATTACTTCAATATGTTTTTCCATTCCGTTTTTCCTCCATATCTTTTTCATGTTGTGTTATCTCCTTAGAATCTTTCTCATGCAGGGGAAACAATACCTTTCCGACTGTCTGTACGGACATCCAAAACACATATTTTCCTTGTCCTGCTCCGTGATTTCAGGCTTGCTTTCTTCCTTAACACACTTCTTGGCAAGACACTGACTGTTGTTTCCGTAAAAGAACTTGCAGCGCATACAGTCTCTCAGGTCTTTTTCAAGTTTTACCTGTGCAGCAATAATTCCTCTTTGTTTCGGAGCATCCTGCACCCTTACGTTAATTCCCATCTACGCCACCCGCCTCTCTTGCGGCGGAAAGCCTGTATATCTCCTCCATTCTTCTGTCTGCCAACCCTGCTGATCTTGCAAGGGAAAAGTATAGCAAAAGCACCACTGCCACTATAATTCCTGCTCCTATCATCTGCCGCCCCTCCTTTTCTGCTCCGCTTTCTTCTTCTGCTCTGCCTCCATCCGCTCGACATACTCACGAATGTCTATTAAATCCTCTAAATCATAGATTTTGGAACTCATGGCACGGTCAACATTTTCAGGGGTACATTCGCCATGTTCTGTCAGTGCTGCTATCACTTTCTGCTTGATTTCTTCCTGCACAGAGTCCGGCATTGCTGCTATATAGTGCGGCGGCAGCTTTGAAACTTCTGTGATTACCTCCTTTTCGTACCCATAAGTATTTTCAAAGTCACTTATGAATTTTTCTTTTGCCAATACTGCTTTTACCTTGTTTTCCTCACTGGCTAACTCCACCAGCCCGTCTAAGAACTCAATCAGCTCCCTCTTTGTAAAGCCCATCTGTAAATCCTCCTATCTCAAAACAAAAAGGCAGGACCAGATCAGCAATGCACAAACGGAATATCCGTTTTGAGAGCCAATTTAGTCCTACCTAAATCTTTGTTATTCTGTTTCACCTCGCATTTCATTAAAGCCATAGAATGACCGTATCAGTAATCGACCATTGTCTGACTTTCGTAATGTAGGTTTTCGATTTTGATCAGCGCTGTCCTAATCTTGACCTAAAATGGGCTTAAAATAATAGGACTAAATCAGTGCAAACCCTTGATTTTATTGGGTTTCTCTTAATTTAGTCCTATTATACCACCAGCATAGCCGATGAAAATGGTGTCATAGGAATCCCAGTTTTCCGGGGTTTCCGTCTTAAGCTTCACATTTCGTTCGTCTGGATTTTCATGTTCCTTGACGACCCGGCTGCTTTCATCCGTCCAGTCCAAATCCGCATCGCTGTAGGGTTGTTCCGGCTCCAGCTGAAAGAGCTCTCCGTTTGTTGCTTTTGCGATATAAGAGGCTGCTGCTTCTGTATTTCCGCTTGCCGAATAGTACGCAACCAGCGTTTTCCCGGTTCCCGCACTTCCGGTTCCAGATGCGGCTTCCATGGTGCTCTCAGAGCTTTGAGCTGCTCCGCTTTCCCCAGATGAGTCGTTTCCTCCGCAGGCGGCAAGGCCGAATATCAGCATCAAGCTCATAAAAAGTACGGTTAATTTTTTCATCTCATATTTCTCCTCGTATAATATCTTTTAGATACATAAATGTACCTTGAAAACTTAGTAACTATTTGTTCAATCGGCTTAGTAAAGCCCATGATAGAATTGTCCCAGTGTCAATCAGGTTTAGGTGGGTGTTTTTTGTCTTCGTGGGATATATGAAAGATTCTTCATTTATTATTCATTTCTCACTTGACATCACACCGCTGGACTCTCTATTTTTGATACTTCAAACTATTTTCAGAATATATACATTATATTGTACAGCATCCTGAAAATCGAATACTTATCCTGTATGATGCAGTATGCCCGGAGCGCATATCTCCTGAGCTGGAGCCCACCCATAGCATTAAAAGCATTCTTTGAAAATTTCCAGAATCTCCTTATGTGTCATTTTCCGATAGCTTCCTCCTGCAATGGCGCAGGAATCGGCAATTGCTTTCAGATCCAGGGATTCATCCGCTCCCAGCTGCCGCAGAGTGGTCGGAAGGCCGATCTCTTTTATGAAGCCCGCTAATGCTTCTACCCCTTCCCTGGCGATTTCTTCATCGGATTTCCCTTCTGGGGAAATATCCCAGATATGGAGAGCGAATTTTTTGAATTTCTTAAGTCCGTCTTTGTAAATGTGGCGGTAGTAGACCGGATGCAGTACGGCAAGTCCGGCTCCATGGTTGCAGTCCGTATATGCTCCCAATTGATGTTCCATCTGGTGGCATTCAAAATCCATACGTTTGCCCAATTTAATGATCCGGTTTTCCGCCATGGTCGCATCCCACATCAGGTTACTTCTTGCCGTATAATCTTCTGGATTTAAAATTGCCGCTCTCAGGCTGCGAATGACATTTCTCATAAGTGCTTCTGCAATATCATCAGAAACATTATCCTCATTTGGTTCGCTGAAATAGGTTTCCATGATATGGGATAAAATGTCAAATCCGCCGGATACCATTTGGAATTTCGGTACGCTGTAGGTATAGACCGGATCCATGAGTGCGAACTTCGGATTGCATACCGGATAATCTCTGCCTGTTTTTACTTTCAGCTCTTCGTTTGTGATAACGGCGCCTCCGTTGCACTCGCTTCCCGTGCCAGCTGCTGTAACGATGACGCCCAGAGGAAGCGGCTCAAAATCGAACACCCCGGACCGTACCCAAAAATCCTCCCATACATCGCCGTCATAACGGGCAGCAATGGAAATGGCCTTGCAGCAGTCCATTACAGAGCCGCCTCCCACACCCAGAATCAAATCTGCGTGATGTTCCCTGGCCAGCTGCGCTCCCGCAAGCACCTTGGCATAGGTCGGGTTTGCCATAATATCCGGAAAGTCAATAACGGTTTTTCCTGCGCCTGTGAGAACCTCTTTGATTTCATCATAGACGCCGTCCTTTTTGACCGATCCGCCGCCGTATGCCAGCATGACGGTATCTCCATAATTTTTTGTCAGGCAGGCCAGATATTCCTTTACACAGCCTTTCCCAAAATATACCTTTGTTGCATTTTCAAAAATAAAATTGTTCATGTTCTGTTCCTCTCCTTTACTTGTTTTTTCCCAAAATACAGCAGTTTCCGCAGCGCCGCATCCCCCAAGGCTCACCAGCAGGCAAAGACTTACGGCAATAAACGCCTTTCTCTTCAATCCTTCCGCCATCCTTTCCTGTTTTCCTGCCTTTATTATGAACGAAACGAGACTCCTTTTGAAGTCTCGTTTCGTTCATCAGTTTATACCTAAAGGTTATAGCTCATTTTATGTTTTTATTCATCCATTCAGCACAGTGTTCCCCTTTCCTCCCCATGGAACTCATCCGCGCTCCACTACCTCCCGCGCTGCTGAGAGGAATCGTTTTACGGTTTCGGAAGGCTCCGGCGAGTGGAGCAGACCATAGGGGATGCTGTGCTCCCATTCTACGGGGATCACTTTTAAAAGAGGGTGCACACTGGCCCAGCCTGAAATAGCCAGCAGCACATCACTGCTGTTTTCACAGCGATTAAACACGTTCATGCTGTAAAATTCAAAGTCTACGATGTTAATCTTCCTGTGATGCTGCCAGATATCATCCCGCAGCTGATCCACATAGTGGCTCCATCCCCGGCACATCAGCATCAGGTTTTCATCGTATAAATCCTGCAGGTCCAGATGGTCTTTTGCAGCCAATCTGTGGTGGACGGAAACAGCACAGCAAAAGGGCTCCCGCGACAATTCCAGCCCTGCGCAGCTTCGCAGCTCCAGCATGGTTTCATCAAAAATTCCTCCTATGACATCAATATTCTGTCCAAGATTGCCTAAAATCTCCCGGGCATTTTCCGGTGTGTTTTCAAAAGGAATAATTTGGAATTTGATATCCGGGCAATATGCCTGAATTTTGGGCCACAGCTGCATCAAAAGCTGGGCAGGAGTCATCGGCGAGGTACCGATGCGGATGACGCTGCTGTCCTCCTGCATGGCGTTTTTGGCCCGCGTTACGGAATCCTTGCAGTACTGGATAATATATTTGGTATCCTGGTAAAGGGATGTTCCGGCCTTTGTAAGCTTCAGCCCCCGGTGGGTCCGCTCAAAGAGCTTTATGCCCAACGCTTCCTCCAGAAGATTGATCTGTTTGATGACTGCCGTGGGGGTAATATAGGCTTCTTCCGCAGCCTTACTGAAGCTGCCTGCATCTGCTGCGCGAAGGAAGGTTTCCAGCTGGGGGTTGTACATGTGAAATCACCTCGCTTTTGTCTCAAGTGGGTTGCTCGTTCCTTTATCATATAACAGTCTGTGTGATTTTGCAATTTATTCTGTACTGCCATTCCAGAAAAACCGCAGTCCATTGTAAGTGTATTCGTCACACGCTGCTGCATCATGGGAGTTAAAGCACCTTACTGCCTTACTTCCCGCCCTCACCTCTTATTCGACCTTCGCCAGATTTTTTGCTCTTCCGCAGCCTTGATCAGCTCGCCTCTGAAGTCCGGATGGGCGATGGACACCAGCATTTCCGCCCGCTCCCAGGTGGTCCTGCCCGCCAGGTTGATCACGCCGTATTCGGTCACAATGAAATAGCCCTGGCTCCTGGGATCGGTGACAATGTCCCCGTTAAACCGCGGCAAAATCCGCGAATGGCGCACGCCTTCCTTATCCACAAAGGAGGAGGCCATACAGATGAAGGCCTTGCCGCCTTTGCTCATAGAAGCGCCGGTCAGGTAGTCCAGCTGGCCACCTGTCCCGCTGATGTGGCGGGTTCCCGCGCTTTCCGCGCAGATCTGTCCGTAGAGATCTGCCGAGATGCAGCTGTTGATAGAGATCATATCGTCCATCCGGGCGATGACCTCAGGAGCGTTGACATACTCCAGGGGGCAGATGATCAGGCCCGGGTTTTCGTCCACCCACCTGTACAGCTTTTCGGTGCCCAGGACAATGCCGGTGACGCCTTTGTTTTTATGGACCTTTTTCTTGCGGTTGGTCAGCTTTCCCGCTTCAAACAGATCCACATAGGCATCGGAACAGAGCTCTGTATGCATTCCCAGATCGTTCAGATCTGAATCAACCAGCATCTTGCCGATGACACTGGGCATGGAGCCGATCCCCAGCTGCAGGGTAGCGCCGGAAGGGATATATGGCACAATATGCTCCGCGATCTTTATATCCTCCGGTCTTGCTGCGTCCACCGGGATCTGAAGAAGCTCCGTATGCTCTCCTTCTACCACATAATCCACCTCGTCAATGTGGATCACTTCGTCAAATCCGCCGTATATCTTGGGAAGGCGCTCATTGACTTCCACAATTACGATATCTGCCTTGTCCAGGATCCCTTTAGCCACGCCCGTGGAACAGGACAGATTAAAATAGCCGTGCTTATCCATAGGCGCAGCGCATACCATGGCCACATTTACGGTCAAAAAGTGAAAGTAGTAGGGCACCACATTGCGAAATACCATAGGGATATAATTGCAAAGGCCCCTGTCGCACAGCTTGCGCTCATAGCTTGAGCAGTGCCAGCTGTTATATGTAAAGTGTTCCCGCTTTGGATCGCATTCCACCGCCTGAATGGGCCCGAAGATGAGATTGCCTCGGATCTTTACATCAAACAGTTCGTCCCTTCGCTTTGCCAGCGCCGCGTCCAGCAAAGCGGGAAAGCCCAGGGATGTGGTATAATCGATCCAGTCTCCGCTCTTGACACAGGCTGCCGCTTCCTCCGGGGTTCTCAATTTGCTTTTATACTTGCTGTATACTTCCATAGCCTCACCTCTGTTTTATTCTTTACTTATTTTAACATTTCAGCCCCCATTCCATCAACCCTATGCCTGAGATTTCCTTCCTCACCTCTGTCCTTTTCTTGTATTTATCACACAAACGTAAACATCAAAATATAAAAATAAGCTCTACTCTCTGTTATGTAAGAGAGTAGAACTTACCTGGTTCTTACTTTTCATATACGATTCTTCCGTCCATGATCGTCAGCTCCACGCCGGCCTCCTTTATTTCCTCCGCCGGAATGGAAAAGAGATCCCGATCCACCACAATGACATCGGCCAGCTTGCCTGCCTCCAGAGCACCGATATCATCCCTGTTATAGGCTTTAGCGGATCCTGCCGTATAAGCGGTCAGCGCCTCTGCCAGGGTAATGCGTTCCTCTGGATTTACGCCCGTAGGCACGCCTTCATCATCCAATCTCGTAACTGCCGCGTAAAGGCTGGGGAAAGGATTAAAGTCCACCACCGGATAGTCGGTGCCAAAGGCAAGACACGCCCCCGCGTCCAGAAGGCTTCTGTGGGGCCATTCCCAGCGGCACCGCTCTTTTCCGATCCTGCCGATTTTTTCGTTAAAATCCAAAGTCAGGTGATACGGCTGCATGGAAGGAATGACGGACAGCTTTGAAAACCTTGGAATATCCTCTGGATGAATGTTTTCAATATGCTCGATTGTATTATAAAATGGCAGCTTTCCATTTTCTTTTTGCGAATGCTCATACAGATCCAGGGCCATGCGGACAGAACCGTCGGCAATACAGTGGAGCCGCACAGGAAGTCCCGCCTTATTGGCAGCTGTAATATAGTCAGCATTATCCTCCTTTGCCGCATTTGGAACATTCACTCCGCAGGTATCCGGCCGATCCGAATAAGGCTCAAGGAGCAGCCCTGTAAAGGTAGAGGTAACTCCATCGATAAAGCCTTTGACCCCACTGATTCTGAGCTTTTCCGAGCAGAATTCCTTTCTATATTCTACAGCTTTGGTAAAGTCCCGGTAGCCATCCAGCTTTGGATACAGGTGAAGTCGGCAGGTGAGACTGCCTTCTTTCTCCATTTCTCTGACAACCGAATAATTGCGGTAAGTCGTATCGTTATAATCATCTGCGGTCATTTCACTAATAGAGGTTATTCCCCATTTATTGATATTTGCCATAAAATCCTGATGCAGTTTCTTCATCTTCTGTATGTCCAGTTCCATAACCTTTGCCATTGCTGGAGCCATTGCATCTGGTTCAAAAAGGAGGCCGCTCAGTTCACCGTTTTCCAACTTTCCTATTGATCCGCTTTTTGGTTTCATATCCGGCGTAATTCCAGCTTCTTCCAACGCCATGCTATTCATCCACAGTGTATGACCATCGGCAGCATCCAAATAGACTGGCCTGTCTGGAATGGCTTCGTCCAGGCTTTTTTTAGTGGGAAGCGGTGCATCATTCCAATTTGCTGGGAACCACCCAAACCCACGAATTCGTTCTTCATCAGGATGCTGATCCGCAAACTCTTTTATGATTGCTACACACTCTGCCTCTGAGGAAGATGTAATAAGAGCATCACAAACATGCTCGCTGGCAGCAAGAGCTCCCATAAAATAGTGCACATGGGCATCTATAAATCCGGGCATAATCAGCTTATTGCCATATTCTTTTACTTCCGTTTCCGGCCCGCAGAAAGTTTCAGCCTCTTCTCCTACCGCTAAAATTTTATTTCCTTTAATTGCTACTCCCCCCGAAATTGGCGTATCAGAAGTTGAAGTAAAAATATTATTGCTTCTTAAAATCAGATCTGCTTTCATATTTGCTCCTCCTATTTTCCTTTCACTTGCAATTTTATACACTGACCACTCCGACAATGACAAACGCAATCGTTGCCAGCAGAGCTGAACCCAGGACATAAGGCGTTACTGCTTTGATTTGTGTCATATTTGGTACACCAGTTCCTGCTGAAGTCATAAATACTGCATCGGAATAAAAACAAAATTTACTTCCAAAGGCGACACCTGACATAACAGCAGCCACGATGATCGCCGGATCAATTCCCATATTAATTGCCAAAGGCACAAAAATCGGTACTGAAATGACAATCAATACCCAAAAGCTTGCTGCGACAAAAGAAACCCCCGCTACGACAAGAAAGGCAATAGCTGGAAGCAAGCTCGGCGGAATGGTGCCTGTAAGCCCGCTAATGACAAAGGTGGAAAATCCCATAGCATCATTGGCAACACCCAATATATAAGCAAAACAGATAACAAATGCCAGAGTTGCCATTCCTGTAATACCTTCAAACAGTGTATTCGTAAACTCTGATAATGTCATAATCCTCTGCGCCCTATACAGTACAAGCTGTGAGAGAATTGCCGCGATAATACCATGAACAACACTGCCATTGCAAAGCAGCATTGCTACAACCAGCACTGTAATAGGAATAATAAAGTTTAATGGGGATGATGGCTTTACCTCTTCATTATCGCCTTCTATATTCATAACTGGTAAATTTCCTGCTGCTTCTTCCATGAGAAGCGGCCCTCCTGCATCCACTCTCTCATATGCTTTTTTAATCAGGCCCACTTTTGGAATAATACCTACCGCCACAAGCAGGCACACGATTATAGCTATGATTGGAAAAAACATATAAGGAAGCGCTTTAACATAATCGCTAAAGCCAAGTCCTTGCTCTGCCATAGTTCCTATAGCGAAAGCGGACCAACTTGTAAATGGAATTAAAACACAAACGCAGGCGCCCATGGAATTTACACCATAAGCCAGATGCTCCCTCGGAATCCGGTTTCTGTCTGTAATTTCTCTCATGGAAAAAGAGACAGCCAGAACATTCAGATAATCGTCCACAAACATGATAATTCCCATGATCCAAGTTGCTACCATTGATTTTTTTCTCGTATTAGCAAATCGAGACAGAATATCACTAAACCCAAGCAGTGCTCCAGATTTTTCAAAAAGTTTAATAATCGCACCAAACCCCAAAAGAAGTATTAAAAGAAATTGATACGACTCATTTGAAAGGACCTCATAGAGCCACTTTACATAACCATTAAAAACATCGCCTTTAAAAACCAATACCGCACCAACTACAGATGATAAAAAAAGCATTTCTGCCATCTTTTTTGTAATGAGTGCGCCAAAAAACAAGACTGCAATTGGTATGCAGGAAACAATTCCATATTCCATTTATAACCTCCTAACTAAATGAACACTGTGACATTTTCTCAGTTACATTACAAAATTTCAAGAAAGCCCGAGCTCTAACCTGTTGCAACAAGGTTTCAATATATAAATAATTATATAACAAGTTTGAAAATTTAGAAATTATCTCTTGGCGTGATTTTTTTAACCATATGTAGCCTATTGTAATCCAAAAGTAGTATAAAATTGAATCTTAAGGAGTAGTGCGTTTTTATTGAAGATACTATATAATTTAAAGAAAGAAAATTCTAAAAACAGAGGTAGTTATAAATGGAAAAAAATAGCATTATGTTGCTAAACGATATTATCTACAAAATCTATACAATTGAAAATTTTGATGAAATGCGTAAATCCGTTTTGGAATTTCTCCAATATCTTATCCCTTGCCCTCTTTCATCTTTCTTCCTGGCGTCAACGAAAGTGCCTTATGAATTAGAAAACCCTGTCTTTACCGGTCTTGAAGATAAATATTCGCAGGCATATGCAGAGCAATATCAAGATCTGGATTACACCCGCTGGACCTTTGCCGCGCCTGCTGCGCAGGCTTACCGTGAAACCGATCTCCTGCGGGAAGATGTTCGGGTAAATACACCCTATTATAAGGCTATGTTTGTTGATACAGGCCTGCATTATTCTGCCATTGTCACCATTATTTATAAAGGTATTTTTCTTGGTGTCATTGATCTGTTCCGCCCTAAGAAGGATGGAGATTTTACGGATGAAGAAATGTTTTTTCTCGATATGCTGAAAGAACACCTGAGCTACCGGCTCTACCAGTCCCTGCAAAAGAAGAAAGAACGTGAAAAAATTTACCCCTCAAAGGAAGATCTGATGAAGCAGTACGGCCTGACCGCCCGGGAAACAGAAATCGTCTATCTGCTCCTGGACGGCATGGCCAAAGCCTCCATCTGCAGCCAGCTGTGCATCAGCCCCAACACTTTGAAAAAGCATACGCTGAATATTTACAAAAAACTGGGCGTCAAAAGCTGGCGGGAATTGTTCGCCCTGCTGAAGTAAAAAGCGCGAACAATTCCGCAGATATCAAAAGCATTCTGCACGCCTCACGTAAAGGTAACCAGTTCCTGCTGCGGCTTTTTTCCCTTTTCAATGTGCGCCAGCTGCAGAACAGGTCCTTCTTCGCCGTACATTTTGCAGTCTCTGTAGTCAAAGCCCACCGTCACGTTTACCCAGTCTCCATGCTTGAAGGGCATATCCCCTTCAAAATAGCAGATAAATCCAAGGAATTGAATATCGTCCTCACAACAGGTCATGATGTGGCGGCCCGGCACAAAATATTTCTGAGTGGGTTTTGCGCTGGCACAGTATCTGGCGGTAAAGCGGATTTCCTTTCCCATATAGCGCTCCGGATGATCCTGGGCATCCAGATACCACAGGCCGTAGTCCATATCCTCAATTTCAATGGAATCCCTGCTGTAATCAAAGGGCATCTCTTCCGCTTCGTTTTCATACATGGTTCCGTCGGCCTTTTCAAAAGCTACCTGCACCTGGGGGTTGAGGGCTTTCAGGCTCCTTCTGAATTTCAGCCGCTCCGTGTCCTCCGTGCAGCGGTTAAAAATAATCAGGTTGGAGTCCTTGAGAGGCTCCATGAAGGTTTTGCGCATATTGCTGATATAAAGCTCCGCCGCAGAGGCGTCCACGGTAGAGTAAATTCCCCCGATAAACCATTCCTCCGGTATGCCGCTTTCAAAGAGCGCGTCCATTTCCCACATTCCATTATATTCGACGATGATCTGGGCAGGGCAGTAATCCCGCTCACACCGCCGCCAGAACAGCTCATTCAGCTCCTCCTGCTCCTCAATGGGCAAAAGGATGATGCGGTATTCCTTTAAAAATTCCTCACTGAAGGCTTCCTCGCCCTCCTCGCACTGAATGAGAAGTGTAGTGCCCGGCTCTAAAAAACCCTCTTCCTTTGCCACTTCCTGAATCAATGTGGTCTTGCCGCTGTCCAAAAGCCCTGTAAAGAGATATACTGGGATTTCCATAAATCCGCCTCCTTATTTTCCAAAGACCTTATCCAGATCCTCTGTTTTCAGCTCCGTTCCGATGACGCAGATCCGTCCTGTATAGTCCGGCCTGCAGGTTCTGATTTCCGTTTCCTCCGGTACCATGTCAAATTCCATCCACTGGCCGTCTTCGCCTTCCACAATGCCCTTTGCCCGCAGGACTGTCCCGAATTCCTCTGTCATGCTGAGAAGCTTCAGTGTATCCTCCAGCTCTTTTTTGTTGAATTTATGAACTGTCTCGATTCCCCAGCTGTCGAATATTTCATCCGCGTGATGATGGTCATGGCCGCAGTGATCATGGCCGTGATGATGATCATGGCCCTCATGGTGGTGCTCCCCATCGTGGTGATGGCCATGGTCATGCTCATGTTCTTCATGGTGATGGTCGTGATCATGATGGTGATGCTCCCCGCCATGCTCGTGATCATGGTGATGGCTGTCATGCTCGTGATGGTCATGATGCTCATGGTGGTCGTGATGGTGGTGATGCTCATGGTAGTGCTCCCCTTCTTCATAGGCGCGGAGGAGTTCTTTTTCCAGGCTGTGTCCATGCTCAATGGCTTCTAAAATCATCTCACCGGATAATTGATCCCATGGAGTGGTGATAATCGTCGCTTCTTTGTTGTGCTCCCGCAGCAGGCCGACGCATTCCTTCAGCTTTTCCTCTGTTATCATCTGGCTGCGGCTGACTACAATGGTAGTAGCATGCTCGATCTGATTGCTAAAAAACTCGCCGAAATTTTTGATGTGCAGCTTTGCCTTTTTTCCGTCCACCACCGTAATGCGGCTGTCGATCTCCACCTGGGCGGCTTCTTTCATTTCATTAACCGCGCTTGCCACATCGGACAGCTTTCCTACGCCTGAAGGCTCGATAATGACCCGATCCGGCTGAAATTCATCGGTTACCTGCTTTAAGGCCTTTGCAAAATCCCCCACAAGTGTGCAGCAAATACAGCCGGAGTTCATTTCCGTCACTTCGATTCCCGCATTCTGCATAAAGCGGCTGTCAATGCCGATTTCGCCGAATTCGTTTTCGATTAAAACGATCTTTTCTCCTTTATAGACCTTCGCGATGAGTTCCTTAATAAAGGTGGTCTTTCCGGCTCCCAAAAAGCCGGATATAATATCTACTTTTGTCATATATTACTCCCCTTTCAATCCTTGATTCTTCCTGTGCGGAAGGCTTCTATCATTTCCGCCGTTATGCTGACTCCCGTGTTTTGTGCCGGAATTTCGTCTCTGGAAAGCCATACTGCCTCCGACAATTCATCCCGGTCAAGGCGTATATCCCCGCTTCCGTCAAGCTTTGCGAAAAAGCCGGAAATGACTGAATCGGAAAAGCCCCAGGGCTGGCTCGCGAAATAGCGCAGCTCCTTCACCTGCAGGCCTACCTCTTCCATAACCTCCCGCCGCAGAGCCTCCTCCAGAGACTCGCCGATTTCCACAAACCCGGCGATGAGCGCAAGTCCTTTATAGGGCCGCCCCGCATACCTGGTCACCAGCAGCCGATCCTCATCTGTAACAGCTGCCATGACCACCGGTGAAATTCTGGGATACTGGACATTCCCGCAGGCCGGGCAGACCATGGCCCGCTCCTTGTCTGAAAACTCCATTCCACTGCCGCAGCACCCGCAGTAAAGGTGCTCCTCATACCAGCGGTTGAGGTGGCCTGCCGTCACGCCTGCCAGCGTTTCCCAGCGCTGCTCCGCCTGATAAAGGCTATGAAGCTCCCGGTAGGACAGATCCTCCGGCAGCTTCCCGTCAAAGTCCTTTTCCAGCAGCAAAAACATAGGCTCATCATCTATGGAAAAGGCATAGACCGCCTTTTTGCTCCACACTTCAAAATCACCGCCAAGCTGCTCAAAGGCCGGCAGCCCGATACTGCCGTTTTCCCGCTTCCGGGTCAGGAGCTTTCCTTTTTTAAAGGTAAAACAGAGATTCTCCCGCCGGGCCTCTTTGCGCTGGAAGGCGTTATGCAGCTTATGGGGCATGATATCCTGAATCATCATTTCGGATCACCCTCCTGAAAATACTGGGCAATATGTTCCTCTACAATGCGCATAATTTCATCCATGCCTTCCGCGCATTCCCAGTCATCTGCGATATAATGCTTTACAACCTTGTAGATCCAGTCTCTGTAATACTGCTTGGCGGCTTCATAATCCATGCCCTGCTGCTTTAGCTGCCGCACATCCACTTCCGCGTATTCGGCTGAAATTTTGCAGCGTTTCTTTTCCTTTTCACCCGTCACATCATAAACCGTAATATCGCACCGGTTGTAAAAGGGTTTGTCCGGTACCAGCTTTATCTTATGCATTTTCATCACCTCTTTGTTTTCTTTCCGCTCTATGCAAGTCCTCCAGCAGCTCCGATACGGTCTTTCCCAGAACCGGATGCCGCAGGAAAGGCGCAATCTGCGCCAAGGGCTTTAATACAAACTCCCGCTTTTGCAGCTCAATGTGGGGAATATGAAGCTCCCGGCTGTCTATCACCTGGCTGTCATAAAACAGGATGTCCAAGTCCAGGGTCCTGGGTCCCCACCGTATGTCCCGCTTGCGCTCTGCCTTCTGCTCTATGCGGTGAAGCAGCTCCAGCAGTTCTTCCGGTGGCAGAAGTGTATCCAGCTCCATGCAGCCGTTGAGAAAGTCATCCTGCTGTGTGTACCCGTAAGGCGGAGTCAGGATAAAATCCGAAACCGCTCCTGCCCTGCAGCCGCCGGCAAGGGACAGCTCGCGGACTGCCTGCCGCAAATATGCTTCCTTGTCGCCCATATTGGATCCCAGGCCAAGATAGGCCCTGTGCCAGCCTCTGGTAATTTCCACAGAAACCGTTTCCAGGGAAAGCTTTACAGGCGCCCAGGGTTTTTTGATCTCCAGCTGCACCTGCCGCAAACCAGGGATCTCTGTCAGCATTTTGAAAGCCAGCTTTTCTGCCAGAGCTTCCAGCAGCTTAAAGGTATGCTGCTGTATGAATTCCTTCATCATCATGCTCACTTCCCCGTAATGAATGGAATGCCCCAGCTCATCCGTTAAGCCCGCTTTTCGCAGATCTGTGTACAAAACAGCTGTCACAAGAAATTTTTGCCCCAAAACATTCTCTTCAGGAAACACGCCATGGTTTGCAAAAACCTCCAGGTTTTTTATATAAATTTTATCCATCGTTTTTATTCTTCCCTGTCCTTTACCTGCTTATTTCTTTATCTGCATCCTGTATTTTTGCGCTTTCCAAAATCGCTTCTGTCATCTGAATCACCCTCTTATTCTCCCGAATATCGTGCACCCGGACAAAGCTGCATCCCTTCATTACGCCTAAAACTGTAGTTGCCATAGTACCTTCCGCCCGCTCATTTGCTGGAAGATCCAGCGTAAGGCCAATGACGGATTTTCTCGAGGCTGCCAGCAAAATGGGATATCCCAGCTGGTGAAGCTCCTCCAGACGGTTCATTGCCTGAAGATTCAGCTCATAGGTTTTCCCAAATCCAATTCCAGGATCCAGGATAATATTGTCATCTGGAATACCGGCAGCCTTTGCAAGCCGGACAGACTCCGCTAGGTCACCTTTCATATCCTGTAAAAAATCCTGGTACACCGCTTCCTGCCTGTTGTGCATCAGGCAGCAGGCAACCTGTTTCGCTGCAATGAGCCCTGCCATTTTCGAATCTGCCTTCAACCCCCAGATATCGTTTACCAGACAGGCGCCTGCTGCAATAGCCTGCCTTGCTACTTCGCTTTTATACGTATCAATGGAAACTGGTATATCAAACCGGCTTGTAATGCTTTCGATAATCGGAATCACCCGGTTTATCTCCTCTTCCACTGAAATGACCGTATGTCCTGGTCGGGTGGATTCTCCGCCTACATCAATAATGTCGGCCCCTTCCTTTATCATCTCCTCTGCATGAAAAAGGGCAGCGTCCGGACGGTTGAACCTGCCTCCATCAGAAAAGGAATCCGGAGTCACGTTGAGGATTCCCATAATATACGTTTTGTTTGCTGTATCAAAGTCTCTGTTCCCAATTCTCATATAAATTATAATACTCCTTTTTTACCTTGTCTGTCCCCTCAGCGCTTGATTTGTACCAGTTAGTATTGGATTTCCAGATTTCGTTTTTCCATGCCCCAGTTACATTCCTTCTGCGCTTTGCAGGAAAAGCACAATCTGGATTTTTTATCTGCGCGGTAGAGATATTCTCTCAGGTATTTGCTTTTTTCTGTGCTTTGTCCCGCCTTTTGCTCCTGCTCTCTTTCTGCCGCAGTCTGCCTGGTTTTGTCCGCTTGCCCGCCTTTTTTTTCTGCTGCCTCTGCTACATTCTGTCTGTGAAAACGGATGGCAGGAAGGATGAGATGCTGTGCTTCCTCATCAAAACCGCACTCGGAAAGAAGCTGCTTTGAAAGCTGTGCCCCTGCTTCCTGGTGAGGCGTTCCATCTTCATATTCCGCGGCCCTTCCTATATCGTGCAGCAATGCCGCCGCATAAATCAATTCCTGATCAAGACCAGCTCCCTCCTGCAGATTATAGATATGAGCAAGTCTTGCAACACTTAAAAAATGTTCCATATCGTGCCTGCAGAAAATCCGTTTTTCCTCCGCTTCCTCTATGGATTTCAGCGCCGCTTTGTAAACCGGGTGCTCCAGGAGCCGATTCACCCGCTTCATCCCTTCACCATCTGAAAAAAGGCCTGCTGCAGGGGAAAGCTATCTGCAAATTCACCCCGCACCATGGTTGTAACGGTCTTTGTTCCAGGCTTTTGCACTCCTCTCATAGTCATACACATATGCTCCGCCTCGATCATAACCATAACGCCTCTGGGATGCAGGTATTCTTCCATGGCGTCTGCAATCTGTGCGGTCATCTGTTCCTGCAGCTGGGGTCTCCTAGCGTAAACTTCTACGGTCCGCGCCAGTTTTGAAAGGCCGGCAACCATCCCATCCGGGATATAAGCCACATGGGCTTTTCCATAAAAGGGAAGCAGGTGGTGTTCACAGGTGGAGAAGAACGGTATATCCTTTTCCAAAACCATATTATTGTTTGCTGCATGAAATTGCTTTTCCAGGTGTTCCCCCGCATCTCTTCCCAGTCCTGCATATAGTTCTTCACACATCCGTGCTACCCGCTGGGGAGTTTCCAAAAGTCCCTCTCTGTTCGGATCTTCCCCGATCCCCGCAAGCAGCAGGCGGACGCCCTCTTCAATTTTTTTCTGATCCATCATTTATCTCCTCTTTGCTCTTTTTGGGGAACTGGCAGCCTGCAAATCCCGTTTTTTTACAGGATATATTACATACAAAAAGCCCCTTATCCTCTTAACAGGCAAAATGTGCCCCTTCACATACAGGATATCAGAGCTTCTGCTGAACGGGGTCGGAACATATACCGCAAGCGCTGTGCTTTTCGTTTCAGCAGCAAATCCCCATCCGCCGAACACTTTACGCATATCTTCCTATTTTGCATATGATTCTGTTTTACAGGCTCATTAACATTATAGTACAAATTCGGGAAAATACAAGGCTGCAGAAAGAACTCTTTTGCCTTTTCCAGCCTTCTTTAAAAACAAATTCCTGCCGGTTATCCATCCTGCTCTTCCGCTTCCTCTAACGCCTTTAGGATCTGCTGACATGCCAGCTTTTGAGCATAGCTGGAAATAGCCAGTCTGAGGGCTGCATCGGAAAGCACTTGTTTGTCCTGGGATATGGAAAAATGTTCGGATACGTTTTTGAACTCCTCATCCATAATCTCAATATATTTATTATAAAAGCTGTGAATCTCCTCCTCACTCCGTTCCTCAACCTGATTTTTCAGCAGTTTTCCTGTATCTGCAACTGATAAAACTTGCTTCAGCAGACAGATTGCGGTCAGGTAAGCAATATGCTCCCTGCTGTATTTTTTTCCTTTTGTCCTGGGGAGCAAATCCTTTTTAATATAATTGTTAACCATAGCTGAGGTCAGGCTCTCATCTATTTCAAGGCCTGCATGCTGTCTGATCATATAGCTAAGAATCTGATCCATATATAAATCAATATCTGGGATTTCCTCCCACTTTGCGGGACGTTTTTCCTCCAGGATATATTTAATTCCTTCCATTACTGTACCTCCTCTGGTGGCTGGTATAAATGCATTTGGTATAAAATTTCCTTGTTATGCCATTATAACCTATAAGAAAGTAATTGTAAACCGTATTGACATTTTACACATTTTAAAATATAATTTTAAATATTATATTATATAACTTAAATATATAATACGGAGGTTTTTATATGAATATATGTGTTTTCGGTGATTCTGTTGCAAAAGGGGTTGTCTACGATGAAGCCCGCAGCAAATATATATTTTTGAAGGACAGTTTTATCAATCTGTTTTCTGTAGCCAGGCATATTCCGGTAAAAAACCTGGCGCGCTTTGGCTGTACCACCATCCGCGGCAAGCAGCTCCTGGAAAAATACAAAAGCCAGCTTTCCCAGTATGACTATACGATTATGGAATTTGGCGGAAATGACTGCAATTTTAACTGGAAGGAAATTTCCATGCAGCCGGAAGGGGACCACAAGCCTGCAGTCCCCTCCTCTGAATTTAAAGAAACGTATGCCAATATGCTGCTGCAAATTAAGGAGTATGGCAGTCAGCCCATCCTTCTTTCCCTGCCGCCTCTAAACCAGCAGCGCTTTTTCGACTGGGTATGCAAAGGCCTTGATCGGGAAAATGTTATGAAATGGCTGGGTGACATTAATTACATTTACCGCTGGCAGGAAGCCTATAATTTAATACTCTTCCAGCTGGCACAGGAGTACCGGGTTCCCCTGGTGGATATACGCAAAATATTTCTTGAGAACCGCGGGTACGGAGAGCTGCTTTGTGTGGACGGCATGCATCCCAGCAGGCAGGGCCATGCCCTTATTCACTCTGCACTAGCTGATCTAATGCTTTGAACATATACCCCATGTCCTTCCATTTGTTCAGCAGATCATCTAAAATCTCAGCATTTGTCTTTGATGTGCTGTGGAGCAGAACAATAGCGCCTGGATGTACTCTGGGGATCAGCTTTTTAAAGGCTTCCTCTCTGGATGGCTGCTGGCTTTCGTACCAGTCCACATATGCAAGGCTCCAAAAAATCGTATGATATCCCAGCTTCTTTGCCATCTTAAGATTTTTTTCGCTGTATTTTCCCTGAGGCGGCCGATAAAAAGGCTTCATTTTTTCACCCGTAGTTTTTTGATATAGCTTTTCCAGATCTCCGATCTCCTTTGAAAAGGCCTCCATCGTGGATATCTGGGACATATCCGGATGATGGAAGGTATGATTTCCCACAATGTGACCTTCCTTTACCATCCTTTTTACCAGCTCCGGGTTTGTCTCCAGATAGTTGCCCACCAGGAAAAAAGCGGCCGGAACCTTCTGCTTTTTCAGCACATTCAGGATCTTCGCCGTATAGCCGTTCTCATATCCCGCATCAAAGGTCAGATACAGTACTTTTTCTTTCGTATCCTGAGCATAATAAGCCTGAAACTTTTTGAGATATTGAGCATCGGCATTTGCAACAGGAGGCTTCCCCGCCTGTTGAAAGCTCAATCCCCAGTTTCCATCAGCCGACGCTGCTGCAGACCTGTCTTTGAGAAGGCCTGAGGTAATACCTGCACCTGTCAGTACGACTGCCACAGCCACGGCAGCTGCCGTTACCCTAAAAAACTTCTTTTTGCGAATCATTATAATCATAAAAAATCACCACCCAGTCCAGTATACTGAGTGGTGTATAAAACTATTCGCCCTAAAAGCGTGTCCTACTCAAAAGGGTACATGCTGGTGTCCTTATATGAGTCTTTAGACAATCAAATTCCATCGCCATAAATTCTTACCTGCTCTACCATATGTCCGATATTGCCTTCCCCCGCAAACCGATCCAGATCAAAAAAGTCTTCATCCATATCCAGCCACAGCAGAGGATGGGTTTCTTCACGGAGCTCCTTATCACAGCGAAGGGAGCCTACATAGACCTCCACGATGCAGTTCTGGTTAAAATATGTAAAATTCATCATATGCTTTAATAAGATCTCATGCCTGGCAATCCCGGTTTCTTCCTCCAGCTCCCGGTAGGCGGCTGCCAGCCCGTCTTCACCTGGCTCAATTTTTCCACCTACCAGATTAAGCTTGCCTTTATAAGGGTCTTTCATCCTTTTGCAGAACAACAGCTTTTCCCTGGAAGCATTATATACCATAATGCAATTGTATCCCTGCATAACTCTTCTCCTGATCTCTCTGTAGTGTTTATGTGCAGCTCTGCTCCCTGCCTGTGTCTCATCCTAGTCCCGGTACCACACGATATTCTGTACTCCGCTCTTTCGGACTTCAATGCCTGCTATGCTGCGAATATATTTTTTAAACTGGGAAAATCCGTAATCCTGCACAGTAAAATTATCGTATTTTTGATGCAGCTCCTGGCCCAATGTGCCCAAATCCACACCATCTCTTCCAGCCGCCTTTACCGTTTTGATGATAAACTCTTCCACATTTGTTCCCTCTGCCAGCTTTACAGATACGTAGTTTCCTTTTTTCAAAAGCCGTATCTTTGGAAATTCTTCCAGCAGCTTTGACAGCAGGCTGTACCCGTAGCTCCGTACGTCAAAATCCGGATAGAGCTTCAGCAGGCGGTTTCCAAGCTCTGCAAGCCCGGTCTCTCTTCCATTGTTGGAATTTTCCGTGATGATTTTGACAATCGCATCCTCAATACTTGATTTATCAATATCCTTTACACCTGCTTCCTCCTTGGCCGTCTCTTCTCCTTCCAAAAGCTCCAGTCTGGTAAAAATATCGCAGGCCTTGCGGAAAGCCATAGGTGTTTTTTTCTCGCCCATGCCGATTACCATGCGCCCCGATTCCCTCAGTCTGCTGGCCAGCTTTGTAAAGTCACTATCACTGGAAACAATACAAAAACCATCTACCGTATTGGTGTATAAAATATCCATTGCATCTATAATCAAGGCAGAATCCGTCGCGTTTTTTCCCGTGGTATAGCTGAACTGCTGGATTGGTGTAATGGAGCTGCTGAGGAGCTCTTCCTTCCAGCTTGAGTTCTGCCTGTTGGTCCAATCCCCATAAATTCTCTTGTATGTCACATTTCCATACTTAGACAACTCATCTAAAATAGGGTCAATATACTTTGCCGAAACATTATCAGCATCAATGAGCAGCGCAAATCGTTTATCCAAATTTCTCCTCTTTTCTCTTATCAAAGTATATACTTGATGCCTGCTGCCAGTCTTGTCTACAGGCTTGTAATTAATGGTATCACCTTTCCTTATTAAAGTCAAACGAATCTGGTTCATCTGCGCTGCCCTATGTATGACAGTCTGACAATGCCTTTCTATCTGTGTTTATGTTTTCTTCTGCCCAGCATACACAAGATCAGTACGACTGCCGCAATATTTGCCAGGAGTATATACAGCATCATGGAGCTGTCATCCCCGGTCTGTACTGTGCCGCCGTCTGTTTTCGGCTCATTGCCTTTGGACAGCTTCAGCCCCTCATGTCTCTTCTCTTTATCCGGGTTCAGGGTCAGGCCCTCCTGTCGGTCCGGATCAGAAGGAGGCTCTGTTTCAGCTGGAACATCCAGCAGCGGATCGATTATAACCGTATGGTCATCCTGTACTGGATCTGCGTTGTCCGCTGATGCAGCAGCTGTATTTTCCACTTCTTTACCGGCCAGGCTCTTATCCGCCTCTGCCCGATATGTTACCCTCAGCCACTGCCCCGGCTCCAGATTTCTCCTAGTCTTTATAATAAAGCTCTGATCCGTCGTTTCTATATCGCATGTTTTTGTAATGTCGACTCCCTTATCATCCGTTACGGTGATGCATTCAGAATCTAAAAGCACGCCCCTTGTTTTGATTTCGTCCCGGATGGCTACATTTTTTGCGGGATATGGACCTGTTGCTGTAATGGTCAGCGCATAGCAAATAGTCTCTTCCGGTGCATAGTGGGTCTTGTCCGATTCCTTTACAATCTGCAGTCCTGATGATGGGTTGGTAATTTCCACAGTATGATCCGTTTCTTTTTCCGGTGTATTATCTGCTTTTGCCACAGCAAGGTTTTCGGCCTCTTTTCCCCGCAGGCTTTCATCAGCCGCCGCTGTATAAGTAACTGCCAGCCACTGTCCTGGCTCCAGATCGCGTCCCGTCTTGATGAGGAAGGCATTTCCGCTTACTTCGATGCCGCAGTCCTTTGTAATGCTTTCTCCCTTTGCGTCCGTTACTTCGATGCTCTTTGGATCCAGACTCAGACCTTTTGTCTTCAGCTCATCCTTGATTTCAACCTGCTCTGCTTTATAAGTTCCGGTTGACGCCACTTTCAGACTGTAATGGATTGGCTCACCCGGCTCATATTCCTTTTTATCGCTGGTTTTTTCGATTTCCAGAGATACCGGGACGTCTCCGATTTCCACCGTATGATCCGTTTCCTTTTCCTTTGTATTGTCCCCTTTTGCCGCAGCTGTATTGGTCAGTTCCGTATCCTTCAGATCTTTTGATGCGAACTTCACCTTATAGGTAACTCGCATGGTATCTCCGTATGGCAGGTTTCGGCCTGTCTTGATCTCGTAGCTGTCATCCGTCATATCAATGCGGCAGTTTTTTGTAATATCCGTCTTGTTATGGAATACCTTCAGGCTTTCCTTATCAATGATCACACCTTTCGTTTCAAATCGATCCCGGATTACTACGTTTTCTGCCTGATAGTCTTCCCTTGTCTGTTCGATTTTTATTGTGTAGAGACCTGTCTCACCCACCTGATACTGCCGCTTGTCGCTGGTTTTTTCGATGCGCAGCTCTGCGCCTGCAATAGGTATCTTGTGTTCTGTTTCCGCGCCGCCGCTTGGAATATCCGGCTCCTCTTTAACAGGCTCATCGTTGGTATTGGGCCGAGTCGGAAGCTCTGCCTTATTGACAATCTCCGATGCAGACAGCCCGTCTGAGGCAATTTTTGCCGAATAGCAGACCTTCAGATAGTCGGTTAATTCCAAATCCTTGTAGGGTTCTTTTCCCTTCTCTTTTGGAGGAATGGTTTCCGAGCTGTCAGAAAAATTCCGCTTTGTCTGGATAGTAAAGGTTTGATCTTTGATGGTAACATCCATGGAGGCAGTTTTGTCCTTTCCGTTTTTGTCCAGAACAATGATGGTTCCCGGCATGATCTTCACGCCGTCAGTCTCAATGGTATCCGTCAGGATCACATCCCGCATAAAACAGCCTTTGTTAATTTGAGAAAGCTCCAGAATGTAATCAATGGTATCCCCCACTTTATAGTGCTTCCGTTCTGACTCTTTTACCACCTTCAGCTTCGGGCTGTTGATATAGACCTCTTCCTTATCTGTTTTTTCCGGCACGCCAAAGCATTTGAGTCTTGCTGTATTAGGCGCGATAGTTCCGTTGAGGGTTTTCTTCGCCTTTGCGGTAAACTGAATGCTGATTTCCTTTCCCTTTTCCAGATATGGTGTTCGCAGCTCCCAGCCGCCGGTTACCGGTTTTAGGCTGTAATCGGATACGCCGCTTACCTTTGCGTCGGACAGATCCAGCTCAAAGTGCTCCAGATCCGTGTCCCGTATGACCAGATCCGTAGCCGTACAGTTTTGGCTCTGATGAGAAACCTTTACCGTATAGTGGATCGGATCGCCCACCTGATGCTCATACCGGTTCACATCCTTAGTAATGCCAATATCCACAGGCAGCCGTACAGTCGTCGTCACCTGATTCGTCGGGTTTTCATGCTCTTCGCCCTCGGCCAAACGATATTTCATACTGCCAGTGTTGACAAAGCTCAGCGTCTTTTTGTCGCTGCTGTAATGACCGTGCTCCTGCAATACTTCGTCGGATACAAATTTCACCTGAGCCGTAATCTCCAGGGTGTAGGATTTTCCTGCGGCTTCTTCTTTCAGGTTTTTTATGGATGCTTTTACATGATTGCCAGAGGTTTGAATGCTCCATTTGCTGCTTACATCTGTACTTCCCTCCAGTACCCGCACTTTTTTTACCTCCAGGCATTCCTCTACCTCATCGGAAAACTCCAGATACGTTAATGCGTCTACATCCTTTGGGATATCCTGAGAAACCGCGTAAATCAAGGATTCCAGCCTGGAGGGAATGGTATTGGCGAGTACTTTTGTTTCATCTGAGTCTGAAACTCGCTTCTCCGGAGTTGGATCCCAGAGCTTTGTTTTCGTCTCATTTGTGGTACGCGGCGTATCATCAATGGTTACCTTCCCTGTGTTGGGGATCGATACCATATCTCCTTTTTTATATGCCTGCAGATCCTGCATGGTGATTCCTTTTTTTATTTTTGCCGTGATAATCAGATTGTAGCGCTTGTTGTAAAATCCGGCAGTATTCAGGGCTTCCTGTTTTGCCTCAGCCCGAACCGTCTGTCCGCTTGTTGTAACCGTAAATAGGTCAGTATCCGCTCCGTTTTGCTGCACCTTGGCAGATACAACGTCCAGACAATCCTCCAGCTTGTCCTCCATGATAAAGCTTTTCATATAGGAGTCCGGCGCGTACCCGTTTGCTACAACTTGCTGTATGTTATAAGTGATGGTCTCATTGAGGCCGGACAGGAGTACCTGTTCCTTTCCGCTTTCATCTGAGTCCGATACGCTCTTTGTCGGATCATTGGGCGTGGGCCTAAACATACTGTAGGAAAGCTCTCCAAAGGAGGAAAATGTTCCGTTTGTTAAGGTTCCATAGGTGTAAAGGACGCTGCTGGATTCATAGGCAATACCAAAGGCCTGCTTTGGATCCAAAGAGTCATCATCTCCATAATCCGGATCCGTATACAGACTGTAACCATTACTGCTTTTGAATTTCAAAGCCGTATTTTCATGGGCAAACTGGTACAAGGCCTGATCCACCTGAAATCCCATATACTGTGAGGAATCAATATCGTTAAAGGTCACGTTGGACTTGAGCCGATATGGCTTATTCGTTCCTGCTTTATAGTAATCCCATTTCAGGCGCACCTCATGAAGACCTGCGATATCCACAGTAGGCAGAGCCCTTGTCTTTGTAATGAGCACGTGATGCTTTTGCGGTGTATGATCCTTTTCATCCGCCCAGTCCATGATCGTCAGCTTGCAATCCAGCTTCACATCCTGGCCTTCCTCATTATCATAAATCGCAATGTTCCGCAGCCAGACACCGCAGCTTCCCTTTGAATTTTCTGTAATGTCAAAACAGAAATGGGTATGTTCTTCTCTTCCCGGGAGGCTCCCCAGATTGGCATAAATGTCCTTTAAGGCTTGCACACTGAAGGTCTTTCCGAACTTTTCCACCTGGAAGTCCCCTGTTTTCTTTAATTTGTTGGCATAATCAGCAGGAACAGTAAATCCGCTGCCCGGAGTTTCCCAGCTGGAATGCCTGCCGTTGTGGGGAGAGGCCTTCCACTCCGCCTCTCCGCTTCCGCCTTTTACAATTGATTTTGCCCCGCTCACATCTAATGCCCCAAATACATTCGCTGCACTGATACAGATTCCTACCAAAACCATAAAAGCCATGGCAAAAATCACTAAATTTTTCTTTCTTTTTACTCTCATCTCATACTCCTCTCTTGCTTTAGAAATAATTTCCAATTAATTTACTATTTTATACCATAAATTGAAATATTTTTCAAGCAGTATATTTTTTGAGCATGAGTTTCTTTTTCATTGGCATGTTTTTTGCGTTTTTAAATTAATAGCAAACATGCTGCCATTCAAAAAAAATTTTTATTATCCTATTTTTTCCACATACAAAAAGACCTGACCAAGTATATGATCAAGTCCTTCTTTCTTCCTGTACGCCATCTTGCTACAGCACAATTGAGATAAAATCGCCTCCTGATGTATTTACCCGAACGATTTCCATTCCCCTGTTTTCTATCAAAATGTCCAAACACGCTTCAATTAAGATTCCCGCGTTTTCCTTTGTTGCCAGCTGCTTATAGGGCGCTTTTATTTTCCCCTGTATCTTAACGAATGCCGCATCCGGCACCCGTTTTACGGCCCAGGCAGCCAGCCGGACAGGAACTGCAAAGGTAAACCTTACGTTCTCCGTTCGTACCCTGATCTTCATTCATACTCCCGCTTAATCTACAAATACCCGGACTGTAGTGCCGTCGGCAGCCTTTACATTGACAAAATCCCCTTCAATTTCATTTTCCAGGCACTCGGATATCGCCTCCATCATAGCAGCAATATCCACTCCCTCCAGGCTCTGATCCGAAATGGGAAGCTTTCCTGTAGCCTTGAGGATTTTCTTAATAGCCCCTACCGGAAACTGCACATTCACTTTATCCCCTGCTGTGCTGTCTACCACTACCCGGAACAGTTTTTTATCATAGGTGTTTCTTGCCATATTCATCTCTTCGTTAACACCCATGGCGCTCATAAGTTCTGCTGCCTGCTCCGCCGTAATCGTACCCTCTTCTATCATTTTTAAAATTCTCAGTTGCTCATCCATGTTCTCACTCCCTCTGATATTACTTTAATCTCATAATAGCTTCCTCTGCTGTAATTTCTCCCCGTTCCAGCGCTTTGAGGATTTCCTCTCTCTTCGCATCCTCATCATCGGGCTGCGTTTCATATCCCAATTTTTTAATAATGCCGTCCAGCCTTGCCCGAACTGTTGGATAAGAAATTTTCAATTCCTTTTCCACTTCTTTGATGTTTCCACGGCATTTAATAAATGTCCCTGTAAAATATAAATCCTCATCAGACAAATAATCAAATTGGCTTAGTTTAAATTTGTTCTCAATTACGGTCTCACAGGAATCACATTTGAGCCGGGCTACAGTCAGTTCCCCTCCACAGACCGGACAACGGCTGATGACTTTCTTCATAGTCTCCTCTCCCTTCTGCATTTATAAATATACACGTTTTTATAAATAAAGTCAACATATAAATTAATTTTTTTAATTATAATATTGATTTTTTTAATCTTTCATTTCATTTTTATCAATTAAGCAAAAAACAAATTACAGTTCCCAAAACACACTTCCAAGTTTTCAACACCTGTAAAGCTTCATTTTTACAAATTCGTAGCCCTTATCCACACATTTTTAAAAATCGTATACAATTTCCATTTTATTCACTGTGGATAAAATGGAATGTTTTCCACAGGTTACTGTTCATAAAATTAGTGGGATTTTAATTTTACCCATAGCTTGCAAAATTCTTAAAATCGTTCTATACTTTTTACAGATCATAAGGAGGCGCAGAATTCATGGCATCTGTCAACAACAGGCAAAAGGCTATTTTTTATATTATTTGTTCAGCATTTTTCTTTGCTCTGATGAACATGTTCGTCAAAATGTCCGGAGATCTGCCTTCGATTCAAAAAAGCTTTTTCCGCAACTTTGTTGCCTTCTTTTTTGCCCTGTTTATTCTACTTCGCTCAAAACAGGGATTTTCGTTCCAAAAGAAAAACCTGCCGGCTTTTATCGGCAGGGCTGGATTCGGAACACTTGGTATTTTATGTAATTTTTATGCAGTGGATCATCTGCTCCTGTCGGATGCTTCCATCCTCAATAAGCTGTCGCCTTTCTTTGCGATTCTATGTTCCTACTTTTTATTAAAGGAGCGCATCAAGCCCATGCAGGCTGCTGCTGTAGCAGTCGCTTTCTGCGGCGCTGTTCTAGTTGTCAAGCCCGGTTTTTCCGCTCTGCAGGCGATTGTACCATCTCTCATCGGGGTTGCTGGAGGTCTCTGCGCAGGAATTGCTTATACTCTGGTGCGGCTTCTTGGACAGCGTGGGGAAAGAGGCCCTTTTATTGTCCTGTTTTTTTCCGCCTTTTCCTGTATTGCAACTGTACCATTTCTGATTCTTGATTTTCACCCCATGTCAGCTGCTCAGGTTCTCTTTCTTCTCCTGGCAGGACTTTCTGCTGCCGGCGGTCAGTTTACGATTACTGCAGCCTACACACATGCTCCTGCAAGAGAAGTCTCTGTCTTTGATTATACGCAGATCATCTTTGCCGCAGGGCTGGGATTTTTGTTTTTCAGCCAGATTCCGGATTTGTTCAGCATCATAGGCTACTGCATGATCTCCGGAGTTGCCGTGTGGATGTTCCTTTACAACAACAGACACAGCGAATGAGTCTTCTTTAAAATCCCTTGATTCTCCGGTTTTACGTTTCAGGTATGGTGATCCGCTTGCGGCTTTCCATGCTGCTTTTTCGATTATAGTCCGTTAAAAATGCTGTAATTTCCGCATTTGTTTTTTCAATTTCTGCCTTAAACTCCTTTGCGGATAATTTGAATGCCCCGTTTCCTACAATAATCATCTGCTCCAGATTATCGGAGGTAGCCACACGGACCAAATATTTTCCATTCATTTCGTACGTTGTTTTTTCAATGTACATATCTGCCGTTTCCGCTTCCTTTGTGTATACCACATCAACATTCCCGCATTTCTCATAATGGCGCTCACCGCCTTTGACTTTATATGCATCAAAGACTGCAATGATCTTGCATTTCCGGTAGCCCTGATAATTAGATAAAATTTCAATAAGAGCTTCTCTGGCTGCATCCAGACTGGTTTTAGCCAATTGCTTCAGCTCATCCCAAGCAAAAATAATGTTGTATCCATCTACAAGAAGATATTCCGGCAGCACCTGGGCTGGCGCTGTTTTTATTTGTTTTTTCTCCGCCTGAAGGGTTCTTGCAGGAACCCTGCGTTTCGGCTTTGTACTGCCGCCATACGTCCGTTCAAAAATGCGTGCAAGCTCCGCATCCTCTGCTTCGCTTCCTCTATATGAGCCTGACCTGCCCCCATTCTCCCTGATTTCAGTGACATCGTTTGTTTCTTCTTTTAACTTGTAGCTGCAGGACACGTGAAGATAGGAATCCACTTCATTCCATTTTACGTTGTACCCTGCCCCATGACTGCAGAAAACAGAATCTGCTGTATGTTCTGTATCCTGATCCGGATCATATCCAATTTGCTGCAGCACTTCCTCCTGGTTATGGCACGCTTCATAGCCGCATACCCTGCAGGAAAGCCTTCCGCGCCCTTTTGTATAGGAATTGACGGAAACCGCATAATCCTTCATTTCTGATACAGGCGCTCTTCCCTCAAGGAGTGAAACCTCTCCCTCTGTTTCAGGAGCACTAAGGGTTCCCCCCATTTTCTGAATATCCGACATTGCCCTTCCTACCATTTCGGCAGGAAGCTCTAATTCAAATTCGTACCAGGGTTCCAGCAAAATGGGGCTGGCCTTTCTCAACCCCTGTCGTATTGCCCTGTAGGTTGCCTGCCTGAAATCTCCTCCTTCTGTATGCTTTAAGTGAGCACGGCCTGCAAGAATTGTAATTTTCATATCCGTAATGGGAACGCCTGCCAGGACTCCCGGATGCTCCCGCTCCTGCAGGTGCGTCAGGATAAGTCTCTGCCAGTTCCGATCCAGCACATCTTCGCTGCATGTGCTGTCAAACACCATGCCGCTTCCCCGCTCTCCCGGCTCCAGCAGCAGATGAACTTCTGCATAATGCCGCAAAGGCTCAAAATGGCCTGCTCCTATCACCGGCGCTGTGATGGTTTCTCTGTAAGAAATCTTGCCAATCCCAAAGGAGACATTCATGTCAAACCGCTGCTGAATCACATTTTTGAGAATCTCCAGCTGTACTTCGCCCATGATTCGGAGCTGGATTTCCCTGGTCTGCTCATTCCACAAAATATGAAGCTGGGGATCTTCTTCCTCCAGCTCTCTGAGCTTAAGATAAGCGCTGTGAACATCCTGCCCTTCCTCAAGCTGCACACCATAAATCAGTACTGGCTCAAGCAGGCTGCCCTGCCTCCTGTGCTCTTTTCCAAGACCCTGTCCGGCATATGTCCTGGTAAGGCCTGTGACTGCACAGATTTCACCTGCCTGCGCCTGTTTTTGGGTTTTAAATTTCTCCCCGGAATAAATACGAATCTGATCAGCCTTTTCCTCCCAGGTCTCATCAGCAGCGTCTTTGGGATTAGTTCCGGAAATCGTTTCTTTTACACTGAGGCTTCCACCTGTAATTTTCATATGAGTCAGCCGCACTCCTTGGCTGTCTCTCGTGATTTTATAAACACGAGCTGCAAATTCCCTTGGATATTTTTTGGCTCTTGCATAAAGGGAAATTCCATTTAGAAATTCCTCTACACCCTCCATTTTCAGAGCTGAACCAAAATAACAGGGAAAAATCCGGCGGCTCTGAATGCTCCGGCTCAGACTCTCTTTTGTTATAGCGTCTTTTTCCAGGTATTCCTCCAAAAGCGCGTCACTGCACATGGCAGCCTGCTCCTCCAGGTTTTCTTCATCTGCAAAATCAATACAGCCTTCATCCAGGGAATGCTTTAATTCCCTTATGATAAGCGTTTTGTCCGTTCCTGCCAAATCCATTTTGTTGATGAACAAAAATACAGGAATGTTATATTGCTTCAGCAGCTTCCACAAAGTAACCGTGTGACTCTGCACCCCGTCTTTTCCACTGATGACCAAAATGGCATAGTCCAGCACCTGCAGAGTTCGCTCCATTTCCGCTGAAAAGTCCACATGGCCTGGCGTATCCAGCAGCATCATGGAAAGCTCCTCCCAGTCCAGCTGTGCCTGCTTTGAAAAAATCGTGATCCCTCTGGCCCGTTCCTGCTGGTCTGTATCTAAAAATGCGTCTTGGTGATCCACCCGGCCCAGCTTTCGAATGGCGCCTGCTGTATAAAGCATTGCCTCTGAAAGTGTTGTTTTTCCTGCGTCTACATGGGCCAAAATTCCTATGGCTAATTTCTTCATACCGTGCTTCCTGTCTCTTTAAATCCCAATGACTTTTTTCACCAGACTTTTCTTCTCCGGGGCCTTCTGCCCTATTTCATATGCTGCCAGCAGCTGACGGGCCCCAGCCTGCACCTTTTCCTTATTATTTCCGTAAACCGTTGCCAGGACTTCGCCTTCCTGCACAGGAGCCCCCGTTTTTTTACTGAGGTAAATTCCAGCCGCCATATCAATGGCATCCTCTTTTGTAGCTCTTCCTGCTCCCGCATGCTGAGAAGCGAGTCCCACCTGTTTTGCCAGAAGCTTCTGCACAAATCCAGAGGTGGAGCTTTTAACCTCTACCGAATACGTGCTGGGCAGGAAAAGACTGTAATCCTCTATAATAGCCGGATCGCCACCCTGGCCTTTGATAAAGAGGCGCATTTTTTCAAGAGCCGCGCCGCTTCTCAGACTCTCTTCTGCCAGTTTGCGGCCTTGCTCCGGATCCTCTGCCTTTCCTCCGATAAAAATCATCATTCCCGCCAATGTAAGGGAAAGCTTTGTAATATCCTCAGGTCCCTTTCCTTTTAACGTATCAATTGCTTCTATCACTTCAAGGCTATTTCCTACAGCTCTTCCAAGAGGCTGCTCCATATCTGTAATGACAGCCACTGTTTTCTTTCCATCCGCATTTCCGATTTCCACCATCAGGCGGCCCAGCTTTTCCGCTTCTTCTAATGTTTCCATAAAGGCGCCATCGCCGCACTTTACATCCAGCACAATGGCATCACTTCCTGAGGCCAGCTTTTTGCTCATAATGCTTGAAGTAATGAGACTGAGATTTTCTACTGTCCCTGTTACATCCCGCAGAGCATAAATTTTTTTGTCAGCAGGTGCAATACTCCCGGTCTGTCCGATAACGGAAATCCCGTTTTTGTTCACCAGTTCCATGAATTCCTTTTCTTCCAGGGTAGTACGAAAGCCTGGAATAGATTCCATTTTATCCACCGTACCGCCAGTAAAACCAAGGCCTCTTCCGCTCATTTTGGCGATGGGAACGCCACAGGCAGCGGCAATCGGGCCTACGATAAAAGTGGTCTTGTCGCCTACTCCCCCTGTACTATGTTTATCTACTTTGGTTCCTTTAATGGAAGAAAGATCGGCTATATCGCCGGAATCCCGCATAGCCGAAGTCAGCTCATAGGTTTCCTCCTCGTTCATACCCTGAAAATAAATCGCCATAAGGAGTGCAGAAGCCTGATAGTCCGGGATGCTTCCTCCCGTGTAATGCTCTACAAAATAACGTATCTCCTCTTTTGAAAGGATTCCATTGTCTCTTTTTTTAACAATCAGATCGTTCATATTCATGGCCCTTTTCCTCCTCGCATTTTTCTGTCTTCTGAAAAAGTATCTTGACTGCTGTACCTTCCACATTGGCGGCAAAGCTTATTCTTTGATTTCCTGTAAAAAGCTAGTTCCTACTGAGGTTTTTTCTGCTCCCAGCATCTCACAGACCGTAGCTCCGATATCGGCAAAGGAATTCCTTACGCCCAGATCTACTCCCCTTTTAATTTCTTCTCCTAGAATTACAACGGGCACATGCTCTCTGGTGTGATCCCAGCCGCTGTGAATAGGATCGTTTCCGTGATCCGCGCATAAAAACAGGACATCCTCAGGCTTCATAGCTGCTAAAAGTTCCGGCATTCTTTTGTCAAATTCCTCAATAGCCCTTCCATAACCGATGGGATCTCTGCGGTGTCCATACTGGGAATCGAAATCCACCAGGTTTGTAAAGATAAGGCCCTCAAAATCCATATTCAAAGCGTCGATGGTTTTGTCAACGCCATCCATATTATTGTCCGTGTGCACGGATTTCGTAATGCCCTGTCCATTGAAAATGTCACGTATCTTTCCTACAGCATATGTTTCCTTTCCCAGTGCACGGATATGATCCAGCATCGTAGGCTCTGGCGGCGAAACAGCATAATCGTGTCTGTCCGAGGTTCTGACCCGCTTTCCATCCTTTAATACATATGGCCTTGCTATCACTCTGCCACAGGACCATTCTCCTACCAGCATTTCCCGGGCAATCCCGCAGATGCGATAAAGCTCCTCAAGAGGGATCACATCTGTATTTGCCGCAATCTGAAAGACACTGTCTGCAGAGGTATAGACAATGGGCTTTCCCGTAGCCTCATGCTCTTCCCCTAATTCTTCGATAATCACAGTTCCCGAAGCCGTACAGTTTCCCAGCACCTGTCTTCCGATAGCCTTTTCAAAAGCACTGATACATTTCCCGGGAAATCCATCCGGATACGTCTTGAAGGGTGTTGTTGTCAGGAGACCTGCAATTTCCCAGTGACCTGTAATCGTATCTTTTCCTTTGGAAATCTCCTTCAGCTTTCCAAAAGAACCTGCCGGCTCTGAAACAGCAAAGGCTCCGCCTGCCGCACCCTGCACGTTGCCAAAGCCTGCTTCCTGCAGATTGGGAATGGAAAGAGACGGATATTCCCGGGCAATATGCCCCAGAGTATCTGTTCCTTTATCTCCGTAATACTCTGCATCCGGCAGAGCTCCTACACCAAGACTGTCCAGTACAATAATCGTTGCTCTTTTTATCATAACCTACTCCTTTATCCGTACAGGCCTGCATTGAAGATAATCAAGGGATACCAGCCTGTATTCGACTCCGTTAAAGCTTCCCTTTAATCCATTTTTATAGGAATCCTCACCATGAAGGTGTCCATAAATCACCTGCTTTACACCGGCAGCTTCAAACATATCAGTAAAAGCAGAACCATATCCATCGCCTCTGGATGGGGGAAAGTGCAAAACGCCAATGATTTCTTTTGCCCCCTGCCTCTTTGCATCCTTTAATGACATTTCAAGGCGCAGGAGCTCCCGCTTGTATATTTTTTCATCCTGCTGTTTGAAATCATCGTGGCCAGGGCAGATCCACCCCCTGCTTCCGCACAAAAAGCAGCCCTCTGCTTCAAAGGCAGTATTCTGTACAAATCGCATGGACTCATACATCTGGTTCAGCTTGTTGATACCGTTCCACCAGAGATCGTGGTTGCCTTTAAATACGACCTTTTTTCCGGGCAGAGCCTCGATCCATTCCAGATCATACGAAGCCTCGGAAAGCTTCAGCCCCCATGAAATGTCGCCAGCCAGAATCACTGTATCCTCCGGTTTTATGATCGCTTCCCAGTTTTTTTTCAGTTTTTCCGCATGATCCTTCCACACACCGCCGTATATATCCATGGGCTTTGTAACCTCAGGCGAAAACGACAGATGCAGATCTCCAATGGCGTAAATGCTCATACAAACTTGCTCCTTTAATCCAGTTCATCAGTAATATGTAAAAGTTCCCTGGTTCTGCTCTCTTCTATGGCAGAGACGCTCCGCAGCTTTCGCTGAATGCTTCTGGTTCGTGTGCCAATCAGTTTATCCAGCTCTGCATTGGCCTGATTAATTCGGCTCTGGGTAGCGGATAGTACGGCGCCGAATTTGTCAAATTCCGTCTTTACTGCCGCTAAGACATCCCACACCTCTCCGGAATGCTTTTGGATAGCCAATGTTTTAAATCCCATCTGCAGACTGTTAAGCAATGCTGCCATTGTAGTCGGCCCTGCGATATTGATCTTATAATCCCGCTGCAGAACTTCAATCAGCCCTCTTCGTACGACCTCTGCATAAAGCCCTTCCACAGGAAGAAACAGAATAGCAAAGTCTGTAGTTGCCGGCGGCTCCACATATTTGTCATGAATATCTTTTGCTGATTTTTTCACCGCCCGCTCAAGTAGCTTTCCCGCCTCATTGATACGTACAGTATCACCTGAATCATAGGCATCCATCAGATGCCCGTAAACATCTGCTGGAAATTTTGCATCAATCGGAAGATATACAACAGCATCGCCATCTCCGGGAAGACGAATTGCAAATTCCACACGCTCTGTTCCAGAAGATTTTGTACGCACATTTTCTTCATACTGCTCCGGCGCCAGTATCTGTTCTAAGATGGTTCCAAGCTGGATTTCTCCCAGAATTCCTCTTGTTTTTACATTGGAAAGGACCTTTTTCAGATCTCCTACGCCGGAAGCCAGATTCTGCATTTCTCCAAGCCCCTTGTATACCTGCTCCAACCGTTCGCTGACTACTTTAAAGGACTGATTGAGCCTGGTCTCCAGTGTTTTCTGCAGTTTTTCATCTACCGTTTCCCGCATCTGCGCAAGCTGCTTGTTGTTATCCTCAGTCAAAGCTGAGATTCTCTGTTCCATGGTCTGCCGAATATGCTCAAGCTTCTGTTCGTTCTGCATAGCCATGCTTGCAAACCGCCGCCCCAGCTCTGCAAGACGCTTGTCCTGCACCTCTGAGGCCTGGCGCTGGTTTTCTGCCAACAGTTTCCCCAGCCCGTTAAAGCTGCTCTGGACAAACTGCATCGTTTCCTGGCGGGAAGCGCTGATTTCCTGAATCATCTGCCGCTGCAGCTCCTTCAGCTGCTTAGTCTGCCAGGCGCCTGACTTTACTGCATGTATCTGAATCAGACAGATTACCAGCAGGATTGTGGAAAGAAGTGAAATCCCTAATATCATGGCTTCCATATGCTACTCACCATGACTTTCCATATAGTCAGTGTAGATCATGTCCAGATTGTGCAGCGCTTTGCTGGCCTCATCCCTGCATTGCTTTACCTTATCAAAAATTTCCTTGTACGCAGAAAAGGAGGTTTCCTCCTTCATGGATTTCTTTTTTAAAAATACCTGAAGCTGTACATATGCGTCACAGAGCGCGGCAAAGGCCGAGCAGGCGCTTCCTAAAAGCTGAAGCATCTGACGGCTCTCTTTGTCTTCCGCATCAATCTGAATGTCCTCCAGATTGATTTCCAGAGCTTCTTTCCTGCAGGCTTTTAAATGGGCAATATTCCCGTCATAATCTTTTTTCTGAAATATACTGCGAAACCGAGAATCGTTGATAATCTTCTGCTCTGCTTCCTTAAATTCTTCCACTGCATCAATATAAAAGCTTTCAGCACTTTCAATAAGCTCCTTGTAATCTGACATAGTTCCTGCCTTTCTATTTTACCTTTTGTGCCTTTATCAGACTTTCATACCGTTTTTCATCTGCATCACTGAAGGCTACAAGTGTAATTTCCATATCGTACTCTTTTAAACATTCCGCTGCAGCTGATACCGCAATTTCAGCCGCCTCTTCCTTTGGAAATCCGAATACGCCTGTTGAGATTGCGGGAAATGCAATGGATTTCATCCCTTTTTCCCGGGCAATGGCAAGACTGTTTTCATAAGCAGCTCGAAGAAGCTCTGCCTCCCCCTGGCAACCTCCATACCAGACAGGTCCTACTGTGTGAATGACATAATCTGCAGGAAGCTTGTACCCTTTTGTGATTTTTGCTTCACCGGTTTTGCAGCCGCCCAGAGTCCTGCACTCCTGTAGCAGCTCGCCGCCTGCTGCTCTGTGAATGGCCCCATCCACACCGCCGCCACCCAAAAGCGTCTCATTAGCCGCATTTACAATGGCATCCACCTTTAGCTTTGTTATATCACCTTTTACTGTTTTTAAACTCATATTCTATCACCTCTCCTGATTTTAAGATTCTTCTTTTTTAAAAGATCCCTTACTACTTCTCCCGCAAGGATCAGCCCTGCTGCAGGCGGCACAAAGGAAATGCTTGCCGGAGCGCCAGGCTCCTTCTGCTTTAACGGTTCTTCCTTTGAGTACACTACCTTTAAATCTGTGATACCTCTCTTTTTTAACTCCCTGCGCATGACCTTTGCCAAGGGACAGACGGAAGTCTGAGCAATCGCGGCCACCTCAAAGCGGGCAGGATCCAGCTTGTTCCCGGTTCCCATTGAAGAAATGACAGGAACGCCTGCCTGTCTTGCTCTCTGGATCAAATCAAGTTTAGCTGTAACTGTATCAATAGCATCTACCACATAATCAAAGCCGGAAAAATCAAACTCTGTTTCCGGAAGGAAAAAACAGTGGTGGGACGTTACACCTATTTCCGGATCCAAATCAAAAATCCGCTCTTTCATTACTTCCACTTTAGGCCGCCCAACGGTACTCCGAAGTGCGAGAATCTGCCGGTTGAGATTTGTCGCATCCACCACATCCTTATCCACCAAATCCAGGCTTCCGATGCCTGCTCTTGCAAGGGCTTCCGCCGCATAGCCCCCTACGCCGCCAAGCCCGAATACAGCGACTCTGCTGTTCCACAGCTTTTCTATGCCCTCATCTCCTACCAGCATTCTCGTTCTTGCAAATCGCTCTTTCATTTCAATCCCTCATATACATGCCTATGACCTGATAAATCACATCCGACCGATATCCCATCGAACCAAGGCGTCTCCCGATGCGGCCCAGAAGTTTTTTGTCCACCGGTTTTCCATCGGCAATCTTTGCGGCCTGCTGCTTTGCCCGCTCCAGCTCGCTTTCTTCACCTTCGTATTCTTCCAGCGCAATCTGAATCGTCTGCCGATCTACGCCCTTTTCTTCCAGCTCTCTCTTGATCCTCAGTTCACCACGTCCTTTTCCAAAAGCATACTCCAGATAGCGGCTGCAGTAATCCATGTCGTCCAGATAATGAAGCTCTTTCAGATGCTCAATAAGCTGCCGGATCTCCTCCTGCTCAAATCCCTTTCCAAGAAGATGCTTTTCCATTTCCCCACAGGTTCTGGCTCTAGAAGTCAGATACTTTAGCGCTGCATCTTTAATTTCCATAGCTGCTCCCCGTTGCTGCCGCTATGCATTTTGCGCCTAATGCGGCCTTTAAATCACAAATAGCATTGATTCCTGTGCAGTGCACCGGTATTACCGTGTCCAATTTTTCGGAAAGAATCTGCCCTATGACCTTTTCACGCATTTCCTGGCCTGCAGAATAAAGGTGCATCCCCGCGGTCAGGACTGCGATCCGTTCTCCGCCAAAGAGTTCTCTTGCATAGGAAACAGCCGGGATAACGCCTCTGTGGCTGCAGCCGGAAAATACATACAGTCCTTCCGGTTCTCGCACAACCAGTATCTGCTCATGGGCCATTTCATCTGGCACCAGCCTTTCGTCCGGCAGCCGGCGATAAAAATCTTCCGTCTGTCGGCGGTTTGGATCTGCCGGGATGGTTCCTGAAATCACGATATTGTCTGACAGCCACAATGGACCTTCTGTTTTGATGAGCCTTGGCTCAATCTGCTCCCGCTCTTCCTGTGTCCAGCGGATACCGCAGGGCTCCTTATCTATGCTTCCGTTGTCCATGCCATAAGTCTCATAAAAGGCTTCTTTATGAATATATACAGGCGCATCCTTGTTTATTCTGCAGAAGGTTGGAACGCCTCCCGTATGATCATAATGCCCGTGGCTGATAATCATGGCATCTGCACGGCTCAGATCCACCCCAAGCTTTTTCGCATTCTCTGCGAACAGCTCCGAAGCTCCAGCATCAAAAACAATCCGTTTTCCCTGAGCCTCTATATAGATGGAAAGCCCGTGTTCTGCCACACAGCCTGATGTATCCGTCTTATTTTCTATCAGAAATTGAAATTTCATTCTCTGCCTCCTTTACTTCTTCCTTTTGCCTCTGTCCTGAAAAACTCAGCCCCACTACACCGGTGATAATCAAAACCGTACATACAATATGGTACCAGTGGAGTGGTTCGCCTAAAACCAGCGCCCCCGCTACAATGGAAATAGCGGTAGATACATTGCCGAATATCGTAGCCTTTACAGCTGCCATTTTACTAAGAAGGTAGCTCATCATCTGAGCAGAAATCAGAATGCATCCGATTCCCAGATAGGCGACTGCTATGATAAATTCTCTGTGCTGGTATGGTTCAAAATAAGTGTTCATTTTGCCCGTAGACAGACCATACACAAGAAAAGCCAAATTAAAAACGATACATCCTCCTACTATAATTGCCGCGGATATTTCCACAGGCCTGTACTGGCTCCTGACATACCGCATGAATACATTACTGGCAGCCATAGAAATACTGGACAGCACCAGAAAAATAATTCCGCTCAGGTGGAAGCTGATATCACTGCTTCCTGCAAGAATCATAAGGATCAGGGATACTACCGTCAGACAGACAAACAAATTCTGGCGGAATGTGGCCCGTTCTCCAAGGAAAACTGCGGCGATAATCTGCGCAAAGATGGGGACAATTGCAAAGATAATGGAGCCTTCAATTGATGTGGAAAAATAGAGCCCCACTACCTGTAAAATCATAAAGCCTATGTAAAATCCGGCAGTCAGAATCAAATTTTTCTTCGGTTTTCCCCTCAGGCCAAGCTTTGCAATGCGGAAAACAATGAGAATCGCCAAGGCTAAAAACGCAAAGTTATAGCGATGTACTAAAATCTGCAGGCTGTTTGCCACGGGAACGCAGGTTTTAATTCCTAAAAAGGAAAATCCCACTAAAACAGAAAAGAAAATTGCCGCACTATAAGCCTTTATTTGATTTGTCTTATCCATAGCTCCTCCTTGTTTCTGATGCAGCAGGCTCCCGCAACGCCCTCCATAATATTGAAGTCTACAAAGGACACATGACCATCTTTTAGTGTGGAAAACAATCGCAGCTTCTCCGTCATCCCTTCTCCTGTAAACTTGGCATATGCCTCTTTTCTTGCCCAGATTTGGAAAAATCCCCATTCTCCCTCCTGCTGGATATAGGCCTGCTCATCTGGGGTATAATAGCGCTCTGCGATTTTCTCCATGCGGCAGCGCCGGACTTTCTGGACATCCACGCCCATGGTCTGCCTTCCCATCAGGCAGACCCACAGCTTTCCCGTGTGGCTGACGGAAAAAGAAAGGGGATCCCCGGGAAAATATGGCTTTCCTTTTTGGGTTCTTTCTACAGGCTCATGGGAAAAATCCCTTACCGTTTCATCTGCAGCGGACGCTTCTGCCGCATAAAGACCTGCGCTCTGCCGTATCAATCGGTCGGTCTCACTGCGCCGCAGCAGTCCGCCCTGGAAGTCCTGGTATACATACAAATACATTTTTTACTCCAAAAACAGCGGAACCTGTCAGTCCCGCTGTATACATTCTGTTTATGCCTGCCGTTTACTTTTGCTGTGCCATTTTTTCCAAAATCCGCTGATAACCGTCTGCACCATAAACGAGACATTTATTGATCCTGCTGATCGTTGCTGTCGAAGCCTTTGTCAGCTCTTCAATTTCACTGTATGTCTTTTTTTCTGAAAGCAGCTTTGCCACCTGCAGCCTCTGGGCAATCGAATGTATCTCATTGACCGTACATATATCTTCAAAAAAGCGGTAACAATCCTCTTCGTCTTCCAGCAGCAATATCGCTTTAAAAAGCTCGTCAATATCGGCGCGCTTGAACTTTGATTCGTAAGCCATAGTCTGCTCCTTTCCAATCCTGATATGATTTGTCATATCATTATATCATCGGGAAAAATTACCGTCAACACTTTTTACTTTCACGTCCTAAAGCGCAAGATAGGAACAAACAGATGCTTTTCTCCATGTTCCAGCAACAAAATCCTGCTTTCCCGTTGTTGACAAGGTTCCGTATTTTGTCATATAATTCTTTTATGTCTAAAATACGGGGGAATTAGCATGGATTATATTTTACTGATTGTTGGGTTCGTTCTTTTGGTCAAAGGCGCCGATATTTTTGTCGATGGCAGCTCTGCTATTGCCAAATATTTTCGTATACCTTCCTTCATTATCGGATTGACCATCGTGGCTTTTGGCACCAGCGCTCCTGAGGCTGCTGTCAGCATTACAGCAGCAGTAACCGGTCAAAACGGGATTGCGGTTGGCAATGTAATCGGCTCTAATTTGTTCAATCTTCTCATGGTTTTAGGCGCCTGCTCCCTTATTAAGCCCTGCCCAGTGCAGACTCCCATCCTAAAAAATGAATATCCACTGTCTATTATAGCAGCTATTGTATTTATATTTTTAGCGGTAAGTCACTTAGGCGCTTCGGATTCTGTCCCCCAGACAGTGCTGCAGCTTTCCCGTATTGATGGAATTATTTTACTTGCTATTTTCGCTTTTTTCCTGGTTTCCACCATCCAAAAGGCAAAAGCATCACCCGCACCACCGGAACCAGATGGAAAAAAACCGTCGCTTCCTAAAGGGGTTCTTCTCTCCATATGCGGCCTTGCAGGTATTATTATCGGCGGCCAGCTAGTTGTAAACTCCGCCAGTCAAATTGCAGCTTCTTTTGGTATCAGTCAGACTCTCATCGGCCTGACCATTGTCGCAATCGGTACATCCCTTCCTGAACTTGTCACCAGCATAGCTGCCGCAATAAAAGGAGAAACCGATATTGCTGTTGGCAATGTAATCGGTTCCAATCTCTTTAATTTGCTCTTTGTTTTAAGTGCTTCTGTGACTATTCATCCCATTGCTGTAGAACTGGTGAGCATTTATGATGCGGCCATCCTGATTGGCGCCAGCATCTTCACTATGATTCCCGCTCTTATCAGCCGAAAAATCGGAAGGATATGGGGCCTTTCTTTCATATTCCTTTATGGAATTTATACCTTTTATATTCTTGCAAGGTGACCGTTTGTATCAAAAACGGCTCTAAGGCTATTTTGTTTCTAAAACCTGCACCGCTTTATTCAGCTGTTTGTCCTGCTTATCCTTCTCATCTGCTTTTACAACATAATCCGGTTTTATACCCTTTTCATGAATCACATGGCCTTTTGGCGAAAAATATTGCATAGTAGTAAGCTTTAATGCGCTTCCGTCCTGCCGCTGCTGAGAGGATTGTACGATACCCTTTCCGAATGTAGTAGTTCCCACCAGGAAATGCGTTCCATCATCCTTTACTGCCGCAGCCAGAATCTCGGATGTGCTGGCTGTATTTTCATTAACCAGAAATGCACACTGTAAATCTGTAGCATTTTTATCCGAGCTGATATATTCTTTTCTTCCTTGCCTATCCTGAAGGTAGGTAATCGTTCCTTCTCCCAAAAGGTAATCTGCAATTTCAACGCCGGAATTCATCAGACCGCCGCCGTTATCTCTTAAATCAATAACCAGATTCTCCGCACCTTTTTTCTCCAGAGCAGAAACCTGAGCCTTAAAGTCCTCGGCAGTATGTTCCTCAAAAGAAGACAGAGCAATATAGCCGATATTCTTTTTGAGCATTTTTCCAGTAACCGTCTGCGTTACAATTTTTGCCCGCTTCATAGAGACTTCTTTTTGCTTCCCGTTTCTTTCATATATGATGGATACCTTTGTCCCTGCCTTTCCCTTAATTGCACTGCTGAGCAAGTCTACATCACTGAACATTTTTCCATCAACTGCCAGGATACGGTCTCCGGCTCTGAGACCTGCTGCTTCTGCCGGTGTATTTGGAATTGAGCTGAGTATGACAAATTCGCCGTCTGAATTCATGGAAAAATTAATCCCAATCCCTTCGAATTCACCCAATACCTGGTCGTTCCATGACTGAAACTCTTTTGAAGTCATATAGGCAGAATAGGGATCGCCCAGTCCTGCTACAAGGCCTTTGTACATTCCTGTTTCCAGATCTTCTACCTTTGGCTCTTTATAGTAATTTACAGTAATATCATCATAAAGTTGGTTCAGCTTCGCATACCTCTGATCCAACTGCTGGTAGTATCCATACTTGTCCTTTGCAACTTTTACAGTTTCTCCGATCACTCCCTTTTCTACCAAAAGTACGCTGCCCAGCGCAGCTGCACAGCCTGCCAGAAATACGGCTATCAGCAGAATGGTAAAGCTTTGTTTTTTCATCTGCATAACATTATCCTCCATCCTTCACACAAAATTGTACGCACAATACTTTGATTATACCACAGTATCTACCATAAATTGTACCCTTTTATTCCCCTTCCACTCTTGCAAATCGACGCATCCTGTCAAATCCACAGGCTGCCCTCCATACAAAATGGGTTCCAGCTCCTTTGCCTTGTTAAATAGCACGCATTCCACGCTGCATCCATCCCTGCATTCTGCGAGAAAACGGATATGCCTTCCGTCTCCCATGGGCTGTTTCCTGGCGATAGTTACATGGGAAAGCTGAAAGATGGGCTTCGGATTTTTGCTTCCAAATGGCTCAAGGCATTCCAGCAGCTCGGCAAGTTCCAACGTAACCTGCCTGCCTTCAAGTTCCATATCCGATTCGATCCGGCGGGTGAGCAGCTGCGGATTTTCTTCCAGAGCTCTTTGCATGTCCTCCTCTAAGAAAGCATCCAGATCCTGAAAATGGTTTCGCTCCATGAGAAAGCCGCACGCTCCGGCATGTCCCCCGAATCTTAAGAACAGTTCTTCATGATTCTTCAACACCTGGTAAAGATGCAGTCCCGTGATGCTCCTTCCCGTTCCCTTCAGATACTCGCCGGATGGCGTCAAAAGGATTACCGGCCTTTCATACAGTTCCTTTAACTTGCCAGCTACAATTCCCGCAATCCCTTCATGAATCCCTTCCGCATAGACCAGCAAGAACTTTCGCTCCAAAAGGTGATCCTCAATAATTCCTTTGCAGTATTCATAGGCATCCTCCTGCAGCTTTTTTCGCTGGCTGTTAAAGGCGATCAGCTGCTCTACTCTGCTGCTGATGGCATCCGTTTCCTGCGCCAGCAAAAGAGATGCCGCAATGGAGGCGTCCCCCATCCGTCCGGCCGCATTCAGGTGCGGCGCGATTCCAAAGGAAATATGATCGGATTTCAGCTTTTCCCGCTTCAGGGATATATCGTCAATTAGCTGTGCGAGACCTGGCCGCACACCGCTGCTGATAATTCGCATTCCATACTTAACCAGCGTCCTGTTTTCGTCCAAAAGAGGTACCACATCTGCGATTGTTCCCAGAGCCGCAAGATCCAGGGTTCGGTTAAGCACAGTTTTGGCAAGTCCCATTTTTTTCTGAATGCCCTGTGCCAGCTTGAAGGCGACCCCGCAGCCTGCCAGCTCGGAGAACGGATACCGGCTGTCTTCCCGTTTTGGATTGATCAGCAAACAGTCGGCTCTCACATCGGTGATGCTGTGGTGATCGGTTACCAGAACCCCCATACCAAGCTCCTTTGCCAGCTCCACTTCCTCATAGGAAACGCTTCCACAGTCCACTGTTACCAGCACATCTGCGCCGCCCTCCCGTATTTTTCTCACTGCATCTGCATTGAGTCCGTAGCCTTCATCAAAGCGGGAAGGTATGTAAAACTCAAGGTTATTTGTGATACTGCCCAAAAACTCCATGAGAATGGCAACTGAGGTGATCCCATCTGCATCATAATCGCCATAAATGCAGATCCGTCTGTTCTGCTCTGCTGCTGATAATAGTAAATCCACCCCTGCTTCCAGATCCGGAAGCAGGAATGGATCATATGTTTTTTGCGGTTTTTCGGATAAAAATTCCTTTATGTTCTCTTCACCCGTAATCCCTCTTTTGTGTAACAATTCCTCAATAATCGGATTAATATGATCCATATTCACAAAACTCCTATAAGTAGTTCCACGGGTTTACGTCGTTTCCATAGCCGCTGCCACCCTTTCGGACTTCAAAATGGCAGTGATTCCCGGTAGAGCTGCCTGTGCTTCCTACCTTTGCCACGGTTTGCCCCTTGGAAACCTTTGCACCTGAACGGGCTACCAGGCTGCTGTTATGACCATACAAAGTGTACAGTCCGTTTCCATGGCGGATGATAATAGCATTTCCGTAGCTGCCCAGATAGCCGGAATAAATCACCGTGCCGCTTGCTGCTGCCTTTACTGGCGTTCCGTAGGGAGCCGGGATATCGATCCCCGTATGCTTTTCCCTGCCGTGGAAAGGACAGTTTCTCCAGCCGTAATTCGAAGAAACTCTGGTATGACCCGGAACTGGCCAGGTGAACTTCCCGTTTCCGGAAGAGCTGCCGGAGCTGCTACCCCCTGAGCTTCCTCCCGAGCTGCTCCCTGAGCTTCCGCTGCCTGCGGAAGATTTATCCTTTTCTTTCTCCTTCTTTGCTGCCGCTTCCCGCTGAGCCCGTTCAATGTCCTGCTGAATGATGCTGGCAATGTGATCGGCTTCCGCATTCAGATCCTGAATATTGTCCTCATGTTTTTCGTTCTGGGCTGCAACGCTGGCTTTCTTTTTGGAAACTTCCTGCTTGTCTGCTGCTAATGCCGCCTGCTTTTCGGCTTCCTCAGACTTCTGGGTTTCCAGCTGCGCCTGAAGGGACTCCAGTTTTTTCTTTTTCTCGTTTACCGCTTCATACCACTCTTTCAGGTCGGAAAGCACATCTTTATCGCTGGAATGTACCCTCTGTACCATGTCGATGTTACTAATAAATTCCGACAGGCTCCCGGATCCCAGCAGGACATCCAGAAATCCGATGGAGCCGTTTTTATACATGGTTCTCAGTCTCACGTTGAGATTATCCGTCTGGGAGTCCACGTCCTCTTCCGCCTGCTTTAAATCCTTTTTTGCCTGGGCAACCTCTCCCTGCTTTGTCTGAATCTTTCCCTTTAAAAGATCGATCTGGTTTTCAACCTCGCCGATGCGCACCTCCAGCTCCTGAATCTGATTGCTCAGATTTGCCTCTGTCTTCTTACCCTGCTCCAGCGCGTCCTGTTCCTGCTGTATCTTATTCTTGATATTTTTAGACTCCTGCTTTTTCTCGCTGAGACTGGAACCTGCCGCATATACAGCGGTGCTTCCAAAAACAAGACTGCAGATGAGAATGAGAGCTATGACTACTGTAATTTTCTTTTGCATAAACAAAACCTCCTACGCATCCAAGAACTTTCTCATGGAAATTATGCTTCCGCAAGCTCCGATGCTGATGCCGAGAGCTGCAAAAATCCAAATCAGATTATAGACGAGAAATTCTACCGGCACCATTGGCATGGACAAGATGGCAAACACATCTTCACCAATGAGCCCTACTACTTTTTTATAGATCAGTGCTGAAATCCCCACCGATATAGCTGCGGAAAAAAGGCCGATGATAATTCCTTCTGTCAAAAATGGTCCCCGTATAAACCAGTTTGTTGCGCCTACATATTTCATAATACTGATTTCCCTTGCCCGGTTAAAGACCGTCAGCTTAATCGTATTAGATACTACTACAACCGATACGATAATCAAAAAGAGCATCAGTATAACAGCGGCAAGCTGCACAAAGCGGGTCGCGCCCATAAGCTTATCCACCGTTTGTTTATAATACTTTACATCCTCAATACCATCCAAAGCTTTGGCAGCCGCAGCAATATCATCGGCAGCTTCCAAACTTTTTATCTTAATGATAATGGAATTTGGAAGAGGGTTTTCCGTGAGGGAATCCAGCAGATAACCGCTTTCTCCCCATCTGGCCTTCAGCTCCTCCAGCGCCATGTCCCGGCTCCTGTAGGAAACCTCCTCTACGCCATTTTCCCCTTGCAAAGACTCGATCATCTGATTTGCGTCCTGTTCCGTTGTCGTATCCAGCAAAAAGACTTCAATTGTATCATAATCCCTTTCCACTGTTTCTGCTGCAGTATTGATATTAATTACAATAATAAAGAATAACCCCAGGATCAGAAGCATGGCTGTAATAGCAAAAACAGATGCCATGGTCATAGCTCCATTCCTGAAAACCTGCTGAAAGGCCTGTTTTATATTATAGAAAAAACGTCTGAACATGATTATAAGTTTCCCCTTCTTCTTTCATTAAATTCGCGCCTATGCTGAAGTGTATTCATGGTTACTTCCATATTAGCAAGAGCCTCTTCGAATCCATACGTACCTACATCATCCCGGACAATGCGCCCCTTTTCAATAGCAATGACCCGTTTGTTCATTTTATCCACAATATCTTTGGCATGCGTAACCATAAGGATCGTCGTTCCCCTCATATTGATCTGCTCCAGCAGCTGCATAATCTCCCATGCAGTCTCCGGATCCAGATTTCCCGTAGGCTCATCTGCAATAAGAATCATCGGGTTGTTGACAATTGCCCTTGCGATTGCCACTCTCTGCTGTTCTCCTGCTGACAACTCATTAGGATATTTGTGTGCCTTGGTCCCAATTCCCACCAGGCTGAGAATCTGAGGCACCTGTCTTCTGATCATCCTTTGCGATTTATGGATGATTTCCATGGCAAAAGCCACATTCTCAAATACCGTTTTCTTTGGGAGCAGCCGGAAATCCTGAAAGACGATTCCCACATCTCTTCTCAGCCTGGGAACCTGCCTGTTTGAAAATTTGGTTACATCCCTTCCCATTACTTTAATCATACCCTTGTCTGCATCGATTTCCTTTAAAATCAATCGAATAAAGGTCGACTTTCCTGCTCCGCTGGGCCCTACCAGAAAAACAAATTCCCCTTTATTTATTTTTACACTGACATCGTCAAGGCCGATGTTTGATTTGTAACGCTTTGTCACGTGCTCAAAAGCAATCATTTATGTCCAAACCCCTTTCCCGCTCCATGTACCTGGCTACATTAGTGTACTATAGATTCATTTGTTTTTCAAACAAATCTCGCCATTATTCCTCAGAACATAACAATATTATCATTTTCATGTGAAAGGCTTGTGAAATCCTTTTTCATTGTTTTTCATATTATTTTTCCTTTTATTTACATTTTATTATATGATAGTTTCCAATATTTGTCAAGTATCTTTTAAAAAAACTGCACCATAACATAAGTTTATGATGCAGCTTTCGATTGTAATCATTTCGTTTTTATCCGTTGCTTGGGATTCTCGCAGCAATCGTTCCCGCGAAATCCGCAAAGTTCATGGTCTGAAGAATGACCTTGCCTGGTCCTGTCAGCCTAGTAAGGAACAGTCCCTCGCCTCCAAAGAGAATGTTGCCCATACCCTTCACGGTCTCAATTTCATAGCTTACAGTCGGTGCAAAGGCCGCTACATTTCCAGTATCCACCTTTAACACTTCCCCTGGCTTCAGATCCTTCTGCACAATATCACCATCGATTTCCAGGAATGCCTTTCCGCTCCCCGTCAATCTCTGCAGAATAAATCCTTCGCCTCCAAAAAAGCCTGCACTGAATTTTTTGGTAAAAATGGTTTCAATCTGTACCGAATCCTCCGCACATAAAAATGCGCCCTTCTGCATGATAAGACCATTAGAAGAACCAACGTCTACTGGCACAATGCTGCCGGGAACCGTTGCTGCAAACGCAATGGATGCCTGATCCCGAATGGCTCTGTAGTGCGCCAAAAACATGGACTCTCCGGAAAACATTCTGCCCAGACCTTTCAGCACGCCGCCTCTTGTATTGGTTGTCATCTCAATCCCGTCGCTCTGCCAGGACATGCCTCCGGACTGAGTAAACATCGTTTCTCCCTGATTGAGGTGAACTTCTACTGCCGGAAGAGTCGCACCTATGATTTTATATTCCATTGTAACCTCCTTCGTCTGATCCGCGTCATTATTTTACAATTTATGATACAATGATTGGAAAGGTATGTCAATACAGGGAATTGCAGCGGCGCTGTAATTTCCTGCATCTTGCCGGTTTCCTAACTTGATTTTTCTGAATCCTTCTTGCCCCTGGAAAACAACTATGCTAAAATAAGGATATCTTAATTTTTCAATACTCAATGGAAAGGAGGAATTCTTATGATCCATACAGCGTTAAATATCCATCATTATGGAAATGGGTCGTATCTCCCGCCCCAGAATAAAAATATAGGCCAGACTCAAAAGCCAGTAAGCGGAGAGCTCTTTTACGGAGAACATGGAGAAAATCAGATTCCCGATGTTTCCGGAATAAACCGTGAAGGCGCAGAAAAGACAAATGGCAGGGGCGCAGATAATCGGAACAATTTTGACCGTTATGAATGTCAGACCTGTGAAAACAGAAAGTACAAGGACGGATCGGATGACCCTGGCGTTTCCTTTAAAACACCTACTAATATTCGCCCTGAAAATGCAGCCAGTGCCGTGCGCTCCCATGAAGGTGAGCATGTTGTCCGTGAGCAGGCTAAGGCTCAGAGGGAAGGACGTACTGTGGTTAGTCAGTCGGTAACTTATCATACTGCCATCTGCCCGGAATGCGGGACTCCGTATATATCCGGCGGTACGACACGCACGGTTACAAAGGGTACCACTCTGCAGGAACAGCTGGCCGCAAAATTCCAGGTGGGACTCCAGCAGGAGGAAAAAGGCCGCTATCTGGATGCCACTGCATAGAGCCCTTCGGCTTATTGAAAAAGAAAGAAAAGAAAGCCCTGTATTTTTACAAATGCAGGGTAAATTTGTTTTTTTGAAAGGAAATGCGCTGCTCTTTCTGAAGTCTGGACAGCTCCGCGGACAAGGCGCTCCGATCGACAGAAAGATAATCTGCCAGCTGCTGCCGGTTAAATGGAATTTCAAAGGTATAACTGCCCTGCCGAACCGATTGGGCGGATAAATAGGAAAGGACTCGGTCTCGAATGGTTCTGGGAGTAATATGATCCATTTTACTGGTCAGCGCCAGATTTCGTTTTGCCAGCGTATAAATCAAGTTGCGAATCAGCCTGCTGTGAAAGCTGCAGTTAGAAGAACAGGTTTCCATGACTCGGTTCACGGCCAAAAATAAAATTTCTGTTTTTTCTGATGCAATTACATCCACCATCATCGGTTCTTCCCTGAGGCAGGCGTACGTTTCTCCAAAAACCTGCCCTCTTTGCACATGATCCAAAATCGCCTGATTTCCCCACACATCATGCCTTATAATATTCGCCGCGCCGGACAGTACCAGGCCCATAGCGCTGATGCGATCTCCAATTCGGCAGATTGCCTGGTTTTTTTCAAATTTTTTTGTTTTAGCTGACAGACAAGTCAGCATCTGTTCTGTCTCCGCCGGACTCATCCCCTGAAACAGGATCGTATCTGCAATAAAAAAATAATTCATTTTTTCTCCATTTCGTTGTAGTTACAACATACTTATGTTCCAAAGTATATTAAACTAAGGCCACCAAGTCAAGAACATGATATGGAGGATACCATTATGATAAGAAAAATTATTGAAATTAATGAAGAAATGTGCAACGGCTGCGGTCTGTGTGCAGATGCCTGCCATGAGGATGCAATCGGCATGGTGAATGGAAAAGCGAAGCTTTTGCGGGATGACTATTGTGACGGTCTGGGAGACTGTCTTCCTGCCTGTCCCACGGGCGCCATCACCTTTGTCGAGAGGGAAGCGGCTCCTTACGATGAAGCTGCGGTCAAGGCAAAGCAACAGAAAGCTGTGGATGCCCCTCTTGCCTGCGGATGTCCTGGTACGGAATCAAAAGCGCTCCATCATTTTGAACCAGCAGAAACAGCCGCTCAGACAGTACCTACGCAGCTCAGACAGTGGCCTGTCCAGATCCAGCTGGCCCCGGTAAACGCACCTTACTTTGAAAAGGCGAACCTTCTCATTGCAGCTGACTGTACGGCTTATGCTTATGGAAACTTTCACAGCGAATTTATGAGAGGAAAAATCACCCTCATAGGCTGCCCAAAGCTGGACCCTGTGGATTACACGGAAAAGCTGATGGAAATTATAAAGCAAAACGATATTAAAAGCCTTACCATTGCCCGCATGGAAGTTCCATGCTGCGGCGGCATTGAAATGGCTGTCAAAAATGCGCTTCAGGCAAGCGGAAAATTCCTGCCCTGGCAGGTGGTGACCATTTCTACAGATGGCAGGATTTTAGAGTAAAGCGTTCATCTTAAACTCCTGCTGGAAAGAGCCTAAAACTCATCCGCCCGCTGCTTAAAAAATTCGTAGTAACAGCGGATATTGGGAAGCTCTGTCCATTGTTTTACATCTACGATCTCCTCGTCCAAATCGTAAATTTTCGCACCCCGCATTGCCAGAAGAAAGGGTGAATGGGTCGAAATCACAAGCTGGCAGCCCGAATAATGGGCTGCCTCTTCTAAAAAGAATTGAAGTTTTATCTGATTTTCTGCTGACAGGCTGTTTTCCGGCTCATCCAGCAAATAGAGCCCAGGCTTTACCAGCTTTTCTGAAAAGTACATGAGCGCTGTCTCTCCATTGGAACGCTCCCTTGCATTATCCATAAGAAAACTTTTGACATACCCGGACTGGGTTTTGCTCCTGGCTCTGTTTATCTTTTTCAGCTGCTCATATTGGGACATGGAGTCGAGCTGGAAATCCGAATATTTCAGCTCCGTATACTCGGAAAACAGTTCCTCTCGCTTTTCGTCAATTCCCTCATTGAGCGCCCGGATATCCAGCATATAATCGAATACATCATCGCTGGTAATGATGCAGCTTCCTTCCGGCACAGCCTCCATCTCTTCATACACGCACAATTCGGTATAATCCCTGAAAAAGGCGGATTGATTAAAGCGGCTTTTCCTCTGCAGCCCCAGAGTTTCGGCTATCACGTTGAGAGCCGTGGTCTTGCCGCACCCGTTTCCTCCATGAAGGATGGTGATCTCCTCAAAATCAATGCGCTCAAAGCCCTTTGAAGACAGAATCTTAAAAGGATAATAACTGGTATAGCAGGATTTTTTTGCTTTTTCATCCCAAAGAAAATGAACGGCCTGCGCCTCATCCTCGGGAAACCGAAAGGTTTCCAGATAAATACTCATAACTTCTCCTTACTTTCATAGCTTTTAGACTGCCGAGGGCTCCATTAAAATGCTTTGTGATCCATAATCCGCAGGCTGCAGAAAAAGGAAACAGCCCCGGCAATTGCAATGGCCACAATTCCAGTCCCCAGGATCTGAAGGAGACTGCATTCTGAGAAAAATTCCCACAGCATCAAAAATCCCTCATCCAGTGAACCTCCGATCACTTTCACAACGAACATTGCACATCCAAAGGAAGCGGCAAATACCAGCAATATCGCGATCTTTCCCTTCTGCCCGCCAAACTTGAACTGAACCGGAATAAGCAGAGCCTGCATCAGCAGCATGGCAAAGAGAACGCAGACGGAAACCATCCAGCCTGCCATTCCCAGGCTTTCCGTTGAAAAAAGTGAGGCCAGCTTTGACAGAATCAAAATCGCGCACCACCCTGCAAATGCTGTGGTCAGCCCAAATCCATACTTTTCCATAACATATTGCCTTCTGGAAATAGGCAGAGTAAATAAAAAGGAATATCCATTATCCAGCTCATCATAGTTAATGACATTGAGCACTAAAACTGCGGAAATAGCAGCCACATAGCTCTGCACAAAGGCGATGTTTCCCATACAGCCCATTACCAGTGCCAGAAACACGGTCAGCACCAGCAGCATTCTGGATTCCTTTAACGCATACAGATCTTTTAAGAATAAGGCTTTCATTTCAATTCCCCCCTGATCAACATAGTTTCTATTTCATCAATTCCACACTTCTCGGCTATGACCGCCGGGTAATTTTCTTCGTAAAACTGCCGCTTGCTTGTAAGGCAACAATAGCCGTAGCTCTCCTCTTTTACACACAGGATGAATTCCTTTTCCAGGGATTCGTACATCTCATCTTCCACTTTCAGGATTCCGTAGTCACTGAGGATGACGTCTGTATCTTCATGAAAGAGAATCCGGCCATCATGAATCATGTAAATATCATCACAGATACTCTCCAGATCGCTGGAAATGTGGGAACTGATAAGGATGCCCCGTCCTTCTTCCTCCATATAGTCCCTCAGCAGATCCAAAATCTCATCCCTGGCAATAACATCCAATCCCGCTGTAGGCTCATCCAGAACTAAAAGGGGCGCTTCATGGGATATAGCGATTAGAACCTTCAGCTTTGCCTTCATGCCGGTGGAAAACTCCTTGATCTTTTTATCAAAAGGCAGACCGCAATTTTCGCAGGCTGATAAAAAAGCCTGCCGATCCAGATTTTCATAAGCTGCATCTAAAATTGAGGCCGCCTGGCTGATGGTAATATGTCCGCCAAAGCCACTGTCGGAAAGGACTGCTCCGATTTTCCGTTTGTCCGCTGTTTCTCCCGGCTTTAAGTCTTGCCCCAAAACGCGAACCCTTCCGCTGTCTGCAGGTGTAAGCCCCAGAATCATTTTAAAAGTGGTGCTCTTGCCCGCTCCATTCTGCCCTACCAGGCCGCTTATCATTCCTTTTTTTAACTTCAGCGAGCATTCCAAGTGAAAGTCCTTGTAAGATTTTTTTGCATGTTCCAGTTCAACCAGCATCGTTTCATTCCTCCATAATCAGCTCAAATAATGCTTTCAACTCCTCGTCGTCCATGCCATAGCGTCTTCCCTTAAAAACCGCCTGTTCCAGATCCGATTCCACTTCTTTCCTGCGCTCCTCCAACCAGAGCTCCGGACTGGTGCCTGCAATAAAGCTGCCTTTTCCGTGAACCGTATTGACAAAGCCTTCGCGCTCCAATGCATCGTAGGCCTTCTTGACCGTCAGGGCGCTGATTTTTAAATCCTTTGACAAAGAACGGACTGAGGGAAGCATGTCGCCCTCCTTTGCTGTGCCGTCCATAATCTTCGCCTTAATCTGCCCCGCGATTTGATCGTAAATGGGCTGGGATGAAGAGTTATTAATAATCAGCTTCATGTTATTTCTCCTTTGTTGTAAACAGTATAAAACAGTATATAACACTTGTCAAGTGTTATATACTGTTTATCGAAAATTTTTTGTGAGCTGCACGGCTTCCCGCTTAATCCTCATCTTCATCCATCTGTACAATCTGCAGAACCTGTACCTGCTTGTTGTATTCAGCCCGTTCAAGCCCCCAGAAAAAGAGCGCGTCATCTTTGTCCTTGAGACACTCTATCATAGTCATAACGTATTCCTTCCTGTTATAGCCCAGAGCAACTGGCAGGAATCCCTTTTCTTCCAGAAAATAATTCATGGCCAGGCGCGCCATCACTTCGCTGTATTCAGAAAAGGGATGAAGTGAAACGATGCCGCAGTGGATCCTAGAGGCGCTGCGTATTTCATTTTTACAGTCCTTGTAAGCGTTCTGCAGCAGTTGACTCAAAAGCTGTTCCACATCCGCGTGGTGAGGCGGAACATGTTTAAAATCCACCATAGTAAGCGTATTTTTTCTGAATTCGGAGGCCTCTCCCGTAAGGCATTCGTAAAACTTCAGCAGCAGCCTCTTATCCAGACTGCATTTGAGCTCCAGGCAATCCCGCATCATTTCCAGGGTATTTAAGTAATTCTTTACAAACACGCAATCCTTCAAGGCAGCTGTACCCGGCATCTCACCTTCCATCATACCTTCAATATCTCTGCGTGAAAATTCGGACCCGTCCAGCGACATGGCCCCGTATATATAATCTAATTCATTCAGCCTTTTAATTTTGGCAGCCGTTTTTCCTTTATATGGTTTTCGCAGCCCTAAATCCACTTTCTGCTTTAATAATTCCTGATACATGGCACCCTCCTTGTGTTCCTGTATTCAGTTTATCACAAAATACAGGCTATTTCCAGAATTCCTTGCATTTGCACAAAACAGTTCTCTTCCCTGCTTGCGCCTCCGGATCTTTTTGCATATAATGGAGAGTATTAATAGGAGGTTTTGTTATGTCTGCACTTGGAGATTTTTTATATCATCTGGGCTCCTTTTCTTTGCCTGACTGTTTTTACGATATTAACCTGTTTTCTACTGCCCTGCGGCTGATACTTGCCGTTATCTTCGGCGGCATTATTGGTCTTGAACGGGGAGCGAACCGCCATCCTGCGGGGTTTCGAACTCATATTCTGGTATGTGTCGGGGCTGCGCTAGCTATGCTTACGAACGACTATATCTGTCAAATCTACGGCAGTGGAGATCCGGCTAGGCTGGGAGCGCAGGTCATTACTGGTGTCGGTTTTTTAGGCGTGGGCACCATCCTTGTAACGGGCCGCCACAAAATCAAGGGTCTTACGACAGCTGCAGGGCTTTGGGCCTCTGCCTGCCTGGGGCTTGCCCTGGGTATTGGCTTTTATTCCGGCGCTGTTATTGCCGCTGCCCTGATCTTCACGAGCCTTGCGCTTCTGCCCAAAGTGGAGACTTATTTTTATAAGCGTTCAAAGGTAATTGATCTTTATATTGAGATTGATTCGCTGGATCATTTCCGGGCTTTTACCAAATACATCCGCACCCTGGATACTGCTTTTTATAACACGCATCTGAGCCAGAGCCGTCCTCTTACAGCGGGCGGTATTGCCTTTCACCTTTCCATGATTCTGCCCAAAAATATGACCCATTCTCAGGCAGTTGATTCCTTCGGGCAGTTAGAAGGAGTTTATCTGATCGAAGAAATTTAAGAAGAACTTGCAGAAATTAAATTGAGAAGCTTTTATGTATAAACTTCCTTAATCGGGTTAATGTATGAGTATAGAATTTTTATCAAGGGAGGAAACCGGTTTATGGACAGAGAAGATCTCGTCTGCATCTGCAAATCTGTATCTTATGGGCAGATTGAAGAAGCTATTCATAATGGTGCGCAGACTTATGAAGACATTTTAGAAGAAACAGAAGCTGGCTCCGTATGCGGAGGCTGTATCGAACGAATTGATGAAATCTTAGATCGATTAGTCATCAAATAATGCACAATTATAAAGGGCCGATTTTTATGATAAATCAGCCCTTTTTTCTTTTGAAAAACTCCACCTTACTGTCTCGGCTCAACCTGCAAAAGCGCGCCGCCTTTCCTGGCTTTATGTTTTTATACTTGTTTCAGGAATCCGATTTTTCCTCTGGCCGCAGCGTATTTGAACATTTCCACATCTCCAAAATCGCCTTCTACCGGGCGCAGCCTCATCTTTTCCTTGATTTCCTCATATGGCATGGTGGGAAGGAATACGATTTCATAGTCATGCTGGAAAGTAAGCTGCACAAAGTCCAGGATTTCATCGTCGCTGAATCCCTTTTCCAGTGAAACCAGGAGTCTCACCTTCAGCTGATGATCGACAGCCTTGTTGATACCTTCGATGACTTTGTTTAAATCACCATCCTCATGGCTCTTTTTGTAGCGGGTATGACGCATGGTATTGACCCGGATTGCCACACATGTGAGACCTGCCTTTTTCAGCTTTTCTGCCATAGGAGCAAGCTCTGTTCCTTCTGTTTCCAAAATAATTTCTTCGTTTTTCAGTTTTTTGATCAGATCCAGAATTCCAGTTCGCTTCAGCGGCTCTGCACCGCCCAGAATAACCGATTTTTGCCCCCGGGCCATTTCCAGTATTTCATCCTTAGGTAGGATTCCTGCTTCTTTTAGTTCAATTCTCATATGTTCCTCCTGAATATTATTTTAAAAATAGATCGACTCACTGATTTGACTCGCCAGTTACCGTTTCTTCATTACTTGTTTCAATTGTCTCCTCTTTGCGGTATGTCTGAGTCCGCTTTTTTCTGCCCTTTGGCCGCTCATCCTCAATATAGACATTTCGTCCTGTAATTTCGTACTTTTTCAAAATCCGCTCTGCCATAGGATTCGCTTCCTGCTCCCGTTTCTGCACGGCCTTTTCATCTTCCGTCATTTCCGAAATCCGTTTAATATGGGATTTGACCGGCTTGGGCACTACGCAAAAATACATGAGCGGTGAAAGCACAAATAGAACCAGCCCAGTCCACGCAAGGAGCACATACAGCACACTGAGAGGCTTCCAGAAAGCGCCGCCGCACAGGCCAAGCCCTGCAATTCCGGCGAACCACAAAAACATAGGCAGATAAAATCGCTCAATTTTTCGGATTCCGGCTTTCAGGCTTTCGTCATACCAAATATGCTTTAGATAAGGAAACAGAAAACGGCTGCCCCGAAAATTGGTCAGACTCAGCTTCATACATTCTTTAAAGTCTTCCAAGGCTCCCTTCTGCACTGCTTTCTCCGGGCGCTCCCGGGTTTCCGTATCCTGACAGGATGTCTCCTCTGCCTGCGTCTCATTTGCCACCTTCTCCCTGCAATCCTCTTCCTCCTTGCATTCCTCACCTTCCCCGCTGATTTTGTCATAAAAAATTCTGGAGCGGATCAGCATGCCTTCTCCCATAATCCCTGCCGCCATCTGCTCGGAAGCATCGTAAAAAAGGACCAGCAGCTGTCCCTCTTTTATCATGCAGGTCTGCTCTCCAAAGGTGATAACACTGTACCCTTCACAGCAATAGAAGGTCTGACAAAATGCCCCGTATCCGCCCTGCCAAGTCTCGTCCAGCTCCTGCCGCTCTTGTGTCAGCGCAAAAGCATCCACAAATCCTGCAGTCCCTTTCCGCAGCGCCAGATGATAGCTCTGCATCCTGCCAAAGCATTTTACAGAAGTAGCCCCGTCAAACCAGTCCTGCTCCAGCTTCCTCAGTCTGGCGGACCTCTGCCCTTCATAGGCAAGAATAGCCTCACCCTCCAGGATCATTATAGCTCTCTCATAATCCGGCAGTTTTGCAAATTCCGACTCCTCCTCCATTGTTTCTGTCAGGCTGATCCTCCAGATGAAATCCTCAATATCAGAGCCTGCATGATCGGGAAAAATAGCAAGCTGCGTTTCCACTGCATGTTCCTGCTTTTCAATATGAAAATGTTCTTCTTTGTATAATTTGTAATTCATAAACTCATTATACCATACACTGGTTGCCATGCTATAATAATTTCGTCAGCAAATTTTATTTGCAGAAGCCAGAATGAGCCGATACTACATATTATTCCTTTATAAGTGGCGCAGATTTCTGCGGTAATTCTGCAGCTCTTCTTCGCTTACATGCTCGATGATTTCCTCCAAAACAGATAGGATTCTCCCTTTGTCCTCTGGCAATGTGCCTTCAATCGGTATTGGGTTTGATGCTCCCAGGGCGCCGAACCAGAGGGGAATGTCCAGATGCTTAACCAGAGCCTTTAATTCCTCGTATTTTTCAATTTCCGATTCTTCCTGCCAGTTTTCCTTTTGAATCTCCTGGTACAGCCCGGAGTCCGGATAAATGGTCAGCATACTCGCCCCAATTATCTGCGGGTGCAGCTGGTTGCATATATGTGCAGTTGCCTGCGCGCCTTGTTTTCCCTTTCCCCTGCCGGAAATACCTGTGAGATAAAAGAAATTGTAACGGATTCCCGCCTCATCCAGCCGCCGGCACTGGGCAAGAATATCTTCCGATCCATAGCCCTTTCCCATGAAAGCCAGCGCTTCGTCATCGCCGGTTTCAATGCCGATGGTCAGAGCGTCGTACCCGGCCTTCTGCAGCTCTGAAAGCTCTTCGTCTGTTTTTAAAGCAATATCCGTTATCCTGGAAAAGCAGCCGATGGTTTTATTTCCCGGGAAGTATTTCTGTATAAAGCCTGCGATTTCAATGAGCCGTGAAGCTTTGAGTACGAAAGGGTTTGCCCCGGTGAGAAAGGTTCGCGATATACGATCCTGTCCCCAAGGTTTCAGCTGTGCTTTCGCTTCCTTTAAATCTGTCTCTATCTCTTCCAAAGGTGACATGCGAAATTCAAAGGGCAAGTCACTATATAATGTGCAGAATTTGCATTTGTGATGGGTGCATCCGGCCGCAGCCTGCAATAGCAGGGACGATGCTTCGTAAGGCGGCCTCCATATGGTTCCTGTGTAGTGCATACGTGTTTCTCCTTTTCGTTTCTCTTGTATGACCACTACCTTATCCCAATCTTCCCTATGGTTCAAGTACTGTCTTTTTTTAGTAATAGTATCCTTTTTTGTACGAACGTACTGCCCTGGCTGGTGTTTGCGGCTGCCCAACATCCGATAGCTGCCTGTGTTAAGCCGGCCTTGATGGAAGCCACCCCTGGACGGAAAGCAAGGAAACTCGCATCTTGCCTTTCCTGCTTTTTTAGAATATACTTCTGGTATAGCATCCCTCAGATAACCGGGTGCTCTATTAGGAAACGAGGTATTAATGTGGCTGAGAATAAGTTTACGGATGAAGCTGTGATTGCCCGCTGCGTTCCCATGAGCAAGCTGCAGTCCGTCATCGGAGGAAAATGGAAAATTCTGATTTTGTGGTATGTTTCCTTTTATAAGGTACAGCGGTTCGGAGAGCTGATGCGCCGCCTTGATGGTATTACCCAGTCCACTCTGACCAAACAGCTGCGGGAGCTGGAAGCGGATGGCTTTCTTCATCGGGAGGTTTACAGGGAAATTCCCCCCAAGGTCGAGTATTCCCTGACTGAGTTTGGCAAAAGCTTTATCCCTGTGCTGCAGACGATGATGGACTGGAGCCAGCAGCATTTGTGCCCGGGCTATGAAAATCCGTATTTGGAGGAAAACTGAAATAAAGTATGCATGACGGAATTACAAAAAGAGCGGACAAGGGGTACTTTTGCCGCGCTCTTTTCTCACAATCTTATTCGAAAATTATTGCTACATAATTTCTTCTGCTTTTTCCAACGCTTCCTCAATATGCTGGATTGCCGCTGTTTTGCCGTAGTCGTCCACTTCTTTTTTGTTGGCTTCCCCATGGGTCAGACAGCCTGCTCCGCCGATACAGCCTCCGCTGCAGATCATACCTTCGATGAAGTTGTTGGGCAGCTTTCCTTTTTTGGCCCGCATGAGAGCAGGTTTGCACTTGTCAATTCCCTCGCAGACCAGAGGGTTGAATTCAAAGTCTTCCCTTCCCAGCTCTTTTATGGCTTCCGTTACCGCATCGGTTACGCCACCGATTCTAGCGAAGACCCTTCCGAAATAAGTGGCGTCATCCATCTCCGTTTCTGGCAGCTCTTCCACGATAATGTCCTTGCTGTCGATGATAGCCTGCAGCTCTTCAAAGGTCATCACGTAATCGATCCAGTCCTTTACGTGATCCTGCTTGATTTCCGCCTTTTTGGATGTACATGGGCCGATGAATACGACTTTGGCGTCCTTGTCATGCTCCTTAATGAATTTTCCCAAAGTTGCCATAGGCGACAGGTTGTGGGAAATGTGTTCTTCCAGCTCCGGGAAGCGGGTTTTTATGTATTTCACAAAGGCCGGACAGCAGGAAGTGGTCAGGAATCCCTTTTCAATAAGCTCCTGTGCTTCCGTGTAAGCTACCATATCTGCCCCCAGAGCCACTTCACCGACTTTGTAAAAGCCAAGTTCGCGGATGGCCGTAATGACCTGTCCCAGCTTTGCATATGTAAACTGGCTGGCAATGGCGGGAGCAACGATGGCATAGACCTTGTACTTTGTATTATTTTCGCTCTGCATCAGGGCATTGATAATATCTACGATGCTGGAAGTATCCACCGTCGCGCCGAAGGGACACTGATATACGCAGGCCCCGCAGGCAACGCACTTGTCATTGTCAATCTGAGCCTCGCCGTCCTCCGCCATACTGATGGCATCCAGCTTGCAGGCCCGCTCGCATGGACGTTTGAAATCCGTAATAGCGCTGTAAGGGCAGACCTTGGCGCACTTTCCGCATTCTACACACTTGCTCTTGTCGATGTGGGCAATCTGCTCATCATCAAAGGTAATGGCTCCCAGCTTGCAGGCATCGGCGCAGCGGTGGGCAATGCAGCCTCTGCACAGATCCGTAATGGTATGGCCTGCCTTGGGGCATTCATCGCAGGCAATGTCGATTACCTGTATGACGTTAGAATTATCTTTGTTTCCCCCCAGAGCCAGCCGAATCCGCTCCGCCACAATGGCTCTGTCCTTGTAAATACAGCAGCTCATAGGCGGCTCGTCCTTTTTTACGATTTCATTTGCGATTTCATTGAAAACGGCAAAGGAATCGTTTCCCAGCCAGGTCTGGTAAGCTACCTCCACCAGCACTTTATACTTTAACTCCTGTACGTTCGTATCGAAAATTCTCATGTGTTCACCTTATTATAATCTGCTGCAACGGTTTACTGTAATTGTACCATGTTTCCCTATTGTATGCAATATTGTTTCGATAGGTCGGTAAATCAGAGCAAATTAGTTATGTTTGTTTTTTAAGCGACCTCTTGAATGCTACTATTTCTCTCTCACTTCCGCATCTATTGCAAGAACTATTTTTCAACATCGTCTATGAAGCTTTGCACAACCTCTTTTGTAATGTTAATAAATTGAGCATCTGTATGAGCCCTGTCTGCCTGATGGGCAATAATGTTTCTTCTGCCGAACAACTCATTCAGCCGCCGTTTCAGTTTGCCTTTCGTTTTCTCAAGTCCATCTTTTTCATAAAAAGCTCTATCTGCAATAGCTGCTAAATTAATGCCTAGTAAATTAAGCTGATCCTTCACAGACTCATAGGAAACCATTGTAATTGCCTGATAGTAGCTATTTATATACTCAAGGAACCAATCGCTCTCCTCCCCGGATTTCAGTGCCGTTTCTATAGCCTCCATCTTTATCCGAATATTCCTATATCTATCTGTTCTCTCCCAATTTTCATTGTAAATTTCGCATAGCCCATATTTTGTCAATTCATGCATATAAAAATCAAGCGCACTCGCCAGAAAGACAATCTGTGCACGCCAGATATTTTTTCCTTGGGCATCTTTTCCTGATTTCTGCAAAGCATCGGCCACATCAAACTATGCCTTGATAGCCTGAAGTGTCTCTGCAAAATGCCCCATAATTTCATCTAGCTCAAAACGAACAACTTGTGTATGGCATTTTTCCCGAGATTCTTCATTTCTTGCCGCTAGGTCAAGGTTTCGTTCTTTCATAATGGGCCTCCTATCCTAAAATAACAGCTTCCAGCTCTTGAAAGAATCTTTTATTAAGCATAGGTATAGCTCCATATTTTCCAGAGATGTATCCTTTCTCCAAATTTTCAGACTTACGTACATTTCTAATTTCAACAAGAGAATACAGATCCGTAGCTCGTTCCTCATTTAACTGAGTAAACCACACCTGATCCCTTCTAAATAAATCGGTATCTAATAAGCTGGTATCATGGGTTGAAAAAATCAATTGTGCAAACTTTTCTTTCTGATAGTTTTGGAACAATTGTACAATTTGAGAAATCACAGATTCATGCAGACTTGATTCCAATTCATCACAAATCAATATCTTTCCGTTGTTTAAAATATCTATAATAGGACAAATCATCTGAAACAGCCGCTTTACTCCCGCCGATTCCTCGGCCATCAAATCCACTTCAAATTGGTCATATACGACTTTTGCTTCAATGTGGTTTCCGTCCTGAGGCTCTATCAGGCTCTTTACTGCATCCGGTAATGGCAATTCCTTTGATATATCAGTCCAGTTTACTTTTTCAAGCTTTACCTTTACATCTTTTGCTCCTGTTCCCAATGCCTGCAAAATATCTACAAAGGCTTTTTTGATGGTATCGTCCTTGTGCATTAGCTCAATCGAATACTCCGTCCAATTATTAATCTCCGGATTATATACTACTATATCCGCAGCAAAAAACATAAAGGCTTCTTCAATCTCTTTTATATTGCTGTAATTGGCAGCGCAGGACAAAAAGAGCCGGTTCCCCTTTAATATGCTGATGCTTATATCCAGCATCCCCTTGTATCTGTCCCCCGGTTTAACGTCCATTCCGCTGCGTTCAAAGATTTTCACCTGTCTGCCTTTCGGAAAATAGTACAGATATTCATCCTCTATCAAGTTCCGTTTTACAGAAAAGCCATATGCGTATCGTACGTCATTTTTTACAAACTGAATCTTATATTCGCTCGGCGTCTCCGCTGTGCACAACTTATGAGGGAACTGAACGATTTCCTGCCCCGGCTGATAGTTAATACTACTGCTTACTAAACCGCACATGAAGGCTAAAGCGCTGATAAAATTGCTTTTCCCGGATCCATTTGCACCGTATATAATGGCAGAGCGCAACACTCGGGAATTGCCAAATTCCTTTAAACGCTCTTCCGATGTATGATCGCTTCCTGCAATCAAAGAAAAAGTTACTTCTTCTTTGATTGATCTGTGATTGGAACACTTGAACTCTAATAGCATTTTTGACACCTCTTTTGGTTTTATATATGCATATATTATTTCCGTTTTTGTGTTTTGTCAATCGGATTTGCTGGATTTGTGCAAATTTGCGCAATAAAATATTTCAATTTCAAGTTTTAATATACGTCTATACAGAGATACTCTGATTTTAGATAAGTTTTGTAACATATGCTCCATACCTTACAGAGAAAGATTCAAAAAACAACTATCATTTGCGAAAGTACTTCTTTGTTCAAATTTACTAAGAACAAACACCTTGTATTACGCAAAGTATTCATCATTACCCAACAGTACCGTTTTATAACAAATCGAATGGCTAATACTAAAATCTAATCCTTGTCTAGCACATACATCAATTGGCTTGCTAACATAATCTGTTCCATAGCCTCCCTCTTTGTACATGGAATATTTTCATGGGCGGATGGGTTTCTATATGCAGCAAAAATTCCTTCGAATAAAGATTGTATTCCTCTACGATAATCTTTGCCACTCGTTGTAGACAAATCAGAAAAATGATATGCGCCATTTTCCGTGAGCAATGCTCCTATAATATCTCCAACCTTAGCTGGCACTGCACTACCTGGCTTTAACTGTTGAAAAAGCTCCCTTAATCTGCTCTCCACCTCTTTCACTGCTTTTTCTGCTGCGGAATCATAATATCTATCACAGAAGAGGTCTTGAGAAATGGACACAATACGAGGATGAATCTCCTGCCAGATCGACATATTTATTGGCTCTTTTATAATGTGCCGGATGATAATAACTAATTCACCAAAGACAGCAGCATTTAATACAATTGCTCCATATATGGAATGTTTAAAAAGATTCTCAGAAATCATCTTAAGCTGTGTTGCATAAAAAGGATATTCATTTGCAATTCCATCTGCTATCGCATTAATTTGATAGCAAATCGTATTTTTTGAAGAAAGATCCGTTGTCACCCTTCTAGCCAATTCCAAGTTGCTATTAGCATTATTAATCCAGTTTCGTAAGCTTATGAGTTCATTCTCATATTTTGTTTGCATATTATAATCTCCTAGTGTAGTGTCGTGTTGATATTTATGGTATTGTTTCTCCCAATCTTATTCGAATTTTGGATAGAGGGATACCAGTTTTTCTCTGGCATCTTCCATTTTAA
>CAJTER010000024.1 GCA_910575405.1 Clostridia bacterium | reverse complement strand
CATCTCATACATACCTTTATTTCAGACCAGCGAATATCGGTGGTCTTATTTCAATGTTCAAAATCCTACATAAAACTTTTTGCCTGAAACAATCAATTTACTATTGACTTTTTATTTGCAGGCTTGAAATGAAAATGATTACTCTATATTCTAGCACTGCATGTGGGTCTGCGGCAACTGGGAAATGAAAAAAGCGGTAAACAGATCAGGTACATAACCTGAAATTACCAAAAAGCCCCTCCGAAACAAAGGGGCTTTTCAGCAGACCGAAGCGGCAAAAGGATCCGGCCAAACGTTCCGCTCTACAGATAGGCGATGGTTTCCACTTCCACCAGTACGTCCTTCGGCAGTCTTGCCACCTCCACGGCAGAGCGGGAAGGGTACGCGCCTTCTGTGAAATATTCGGCATAGATTTCGTTCATTTTGCCAAAGTCGTTCATATCCTTGATAAAGACCGTCGTCTTCAGCACCTTGTCCAAGGAGCTTCCAGCAGCCTCCAAAATGGCCTTTATATTGGAAAATACCTGGCGGGTCTGCTCTTCAATGGTAGTTCCGACGATTTCTCCTGTAGTCGGATTCAGCGGAATCTGGCCGGACGTAAATACCAAATCTCCAAAAATGTTTGCCTGGGAATAAGGCCCGATAGCAGCAGGCGCTTTATCCGTTGATACTGTTTTTCTCATCAATCCTGTTCCTCCTGATTTTTATCTCTGGTTTTCATCTGTCAAAAGTGACAGCAGCTTTGCAGCTGAGGCCTCAATGCTGTTCTGGCAGTCTAAGGTCAGCTGGCTATACTTATTATACAGAGGAAAACGAGTTTCGTACATACTTTTTAGGGTATTTAAATCCTTGGACAGGGGTCTTCCGTCCATGGCAAGGTTCTCAATGGGCCGTTTGAGGAAAACGACCCGTCCGTTCTGACTGAGGGCTTTCATATTTTCCGGGCGCAGTACCGCGCCGCCGCCTGTTGCGATGACCTGGGATTTTTCCTTGCCAAGCCGCTGGGCTGTCTCCGTTTCCAGCTGGCGGAAATAGGCTTCGCCGCGGGTTTCAAAGATAGAAGGAATATCCATTCCTGCCTGCTTTTCGATTTCCGCGTCCATATCCACAAAGGTTTTTCCCAGCTTCTCAGCGGCCATGGTTCCCAGGGTGGTTTTGCCGCAGCCGGGCATTCCGATGAGCACGACATTTTCGATCTGAGCACGGAGGGTAGCGATGATTCTCTGATTTTCCTGTGAAAAGCCCGTTTCCCCCAGAAAATATCCGGCTGCGGCCGTGGCCTGAGCCACCAGCATGGGAAGCCCGTTTGTATGAGCGATGTCCCGATCCTTTGCCTGCTGAAGGAGATCCGTCTCAAAGGGGTTGTAGATGACGTCTATTACGCCGCGGCACTGAGGGAATTCGCTAAGGTCGATGAGGCGCTGCCCGTTATTGGGATACGTCCCCACAGGCGTCGTGTTTACAACAATCTGGATGTCCGGGTGCAGGGAGAGCTCTTCATAGGAAACGCAGCCCGTCTCACCTCGCCTGGATGTAATGAGAATTTCGGCAGCCCCTTTATCGGCAGCGGCTTTTCTGGCCATAAGGCTGGTGCCGCCATTTCCCAAAATCAAAACCTTCCTGCCGGCAAAGGAAATCCCCGCAGCCTGAGCTGCGTAGAGAAAGCCCTCGTAGTCTGTGTTGGTGCCGCAGACTTTTCCCTCCCGCAGATACACCGTGTTGACTGCGCCAATGACCTGGGCCAACTCCGAAACCTCATCGCAGAAGGGAATGACCGCTTTTTTGTAAGGGATCGTAATATTGAGGCCGTCAAATTGCCGTTTTTCCATGAAAGCTTTGAATTCCTCCCTGCTGAGGCTGAACATGTCATAAGTGTACCTGCCCAGGCTTTCGTGAATTAATTTGGAATAGCTGTGTCCCAGTTTTTCGCCGATAAGTCCGTATGTCATACAATTTTTGCTCCTTGTCTCTTTTCTTTGTAGAGTTATCTGGGATTGGCCCCCTTCCTCAGAACCGTTTTTCCGGTCCGCATACTGAGGAAGGGGCGCCCCGACCAGTTAAATGGTTTCCGAATAGCTGCCCAGGAATACGAAGATTTCCGGCTGATTTTCCAGCTGCCCCAGCAGATTTACAAATTCCGGCGAGTAGACGGATGCTTCCATGTCAAAATAAAACATGAATTCAAAGTCGCTTCCCGGTACAGGGCGGGATTCCAGCTTGGTCAGGTTGACGCCCAGAGCGGAGAATTTGGCAATCATGTGGTACAGGGAGCTTGGTCTGTGCGCCAGGGAAAGCATGAGGCTGATTTTATTGGCTCCCGGATAAATTTCCAGATTCTTGGAAATGCAAATAAAGCGGGTGTAGTTGTTGTCGCTGACCTGAATGTTGTTGTTGAGGGATTCCAGCCCGTAAAGCTCGATACAGTCTCTGGAGCAGATGGCGGCAACGTCGCTTCTGTCCGATTCGGCCACCATTTTGGCGGCTCTGGCCGTGTTTTCGCAGACCGTGATTTTTACATCCTTCAGGGTCTTTAGGAATTCGCCGCACTGGCCGATTGCCTGCTCGTGGGAGAAGATTTCCTTCACATCCTTCAGCTTTGTGCCCGGCTTTGCAAGGAGGCTGTGGTTGACCCGCAGGCGGATGCTCTTTACAATATGGAAGTTGTAATTTTTCATCAGATCGTAAACCGTTCCTACAGAACCGTAGGAGCTGTTTTCCAGCGGCAGGATTCCGTACTGACAGAGACCCTTTTCCACCGCGTTGAACACGCCCTCAAAGCTGTTGAAATACATGGTGCTGGGCACTTCAAAGAGCTTTTCGCAGGCAGCCTGGGAATAGGAGCCGGCAACTCCCTGGCAGGCGACGACGGCTTTTTTGGGGAAAAGCTTTGGTGTCTCTTCCAGAGCCTTTTCAATGCGCTCGCCGATGTCCGAAACCCGGGAAAGGTAGTTGTTCTGATAGGAGCGGCTCAGATCAAACAGAGTGTTGAAAAGGATGCGGCCGTAGCTGTCCAGCGGTTCTCCGATTTCTCCTGAAATGCGGTGGAGAATTTCCTTTTCCCTGGTATTGTTGACTACAGCCAGATTGTTTTCTTCTTTTGTCTTTGCTACTTCCAGAGCCAGATCCATGCGCTCGATAAACAGCTTTGCGATTTGTGAGTCTACTTTGTCGATTTCTTTTCTGATTTCTTCTAATTTCATGATTTATTATTCCTCCATAATCATATCCAAAAGTCCAATGGCAAGGGCGGCCCTGCATACGGGTACTGCTCTCAGCACAACACAGGGATCGTGCCTGCCGGTAATAGACAGAGTTTCATTTTCCAGTCTGCTGAGGCTGACGGATTTCTGCTTCTTTGCGATGGAAGGAGTCGGTTTAAAGGCCAGCCTTGCGATAAGGGGCATGCCGGAAGTGATTCCGCCCAGAATGCCGCCGTGGTTGTTCGTTTCCGTTACTACCTTTCCGTCCTTGATACGGAAGGGATCGTTGTTTTCTGAGCCGCGAAGACGGGAAGCGGCAAAGCCTGCGCCGAATTCAATTCCTTTTACAGCCGGGATGCCAAAGAAAATGGGAGCGAGGACGCTTTCCACGCCTTCGTACATGGGACCTCCCAGTCCTGCCGGGCAGCCTTTTGCATACACCTCCACCACGCCGCCAACAGAATCGCCGTCCTTTTTTGCAGCAAGGATTTTTTCCTGCATCTTTTGCCCTGCTTCCAAAGAAAAAACGGGGAAATCAGTATGCTCCGGAGCGCGGGGGAAAAGGGGATCCAGGGCTTCATCCTCAATTCCTGCGATAGAAGCGATGTGGGCTCCGATTTCGATTCCTTCTTTCTCAAGCAGCTGCAGGGCAATGCCGCCGGCAATACAGAGGGGCGCAGTCATCCTGGCGGAAAAAGGCCCACCTCCTGCCATATTCAGACGATCCCCATATTTTACATATGCCGTATAGTCCGCGTGGCCTGGCCGGGGAATGTCCCGCAGATTTTTGTAGTCCCCAGAGCGGGTGTTGGTGTTGGCAATCACAAAGGTAACGGTATTTCCAGAGGTAATAGCTGTACCGGGGTCTGTGAGCGTGATTCCCTCCCGGGGATTTGCCCGATCCGGCTCCTTTCTGCTGGTGGCAAAGGGGCTGTTTCCCGGCGCCCGCAGATCGAGGAATTTTTGCAGCTCTTCCAGATCAATGGCTGTGCCGCAGGGAAGGCCCGTGATGGCTACCCCGATTTCCGGTTCATGAGAGCCGCCGAAAATGCGCACCTTTATATTGTTTCCAAACTCAGAGAACACGGTATACACCTCCCAGGGATTCAAAGTCTTCAAAGAAAGCAGGATAGGATTTGTTTACCGCCTCTGCTCCTTCAATAATGATGGGCCTCTCCGATACGATAGAGGCAATGGTCATAGCCATGACGATCCGGTGATCATTGTAGCCGCTGACCCGGCCCCCCTTCAGGCGAGGAACACCTGTAATCGTCAGTCCTCCCGGCTCCTCAATAAGATCAGCGCCTACCCGGGACAGGCAGTCGTACATGGCTGCCAGACGATCTGACTCCTTGAGCCGCAGCCTGTGGGCATTGTGAATGTAGGTGGTTCCTTTGGCTACAGAGGCCATTACCGCTAAGATGGGCACCAGATCCGGGATAGCGGAGGCGTCAATGTGGATACCCTTTAAAGGAGCCTCCATAGCGAGGATGCGCTGCTCTTTTTCCAGCACAATACCGCCCATGCGTCTTGCCAGGCTGAAAATCTGGCGATCTCCCTGAACGGAGTGGGGATTGATTTTGTGGCAGATAACTCCCGAGCCTTTTGAAAGGACGCCGGCAGCAACCCAGAAGGCCGTGTTGGACCAGTCGCCTTCTGCTGTAACCTCCTCCGGCGCAAGATACTGCTGCCTGCCTTTGATTTTATAAGTAGGGCAGCCCTCCGTTTCCTCCACGTAGACTTCGATGCCAAAATCCTTCAGAACATCTAAGGTCAGATCCACATAGCCCCTTGATTCCAAGGGAGAAGTAATGCGGATTTGACTGTTTTCCCTGAGCAGGGGCAGGGCGAAGAGCAGCCCGGTAATATACTGAGAGCTTACGTTGCCGGGAAGGGTGAAAATTCCCCCCGACATCGTTCCTTTAATATGGCAGATTTCCTCCGCATCGCCCTTTTTTCGATGCTGGTTTGTGAAAACGCAGCCGTGAGCCTCCATCTCTTCCTTTAAAGGGGAGATAGGGCGCTGGGGCAGACGGCCGGAACCGAGAAAGACGGCTTCCTCCTTGAGCACCATGGCTACGGGAAGGAGAAAGCGCAGGGTGGAGCCGCTTTCTCGGCAGTCGAGAACCGGAATGTCGGCTTTCAGCTGACGCAGACACTGCCTGGTGGCCTCAATATCCTGTGAAGTCGTACTGATCTTTACTTTTGCGGGCCGCTTTGACAGAGCAGCCGAAATCAGCAGTCTGTGAGCGTGAGACTTGGATGCTACGGCATCGACACTTCCTAAGAGTATTTGTGGTGTAATTTCGATATTCATTGTAATCCCGCCTTTATTACTGCTTCCAACTCTGTGACAGGAAGCTTTTTCAGCTGGCAGTTCCCCAGAGAAACGGGAACCACCAAAGTAATCGTATCTCCCATGCGCTTTTTATCCCGCAGAGCAGCCTGAGTAAGCTGGGCCGCCGTATAGGAACATTCCAGAGGAAAGCGGAACTTTTCCAGACTTTCCAGAATCGGCGTCAGACAATCCTCCTTTGACCAGCCCATATTCAAGGAAGCCCTGGAAATGATGACCATACCCATGGCAACCGCATGGCCGTGGCTGATCTGAAAGCTGCTGCATTTTTCAATAGCATGGCCGATGGTGTGGCCGAAATTCAGCAGCTGGCGCACGCCCGTATCACGCTCATCTTCCTCCACCACATTGCGCTTGATTTCAATGGCCCGGCGGCTCAGGTGCCCGATAACCGCAGGCTCCGTCAGCTCCTGGACTCCGTTTATATAGGAAAAAAGCTCCCGGTCCGCAATGGCTCCAGCTTTAATAGCCTCAGCAGCACCATCGAGAAGAAGATCATAGGACAAGGTCTTAATGGTGTCCATATCAAAGAGCACAAGGCATGGCTGCCAGAAAGCGCCCGCCAGATTTTTCCCCGCCTTCAGATTGACCCCCGTCTTTCCGCCTACAGAAGAATCTACAGCCGCCAGCAGAGTCGTCGGCACCTGAACAAAGGGAATTCCCCGCAGATAAGAGGCTGCGCTGTATCCGGCAAGATCTCCCGTAACGCCGCCCCCCAGGGCTACGATTGCATCCGAACGGGTCAGCTGGTTTTGGGCAAGGAACTCTAAAAGCTCCGAAACCGTATCCATGCTTTTGGAAGCTTCCCCCATTGGAAATACGAATTTGACTGCTTCGTACCCGGCCTCTGTGAGGGATGAGAAAAGAGCGGCGCTGTAAAGGGCGTCCACCTTGTCGTCCGTTACAATGCAGAGCTTTTTCGGCTTATCTCCCAGAACATTGCGTATCAACCTTCCTGCCTGGGCAAGAAGTCCGCTTCCGCTCAGAACCTGATAGACCCGTGAAGCTGTAATTGTGATAGTATCCATTCTCGTTTTCTCCTAGAATATTTCTCCGTCAATAATCGCTTTTTTCTCCCGGCCTTCCCGCAGGAGGCGCCGCAGAGTTTCCGCGTCCTTTTCCTTGATGGCCCGGCTGTATTCTTTGAGCCGATCCGCGATCCCGTCGATTTCCTCTGCCAGAAAGTCCGGATTGTCGAGGAAGAGCTCCGTCCACATGTCCTCGTTGAGCTTCGCAACCCTGGTCAGATCCTTGTAGCTTCCGGCGGAAAAGCCTTTGTGGCGCATGGCGGCCGGACTCTTGATATAGGCGCTGGAAACTACGTGGGCCAGCTGGGAAGTAAAGGCGATCATCTCGTCGTGCTCCTGGGGCGTTGCCACCTGGATATTGGTAAAGCCGATGGAAGTGAAAAGATCCTTTACCTTTTCCACATCCTGAATATTTCCCTTTGTAGGGGTCAGAATCATGGAAGCGTTTTGGAACAGTGCCTTTTCCGCATGATCAAAACCGGAATGCTCCAGCCCTGCCATAGGGTGGCCGCCCATAAAGACGAAGCCCTGCTTTAAGGCGATGGGTTCCGCCTCTCTGCAGACGATGCGCTTTACGCCGCAGCAATCCAGAACAATGGAGTTCTTTTTGAAAATCTCCTGCTTTTTTTCGATAAAGCGGATGGCCGCCTGAGGATAGAGAGCCACCAGCGTAAGGTCGCAGTCCCCCAGAATTTCATCTGTCAGAGCCTCGTCAATAGCGCCGATGAGCCGCGCCTTTTTCACAACCGTGTCGTTTAAATCCGTTCCATATACCATGTGTCCGGTATTTTCCTTAATAGCCTTTGCCATGGAGCCCCCGATAAGGCCCAGGCCGATAATTGCGATTTCCATATGAAAGCCTCCTTATCAGCCCTTGTAAGCATGAGGCAGTACCGCGTTAACGGCATCCATCACATCAGCGAAGGCTTCCGGTGTCAGGGACTGGGCTCCATCGCAGAGAGCGTGAGGCGGATCGTTGTGTACTTCGATCATGAGGCCGTCTGCGCCTGCTGCTGCTGCTGCAATTGCCATAGGCTTTACAAGATGCGCAATTCCTGTGGCATGGCTCGGGTCAACAACGATAGGGAGGTGGGTCTTAGTCTTCAGCAGCGGAATTGCGGCCAGATCCAGAGTGTTTCTTGTGGCGGTTTCAAAAGTACGGATTCCCCGTTCACAGAGGATGACCTTTTCGTTTCCGCCGGCCATAATGTATTCAGCGCTCATCAGGAGCTCCTTTAAGGTATTGGCAAGACCCCGTTTTAAGAGAACCGGCTTGTCGAGACGGCCGACTTCCTTTAAAAGCTCGAAGTTCTGCATATTTCTTGCGCCTACCTGAATGACGTCTACTTCTTCAAAAAGAGGAAGCTGGGAGAGATCCATAACTTCAGTTACAATTGGAAGGCCAAATTCCTTTTTTGCTTCCAGCAGCAGTTCAATTCCCTCCGCGCGCATTCCCTGGAAGGCATAAGGTGAGGTTCTCGGCTTGAACGCGCCGCCTCTGAGAAAATGAGCGCCTGCTTTTTTTACGCCCTGCGCGATTTCAAACACCTGCTCTCTTGACTCTACAGAGCAAGGCCCTGCGATAACCTGGAAATTTCCGCTGCCAACTTTAGTGCCGCAGATATCAATCACTGTATCCTTGGGATGGAATTTACGGTTTACATTTTTGTACGGCTCCTGAACCTGCTTGACAGTTTCTACAATATCAAGGGCATTGATGAGATCCATATCCACGGCGGAAGTATCGCCGATGAGTCCCAGAATCGTTGTGCTTTCACCCTTGCTGAAGTGAATATCCAGATTCATGCTCTTAAGCCATGAAATCAGATTATCCAATTGTTTTTCTTCCGGATTGTCCTTTAAAATAATAATCATAAGTTGTTCCCTCTTTCTTTAAAATCTTTAAAAATAAATTTCTGACAAAATAAAAACTCCGCAAGTGAATTTCACTTGCGGAGAAAATCTCGTGGTTATAACCAATCTGGAAAGGATTATTACGAGCTATCTCATTGCAGCAAAATTCACTTTACCCTTAAAAAAGTAAGTAAAGTAAAAATAAAAATATTCAGCTGCAAATGCGATTCTGCTAAGCATTGTACTTATCCTTTCTGAATGAATTCTGTAAGCATTTTACCACGATGTCGGGGCGGTGTAAAGTGTTTTTTGTGATTTTTACTAAAAAAGATTGTGCAGGGTTGTGGGAAGGGCATAAGCACAATGGGGCGGGAAATTTTTTTAAACCATAACAATCCGCCCATCTTTTCTTTCCGGAGCCTCCGGCAGCGGGCAGTCCCTATAACCCAGAGCCAGGGCGCCGATGCCCTTATAGTTTTCCGGAACGCCCCATTGTTTCATCAATGCCTTTCCTTCTTCTGTGTCAAACATTTCCCGCTCTCTGTGAATCCAGCAGGACCCAAGGCCGATGGAATGAGCGGCCAGCATCATGGTATCCAGCACGCAGCTTCCATCCTCCAGCCAGGTGGTCCGATCTTCAGGCGCAAAGACTAAAACCACAGTGGGAGCATCGTAGTAAGGATTGGAGTCTGTTCCCATAACAGCGGCATTCATTTTGACAATTTGCTTCATCGCGGCTTTATCCTGGACAGCCACCAGAAGCGGGCTCTGCATTCCCCTGCCGGAAGGCGCGTAAGTTCCAGCCTCCAGCACGGCCTGAAGCTCGTCCTCCTTGATCTGCTCAGCCTTGTACTTGCGGATCGATCGTCTCGTCTTTATGTTTTGCAATACTTCGTTGTTCATAAAAGCCTCCTTCATATCGATTATGTGTAATGGAATTTTGATACGAATATTATGGAGAGAAGAGGCCGTTTTGTCAAGAGGCCAGACAAGCATTGACAGGGACGCTGGATGACCGATATAATGGTGGGCGTAAAAAAGGGATTTTCAGTAAAAGAAGGAAAGAGGAGAAACAGATGAGATACGAATACGAAGAATATGAAAACATTCAGATGGATGGGGCGCTTTTGGAGGATGCCATTTTTGAAGAATGCACCTTTTACAAATGCCGGATTTCCGAAACAAAGCTCCGCCACTGCAGTTTCAGAGGCTGCAGCTTTCAGGAATGCACGATTTTCAACAACCGGTTTGAATTTACGGATGCCACCTCCTGCCGCTTTTTTGAGTGCTCCCTGGTGGGCGTTTCCTGGAATGATGTGGAGCGGGAGAATAACATCATCCTGCCCTTTGCTGCCTTTGAAAACTGTACGCTGAAACACAATTTGTTCGTTGGATTTAAGATGCGGAAATTCGATTTTTCCGACTGCGATCTGCTGGGAACTACCTTTCAGCAGTGTGATCTGAAGGAAAGCTCCTTTCAGAGGGCAGGGCTTGAGGGAACGACCTTTCTGCAAAACGATCTGACGGGAGCTGACTTTCGCGACGCGGAAAATTACTCCATTTCTCTGGAAAGCAATAAAATGAAGAAGAGCCGCTTTTCCTTTCCCGACGCCATCCGCCTGCTGGCATCAAGCGGGATTATTGTAGAATAAGGCCGCGGCCCGCAAAGCGCTGTCCATTCACAGGCTGACCTGCTGTTTCATGCTGCCTGTTTCATTTCAGAACGGCTATTCGCCTGGAAATTAATTGGCAGAATGCGTCTTTCATATCATCCGGAATAAGGGATTTACCGCACATAGCGATATACGTTTCTTCCATGGAAACAATTTTATTTAACAATTTTTGCGCTGATCGCCCGGGGAGTCCGGCTGTTTCTGCAAATGCGAGAAAGTCTTTTTTTCGTATATTCCTTTTCTTCCCATTCATCGTTAGTGCAAGCTGCTCCTGATCTTCCGGTAAAACTACATTGACGGGAAGCATATCGTATGCTGCTGATAAAATGTAGCTGCCGCTGCAGAAATGATCTTCGATAAGCGAAAAGTTTTTTAAGTGCATATCCGAGTTCCCGATGGCAAATGAAAAGGCGATTCGCAGAAATAACTCGGTCAGATCCAGCAGCTTTTGACTGGAATACCTGGAGATGACTTTGGCACAGCGTTCATAGGAACCGCGATATTTATCCTGTGTTAATCGGTCCTCCAGTTGGCAGAAATCCTCCATGGCCAGCATTTGCGTTTCATTATTTTCAGTGGAAATTCTGTCAATGCGTTTTGTAATATAAGCGCGGCTGTTTTCCTGCGGACTCAAGCGAATTAAAGCAAAGGGGACGGTTTTGATGCCGGTTGCTTTTGCCATTTGCATGACAAGATACTCTGCCTCGGGAAGCGCTGTATATTCCTGCGTCTGAGGCTTTAAGATATACCCGGTTGGATAGTTTACCAAGGTGAGACGGGGCTCCTCGCCTGCTGTAAGATGCAGGGAAAGCTTTTTTTGCACTCCGGGAACGGTGTAGCCCTGATTGATACTTTCTATTGCAAGCTGTCTCAGCGTTTCCTCGGAAAGTGTAATCTCCGGCAGCGTATCAGTTCCGAAAAAATTCCGAATACAGCTTAAATGCCAGCCATATACATTTCGTTCAAGTTTTGAAGATGTTTTTGAAAATGATCTTCCGCAGCACAGGCAATTCATTCTTTATCCTCTCTTATGCTTACATTACCGATGGGGTCTTTGCAGGCAGCCAGAAGCAGGCCAAAACGATCCGTAAGATTAAGCTTCCAATTATGGCTTACAAGTGTTAAAAGCCAGCCCTCAGGGATGAGGCCGTCGAAAAATGCAAATAAAGTTTTTGAAGTATATTCCTCTTCCCGCAGAGGCAGTGTTAAGCTGATACAGGAAGCAGCGGGGTTTTTCAAATATTCGCTGTCATAAAGGAGCGAATACCCGAAATCCGTTTCCTTCAGCGTTCCGGCAAAAGTATTCCGCACATAGACATATGCGGTTCTGTACGCGTCCATCAATCATCCTTCCTTCCGGGGACTGCTTCCATTCCAAACATGGCAAGCGCCTGGTTGACCTTGTCCATCCGGACCGTTTCCTTTCCCTGTTCCAACTCCCGGACAAAACGAAGTCCCAGACCGGAGCGCATGGCAAACTCTTCCTGTGTTAGTCCGGCTTCTTTTCTTTTTTGTTTTACAAATTTGGCAATTGTATTCATAACTTTATTTTATACCCGTTCGGGTAGAAAAACAAGATGTTGTTCTCTTTATTATACCCGATAGGGGTTATTTTATGCAGAAAATACTTTTACTATACCTGAAAAGGTATAGTAAAGTTCTTGATTTCCCAAAGCGGAATCCTCGTAGACTAAGGCCGCGGCCCGCAAAGCGCTGTCCATTCACAGGCTAACCTGCTGCTTTCTGCTGCTTGTTTCCTGCCGCTTTCTCATTTTGGACCAGTTTACGTACCCGTATATATCGTTTGCTAAAAAGACGACAAAGCAGATCATGACGGACAGATAGGAGATGTCGGCCATGGAAGCCAGGATCCATAGGACGATGAGCACCGTATCATTTGCGGCGTAGGCAAGGGCAAAAAACGGGCTGCGCCGGAAGGTCAGATAAACGCCGGCAAAGCTGGTGGTAACGGATAAGGTGCTGGGCGCCAGATTAGCGGTATGAAAGAAATCCAGGATAAAATAAAAGATAACCGTGACAAGAGCAGTCAGCAGTACCATGAAGAGGACTTCTTTTTTGCTGATGCGGTTGACCGTTACTTCTGCCTTGTTTCCGTTATAGGGATTTTTCAGCCAGGAAATGAGGGCAAAGAGTGCCATGGGAGCCGTCATGCCCAGATAGGTGATCATTTCGCCGTAGTAGGCAAAGGTAAAGGAAATGATCCCGTACAGCACGCTGAAAACGATGATGAGAAACTGGCCGAAGGGATTGCCCTTGGCATTAAAAATCAGCGAAGTGACACCAATGAGGGATGCCACGAGGGTCATATAGCTTTCCCGGTCAAAGATAAAAAAGGACACAAGGATGAAAACTACAGATGTGGACCACAGTACGCGTTCGCCCTTTGAGAAATAGTGATACAGACTTTTCAATTTTTGCAGCATATCTTCCGCCTCCTTATATGCTTAATAACCACTTCTATAAATCAGGATTATCATAAAAAGAAGCACCCGCAGGCACATCTGCTGTGACCTATCGATGTGCGCGAATGCTTCCGCATTTCCTACCCGGTGGCAGGCATTTTGTTCAATTCCCCCTAATCATAGCACGCCAAAGGGGCAAAGTCAACAGTGGGAATTTTTGAATCCAGACTCAAGCGCTAGGCCCGCTGATCCTGTCTTTTTTGCTCCGGTAGATGTAATAGCAGGCGCAGACTATGAGGGTAAAGGCTGCTGCCATGGCTGCCGACAGGCCGATCTGAAACAGCTGGGGATGCGGAAGTCTGCTGGCAAAATACGCAAATGGAATGCGGACCAGGAAAATAGCGCATAGTCCTTGAGCCATGACAAAGGCCGTCCTGCCCAGTCCATTGTAATAGCCGGTAAAGCAGTAGGCAATGGACAGAATAAAGCACTCGATAGCAGTTGCCCGCAAAAATTCAGCAGAGGCGAGGATAACCGGAACCTCGCTGGTAAAGAAGGAGGATAGCCAGGTGCCATGAAAAAAGGAAAGGTATGCCGCGATTCCCCCCAGGAGGGCAGCTGTCAGCATCCCCAGCCACATGGATTTTTTGGCCCGTTCCTCAAGGCCCGCGCCGATGTTCTGCGCCACAAAGGCGGAGATGGAGGACATATAGGACATGGGGATCAGCAGGATAAACATCACCAGACGCTCGGCGATTCCCACACCTGCGGAAGCCGTTACGCCCAATATATTCACAAGGCCGATGAGGACCAGATAGGAAATTTCATTGCACATATCCTGCAGGGCAATGGGGGAGCCAAGCCTAAAAATGGTGAGAGCTGTTTTCCGGTCAGGCCGCAAATTCTCCCTGGAAAAGGGAAATGGAAAGCCCTTTTTCTTCACGAAAAGAATGGACAGGAGGACGCTGACCGCCTGAGCCGCAATGGTAGCGATGGCAGCGCCTGCGGCCCCCATGCGAAAGACTGCCACCAGCACAATATCACCGGTAACATTGATGATGCAGGCTACCAGAGCGAAAAGCAACGGCGCGTTGGAGTTTCCTATTCCACGAAAGATGGCGCTCATCACATTATAACCCACGATAAAGACAGTGCCTGTTCCGCATATCTGAATATAGCGGACGGTTTTTTCAAAGGCCTCGGGAGGGGCGTTCATGATCTCCGTAATTCCGGAGGCCGCCAGCAGAATGAGGGCCGTAAGAAAAACGCTCAGCGCGGCAAAGATGCAAACGCTGGTTCCCACGGCATCCGCAGCGCCCCGATGGTTTTTCCTGCCAATCTGCTGCCCCAGCAAAATGGTGGTTCCCATGGAAAGGCCGGTTATGATCCCGGTCACAATGAGCATGGTCTGACTGCCAGTAGCCACGGCCGACATGTCTGCGGAAGTACAAAAGGTGCCTACTGCCCAAAGGTCAACTGCCCCATATAGAGCCTGTAAAAAAAGGGCCAGGAGCACAGGCAGGGCAAAGCGCAGGAGAGCAGGCAGAATTGGCCCCTCCAGGAATGTATTCGGTCTATTTTTTATTTTAGACATACCGTTACCTCACACATCCATTTCTTCGTAATTTACGGAAGATACGATATTCAGCATCTGGCAGAATTTTTCAATCTCCTGCTGTGAATACTGCTCGCTTATCTTCTGAATCGCCATATTATCCTGCTTGCGGTAAACTTTGTACTTTGGTACAGCTTCCTCATTGACTGACAGCAGATACTGGCGGCCATCCTCCGGATCCGGAGTTTTCGTAACAAATCCCTGCTTGATCAGCTCGTTGATTTTCAAGGTAACAGCAGGTCTTGATACATAAAGCAGGTCGGCGATCTTAGAAGCCGTACATTTTCCGTTCATGGAAAAAATCAGCTCCAGATACAGCAGGCTGTTGTAGGTAATATTTTTATCCACAAACTGCTGGTTCATCAGCCGCAGGTCACAAAGCGCGGTACTGTAGTAAAAGGCATCTAATGCGTTTCTCAGCTCCATATTACATTCCATATTAAACTTCTTTCTCAAACTGTCGATATAGTTAAGTGATAATAATTATTATAGATTAACTATATCATTTGTCAAGCCATAGGAATAGGAACCTGCGGTAAAGCATAGCTTATAGAAAAGAAAGATTTGACAGATAAAGAAAAGGCGTATAACATAGAAATATGAAAAAACGGAAAACTTTAAAAATTACCTTAATCATAATTTTGTGCATGGCTTTGCTGGCCGGCGCGGTCTGCAGCGCTACCGGGATTTACGTATATCAGGTTTCCATTCATGCGGTCAATCAGGAGAGGAGACCGCTGTCCTGCAAAAAACAGTCCCTGGAAAAGCACGGCTTTGACGTAGATGCCTTTGAGGCCGGATACCATGTGGACACCATTGAAATTCCATCCACCTTTGGCGAGCATATGATACCGGCAAACTACTTGAGTATTGATGGGGATCGAAAGCGAAAAACCGTAGTTATGGCCCACGGACTCAACGGTAACCGGCTGACCGGCTATCCGGTAGCTGCCATTCTGATGCGCCACGGTTACAACATCCTGACCTATGATCAAAGGGACTCGGGGGAAAATCAGGCAAAATACATGACCTGCGGATTCTGGGAAAGCCGGGATTTCAAGGACTGCGTGGAATACGTGCGCCGCTGCACGGGGCCGGATCAGCTGGTAGGCGGCTGGGGCTCTTCTATTGGCGGGGCAACGGTGGGATTTTATCTGGGAACAGAGGATGCGGAGGAAAATCTGGACTTTGCTGTTCTGGACTGCCCAGTAAGCAATATGCGCAAAATCATCGGCGCCTTTCTGGCAAGAGAACCTAAATGGCTGCCTGAGGACTTTAAGCTGGATATGGGAAGCTTGGCCACAAAGCTCCGTCTGGGATTCAGCTACAAAGAAGGAAATGTCTGCGATTATGTGCGAAACACGATGGTACCGGTGCTGATTTTCAATACCACAAAAGACAGAGTCACCCCGTACTACATGGGCGTGGAGCTTTATAACGCCATGGAACATAATAAAAAAGAGCTGGTAACGGTAAATGACAGCGGGCATACGGACATTTATCTGGATCATCCGGCCATGTATGAAAAGAAAATACTGGAATTCATCGAAGAAAATGTCTGATTTCAGGGCGGGAGTGCAAATCCCGCTCTTTTCATATGGAACATTTTTTGATAAAATGAGAGAAAGAGTTTCCGAGCATACTCATAAAACATAAGGGAGGCAAATAAGATGCGATCTTTTCGAAAAGAATTATATTTTAATCTGCCGACAAGAAGGGGCCTTGTAAACATTACAAGAGATGTGCAGAAGGCAGTAGACGAAAGCGGCGTCCGGGAAGGGCTGGTGCTGGTCAATGCCATGAATATTACAGCGTCTGTTTTTATCAACGACGATGAAAGCGGGCTGCATCAGGATTACGAGGACTGGCTGGAAGGTCTGGCGCCGGAAAAGCCCTACAGCCGCTACCGTCACAATGGGTATGAGGATAATGGGGACGCGCACCTGAAACGGACTATCATGGGCCGGGAGACCGTAGTGGCCATCACAGAAGGAAGCCTTGATTTTGGGACATGGGAACAGATTTTTTATTTTGAATTTGACGGAAAGCGGGAAAAGCGAGTACTGATTAAAATTATTGGAGAATAAGCGATGAGAATTATTATAAAAAAATTTACAGAACTGAATACAGAAGAATTATATCAGATTTTAAAGCTGAGGGCCGATGTCTTTGTTATAGAGCAGAACTGCCTTTACGCGGATTGCGATGACCGGGATCGGCATGCGCACCATCTTTTTGTTGAAAAGAACGGAAGCATCGTAGGTTATCTGCGGATACTGGATAAGGGCCAGACCTTTGATGAAATCGCCATCGGAAGAGTCCTGGTCAGAGAAGATTACCGGGGGATTGGTCTTGCGCGCCATATGATGAGCAAAGCCCTGATCTTTGTGACCGAATACATGCATGAGGATACGGTAAAGCTGTCAGCGCAGCAGTATTTGACGGAATTTTACGAATCGCTGGGCTTTGAGCAGATTTCGGAAGTTTATGAAGAAGATGGAATCCCGCATGTGGACATGCAGTTTCAGGGGATTGCGGGCTAAAAAACAAAAGACAAACCGGCCTGAGCAGGACAATTCTTTCTCAGGCCGGTTTTGCTTCGTCCAATTTACAGAAAGCGGGAACCCAAATCCATCTCCGCTGCCTGCCAATCGTTTTTTCTTTTAAATGATTTTAAATGGCAGCTGTGATCAAATCTCCTGCTTCCTTTGTGCCGATTTCCTTGCCGCCGTTTGCCATCAGATCCGGCGTCCGGTACCCATCAGAGAGAACTTTTCTTACAGCAGCCTCAATGGCGTCCGCCTCCTTGGAAAGCCCGAAAGTATAGCGCAGCATCATGGCCGCCGACAAAATCGTGGCCATAGGATTTGCGTTGTTCTGACCGGCGATATCAGGCGCAGAACCGTGCACCGGCTCGTACATACCAAAGTTCCCCTTTGCCAGGCTTGCGGAGGGCAGCATTCCGATGGAGCCTGTAATCTGGCTTGCTTCATCCGACAGAATATCACCGAAAATATTGCTGGTAACCAGTACGTCAAACTGCTTTGGATTGAGCACCAGCTGCATGGCCGTATTATCCACGTACAGATTGTTCAGCTCAACCTCAGGATAATCCTTTGCAACCTCGGTCACAACTCTTCTCCAGAGACGGGAGCTTTCCAGCACATTGGCCTTATCCACGCTGGTTACTTTTTTGCCTCTCTTCATAGCCATATCAAAGGCAACGACTGCGATGCGGCGTACTTCTTCTTCCGCGTACTGCTCCACATCGTAAGCGGCCGGCCCCAGCTCCGTTTCCTTAAAGCCCTTTTCACCAAAGTAAATTCCCCCGGTCAGCTCCCGGACAACCACCAGATCCAGTCCGCCCTGGATAATTTCCGGCTTCAGCGGGCAAGCCTGCGCCAGCTCTTCAAAAAGCATAGCGGGCCGCAGATTGGCAAACAGCCCCAGTTCCTTGCGAAGACCCAAAAGAGCCCGCTCCGGCCGTTCATCTCCCGGCAGAGTATCCCACTTCCAGCCGCCTACCGCGCCCAGGAGCACCGCATCGCTGCTCTTGCAGATATCAATGGTTTCCTGAGGCAGGCATTTCCCTGCCGCGTCAATAGCAGCGCCGCCTGCCAGGACTTTCGTGTATTCAAAGGTGTGGTTATATGTTTCTCCGATCTTGTCCAGAACGCGAAGGGCCTGCTCGATTACCTCGGGGCCAATTCCGTCGCCTGGAACAACTGCGATTTTGTAATTCATAAGCTTTAATCTCCTTTATGTAATTGTACAAGCTCTATTATAACCGCAGAAGGGCAATTTTGCAATGCCGGACAAAATTAAGGAAGATGCATTGACAAAGAAACGCGAAAATGATATTGCAACAAAAAGAATATTCGTAATATTGATACAATTTAAAACAAAGCGTTAAGTGAGAGGCGGTGGATAGTATGAAAAAAGCAGTATGAAAAAATAGAGTGAATGTTATTACTAGCTCTATGGATCCACCAGATGACGGTTATATTGATAAACTGGTTTCTGGTGAAATAAGTCCTATAAATGAAGATGAAGATTTTAACGTGGAAAGTATTGTAGTTACCGAAACAGATAATGGTATTGGCGGCATTACAATTTTACCTGATAGCAGTAATACCATTTTATCAACAACAAAGAAAAATATGGGATAACATGTAAGGATCTGTTATAGTTGAAAATTATGCAAAATAAACGCATAATTCAAGTTGGGAGGGATTTGAAATGAACTATATAGCCATTATCGGAGACATAAAAGATTCAAAAAAATAAAAAATCGTATTTTGGTGCAGCAAAAATTGAATAATGTATTAAAATATGTAAATCAAGTATATTGCGCAGATATTTCGGCAAATTTTATCATTACATTGGGGGATGAGTTCCAGGGGTTGTTAAAATGCAACGCCCATCTCTTTGACATGATTCGCTATATTCAGCGGGAAATGTATCCTGTTAGGCTGCGCTTTGGTGTAGGGCTTGGTAAGATAAATACAAATATCCTTTTTGAAGCTGCTATGGGGGCAGATGGCCCGGCTTATTACGCAGCCAGGGAAATGATAGAACAATTGCGAAAACAGGAGAAAAAACTAAAAAAACAGGCTGCCGATATCCACATCGCAATATACGATACAGAGAATTTTGAAATTGCGGAAATTAACACAATCCTTGTGCTCATGAAACCATTGAAGACGGGTGATCCGAAAAGCAGAGACTGACGATTTGGGATATGGCACAAAATGGAGGAAGCCAAGAAGAATGCGCAAAGCGTATGAACATAACTCAGTCAACGGTCGCGCGGAGATTGGCTGATGGTAAATATGTAACATATGAGCGAGCAAAAAAATAGCAGACGAAGCATTGAGAAGATTAGGGGAACTGCAAAATGATGGTTAACTATTTATTGATTTACTGAAACAGGCAAAAACCCTCCCCCTTACAAAACTGTAAGAAATTCGTAAGACAAATCAATGGATTCGTTAATAATTACAGGGTATACTTAAACTATAAAGTGATTCAAAGAGGGAAGAAAGGAAGTGGACCTATGAAAAAAGTACTATTTGGAACATTTGCCGTTATCATCATCGCGGCCGGCTTTTTAGGAGCTGCTGTTAAAAATAAAATTTCCAATTCATAACTTATAAATCGGAACCAGTGTGCATATGGTGTTAAAGTAAAAGAAGGAAAGCCCTGAAGGGGGATAAAGTGTGTGTGTAAAAGATATTCATAATCATTCAGGAAGGGAGTGGGAGAGGTGAAGATTATAATCGGATTAATGGTTATAACTGTGATCGCCATTGGATTTTGCGCAGGTGCGTTAAAAAGCAGGACGCATGGACAAAGGCGCATGGCAGGTTAAAAACGGGGAACAATCAATTGAGTATGAAGCAAAAATTCCGGCAGGGAAGAGGGGAAAACCTGGCCGGAATTTTTTGTTTGGAGGGATGGAGCGCTGCCTCAGAGAAAAAAGGACATTGTAAAACTGCGGCTAACCTGCTATACTTAATGAACCGGATCGTGCAATCGCCACTATGCACTGGCTGGGAAAATATAAGATAGGAAGGGGAATACTGTTTGAAGAACAACAAAAGTGCAATTGTATCAGGCCGGGAGGCTTGCATACAATAATCCAGCAAACCTCCCGGAGGATTGATGATCAAGACTTTCAGGAGGGAAAAACAATGAACCGTGAAAACAAACGGAAACAATACGAAAAGAATTATTATAAAACTCACGCCTGCAGAGATACCTTTACCTGTAAGGTTTGCGGGCGGATGGTAGTTCCGGCAGGCGCAGGAACGGATCACCGGAATCACTGCCCAAATTGTCTGAGCAGCCTTCATGTAGATGTAGAGCCTGGAGATCGGGCTTCTGACTGCGGAGGAATTATGGACCCGGTCGCTGTGTGGGTAAGAAAGAATGGCGAATGGGCCATTATCCACCGCTGCCGCAGGTGCAGCAAATTATCATCAAATCGCGTGGCAGCGGATGACAACCCTATGAAGCTGATGTCCATTGCCATGAAGCCGCTTTGTGCACCGCCGTTTCCCTTGGAGCGGATTGAAGAAATGACAGCTCTGATGGGAGGGGAAGGGACTATTAAATAAAACGATCCAATCTCAAAAAGAATACGATGGAGGCGCCTGCAATATGCAGGCGCTTTCTGCAGGGTGGAGGGGAGCTATGAAAGATGAACAATATTATTCGATAGGCAAGGCCAGCAAAATTTGCGATGTTTCCACTCGCATGCTCCGTTATTACGAGGAAATTGGCCTCATAACACCGGACCGGATTTCAGAGCAAAATGGATATCGCTATTATACGATTGCCACTATGCGCAATGTGCAGGCTATCCGCTATCTGGCAGCCCAAGGTTTTAGTCTGGAGGAAATCAGGCAGGCCCTGACCAGCGATGATCTGGATATGCTGCAGTCGTTTTTTATAGAAAAGATCGAGGAAACAAAAGATACGATCAGCTATTACCACCAGAGACTGGATAGTCTGAAAGGCTGGTGCTCCCTCATCATTGAGGGTACGGAAGCGCTGCGCCACAAAGTCTTTTCTCCTCACACAAACTATATTCCAAGGGAGCTTTACTTTTTTTATGAGAGGGAGCGGCCTGCAGATGAGCAACATTCCGAGATCTACATAGAAACTGAATATTTTACAAAATCCAAAAGCGACGGACATTCCATGATCGATGTGGGCGGGGCCTTTAATTTATATTACCAGTCCTGGCAGGAGCGGCTGGAGAACACGTATGCCAGACAAACGCTGCTGCAGACCATGTATGAAAACAGCGCTAGCCTTGAGAATACCATGCAGTTTGGTGGCTTTAACGCAGTATGCGCATATCATATTGGAGATATGAAGAGCGTGGGCGCTACTTATGAAATGTTGATCCGCTGGGCGGAGGAACACAATTTTCTCCTTCGCGGCGACTGTCTAGAGCGTCATGTACTGGATATTTATTCAACGAGAGACAGCAGTATGTTTGTGACAGAGCTACTTTTGCCCTTGGATGAGGAAACGAATAGCCTGGAGCTGAAGAGCAGCTGGTAGCCAAAAAGGGAAAACTTTAACGCAATGTAAAGGTTTTTGTTTTGTTTTGCCTGTTTTTCTTATTTTTTCTCAAAAACAGTTCGTCCTGAGCCTCAAAACCTGTTCAAAAAAACGGTAAATCAGCCTGAAAAAACTTGGAATTCCCTTGACTTTCACCTTGCGTCAAACCGTATAAATACGTTATACAAAGCATCTGGTGCAGCCATCGGTTTGCTGCACTGGAACGATAAGGTAGGAGGATGTCTATATGTTAAATGTATCAAAACCAGCAGCTTATACGATTCTCGCGTGTTCCATTGTCTGTGAGATTATAGGCTCTGCGTGCCTTGAAGCCTGCAACGGCTTTGAGAACAAAAAATTAACGATTCTATTGATTATCTGCTATTTCGTAGCATTTTCACTGTTTTCAAAGATACTCCACATTATCGATCTAGCCGTAGGCTATGCTACGTGGACAGCCTTGGGAGCTATCGCCTGTGCAGTGCTGGGAGTCGTCCTGTTTGATCAGCACTTGACGATCACCGGATGGGTGTCTATCATTATAATGGCAATCGGTGTATTTCTCCTGAATCTGTTCGGAACACCTAAGGAGGAAAACGAAGAAAAAATGGAAGAAACGGAAGGGTGGCAATAGTCATGGCATTTGCATATTTCCTGCTGGCCGTTTCCATCGGTTGCGAGATGGTAGCAGCCTCGGTTACAACTTCTACCAAGGGATTCACAGTATTAAAACCTACGCTCATCTGCATACTGGGCTATGGTTTCAGCTACTATTTCTTTGGCCTGTGCCTGTCGGATATTGATCTGAGTGTAGGATATGCTACCTGGGGTGCGGTGGGTACCATTGTGACACCCATTGTCGGCTACTTTGTCTACAAACAGAAAATAACGAAAATTGGTATCTTTTCCCTGATACTGATCATTATCAGCATTATTACCCTGAATTTGTTTGGGTGGTAAACAGACATAATAATGGTTTCCATTTGATGTGCTAAGGCGCAATTGAGATATGGAACGATACATGAAACATGAAAAATTCCGGTCGGAAAACGCTCAAGTCCAGCCGGAATTTTTCATTGATTTTTCATTGGGACGATTCACACAGCCCGCTTACTTGCTGCTTACTTGAAAGGGCGATGTACAGGAAATCCCTTATTTCAGGCTGTTCATCAGGCCGCCCTTTGCCATGATGTCCTTGATAAAATCAGGGAAAGGCAGAGCCTGATATGTTTCGTTTTTCGTCACATTGGTGATCACGCCGGTGTTAAAGTCAACCGTGACTTCGTTGCCGGCCTGGATTTTTTCGCTTGCTTCCTTGCATTCCAAAATCGGCAGGCCAATGTTAATGGCGTTGCGGTAAAAGATGCGGGCAAAGGTATTTGCGATTACGCAGCTGATGCCGCTGGCTTTAATAGCAATAGGGGCGTGCTCTCTGGAGGAACCGCAGCCGAAGTTGTCTCCGGCAACCATAATGTCGCCTTCCTGCACCTTATTTACGAATTCTTTGTCAATATCCTCCATACAGTGGGAGGCCAGCTCTTGATGATCCTGTGTATTCAAATGTCTTGCAGGAATGATAACGTCCGTATCTACATTATTTCCGTATTTATGTACTCTTCCTTTTGCATCCATGTTATTTACCTCCTTTTGGTCCGCTGATTTTACCCGCGATGGCAGAAGCTGCCGCAACAGCCGGGCTTGCCAGATAGACTTCGCTGTCCACGTGGCCCATTCTGCCTACGAAGTTCCGGTTTGTGGTAGCTACGCAGCGTTCGCCCGCGGCCAGGATTCCCATGTGCCCGCCCAGGCACGGTCCGCAGGTGGGAGTGGAAACAACGCAGCCCGCGTCGATGAAGGCATCCAGATAGCCCAGCTTGATGCAGTCCTTGTAGATCTGCTGTGTAGCAGGGATGATGATGGCACGGACGTCCGGATGGATGTGCTGTCCCTTGAGGATTTCCGCGGCTATCTTCATGTCGCTGAGTCTGCCGTTGGTGCAGGAGCCGATGACAACCTGCTGAATTGCCACATCGCCTGCTTCATCGACTGTTTTTGTATTTTCCGGCAGGTGGGGGAAGGAAACCGTCGGCTTTAAGGCGGAAAGGTCGATGGTGTAGGTTTCATCATATACTGCGTCTTCGTCGGCTTCATATTTGGTCCACTTGCGGTTTACACGGCCCTTCATGTATTCCTCCGTTACTTCGTCAACAGGGAAGATTCCGTTCTTTGCGCCGGCTTCGATGGCCATGTTGGTGATGCATAGGCGGTCGTCCATGGACAGGCTCTTTACGCCTTCTCCCGTAAATTCCATGGATTTGTAGAGGGCGCCGTCAACGCCGATCCTGCCGATAATGTGCAAGATGACGTCTTTTCCGCTTACGTACTCGGGAAGACTTCCTGTCAGCTCGAATTTGAGAGCGGAAGGAATCTTGAACCAGGCCTGTCCGGTGGCCATTCCTGCCGCCAGATCCGTGCTCCCGACTCCTGTAGAAAATGCTCCCAGTGCTCCGTAGGTGCAGGTGTGAGAGTCTGCGCCGATGATAGCGTCTCCGGCAGCAACCAGTCCCTTTTCCGGCAGCAGGGCGTGCTCGATTCCCATGTTTCCCACATCGTAGAAATTGTCCAGATCAAAGCGTCTGGCAAAGGTTCTGCACTGCTTGCACTGCTCCGCTGATTTGATGTCTTTGTTGGGTGTAAAGTGGTCCATAACAAGTGAAACCTTGCTTTTGTCAAAGACCGTTTCAAACTCCGCTTTTTCAAACTCGTTGATTGCCACAGGGCCGGTAATATCGTTTGCCAGCACCATATCCAGGTTTGCCCGGATGAGCTGGCCCGCTTCCACGTGATCCAGACCCGCGTGGGCGGCGAGAATTTTTTGTGTCATTGTCATTCCCATATGAATGTTCCTCCTTATTTTGATTTTTTGTATTGTATTTGAGTGATTTCTTTTATTTTACGAACTTTCTGACCTTGTTTTCCCGGTTCAAAGCGCTGACGAGAGCGTTTACGGAAGCCAGAATAATATCTTCATGGGTGCCTACGCCCCAGTATAGTCCGCCGTCGCTGTCCTGTATACAGATGTAGGAAGCGGCTCTGGAACTGGAACGGGTTTCCAGCGCATGCTCCGTGTAGGTTACCAGACTGTAGTCAAAGTTGTAAGGCGTTTTTTTCAGGCCGTTATTGATGGCATTGAGGCGGCCGTTTCCTTCTGCGTGGATTTCGTAAACTTTGCCCTTGATGTCCACATGCATATCTACGATCATGCCGTCATCGGACTTGTAGGTGGAAACCTTTTTAAAGGTAGCGTCTGTAATGTCGATGGGGTCAAAGTAATTGATGTATTCCTTGCTGAAGGCTTCAAAGATTTCCTCAGGAGAAAGCTCTTTGTGAGCCCGGTCGGAAATCCCCTTCATCATATAGCCAACTTCCTCGCGCATTGCCTTAGGAAGATCAAAACCGTAATTCTGCTCCAGAATATAGGCCACGCCGCCCTTTCCGGACTGGCTGTTGATGCGAATAACATCAGCCTCGTATTCTCTTCCCACATCTTGCGGATCGATGGGCAGATAGGGAACCGTCCACTGATGGAGTTTTTTGTGCTTTCTCCACTTCATGCCCTTGGCGATAGCGTCCTGATGGGAGCCGGAGAAGGCTGCGAATACCAGCTGGCCGCCGTATGGCTGACGAGGGTGAACCTTGATGTCCGTAAATTTCTCATACATCTCTACGACCTCCGGCATATTGGAGAAGTCCAGCTTCGGATCCACACCGTGGGAGAATAGGTTCATGGCAAGAGTGACGATGTCTACATTTCCTGTCCGTTCTCCGTTTCCAAAGAGGGTTCCTTCGATGCGGTCGCCGCCTGCTAAAAGTCCCAGCTCCGCATCGGCAACTCCGGTGCCCCGATCATTGTGGGGGTGGAGGGAAATCAGTACGTTTTCCCGACTGTGGAGGGTTTTTCCCATATATTCGATCTGGCTGGCGTAAACGTGAGGCATGGACATGGAAACAGTTGCCGGAAGGTTTATGATCACCTTATTTTCCGGGGTTGGCTCCCAGATGTCGATAACTGCATTACAGATGTCCCTGGCAAAGTCCATTTCCGTTCCAGTAAAGCTTTCCGGTGAATATTCAAACTGGAACTGAGTCTCCGGATACTTTTCTGCATACTTTTTTATCAGCTTTGCCCCGTTTGCAGCGATTTCGATGATTTCATCCGGATCCGCCTTAAACACCTGCTCCCGCTGCGCCAGGGATGTGGAATTATACAGATGTACGATGGCACGCTTTGCACCAACGAGGGCTTCAAATGTCTTTTTGATAATATGCTTTCTGGACTGGGTCAGCACCTGAATGGTCACATCGTCCGGAATCAGGTTGTCATCGATCAGCCTTCTTAAAAATTCATATTCTGTATCCGAGGCTGCGGGAAATCCTACTTCAATTTCCTTAAAGCCCAGCTTTACGAGGAACTGGAAGAATTCCAGCTTTTCCTCCAGGCTCATGGGAACAATGAGGGCCTGGTTTCCATCCCTCAGATCCACGCTGCACCAGATGGGCGCCTTTTCCACGTGATCCTTTTTTACCCATTCTGTGGATTCGGCAGGCGGGGGAAAATACCCCACCTGATATTTGTCATAATTTTTCATGTTCAGCAAACTTCCTTTCCCTAATACATAAAAATAACCTTGCGCCTTTTCTGCAGTTTCCTGCACAAGAGACGAAGGTTTATCATTCAAACTTCCGCGGTACCACTCTTATTGGTCTCCGGCCATCACCAGGACCCACTCATAAGATTTTGCTCCGGGGTGAGACACCAGCAGGCAAATTTGCGAACCTTCCACCAGACGGCCGCTCTCTGTAAAATTTATATGTGCTGATTTATTCCCTTCAACGCAACAATATGAAATTTCAAAAGTTATTGATTAGTATAAGGGAGGCGGCGGGTTTTGTCAACAGGGAAAATTAGAAATTTTATGGGAATATGTTGCGAAATGTAACTAATTGGAATGTGTTCGCAAGAATCAGGGCAGTATTAATACGGGCATCAATTTGGCCCTACTTGGCAGCAGACAAAAGAGCGGTAGCAAGCCCGCTCCTTTTTAACCCAACTCCAAATCCCCTGTCGGTATCCCTAAAGATTGCAATTGTGCTTTCAATATTTTTTCCTGATATTCAATTTCCTTTTCTTTATTTTCTGCTGATTTTATGCGCTGCAGATCAGCAAACTCTTTGATTTTTATTTCTATCAATTCTTTTTCATTCATGTCCTGTGTTACCTCCATATCTATACTCCTTTCGTCCGTCCACCAAAGCCTTGCCTCCCTGGTTGTATGATAAACTGTTTTGGTCTTATTATTCGATGATTTTATTTTAATCTACTTATTTCATAGAGTCAATTAGAGGCGATGAAAATGACCTTAAACTTTTTCATGGACCGGATAAAAAATGGTAATAATTACAACACCTTTACAGGTGTTGACAGGATCGGGGGGGTGTATGGTAAGATGAGTATCGATAAAGAATCTTATGAAATTCTATGCAGTATTCATAACCGAATGGATCACCATGAGAGACATATGAGAATCGCATTGAGGATGGAGATTCTTTATAAAAATTAACATACCGATTTGTAAGAAAGGAGAAAAAATGGAATACGGTATTATCTGTGTGCTGCCGGTTCTGACCATACTTGTCATTGCCGTAGCCACAAAACGGACGCTGTTTGCGATGGCCTGCGGTCTCAGCGTTGCGGCCCTCATTCTGGCTGGAAATCCTACTGGATTTATGGGGAAATGGTTTGAGTATATTTATGCTTCTATGACAAACGAATCCCTGCAATGGCTGATCCTGGTAATTGCAATTTTTGGAATGCTGATCACGCTTTACGAGCGTTCCAATGCAGTAAAGGATTTCGGCTTTTGGGCTGGAAGGTTTATTAAAACGGAAAAACAGGCATTATTCGGAACATTTATTCTGGGCGTGATTATTTTCCTGGATGATTATCTCAACAACCTGGCGGTAGGAACCACCATGAAGGGAATGACTGACCGGCTGAAGATTCCCAGGACCCAGCTGGCCTATGTAGTAAATACGGTGGCCGCGCCGGTCTGCCTTCTGATTCCCCTGTCAACCTGGGCTGTATATTTCGCGACTCTTATGGGGCAGGAAGGGGTAACCGTAGGCGGCTCATCTATGAGCGCTTACCTTCACGCGCTGCCTCTGGCCTTTTACGCATGGCTGGCAGTCATCATCGTGATTTTACAGATTGTAGGAATTATTCCCAAGATGGGGCCTATTAAAAAGGATTATGCCAGAGCAAAGGCTACGGGAAATGTGTTCCCCGAAGGAACGGAAGCAGAGCTGGTGAACCAGATCGGATCCCTGGACGAAGTACCGCAGGATTATAAGCCTATGCCGTGGAATTTCCTGGTTCCTCTAGTGGTTATGATTGTCGTTACCCTGCTTTGCGATAAGGACGTTCTCACAGGAGCTGCAGCAGGCGTTGCAGTTGCCTTTGTTATGTATCTCATCGAACGGAAGATGGGCTTTAAAGAGCTTTTGACCGCATGCTTTGATGGCATCATGTCCATGGGATTTGTATTCGTGCTTTCCGTTCTGGCTTTCGCTGTTCAGTCGGCGAACCTGGATCTGGGGCTGGCAGATTACGTAATTTCCGTAACAGAGCCGGTTATGAAAGGCGGATTCCTTCCGGCAGCTGTATTTGTGGTCTGCGGTATTTACGCATATGCTACGGGATGCTTCTGGGACCTTGCGGCTATCATCCTGCCAATTGTAATTCCTCTGGCAAACGCTATGGGAGTAGATCCGATTCTGGCTTCTGCCGCAGTATTCTCAGGCGCAGCCTTTGGAAGCAACACCTGTCTTTATGGAGACGGCGTTATCCTCTGTGCTCAGGGGTGCCAGATTAAAACTCTGGATCTGATGATGGCAACGCTGCCCTATGCCCTCATTGCGGGCGGAGGATCTATCATACTTTATCTGATAACTGGATTTGTAATGTAAAACTTGTAGAGGTGAAAGACGATGAAAGAAAATACACTGCTGAATACACTGATGAATTTGGACAATGCCTTTGGCGTTTCCGGCGATGAAACGGACGTGGCAGCTGTTTTGCGCAAAGAAATGGAAGGTCTTTATGACGAATACATGGAGGATGCTTTAGGCTCCCAGTATTTCATCAAGTACGGGAAAAACAGGGAGCAGAAGATCCTCTTTTCCGCCCACATGGACGAGATTGGCTTTATTGTAAACTATATTGAAGAGGACGGATTTGTACGCTTTTACCCGGTGGGATACCACGACGACCGGATGGCAGTCAATCAGGATATGATAGTCAAAACCGAGGACGGAACCCTGGTGAGAGGTATCACAGGCTCCAAACCGGCCCACATTATGACTGAGGAAGACCACGAAAAGGTTCAGAAAATCGAAGACCTGTTCCTGGATCTGGGAACCCAGAGCCGGGAAGAAACTGAAGCCCTGGGCGTGCGAATCGGCGATTATATAACCTTTGCAAGAGAAGGTTACGTGCTCAATGGCGGCAAGTTCTATACTGGAAAATCGGTGGATGACCGGGCGGGCTGCGCGGTCATGGTGGAAGTGCTGAGACGGCTGAAGGACACTCAGATCGATCCGACCATCATCATGGTGGGAACCGTTCAGGAAGAAGTGGGCATGCGGGCAGGCGGCCCCATTGCCAATAATATGGAGCCGGACGTTGTCATCGCCCTCGACGGCACCCTGACAGGCGATGTGCCGGGAATCGAGGCCCGTCAGTGCTCCGAAGCCATGGGAAAAGGCCCGGGCGTCAAATTTTACGATTGGGATCCGATCCTTGGCGCAACGGGAAATAACGTGCCCAGAAAGCTCACGAGAGCCATAATCGATGCGGCGGAAAAAAACGGAATTCCTTATCAGAGAGAAGTCATCACAGGCGGCGGCACCGATGCCTGGTCAGCTGCCATGACGGGCAGGAGCTATCTGGCAGGAGGCATCTGCATTCCGGCAAGATACATGCATACAGCCGTAGGGACGGTTCACATGGATGATATGGAAAACACCGTAAAGCTGACTCTGGAATTTGCAAAGAGCTATAAAGGGCTGTAACTATTTCCTGAGTGGTTTTCTGGCTTTACGAAAAATCCAGCTCCGTAATATAGGAAATAAAGGTCCGCATGGCAGAGGAGCGATAGGCGTTTTTCTGCCAGAAAACGTGGACATGGGCCGGCATTGGCGGTTGCAGGGGAATGCAGCATATATTCGGGTTGGAGGCAAACACATCCTTGTAAATGATGGTGGCGGCAATGTTTTCCGCCACCATATATTTGATTGTGGAAATCTGGCTGGAATGCATGACAATGTTCAAATCCACATGGCTGAAGTGGCTGAGGATCTCCTTGTAATGATAGGAGCCCTTAGAAATAATTACCATGGGGAGTCCTGCCAACATTTCCGCAGTAATACTCTTTTCCTTTGCCAGAGGGTTGTCCCTGCTGACTGCTAGCTGCAGCTCGGTGGCAAAGATCTCTTTAGAATCGCAATTGGTATAGCAGGATTCATTTTTAATACCCAGCATCAGATCCAGCTCTGCGTTTCCCAGCATTTTGATCCCATCAATTGTAGCAATTTCATAAATTTCCAGGCCGGTTTCCGGGTAAAGCTGGCTGAACTGCGGAATAATTCGTTTAAAGAAAAAAGTTCCCATAACAGATGGCACACCCAGGCGAAGGACGGTTTTGCGGCCAGAGGAAAGATCACATGCTTGTTCGTAGTAATCCGCGAATTGTTTTAAAAACTCGTCCGTCAGCTTGCGGAATTCGCACCCTTCATCCGTCAGGCGGAGCCGGTTGTTGACCCGGTAAAACAATTTGTAACCCAGTTCCTTTTCAAGCCCGTTTATGGCCGCAGTAATTGATGGCTGGGAAATGTGGCAAATCTCCGCAGCCTTTGTAATGCTGCCCTGGCTGCAAACCTCTCTGAAATAATTAAGGTGATTGATGTTCATATGATACCTCCACTGAAAGTCCTGTGAAATCCTTGAAACGCTTCATATTTGGCGAGAGGGAATCCTCCCGCTCCTTTTCATCCCGTTGGTTTTTCTGACAGCAAACCCACGCATTTCAGGCGGGTTAGCGGCCTGCTTATCACAGTCATTATAGCATACATATAAAAGTAGTACGATTTAAAAAAACTGAGGCTATTATCAGAATAATCAATTTTTACTTGCGAGAGGATTATGATATTCTTGATAAAGAAACAGAGCTGCAGCGCTGAACTCTGAGACTGACAAGTAAGGAGGATAGCCTTTAATGAAATTTGAATTTATGGATTTATTGATGAATCCTTTCATGCTCATGTTCGCGGCAATCGCCACTGGCCTGATTTTTGGAAAACTTAAATTCGGGAAGTTCAGCTTTGGATCATCCGGTGCGCTTTTTACCGGGTTGATCATCGGGTGGGCCATGTACAAGTATGGGGAGAGCATTCTGGCAAAGGGAGAGGGGACTCCCGGCTATGAAGCGGCAAAGAGCATGATGGATGCGGGAATCATTGACGGTAATTTTTTGGAGATGTCCCTGATTTTTTTTGTGGCAGCCATCGGCCTTCTTGCTGCCAAGGATATGGGAGTGGTCATTAAAAAGTACGGGCCAAAGTTTGTAGCTCTGGCGGTCATCATTACTTTTATAGGGGCCTTTGGAAGCTTTGGCGGAATGCGCCTCATCGAAAGCGCGGGAACGTATGAATTTTCAGGGGTATACGTAGGGGCCCTGACCAGTTCACCGGGCCTGGGGGCAGCCCTGGAGACAGCGGAGGATCATGCGAAGACCATTGCGGGGGATTATGAAAATCTTTCTGAAAAGGAAAAGCAGCACGTGTTAGATACCATTGGAGATAAAAGCCTGACACCGGAAAATACAAATTCCCTGACGGAGCAGCAGAGGGCAAAGTACGTGACAAACGCCACAGGAGGAGTCGCTACCGGCTATGCCATCGCCTATCCCTTTGGGGTGATCATCGTCATCTTTGCGGTCAGCTTTTTCGCTATCATCTTCCGCATGGATCTGGCTAAAGAAAAGGAGCGCTACAAGAGGGAAATGGATGAAGCAAGAGGAAACGCGAAGGTCCGGGATATTCCGGTCAGCGCCTTTAACATGATCGCCTTTTCCATCGTATGCGTTGTGGGCTATGTAGTGGGAAGCATCGAAATCTATCTAGGGCCTCTGGGCTATTTCAGTTTGGGAGCCACGGGCGGCATTCTGATCATGTCTCTGGTGCTGGGCTGCATCGGCAAAATTGGTCCCCTGTCCTTTCGCATGGACAACAAGGTCATGGGAATTATCCGGGACATTGCACTGGTTTTCTTTCTCTGCATTGTAGGCCTTCGGTACGGATACGTGGCCATCAACGCTCTGGCAGGCTCTGGCGTTCTGCTGGCTGTTTCTGCCCTGGTTATCGGCATCGCAGCAATGCTGGCAGGCTTTATCGTAGGGCGGTATGTATTTAAGCTAAACTGGGTGGTGCTGTCTGGGGCCATCTGCGGGGGAATGACTTCCACACCAGGCCTTGGCGCGGCGGTGGATGCATTGGAAAGCGACGATCCGGCTGCAGGCTATGGAGCTACCTATCCCTTTGCCCTGCTGTGCATGATCATATTCACTATTATCTTAAATCAGTTACCCATTGTGTGAGGAAAAACGAGATGAAGAGGCCGGAGGGCCGGATAGAGCGGTTTATAGAGAACTTTGAATTTGTGTATGTGAAAATAAAAACTTTGTGTAACGTGTATGTGTAACGGAGGTAGAAAAATGAGCGAAAAAAAGACAGGTCTTGAAGCCAGGCTGAGAGACTCAAGGGCATTGTCTCTTGTTAAATCCGCAGAAGAAGCAGCGGGATTCATAAAGGACGGCATGACCGTAGGAGTCAGCGGCTTTACCCCGTCCGGCTATCCCAAGGCAGTGCCCCTTGCACTGGCAGAACGGGCGAAAAGTGGAGAAACAATAAAAATCGATCTTTATACAGGAGCCTCGGTAGGACCGGAAATCGATACAGCCCTTACGGAAGCGGGAATTATAAGAAAACGGCTTCCTTATCACACAAACGCTGCCATTCGTGGTAAAATCAATGAGGGTGAAGTAGAATACATAGATATGCACCTTTCCCAGAGCACCCAGTACGTGAATTACGGAATGCTGAACAAAATTGACGTAGCGATTGTAGAGGGCCTTGCGGTGACAGAGGAAGGACATATTATACCAACGACAGCAGTGGGAAATGCCCCGACTTTTATTAAAAATGCGGATAAGGTCATCGTGGAAATCAATCTGCTAAAGCCAATGAGTCTGGAGGGTATGTCCGATATTATGATTACGGAAAACCCGCCTCACAGAAAACCCATCGGCATATGCAGCCCCGCGGATCGCATCGGCGTGCCCTATATGGAGTGCGGATTTGACAAAATCGCGGCCATCGTCATTACGGATATGCAGGATAAGACGAGGCCTCTTGGGGAAGTGGACGAAACTTCCAGAAAAATTTCCCATAATATCATTCGATTTTTTGATAAAGAAGTTGCTCAGGGAAGATTGACAAATTCTCTTCTGCCGCTACAATCAGGAGTAGGGAGTGTGGCTAATGCGGTGCTTTACGGACTCTGCGACTCGGAGTATGAAAACCTGACTTGCTATACGGAAGTGGTGCAGGATTCCATGCTGGATCTGCTTCGATCGGGAAAAGCCGTCATGGCGTCCACAACAGCCCTCAGCCCTTCTCCGGCGGCTCTCGAAGTATTTCTCAAAGAAGTGGATTTTTTCAGAGATAAAATTATACTGCGGCCTCAGGAAATCAGCAACAACCCGGAGGTGGTGCGGCGGCTGGGAGTCATTGCCATGAACACGGCCATTGAAGCGGATATCTACGGAAACGTCAACTCCACCCACATCATGGGCTCCAAAATGATGAACGGAATCGGCGGGTCCGGTGACTTTTCCAGAAACGGGGCTATCAGCATTTTCAGCACCCCGTCTACGGCAAAGGGAGGGAAAATTTCCTCCATTGTACCGATGGTTTCCCATGTGGATCATACGGAGCACGAGGTCATGGTACTGGTGACGGAACAGGGTTACGCAGACCTGCGAGGCCTGAGTCCAAAAGAGCGGGCCGTCAAGATTATTGAAAACTGCGCTCACCCGGACTTTAAGGATGAGCTGATGGGCTACTTTAAGCGATCCTGCGATGCATCGGCTCTTCATACACCTCACATTCTCAGTGAAGCTCTTTCCTGGCACAGTCGTTTTCTGGATACGGGGAGCATGCTGGAAGAGTAGTTTGCCTGAGGAGAACACAAAGATAGCTTCGGAGCATCCGGCATGTGGTGGAAAGCTTCCGCAAGGTGATTAAATAGTTAAAACTTAATTTACATATGAATTACAAGAACGATTATGGAGGAAACAAAAATGGATGAAAAAGCAATGAGCAAAGCATATATCGACGGATATATTGAAAGGGCGAGGGCTGCCCAGGCGGAGTTCGAAAAAATGAGCCAGGAGCAGGTGGATCTGGCCGTAAAGACCATCGGTAAGGTGGTATACGAAAATGCCGAATATCTGGCTGAAATCGCGGTAGAAGAAACGGGTATGGGAAATGTGCCGGATAAAATCGCTAAAAACAAGCAAAAGGCCGGAATCGTATGGAACAATCTGAAGGGCAAGAAATCCAGAGGCATTCTGGACACAGACGAAACAACCGGAATCACAAGAGTGGCAAAGCCAATCGGCGTAGCGGCAGCCATCACCCCATGTACCAACCCAATCGTAACACCCATGAGCAACTCCATGTTTGCCTTAAAATGCGGGAACGCCATTATCATTACGCCCCACCACAAATCCCAGAAATGCAGCGAAAAGACAGTGGAACTGATTAATGCGGAGCTTGATAAGCTGGGATATCCAAAGCACCTGATTCAGATCCTGAACGAGCATTCCAGAGAGCATACCAAAAATCTGATCTCCTCGGCTGATGTAGTAATCGCAACAGGAGGAGCAGGTATGGTAAATGCAGCCTACAGCTCTGGCCGCCCGGCTCTGGGAGTAGGGGCAGGAAACGTACAGTGCATTATCGACGAAAACTATAACTACAAAGAAGCGGTTCCCAAAATCATTACAGGCAGAACATACGACTATGGCATCATCTGCTCCGGCGAACAGTCCGTTATCTGCCCGGAAAAGGACTTTGACAATATTATGGCTGAGTTTGAAGCAAACGGCGGATATATTGTAAAGGATAAAAAAGAGCTGGAGGGGATCCGGGAAGCCCTGTTCCAGGATGGAAAGCCTAACCGCCACTCTGTAGGCCAGTCGCCCCAGGCAGTAGCAGACCTGGCTGGCATTAAAATTCCCGAAGGCACCAGGATCATCGTAGCTGTGGCAGAAGGAACGGGCCTGACGGATCTGCTGGGCGGCGAAAAAATGGCTCCGGTCATTGCGGCCTACAAATACAAGGACCTGGCGGAAGGCGTCAATATTGCCAGAGAAAACCTGGAAAAGGACGGAAAGGGCCACAGCGTAGCCTTCCATTCCGATTCTGAAGAACATATTGCCTATGTAGGCGAAGAGCTGTGCGTATCCCGCTTTGTCATCAATCAGGTAAGCGCCAGCAGCGCAGGCGGCAGCTATTACAACGGCCTTGCCCCCACCAACACCTTAGGCTGCGGCAGCTGGGGACACAACAGTATCTCCGAAAATCTGGACTACAAGCATCTGATGAACGTATCCAGAATTGCCCGCTACATGCCGGATAACCATGTGCCGACTGAAGAAGAGCTGTGGGGCTGATGCGGCGGATTGGCAGCGTATGTGCGAAAATAAGGCCCGGCTGAATGATGGAAAAGAGGTAAATGCTAACTCCAAATAAATAAATTCAACAAAATGACAAAACGCACCTGCGGGGTGCGTTTTGCGCGTGTTACAGGACTTGAGCCAGACCATATCCGCAAGTCTAGGAAAGTCGCTGGATTTCTCTGCTGTGCTCTGCCACGATCCGCATTAGAACCTGCTGGTTTTTCTCCAAAACATCAATTTGTTCTGTGGAGTCCAGATAACGTTTGTAAACAGATCTGCCATAAGAGCCGACTTCACGCAGCAAAGGCATAAACTCTGATTCTATCTGGATTTCTACTTTACCCATACGCTTCTCAACAGCATCCAAACGCTTCTCAAGGACATCCATGCGCTTTTCAAGAGCGCCCACACGCTCATCGAGGACATCTACACGCTTCTCAAGAGCGTCCATACGCTTCTCAAGAGCGTCCATACGCTTCTCAAGAGCGTCCATACGCTTCTCAAGAGCGTCCATACGCTTCTCAAGAGCCCCCATGCGGTTTTCGAGAGAGCCTAACCGAGTGTCAATGTGATCCAGTCTGTCACATACAGGTTGGAGATGTAACAGCATTGATTTCGAAATTTCCTGCAATAATTCATCGTTCGTCAAGTATCTCACTCCTTTCCTTTTTTGTTCTCTAATCCAATATAATGATACTTATTTTTGTGCTGTTAATATACCATATGGAGTAGGTTGTGTCAATGGATTTTATAGAAAAAAATTACAATTATAGAAAATAAAGTATCATACATCACATGTAGAACCTGCGGCAAAGGTATATTCTCCTGCCTTTTTGTCAAAACTCACTTAAAATCAGACGGCGAATCAAAAGATCAATTTGACGCCTAATATTGAGTGGGAGCTGCAACTTTTTTCTGCAAACTAGTTCCATTTTTTGATAATTTACAGAAAAAAACGGTATATGTAAATAAAAATACAAAATACAAGCCGTGAAACGTTTTACAAGACAATTGAAAAAACGGAAATTTAGTTCCGACTAACCGTGAAACCATTGAAATTCAGCCAATGACAAAATTGTGATTAGACAGAATTGAATGAAAATAATTACTTTTTTAGAATCTATTTCTATTTTTATTCATTCTGATAATATATATAGGTAGGAATTATTATTATCGTGGAATTAATGAAAGGAGGAAGTGCGAATGCAGGATGTAATTGAACAAATTAAAACTGCGGAAACAGAGGCAGAAAACATGAAGCAAAAAGCCCGTCAGGATACGGCCAGAGCAGAAGCTCGCGCAAAGACGGATGGGAAAAAGCTCATTGAAGAAGCTGCCGCAGAGGCAAACAAACAGGCCAGACAGCTCATCCGTCTGGCAAGAGAAAAAGCCGATGCGTCAGTAGCTGAAAAGACAGAAGCTGCCCAGCGCGAAGCAGAAGAAATTTTGCAGAAAGCGAAAAGCAGAATGGATCAGGCGGCACGCACCATTGCAGAAGGGATTGTGGATAGCATATGATTGAGAAAATGGAAAAACTCTATATCTACAGTCTCAGCGGACAGTCGGCAGCGATTATGGAGGACGTGATGCGATGCGGCGCCCTGCAGCCGGCGGCAGCCGAGTCTATGCTCGAAGAAGAAGTGGCAAAAGCCCTGCAGCCAGCTCAGAACACGGATCTTTCCAGAGAGGAGGAACTGCTGTCCCGCCTGGAGGAATGCATCGCGGCGCTGAAGGAATTCGGTGAAAAGAGAGGGCTCTTTTACAAAAGGCCAGAGGTTTCCTATGAAAAGCTGACAGACGACCGTCTTCTGCTGAACGTCTTGGAAACCTGCAGCCGTATTGAGGGCATTGTCAAGGCCAGAGACAGCTACCAAAAAGAACTGCAAAAAGCAGAGCTTTTAAAAACATCCTTCCTTCCCTGGGAGAGGCTGGATGTCAAGGCTGCAGATTTTGAAACAGGCAGAACAAAGCTGCTGCTTTATATTCTGCCAAAGCCTCAGGATATGGAAGCAGCCAAATCCGCTGCCAGAGAAAAGGAACTGTATCTTTACGGAGAAACCATCTCAGAGGATGCGGAAAACAAATATATAGCAGTCCTATTTCACAAAGAAGATGAAAAAGCTGTACGGGAAACCTTCAGAATCCTGGGAGCAAAGGAATTTGTCCCAGGCGGCATGGCGGGAACCTTTGAGGAAACCATACAGCAGGCAGAAGGACGCATTCAGGAGTTGAAGGAGAAGATAGAGGCGGAAAATCAAAAATTGATTCAGGAAGCAGGCAGGCGAGAAGAGCTGGAACTGGCTTGGGATGCGGTCAAGGTCCGTATCGACTGCCTATCCACCAAAAATCAAATGCTCCATACGGATCAGGTGGATGTAATTACAGGCTGGGTTTCGGCAGACAAAAAAGAGGCAGTAAGCAGCAAACTAAAGCAGTATGCCTGCTATTACGAATACAAGGAGCCAGAAGCAGATGAAGAATTTCCGGTGCTCATGAAAAACAGCAAACTGGTAGCGCCCTTCAGCGCTTTAACGGAAATGTACTCCCTGCCTGATTCTCGCAGCATGGATTCCAACTGGGCCATCGGATTGTTTTTCTTTATCTTTTTCGGTATGATGCTTTCCGACGCGGGTTACGGACTGCTCCTTACCATCGGCGGATTGGGCGGCGCAAAGCTTCTGGATGTGGGAGAGGGCGGAAAGCGTCTCATGACCATGCTGGGCATTTCGGGAATTTCCACCATGTTCTGGGGGCTCATGTACGGCAGCTTTTTCGGAGACGCCATTCCAAAGGTGGCGGAAGTCTTTTTCGGTGTTTCTCTTTCGCTGCCGCAGGCAATCGATCCCCTGACCCAGCCTATGGTTGTTTTGGGAATGTCCTGCGCTCTGGGAGTCATACACCTGTTTATAGGCATGGGCTTTAAGGCCTACCTGATGATAAGGCGAGGCAACATATGGGGCGCTGTCTTTGATGTAGGATTTTGGTACATTTTCCTCATTGGACTGCCATGTCTCATACTTCCGGGAAAACTGAAGTACATCGGCATCATCATGTCCATAGCAGGAGCCGTAGGCCTGGTGCTGACACAGGGACGGGAAAAGCCCACTCTGTTTGGAAAGATTACAAGCGGAGTTATGAGTCTGTACGACGTAACCGGATACTTTTCCGATGTGCTGTCCTATTCCAGAATCCTGGCTCTGGGCCTTGCCACAGGCGTCATTGCCAGCGTGGTCAATACAATCGGAACCCTGACAGGCGGCGGAATTGTAGGAGCAATTTTATTTATCGTCATCTTTGCGGCAGGACATGCCCTGAACATGGCAATCAATGCTCTGGGCGCTTATGTACATTCGGCCAGGCTGCAGTATGTAGAGTTCTTTGGAAAATATTATGAAAGCGGAGGAAAAAAATTCGATCCGCTGAGAGCAAAAACGAAATACGTGAACGTAATGGAGGAAAAATAAAATGGAAACTTTTGCAACATTATTTACAAACGGTAATTTTTACGCATATTTAGGTGTAGCTCTGGCTGTAGGACTGTGCGGTATCGGTTCTGCAAAGGGCGTAGGACTTGTAGGTGAAGCTTCTTCAGGCGTGCTCAGCGAAGAGCCGGAGCGGTTCGGTCAGTGTCTGGTACTGCAGGCTCTGCCAGGTACACAGGGTATTTACGGCTTCCTCATCGGCTTTATCATCATGCTCAACACAGGAATGATGAGCGGAGATGTTAAGCTTACAGTGGGAACGGGAGCATACATCCTGGCAGCATCCCTTCCAATCGCGCTGGTGGGCCTGCTTTCCGGTATTGCGCAGGGAAGAGTTGCGGCAGCAGGCGTAAACATTATTGCCAAAAAGCCGGATCAGCTGTCAAAGGCAATGGTATCAGCAGCGCTGGTAGAAACTTACGCGATCCTGGCATTCCTCATTTCCATGCTCCTCATCTTCAACATCAAAATGTAAGAGAAGGGAAGGCAGCGTATTATGGATAATATTTCAAAAATACTGGACGCCATTTCTGCGGAAGGCAAAAAAGAAGCGGACAAAATTCTTGAGGCTGGCGCCAAAAGCGCTGAGGATGTTTTAAAGCTGTACCGGGAGGAAGCTGCTATTGAGGAAGAGTCCATTTTAAAGAAAGCCAGAAAAGAGGCGGACGAAATCATCCAGAGGGGAACTTCTCAAGCTGGAATTGAAAGCCGCAGTATTCGCCTGAAAGCAAAGAGACAGGCTCTGGAGGAAACCTTCTCCTTGGCCCTGGAAAAGCTGGCCGGGCTTTCTGAGCCGGAAAAGCAGGAACTGTATGCCAGAATTATCAAAAAATACACCGGAGGGACGGAAGTAACCGTTCAGCTGAATCAGGCTGACAGCAAGGCTCTGGGCAAAAATCTGGCCCAAAAGGCACAAAAGGATTACGGCATCAAAGTGACAGTGGAAAAGCAGGCAGGCGATTTTGCGGGAGGCCTGATTCTCAGGGAAGGCGAAATTGAAACAAGCTGCACCTTTGAGGTCATGATAAACGATATGAAAAAAGAGAAAGAATCGGAAATTGCAGCCGCACTTTTCGCATAGCCGCTAAGGCGAAACAATACAGATAAAACGTACAAGCGAAAGGTGTACAAGAAAGGAAGGGCATGTATGACAAAAAACGATACAAAGTACCTGCACGCTGCGGCAAGAGTCCATTCTCTCGAAAACCAGATGATTTCACGCCAGGACCTGTTAAAAGCCATTGAGGCCCACGGTGCGGAAGAGGCCTTTAAAGCCCTGTCAGCAAAAGGCATGTTTCGGGATTTTTCCATGAAAGAGTATGAAAAAGCCTTTGAACGGGAGCTGAAAGAGACCTACCGGCTGGTGGAGGACATTACAGAGCAGTCTCAGATCACCTTCATATTCCGCTATCCGGCAGACGGCCATAACCTGAAGGTCTACGCGAAAGCTCAGCTGACCGCGGAAAGCTTTGAGGAGCTGTACAAGGAAACGGGAACCTTTTCTCCCCAGACCATGAAAGAGGAGCTTTTAGCAAAGCGCTTTGACAAAGTTCCGGAGAAACTGGGACAGGCGGCTCTTTACGCCATGGATCAGCTGGCAAAGACCAGAGATCCGCAGATGGCAAGCATCATCATTGACAACGCGGTTTTAGAGCAAATGAGCGAAAAGGCCGGAGAAATCGGAAACCCGCTTCTCACAGAATACGCGGCAGCCAAAATCGATCTGATCAACATCGAAACGGCCATCCGGCTCATGCGCATGAAAAAGGAGCCTTATGAAGTCCAGAAAATACTGACATCTGGAGGAACCCTGTCACCGGCAGCTATAAGCGGGGAATTTTCCGCAGGCTACGAGGGCATGATGCGTCTTGCGGATCGGGCAGGAAAAAAGAAACGGCTGGAAAAAAGTCTGGCCGCTCTGAAGCAGGGGCAGCCTCTGTCTGTGCTGGAAGAAAATCTGGACGCCTGTTTTAAGGACCTCTTTGACAAAGCAAAGATCATCCCCTTTGGACTGGAGCCGGTCATCGCGTTCCTCTATCAAAAGGAACGGGAGATCCGGGCAGCAAGACTGGTGCTTTCGGCAAAGCTGTTTGGCCTGCCAAAGGATCGGATTGCAGAAAGGGTAAGGTACATTTATGCAGACTAAAATTGCCGTCATAGGAGACAGGGGAAGCGTGCTGGGCTTTAAAGCCATTGGCTTTGGCGTCTTTGAAGCGGATAAAGAGGTTTCCATCGCTCCGCTGGTTTCAGACCTGGCCAAAAAGGAATACGGCATTATCTTTGTAACAGAAGAGCTGATTGCCGTGAATTTAGATGTAGTGGAGCAGTATAAGGATCATATGCTCCCTGCTATTATCCCAATTCCGGGAAAGAACGGATCCCTTGGAATCGGCATGGAAAACATACACAAAAATGTAGAGAGAGCCGTAGGTGCGGACATCTTTCAAACTCAATAAAAAGCAGGTGAAAAAAGAATGGATTATGGACAAATTATAAAAATTTCCGGTCCCCTGGTGGTTGCGGACAACATGAAGAGCGCCAACATGTTCGACGTTGTCCGGGTAGGAAAGCTGGGGCTCATCGGCGAGATTATCGAAATGAGAGGAGACAAAGCCTCCATCCAGGTATATGAAGAAACAGCCGGACTGAAAACCGGCGACAAGGTTATTTCCACAGGAGAGCCTCTTTCCGCAGAGCTGGGACCGGGAATCCTGGAAATGATCTTTGATGGAATACAGCGGCCGCTGGAGGTCATCAAGGCCAAAACCGGCAGCAACATTGCAAGAGGCGTAGAAGTAACGTCTCTGGATCACGAAAAGGAATGGGACTTTAAGCCCTGCGTAAAAAAAGGCGACAAGGTTCTGGCAGGGGATATCATCGGAACCGTGGATGAAACAAAGCTCATCGTCCACAAGATCATGGTTCCTGTGGGAACAGAAGGGATTATCACGGAAATCAAATCCGGCATGCACAAAATTACCGACACAATCGCGGTTGTCAAAACAGACGATGGAGCGAAAAAGGAAATCCAGATGATGCAGAAGTGGCCGGTAAGAAAGCAGCGCCCCTTTAAAAACAAGCTGTCACCGGAAGTTCCTATGATTACAGGGCAGCGGGTTATCGACACATTGTTTCCCATTGTAAGAGGCGGAGCGGCGGCTGTTCCGGGTCCATTTGGCTCTGGCAAAACCGTTGTGCAGCATCAGCTGGCAAAATGGTCGGACGTGGATCTGGTTGTCTACGTAGGCTGCGGCGAGCGGGGAAACGAAATGACCGAGGTTCTCATGGAATTTCCGGAGCTGAAGGACCCCAGATCCGGAGAATCCCTTATGAACCGTACCGTACTCATTGCCAATACCTCCGACATGCCGGTAGCTGCCCGGGAAGCATCCATTTACACGGGAATCACCATTGCCGAATACTTCCGGGACATGGGATATTCGGTAGCTATTATGGCAGACTCCACTTCCCGCTGGGCTGAGGCCCTTCGTGAAATGTCCGGACGTCTTGAGGAAATGCCGGGAGAAGAAGGCTATCCGGCTTACCTGACCTCGAGACTTGCTCAGTTCTATGAGCGGGCGGGCCAGGTAAAATGTCTGGGAAGTCAGGACCGAACCGGAACTCTGACTGCCATCGGAGCTGTATCTCCAGCGGGCGGCGACAACTCGGACCCGGTTGTACAGTCCACCCTTCGTATTGTAAAAGTATTCTGGGGGCTGGATTCGGGCCTTGCCTACAAGCGGCACTTCCCGTCAATCAACTGGCTGACCTCCTATTCCCTGTACAGCGAAACCATCGGGGCCTGGCTGGATGCCAATATTGCGGAGGACTGGACCAAATGTGTCACCGAGACTACAAAGCTGCTGCAGGTAGAATCGGAGCTTGAGGAAATCGTAAAGCTGGTTGGCTACGACTCTCTGTCCCCTTCCGACCGATTGATTTTAGAGGCTTCCCGTTCTATCCGCGAGGACTATTTGCAGCAGAACGCTTTTGATGATACGGATGCCTATACATCGCTGAAAAAGCAGTACCGCATCCTGAAAATGGTTCTCACTTTTTACAACGAATCGGTTGTTGCCCTGGAAAAAGGCGTGGATGTAACAAAGATTTTGGGCATGGAAGTGCGGGAAACCATCGCCAGAGCCAAGTATGTCCCGGAAGAGGAAATTGAACGCTATATGAACGATACGGCAGCCCAGCTTACGGAAAGTCTCGAGCAGCTGATGAAAGAGGAGGTATCTGCGTAATGTTAAAAGAATATAAGACAATATCCGAAGTAGCGGGTCCTCTGATGCTGGTCAGGGACGTAGAGGGCGTTGCTTACGATGAGCTGGGGGAAATCCAGCTGCAAAATGGAGAAAGAAGAAGGTGCAAGGTACTGGAAGTAAACGGCAGCGACGTACTGGTACAGCTCTTTGAAAGCTCGGCAGGAATCAATCTGGAGGACAGCAAAGTCAGCTTTTTTGGAAAAGGCCTGGAGCTTTCTGTATCCGAGGATATGCTGGGAAGAGTCTTTTCCGGCATGGGCGAGCCGATTGACGGAGGCCCAGAGCTGATTCCGGAAAAAAAGGCGGACATCAACGGACTGCCCATGAACCCTTCTGCCCGAGTTTATCCGGATGAATTTATCCAGACCGGCGTATCGGCCATCGATGGCTTAAACACCTTGGTAAGAGGACAGAAATTGCCGATTTTCTCAGGCTCCGGGCTTCCTCACGCAAAGCTGGCAGCTCAGATCGCAAGACAGGCCAAGGTGCTGAAAGGAGAATCAAACTTTGCCGTAGTCTTCTGCGCCATCGGTATTACCTTTGAAGAATCGGATTACTTTATTTCTGACTTTAAGGACACCGGAGCCATCGACCGTACCGTCATGTTCATCAATCTGGCAAACGATCCAGCCATTGAGCGTATCGCGACGCCCCGTATGGCTCTGACCGCAGCCGAATACCTGGCCTTTGAAAAGGACATGCACGTACTGGTTATCCTAACGGACATTACAAACTACGCGGAGGCCCTGCGTGAAGTATCCTCTGCCAGAAAGGAAGTTCCAGGCCGCCGTGGTTATCCGGGATACCTGTACACAGACCTTGCCACCCTGTATGAGAGAGCGGGAAGAAAGGCGGACAGCGAAGGCTCCATCACCATGATTCCGATTTTGACCATGCCGGAAGATGACAAAACCCATCCCATTCCGGACCTGACTGGATACATTACAGAAGGACAGATCATTTTGTCCAGAGAGCTTTACAGAAAGAATATCATGCCGCCTATCGACATTCTGCCTTCCCTTTCCCGTCTAAAGGACAAGGGCATTGGGCCGGACAAAACCAGAGAAGACCACTCAGGCACCATGAATCAGCTCTTCGCGGCTTATGCCAGAGGGAAAGACGCCAAGGAACTGATGACTATCTTAGGTGAAGCGGCTCTTTCGGAAACCGACCTTTTGTACGCCAAGTTTGCCGAAGAATTTGAACAGAAGTACGTTTCTCAGGGCTTCACAACAAACCGGGAAATTGCGGAAACCCTGGACACCGGCTGGCAGCTTCTTTCCATTTTGCCGGAAAGCGAGCTGAAGCGAATCAAGCCTGAATTCATCGAAAAATATGGCATCAAAAACAAATAAGGAGGCGGGAATATGGCAGTTTTACAAGTAAACCCGACCCGTATGGAGCTGTCCAGGCTGAAAAAACGTCTCACCACATCTATGAGAGGCCACAAGCTGCTCAAGGATAAGCGGGACGATCTGATGAAAAAGTTTTTGGAACTGATCCGGGAAAATATGGAGCTGCGGACCAGGCTGGAGGAAAAAATGGCCCAGGTCTACGCCGGCTTTGTGGCAGCAGGCGCAGCTATGGACGATGCTATTCTGCAGGAAGCTCTCATGCTTCCTCAGAGGCAGGTCTATGCCAGTGCCAGAACAAAAAACGTCATGAGCGTAAGTGTCCCTGACTTTGAATTTACCGATACAAGCGATGAAAAGCGGGATATCTACCCCTACGGCTTTGCTTTCACCTCAGGCGAGCTGGACGCTTCGGTAGACGCTCTGCAGGAAGTTCTGCCCCTGATGCTCCAGCTGGCGCAGGCTGAAAAAACGGTCCAGCTTCTGGCAGAAGAGATAGAAAAAACCAGAAGAAGAGTCAATGCTCTTGAATATGTGCAAATTCCGACGTTGCAGGAAACCATCAAAAGTATTACAATGAAGTTAGACGAAAATGAGAGAGGTAATCTTGCCAGGCTGATGAAGATCAAGGATATGATGATCGCCCGGCAGAGACAGGCACAGGAGTAACAGGAGCAATATGAAACTGGATTTTGTAATTGATGGAAATAACTTTGATATGGCCGGAGAGGCATCAAGCAGCGTAAAGCGGTCGCTGGCGAAGCTTGGTGTGTCTCCGCCTGTCGTAAAGAGGGCGGCCATTGCCATGTATGAAGCGGAGATCAACGCCTTTATTCACGGCGGCGGCGGTGAGGCGCATGTGGAAATTGAGAGCGACCGGGTTGAAATGGTGATACGGGATTTTGGCAAAGGAATTGCGGATTTATCTCTGGCCATGCAGGAGGGCTGGTCTACAGCCAGCGAGCAGGTACGCAAAATGGGATTTGGTGCGGGAATGGGTCTTCCCAATATTAAGAAAAATACTGATGAGCTGGACATTACAACAGCTCCCGGAGAAGGTACAGAAGTGAAGATGGTGATCTACATAAAATAAGGAGGGGCTATGAAAGTAAAGGAAATGGTAAAAAACCTGGACATGGAAGCATTGACGGACGCGGGCATGGAGAACGAAGTGACCGGTGTTTATGCCTGCGATCTTCTCAGCAGGGTAATGAGCGGATGTCAGGAGGGCGATGCCTGGATTACGGTGCAGACCCATCTGAATGTCATAGCAGTGGCGGAGCTGGACGATGCCGCATGTATCATTGTGCCGGAAGGCATTGCCGCACCGGCAGATACCCTTGAAAAGGCGGAAGAAACAGGAATCGCGGTAGTATCCAGTCAGCTGGGGACTTACGAGCTGTGCTGGAGACTTCACGAGCTTTTGTCATGAATTTTGTGAATTACACTTATGACTTTCACATACATACGGCCCTTTCGCCATGCGCGGAAGAGGAAATGACTCCCAACAATATTGTAAATATGGCAGTGCTGAACGGGCTGGATCTCATTGCTGTTACGGATCATAATTCGGCCAAAAATCTTCCCGCTGTTTTTGCCTGCGCGCAGACAAAGCCGCTGGTGCTGATCCCGGGAATCGAAGTGGAATCAGCGGAGGAAGTACACATAAGCTGTCTGTTCCCCCAGGTGGAGTCTGCGTTGGAAATGGGACAGCTGGTAGAGAGGCACCTGCTGCCAATGAAAAATAATAAGGAAGTATTAGGTTCCCAGTATCTCTTTGATGCGGAGGATAACATAATCGGCGAAGAGGAACGGATGCTGCTCTTTTCAACGGATTTGCCGGTAGAGGAGGTCTTTGCCGCCGCCCGCAGCTTAGGTGGATGCGCCTGGTTTTCTCACGTGGATCGGGACTCCTACAGCGTGCTTCCGATTTTGGGAGCCCTGCCTGCGGGACTTGCTACAGGAGTCGTAGAGGCCACGGATTCCCCATATGGGAGGGAGTTTGTCAGCAGCAGAAAGGATCTAAAAAATAAAGAAGTGCTCTATTCCTCCGACTGCCACAGACTGAAGGACATGAGCAGAGGAACGAATGTTATTTCACTGTCAGAGGAACGAAATCAGCTTACCGCGGAAACGGTGATAAATTGGATCAAGGAAAAAGACATGAGGTGAATGGAATGAAAGAACTGGCTCTACATATTATGGATATTATGCAGAACTCAATAACGGCAGGCAGCTCACGGATTTCGGTACGTGTTAAAACTCGCGACTACGACAGGCTGCTGGAAATTATCGTTGAAGATGACGGCTGCGGCATGGACGAGGAAACTCTGAAAAAAGCAACAGATCCCTTTCAGACATCCAGAGCTGCCAGGATTGTAGGCTTGGGGCTTCCCATGTTCAAAGAGGCGGCAATTCTTACAGGCGGTGACTTTTTCCTCCAATCACAGTTGGGCTGCGGAACCGAGGTGACGGCTGTATTTGTCAACAAATCCATCGACCGGCAGCCTATCGGAAATCTGGGAAACGTATTTTTCCTCACTATGCTTTCCCACAAGGATCTGAATCTGTCACTGGAGCTTTCCAGCGACAGGGGCGTTTTTTCCTTTTGCAGCACTACCTTCATAGAAAGTCTTGCGCACAAGGGAAAGAGCCACATGGACGCGGCATTTCACGCGGAAGCATTTATCAACGAACAGGTAAAGCTGATTTTTAAAGAAGCGCTGCCGGAGCTAGGAGGTGGACTGCATGGAATTGAAAGAAATTGTAAGACAGCTCAAAGGAAGGATGCTCTACGAGACGGAGGAAATCCTCCAGCGTGAATACTCTTACGCAGTAGCATCTGATCTGATGAGCAATGTAATGCTGGAAACAGCGGATGACAGCCTGCTCATTACCAGCCTGGTCAACCCGCAGGTGATCCGGGCCTCGGAAATGATGAACATTACCTGCATTATTATAACCTGCGGAAAAACAGCAACTGAGACCATGATAGAGCTGGCCCGCAACCGGAATATCGCCCTGGTGGAAGCGGCTGACACGACCTTTACGGTATGCGGGAAGCTGCACAGCATGGGGCTGCGGGAGGGGCCGGTTTCCTTTGAATCCCTCCATGTGACCTCTATCCACCTGGATACGGAGCGCTGCATTGGATGCATTCACTGTGTCAGAACGTGCCCCACCGAAGCCATCCGCATCCGCAGCTGGAAGGCGGTCATCAGCCCGGAGCGCTGCATTGAGTGCGGCATGTGTGTCAAAGTGTGCCCCAGACATGCTACGCGTCCCATGATAGATACGCTGGATTGTCTGGAAGGCTACGATTATAAAATCGCCATACCGGCTTCTGCCATATTCGGCCAGTTTAAGGGTGTCAAATCGAGGAACCATTTGCTGACGGCGCTGAAAAAAGTCGGATTTGATGAAGTTTACGAGGAAGCCATTGGCGCGGAAATGATCAGTTATGCCACCAGGAAGCTGCTGGAAAAAGGGGAGCGGCCTCTTCCACTCATTTCCTCCGGCTGCCCCTCGGTTTTAAAGCTGATTCAGATACGCTTTCCCAATCTTCTGGAACACGTGCTGGACTACCGGACTCCGGCAGAAGTAACGGCAGCTCTGGCCAGAAAAGAAGCTGAGGCAAAGCACCCGGACAAAAAAATCGGCATTTTCTTCATTGCCCCCTGTACGGCAAAGATATCTTTTATCAAGGAGAGTGATGAAGTCCTCGAATCCGATATCGACAAAATGGTGGCTATTTCCGAGGTGTACAAGCAGGTTCTCAGCAACCTGAAAAACCTCGCTGACTCGGAAGTGGAAGATCTGGAGCGGGCTGGCGTTATGGGACTGCGCTGGACCAACACAGGCGGAGAAGCCCTGGCCCTGCATACCGATAAATTCATTGCAGTAGACGGCATTGATGAAATCATGGATATCTTTGAACAGGTGGAGGATGAAAAGCTGCAAGGCATTGAATTTATTGAGGCAGATGCCTGCAAAGGAGGATGCTGCGGCGGATCGCTGACTGTAGAAAACAGCTATTCCGCCCGGACCAACCTGAAGGTTGTAATCGACGAGGCCAAGGAAACGTATGGCGACCGGATTCTGAATATCGCAGGGAGCGAAGGAGAGCTGGCAAGAAACAGGGAACTGCGCTATCGGCCAGTCCTCCAGCTGGATGAGGATCTGAACGTCTCTCTCAAAAAAATGGAAGAAATGGGGAGAATCGTCAGCACTCTGCCGGGTGTGGACTGCAGCGTCTGCGGGGCGCCTACCTGCAAGGCGTTTGCGGAGGATATTGTAAGAGGACTGATTACAGAAAGAGCGTGCATTATTTTGAACCGCACGCGGGGGAGGTAAGCATGAAAACATTAGAAGAACTGGAAAAAATCAGAGAGGATGAAAAAACAGTTGCAGGGAAAAAGGTGATTTCCGTAGGAATGGCAACCTGCGGTATAGCAGCGGGCGCGCGTCCGGTGATGAATTCCTTTGCCACAGAAATCCGCACCAGAGGAATCAAAAATGCAGAACTTACCATGATGGGCTGCATCGGTATGTGCAGGTTAGAACCGATTGTGCAGGTGACGGATGAAGATGGGACAAAGACCACTTATATCAAAATGACGGAAGACAAAGCCGCCAGAGTTGTCAAAGAACACATTTTAGGCGGCACGCCGGTAAAGGAATATACGGCAGAGTAGATGAAAGACCAACGCGCCAATGGGTAGACAGACAACACCGCATTGCCGGATTGAATCTGAATAAATTTGTAGAAAAGCAACAATATTTTTACGATATTTTATTTAATTTCACAAAATGCTTGACGCCATTTTGGTAAAGTGATAAAATCAAACACAATTAAAACACAGCTTAAACCGATGAAGTGGAGATAAAAACAAATCGTGCACTTACAGAGAGCCGGCGGCGATGAGAATTCGGCAGAACGCAGTTTGTTAAATGGACCACTGAGGGTGCAGTCAAAAGCAGATGGAACATGCACAGCAAAACCCACTGCCCAGTATTCTGCAACGTAGGGCATACGTCAGTTGCCGGAAATATGCTAGTATTTCGCAAGTGCGGGAAGAACCCTTCCCGAAGCAAGGTGGCACCGCGGATTAACGATCCGTCCTTGACAACGAATGTTGAGGACGGATTGTTTTTATTTATGAGCTGCCCGTATCTTTGATACGGCGCGCAGCTCAAACACAGAAATTGCGCGGCTTTAGCTGCAGTGCAATTTTACAGTGTGGCTGCCCGTATCTTTGATACGGCGCGCAGCTCAAACACAGAAATTGCGCGGCTTTAGCCGCAGTGCAATTTTACAGTGTGGCTGCCCGTATCTTTGATACGGTGCGTAGCGTGCCAGGGGGGCGAAAACACAGCACAAAGCTTTAACAAGGGAGGAAAGAGATGTACAGACCAACACTGGAAGAAGCAAAGGAAATAGCAGCCGATTACCGCTGCATTCCCATCAGCAGAAAAATCCTGTCCGACATTGCAACGCCGGTTCAGGTTTTGAAAATTTTAAAATCCGTCAGCAGGCATTGCTACCTGCTGGAAAGCCTGGAGGATTCGGCTCAATGGGGCCGTTATACATTTTTGGGCTACGATCCGCGGCTGGAACTGACCTGCCAGAACGGGATCGTGCGCATCAGCGCGGGAACAGAGCTCACAAAAGAAGGTGAAAATCCAGATAGATATATACGCCAGATTATCGAAGAAAATAAAAGCCCCAGGCTACCGTATCTGCCGCTCTTTACCGGCGGGCTTGTAGGATACTTTTCCTATGACTACATAAAATACAGCGAAAAAAATCTCGACCTGGACGCAAACGATCAGGAAGGCTTTAAAGATGTGGATCTGATGCTCTTTGACAAAGTCATCGCCTTTGATAATTTAAAACAGGAGATCATCCTCATAGCAAACGCAAAGACAGACGGCCTTGCGGAAAATTACAGGAAAGCCCAGCGGGAGCTGGACGATATGGTCAGGCTGATCAAAACAGGAGAGCCGGCGGCTATCCGCCCACTGAGTCTGAAGAGCGAATTCCGGCCCCTGTTCAGCAAAGAGCAGTACTGCAAAATGGTGGAAAAGGCCAAGAATTACATATTCGAGGGAGATATTTTCCAGGTAGTTCTTTCAAATCGGCTGGAGGCGGATATCGAAGGAAGCCTTTTGGACGCTTACCGGGTGCTGCGGGCAGAAAACCCTTCGCCCTATATGTTTTACTTCAGCAGCGACGATATTGAAATTGCGGGCGCTTCGCCAGAAACGCTGGTAAAGCTGGAGAATGGAACCCTCCATACCTTCCCGCTGGCAGGCACAAGACCAAGGGGAAGGACCGAGGCCGAGGACAAAGCTCTGGAGGAAGAAATGCTGGCTGATCCAAAGGAACTGGCAGAACACAATATGCTGGTGGATCTGGGACGAAACGATCTTGGAAAAATCAGCAGGTTCGGAACTGTGGAGGTAGAAAAGTATTTATCAGTCGAACGCTTTTCACACGTAGTGCATATCGGTTCCACAGTAAAGGGGCAGATACAGGAGGGACGGCAGGCCCTGGATGCAGTCAGCGCGGTGCTTCCGGCAGGAACCTTATCGGGAGCTCCCAAAATCAGAGCCTGCCAGATTATTAACGAGCTGGAGGACAACAAACGGGGAATTTACGGGGGAGCCATCGGATACATGGACTTTACCGGAAACCTGGATACCTGCATCGCCATCCGCATTGCCTTTAAGAAAAACGGGAAGGTTTTCATCCGCTCAGGCGCAGGCATTGTGGCAGACAGCGTGCCGGAACAGGAATATCAGGAATGCATTAACAAGGCCAGAGCAGTTGTAACAGCACTGCAGCAGGCGGAAGGAGGATTGGACTGATGGTACTTCTTATTGACAACTACGATAGCTTTTCCTATAATCTGTATCAGCTGATAGGCTCCATACAGCCAGACATCCAGGTGGTACGAAACGATGAAATGACCATTGGTGAAATACGGCAGCTGGCGCCGGAGCGGATCATCTTGTCGCCGGGGCCGGGCAGGCCGGAGGATGCGGGTATCTGCATAGAGGCAGTAAAAGCTTTTGCGGGGGAAATCCCCATTCTGGGCGTGTGCCTGGGTCATCAGGCTATCTGCCAGGCCTACGGGGCGACCGTTACATATGCAAAGCAGCTGATGCACGGAAAGCAGGATCAGATTTATGTAAAACAGCGAGTAGGGCTTTTCCGGGGCCTTCCGGAAGTCTTTGGGGGAGCAAGGTATCATTCCCTGGCAGCCGATCCCCAGACCCTTGCGGAGCCGCTCATGGTAACAGCGCAGACAAAAGCAGGCGAAATTATGGCAGTAAGCCACAGAGAATATCCGGTTTATGGACTACAGTTTCATCCGGAATCCATTTTGACACCAAAAGGGGACGTAATTTTGAGAAACTTTTTAGGAGGCAAGGCAGATGATTAAAGAAGCAATTATCGAGGCGGCAGCAGGAAAAAATTTATCGTATGAAACAGCAGAGCAGGTAATGGATGAAATCATGGGCGGAAAAGCTTCCCAGATACAAATGGCGGCCTTTCTCACGGCAATGTCCATGAAGGGGGAAACCATCGAAGAAATTACAGCTTCCGCAGCAGGCATGAGAAAGCACTGCATCCGGCTCCTTCATGACATGGATGTATTGGAAATTGTAGGGACGGGCGGAGATAAATCCAATTCCTTTAACATTTCCACAGCCTCGGCTCTGGTGGTTTCCGCGGCAGGCGTTCCCGTGGCAAAACACGGAAACCGGGCAGCTTCCAGTAAATGCGGGGCAGCGGACGTTCTGGAGGCTCTGGGGGTCAATATCACCGTATCACCAGAGCAGAGCGCGGGAATTCTGGAAACCATCGGAATCTGTTTCCTCTTTGCGCAGAACTACCATCTGTCCATGAAATATGTGGCGCCGGTGAGAAAGGAACTGGGAATCCGGACGATTTTCAATATTTTAGGCCCTCTTACCAATCCGGCAGGAGCCAACATGCAGCTGCTGGGGGTTTATGAAGAAGCTCTGGTAGAACCCATGGCAAGGGTACTTGCTAATCTGGGGGTAAAAGACGCCCTGGTGGTTTACGGAAAAGACGGACTTGATGAAATTTCCATGAGCGCGCCTACAGCAGTTTGCGAGGTGAGAAGCGGTACTTATCGCTCTTATGAAATAAAGCCAGAGGACATGGGCTTTTCCCGCTGCAGAAAGGAAGATCTGACCGGGGGAACGCCGGAGGAAAACGCGCAGATCATACGGGACATCCTGTCCGGAGAGAAGGGGCCCAAAACGGATGCGGTTATTCTCAATTCAGCAGCCGCTCTTTACGTTTCCGACGCAGGGCTTGGAATGGAGGGCGCAGTGAAAAAAGCGGGAGAAATCATCGAAAGCGGCGCAGCCCTGGCGCAGCTTGAACAATTTGCAGCTCTCTCGCAGGAGGTGAAAGCATGATTTTAGACGAAATTGCGGAAAAAACATTAAAACGGATTGAAGAAGAAAAAAAGAAAGTTTCGGACGAGGAAATCAGGGAGACCGCTATGGGTATGCCCAGCGGAAAGGGCCGGCCTTTAGAGATGGCGTTTGAAAAGGAAGAATTCTCCTTTATCTGCGAAGTGAAAAAGGCTTCTCCCTCAAAAGGGGTCATTGCGCCGGACTTTCCTTATGTAGAAATTGCGAAGGAATATGAGGCCGCAGGCGCTGCCGCTATTTCTGTACTGACTGAGCCATATTTTTTTCAGGGCAGGGATGAGTATTTGACCGAGATTGCGGAGCATGTATCCATCCCGGTTCTGCGAAAGGATTTTATTTTAGATCCCTATCAGATTTACCAGGCGAAAGTCATCGGGGCATCGGCTATTCTGCTCATCAGCAGCCTTTTAACCCCTGCAAAACTAAAGATGTTTACTGCTGTTGCGCAGCGGCTGGGAATGTCCACTCTTGTGGAGGCGCATACAGAGGAGGAAGTGGAGAAAGCGCTGGACTGCGGAACCGAAATTATCGGCGTAAACAACCGGGATTTGAAAACCTTTGACGTAGATCTGAACACCAGCATTGAGCTGAGAAAGCTGGTGCCGGAGAACCGGTTCTTTGTATCGGAAAGCGGCATACAAAACGCGGAGGACATTCGAAGGCTGCAGGAAAGCGCGGCAGATGCCGTCTTAATCGGAGAAACGCTCATGCGCAGTGGGGACAAAAAGGCAGCTTTGGATTCGCTGCGGGATGGCGCGCGATGACAAAATTGAAAATATGCGGGCTTACCAGACTGCAGGATATTGAGGCAGTCAATGAAGCTGGCCCGGATTACATAGGCTTTGTTTTCGCGCAGAGCAGGAGGCAGGTGAGCCGGGAGCAGGCGCTGAAGCTGAGGCGCAGGCTGAAAAGCGGGATCAAAGCAGTAGGTGTTTTTAAAGATGCACCTGCAGAAGAAATTAAAGAAATCTGCAGTCAGGGAATCCTTGATCTGATTCAGCTTCACGGCAGGGAGGACAGCGCCTGTATCACAAGGCTGCGGCAGCACACAGGCCTTCCGGTCATAAAAACCATCAGCATGAGACCGGGACTTGAGGCCGGAACGCTTGATGAAATCCCGGCGGATTTTCTGCTGCTGGATCAGGGAAAGGGCGGAACGGGAACCTGCTTTGACTGGAGCCTGATTCCTAAAATAAAAAAGCCGTTTTTTCTGGCAGGCGGGCTGAATCCCGGCAATCTGGGGCAGGCCCTCAGGCAGGTAAAGCCCTTTGGCGTGGATTTGTCCAGCGGAGCGGAAACAGACGGAGTAAAGGACAGAGAAAAGATATTTCAGGCGGTTCAGATCGTAAAATACGAAACCCGCCGGAACAGTTAGGAGTAGAAAAAATGGACAAAGGCAGGTATGGCGTTCACGGGGGACAATATATACCGGAGACCCTGATGAACGAAATTATCCATCTGGATGAAAGCTATGAATATTACAAAAACGACCCGCAGTTTAACGGTGAGCTGAGGGATCTTTTGAATCATTATGCGGGAAGGCCATCCCTTCTTTATTATGCGCAAAAGATGACCGAGGATCTGGGAGGGGCAAAAATTTATCTCAAGAGGGAGGACCTCAACCATACAGGCTCCCACAAGATCAACAATGTCCTGGGACAGGCGCTTTTGGCAAAGAAAATGGGAAAAACGAGGATTATCGCGGAGACGGGAGCAGGCCAGCATGGCGTGGCTGCAGCGACAGCGGCGGCTCTTTTGGATCTGGAATGCGAAATCTTTATGGGAAAAGAGGATACGGACCGGCAGGCTCTCAACGTTTACCGGATGGAGCTTTTGGGGGCAAAAGTTCATGCCGTTACCAGCGGCACCCAGACCTTAAAGGATGCGGTCAATGAAACTATGAGGGAATGGACGGCCAGAGTGGACGATACCCTGTATGTACTGGGTTCTGTTATGGGGCCTCACCCCTTTCCCATGATCGTGCGGGACTTTCAGAGCGTCATCAGCAGAGAAGCCAGGGAACAGATTTTGAAGGCCGAAGGAAAGCTTCCGGCAGCGGTCATTGCCTGCGTAGGAGGCGGCAGCAATGCCATAGGCATGTTTTACCACTTTATTGATGACAAAGAGGTAAAACTTATCGGCTGCGAGGCAGCGGGCCTGGGGGCGGACACGGATAAAAATGCGGCGACCATTGCCAATGGAACCCCCGGAATCTTTCACGGAATGCGCTCTTACTTCTGTCAGGATGAATATGGACAGATTGCGCCGGTTTATTCCATTTCCGCTGGTCTTGACTATCCGGGCATTGGGCCGGAGCACGCATATCTGCACGATACGGGAAGAGCGCAGTATATCCCCGTGACAGACGAAGAAGCAGTCGATGCTTTCGAATACCTGGCAAGAACTGAGGGCATCATCTGCGCGGTGGAAAGCGCACACGCAGTAGCGCATGTAAGAAAGCTGGCGCCAAAGCTGGACAAAAATCAGAGCCTGATCGTCTGCCTGTCTGGAAGGGGAGACAAGGATGTGGCAGCTATAGCCAGATACAGAGGGGTGAATATTTATGAGTAGAATCCATACAGCATTTGAACACGGAAAAGCCTTTATCGGGTTTGTAACAGGGGGCGATCCGTCCATAGAAAAAAGCGAAGAATTTATTTTATCCATGATCAAAGCAGGAGTGGATCTGGTTGAAATCGGCATCCCCTTTTCGGATCCCATTGCTGAGGGCCCGGTCATCCAGGAGGCAAATCTGCGGGCTCTGGCAGCAGGCACAACCGTGGATAAGCTCTTTGAGCTGGTAGCCTCTCTGAGGAAAAAGACACAGGTACCCATTGTATTTCTTACATACCTAAACCCGGTCTTTAAATACGGATACGAAGGATTTTTCCGCAGATGCAGAGAGAGCGGCGCAGATGGCATCATTATTCCTGACCTGCCCTTTGAAGAAAAAGACGATGTTGCCCGCATTGCGCAAAGCTTTGATGTAGATCTGATTTCACTGATTGCTCCCACATCAGAAGCGCGAATCCAAAAAATCGCAGATGGCGCGGCAGGCTTCCTCTATGTTGTCTCTTCCATGGGCGTAACCGGTATGCGCAGCGAAATTAAGACGGATCTGGCCTCTATCATAGAAGTCGTCCGCGGCAGCAGCAAGGTTCCGGCAGCAGTAGGTTTTGGCATCAGCACACCAAAGCAGGCGGCGGAAATTTCCCGTATTGCAGACGGGGTAATCGTCGGAAGCGCTATCGTCAAGCTGTGCCAGCAGCATGGAGAACATGCCGCCGGGCCGATTTACGATTATGTGAAATCCATGAAAGAAGCTATACAGTAATTTGATTTGGCTTGGCGGCGCGGGAAGAAGGCGTTGCTGTTTCACGTTCTTGACTTTGTAATGAGGGGTGGTTAAAATAGCATAAAAGAGGTTCAGAATGTAAGCAAACAAATTGACAATAATTGTAAAATGTAATATAATGGAATTCGGCTGAAGGATCAGCTGAATCACCCGGGCAGGCGGGGGAAAGGAGAACGAGATGTGCGATATGCCAGTATTTAAAAGTTTCTTGAGAGAACAGCTTGAAAATCAGAAGGAGCTTGAAAAAGCCATTGAGAATAATGACCTGGAAAAGGCCAAAGAGCTGATAAAGAAAATGATCGAACGAACACAGAAGGGGATTGAGGATTGAACTTCCATGTAAACCGTAACTTCAAACTGGGACGGGCCTGCCTCCGCTTTTGGTTTCGACATCATGCTGAAAACGAGCGTATGCCAGACACTTTATTTTGTTAACGCAAAATCGTTATCCTGTGAATTCAGTTAATCGATCAACCGAATCACCCGGCCAAACGGGGGAAAGGAGAGCAAAATGGAAGCCATGACCGATAAGCAATTTGAAAAGATCTTAAAAATGGTTGCCATGATATTGGATGGCTGCAAGGATTTAGAAGAGGCAAAAGCAAAGGTTGCCGAATTACTGGAAAAAGAAAAGCCTTCTGAATAGGGAAGCGGATACAAACGCTAAAGGAGAGCTGACAGCATGCCTATCACAAAACCATTTAAAAACAACCGTGAGGCGCTGGCAAGTCTATGGAGCTTCATAGATCAGTTCAGCGAAGGAATCCTCCTTTTTGACAGCAGCACAAATACATTGAAATATAGAAACCATGCCGCAGAACAGATTTTGGGAATTGATGGAAGTCCTGCCAGGGAATTGTTTGCACAGGATGTCTTTGCGGAGGATGAAATTGAAAAGCTGCGGGCAGACGGCTTCATCACCAAATATATCAATCAGCAGGCAGTAAGATTTTCCATTGAAAACCGAGATGAAACAGGCACCTGGCTGAGGCTCACAGGCGAAGGGGAGCTGAACCGGTTTGGGGAGGAAATCGGCCGGGCCAGTGAGCTGAACCGGAGCATGCGAAAGACCCTGATGGAGTATGATCAAAATTCCTTTATCATTGCAGATGGAGCAGGCGTCATTATTTTTGTGGGACAGGAAACGGTGGAAAACTGCGGCCATGAAAAGGACTGGTATCTGGGAAAGAGCGTATATGAGCTGGAAAAACAGAAAATATTTTATCCTTCTGTCATAAGGAAAGTCATTGAAACAGGGCAGGCGCAGGTTGTGATACAGAAGACGGGATTGACCGAAAAACTTCTCATTGCTACAGGGGTTCCCAGCTTTGATGAAGAGGGCAACCTGGAGCAGGTTTTATCCATAACAAAGGACTATACGGATCTGGTAAATCTCAGCAGCATCATCGGCAAAATGGAGTTCGGCATGAATCTTACCGGTGAAAGCGAGGATGCGCTGGAGCATATTATCACCTGCAATGAAAAGATGCTGGAGATTAAAAGCCTGATAAAGTTCGTTGCGCCTACTGACTCCACAGTACTCATTCTCGGAGGAACGGGAACAGGAAAGGAAGTGCTGGCAAACGCCATCCACAGCCTGAGCCAGAGAAAAAATAATCCCTTTGTTGTGGTGAGCTGCGGAAGCCTTTCTCCCAATATCGTGGAATCGGAGCTTTTCGGATATGAGGCAGGCTCCTTTACCGGGGCCAGCAGGGAAGGAAAGATGGGGCTTTTGGAAGCGGCGAACGGAGGGACGGTCTTCCTCGATGAAATCGGCGAGCTTCCGCTGGATCAGCAGGTCAAGCTTCTTCACGTGCTGCAGGAAAAAAGCATCGTCCGGGTGGGCGGAACAAAACAGATCCCCCTCAATATACGGGTCGTCGCGGCCACGAACCGGGATCTGAAGAAGCAGATCGAGTGCGGCCAGTTCCGGGAGGATCTGTATTACAGGCTCAATGTTGTTTCCATCAAAATCCCTGCGCTCAGTGAAAGGCGTGAGGATGTTCCTCTGCTGGTAAAATATTTTACAAAGAAGTTTAACCGGCAGCACGGAAAAAACAAAGTCATGTCAAAGAGTGTAATCAAATTGCTCAGCGACTACGAATGGCCGGGCAATATACGGGAGCTAGAAAACTCCATTGAAAACCTCATCGTCACATCGCCCTCCAATTATATTGATATTGAGGCTCTTCCGGAGCACTTGATAAGAGCAGAGGAGACCTGCGGAGCGGCAGTTTGTGTAAAGGAAATAGCGCCTCTGGCAGAGATTATCGAAGAAGCGGAGCGGCAGCTTCTTACTCTGGCAAAAGGACAGCACAGGACCACCTCGGAAATTGCAAAGGTTCTCAAAGTAAATCAGTCCACCATTTCCAGAAAGATAAACGGCTATGGCATCAAATAATCGCGGCTGCGGCCAGCGGCTCAAAGAGCGCTTCAGTGCATTGGATTTTAACGAATGCATTTGAAGTGTTTTTTTTGATCCTGCAAAAATTAGGGAACTTATGCGCGGCGGCATAATTGGTTATGCGCCTATGCATAAAAGAAACGCAAAAACCAACAAAATTTTCGGAAAAAAGGGAAACTAACGGTAAAAAAGGTTGGTCTGATTTTTGCAATTAATAAACATGTAGCTTCCGGAAGCGCTACAATCCGTATGAAGAAATGGAAACGGGAGTCTTTGATTCAGGCAGGAGGTGCATTGTGAAACAAGAAAGCTCTTATATTATGAAGACGTCCAATATATATGATGCAGCCGAAGCTGTGGAGCTGAAAATGAAACAGATTCATCCAAAGCTCTTTGGCCTGTTCTGCCCGGTAAAATACAAGCTTCTTTCCACGGAACCGGTGTACGTACCCTACCTGTTTCTTGTGTTTCATTACAGTCTGGTAAGAGGTTCAAAAAAGGAGGAGGCTGGCAGACTGAGTCCTTTTGACAGGGACGGGCAGATCGGAGTGGTATTTGATATGAATGAGGCCCATGCTTTTCACTATGATCTTTTCGATGATTTGGAGCTTGTACAATTGCGGAAAGACGCTATGGAGGGCAGGTTCATGAAAGCCAGCTGTACCGAGCAGGAGGCAGTCCGCAATAGTATGGAATACGCCAAATGGCAGTATTTACGAAAAGTTTTTCACGCAATTCCTGAGATTACGCTTGAACGTAAGCAGTTCTTTGTCCGCCAGGCCGTTTTGCTGAATCTGGAGTGCAGAGGCAGGCAGTATGAAAAATTTGCGTATCAGGATCGGTTCGGCGCAAAGAGCGAGCACATTTCGGGCCTGAGAGTAAGACTCAACGTTTAAGGAAACCAAAGCTTGAAAGGAAACTTTCAAAACTACCCGGATGGCGCGTCAGGCGCGTCAGGAAGGAGGAAGACATGATAGATTTTAAAGAATTATGGGGTGCGGCAGATTGGATTGTTCTTATCGCATATTTTGTTGGTGTTATGAGTGTCGGTTTTGTAATGCATAGAAAAGCAAGCAAAAATTTTAAGAGTTTCTTTGTGGCATCCAGGAGACTGACCATACCGGTTCTCATCGGCGTGGCCGGAGCGGCATGGTATGATTCCTGGACTATTGTAGGGCTAGGTGAATTAGGGGCCACCCTGGGAATTTCCATTGTCCTCTTTTACGTAGTGCCAGGCTGTTTTCTGAGACTGCCGCTGGCATTATGGATTGGCCCCATGACCAGGGATAAGCTGCCGGACTGGATTATTACGCTGCCGGATATGATTCGTTACTTTTACAATAAGCCGGCGGGAGTTCTGGCAAGTATCGTTCCCATGGCCTCCATTTTGTACTGCTGCGCGCTGCTCTTTGCGGCAGGTGATGTGCTTCATCTGGTAGCGGGCGTACCTCTCTGGGCTACCATGGTAGTGGCCGGAGTTGCCATCATTATTTATACCACAATGGCTGGCATGTGGGGTCTTGCGGTTACGGATTTGATTCAGTTCATGGTTATGACCGTATCCGCGGGAGCAGTGCTTCTTGGCGTATATCTTCATTTCAACGGGGCAGGCGGATTCCTCGACGCTGTAACAGCAAGCGATCCGGAGAAACTCAGTCTTACCGGACACCAGACTTTCGCAACCGCCTTTGGATACGTCATTTCCGCAGCAGCCCTTTATGTAAACGCCCAGAGTTACCAGAGATTTGGAGCAGCAAAAGAAGGAGGAGATATTAAAGTTGCCTATTCCCTCATGCTGGTAATCGGTCTGGTATTCAGTACAGCTATGGTCGTTGCAGGTCTTGCTTCTTCCGTCATACACCCGGATGCCAGTACGTTTTCGGAAGGCTACTGGGCAACCATCTTTGAGGTGCTGCCTGCAGGTGCGAGAGGCCTCTTTGTAGCCGCCCTTATTGCAGCTGTAATGTCAACCGTAAGCGCGGATATGCTCATTACAGGCGGTATCCTGGTGAAAGACATTTACAAGGATATGTTCAAGCCGGATCTTTCCGACCAGAGTGTGCTCAAGGGAACGAAAGTCGTCATCGTGCTCATCGGTCTGTTTATTATCTGCGGAACGTATCTGTGGAGAAACGGCATTGGCAACGCCTGGGCTGTTATCGGAGGCTTCCAGGTTGCAGTATTTTTAATCCCCATTCTGGGAGGATTTTTCTTCAAGAGAAAGACTGCGGCAGGCGGGCTTACGGCAATTGTCGCAGGTATCCTGTTTTACATCGCGTGGCAGTTTATGCTTCAGGCTCCCTTTGGAATCCCTTCCAGCGTGGCAACCTGGATCTTTGGCGGAATCGTTTACTTTATCGCATGCTTTGCCACCTATAAGCCGGAAAACAGGCAGGTATTAGAATAAATCAGGAGGTATATTATGACAGATAAAAAGACAAATGTTCCTATGTCTCAGGAAAAGAAACACAAGATAGGAAACATCCTGGCCGTAATCACGGTACTTCTCAGCATCCTGGTCCCGCTGGGATTCTACGGAGGCACCAGCGCATTGTTCTGGTTTCTCATTATAGTCAACTTCCTCTTTGGGCCGTGCTGTTTTATCGCCTATCTTTTGGAAGTGAAGCGGGGCGTTTTCGCTTATAATGAAGATGAGGAATAAATGTAATTTTAATAAAAAAGCTTTGATGATAAAAGATGTCAGTTGATAGGAGAGAGCAAAATGAGAATCGCAAAACACCCAATACTGGGGGAATATGAGAAAGGCAGAAAAGTAAAATTCTATTTTGACGGTAAAGAGATGGAAGGGTATGAGGACGAACCCATTGCAGCGGCGCTGCGGGCCGCCGGAGTGACGACCCACCGCCATACAAGAAGGAATGGCAGGCCGAGAGGTATTTTCTGCGCAATCGGCAGATGTACCGACTGTGTAATGGTCGTGGACGGCGAAATTAATGTGAGAACCTGTATCACACCCCTCAAGGAAGGAATGCGGGTTCAGACGCAGTATGGATTATCAGCAAAGGAGGGAACAGAAGAATGAAACGTTACGACCTGATTGTGATTGGAGCGGGTCCCGCAGGGCTGTCAGCTGCAATTGAAGGCGCAAAAGCCGGAATGCGAACTGCTTTATTTGATGAAAATGAAAAGCCGGGAGGACAGCTGTTCAAACAGATCCACAAGTTTTTTGGCTCAAAGGAACATAAAGCAAAAATAAGAGGCATCAACATTGGAGGAGAGCTCCTGAAAGAGGCGGAAACAGCAGGCGTAGAAGTCCATCTTTCTTCAACCGTTATCGGCATATACCCGGAAAAGTGCATCTCAGTAAACAGAGGCGATCATATTGAGAACTACCGGGCCGAGGCGATTATCGTGGCTACAGGCGCGGCGGAGAGAATGATTCCCTTCAAAGGCTGGGATCTGCCGGGGGTGTTAGGCGCAGGCGCTGCCCAGACCATGATGAATCTCCACGGCGTGATGCCGGGAAACAAAATCGTAATGATGGGAACTGGAAATGTAGGTCTTGTGGTAAGCTTTCAGCTCCTGCAGGCGGGCTGCCAGGTAGAGGCGCTCATTGACGCGGCTCCCAGAGTAGGAGGCTACGGAGTCCACGCGGCCAAGGTTGCCCGCACAGGCGTGCCCTTTTACCTCTCCCATACCATCGTAGAGGCAAAGGGAACGGATCACGTGGAGAGCGTTGTTATCGGCCAGGTGGATGAGAAATTCCGGATCATACCGGGAACAGAAAAGGAGATGGAGGCAGATACAGTGTGCGTTGCCGTAGGCCTGAATCCCATGAGCCAGCTGGTGAGAATGACTGGCTGTGAAATGAAAGAGGTCGGAGGGCTGGTGCCGGCATGTGATGAATACGGCGCAACCTCCATTCCTGGAATTTTTGCAGCCGGCGATGTTTCCGGAATTGAAGAGGCGAGCTCCGCCATGATAGAAGGACATATTACCGGGCTTGCCGCCGCGAAATACGCAGGATGGATCGAAGAAGACACCTTCAAAACACAGGTGGAGGAAAGGACCGCTTCACTGGAAAAGCTGAGGCAGGGCATGTTTGCGCCTCAGAATAAGGGAAAGAAAATTGAGAAAACAGATGAGGGTCTGCCGGTTTCCGCGTCTCTGCTTGAGAGGGGATACATGGATGCGAATGAAATGGAGACTTATCCAGGCGTCGTAAAGAAGGAGGGCGTGCATCCGGTTATCGAATGTTCCCAAAATATACCTTGCGATCCATGCCAGGAGGCGTGCCCCTTCGGCTGCATTAAAGTGGGTGAACGCATTACCGATCTTCCTGCAGTAACAGAGGATTCTGTGTGCAAAAATTGCGGAGCATGTGTAGCGGCATGTCCGGGCCAGGCCATCTTCCTGGTAAATGAAGATGAAGACGGTACATATGGGACAGTAACGCTGCCTTATGAGTTCCTGCCGCTGCCTCAGGCTGGCGACAGAGGAAAGGGCCTTGACAGGAGCGGCAGGCCTGTCTGCGATGCGGAAGTAGTCAAAGTTCAGGATACAAACGCCTTTGATAAGACGGCAGTTCTTACAATGCGAGTTCCCAGAGAGTATGCGATGACCGCTCGGTTCTTCAAAAAGGAGGTATAGGCAAAATGGAATATAAAGTATTCGACCGGACAAAACCCATAGGAGAATTTACCGCTCAGCCTGACGATGATCTCATTATATGCAGATGTGAGGAAATCACAAAAGGCGAAATCAGAAAAGCGGTTTACGATGGGATGTATACCATCAACGAAATTAAGCGGTATCTGCGGGCTGGCATGGGATTATGCCAGGGACTGACCTGCGGAAGGAATGTGAAAGATATTGTGGCAAGAGAGCTGGGAATTTCACCGGCAGAGCTGGAAGAGGCTACGCCAAGACCGCCGGCAAGACCGGTCACCGCAAAAGTGTACGCAGACTGCAGAGGAGAGGAGGACTAATATGAGCAGCAAAGAAGTAAGAAAATCAGATATTATCATAATCGGCAGCGGCGCTGTCGGCAATGCAGCCGCGTATTTCCTGTCCTCAGCAGGCCGTTCGGTTACTGTACTTGAAAAAGATACGGTGGGAAATGGCTCTTCTGTAAGAAACGGCGGCCAGAATAAAATGAACACCAGAGGAGAGCCGGAGCTTTCCCTGGGCATGTACGGCGTAACGGAAATCTGGCCAAGGCTGCAAAAGGAGCTGGATGTTGACATTGAATTCCGCAAAACAGGTGGCTACAGAAATGCCCTTACTGATGATGAAATGGAGAACATGCAGAAATTCTGGCCAATTGCCAAAAAATACGGTATGCATATCGAATATATGGATGGAACGGAATTGAGAAAGCGGGTTCCCCAGTTTTCAGAGCGCATCGCAGGGGCTGCCCACTGTGAAGAGGATACCTGGTCAAACCCTCTGAAGACAACCCTGGGCCTTTATTCAAAGGCCAGAGCTCTGGGAGCAAAGTACTATGACCACGAAAAAGCCGTTTCCATTGAGACAGTCAAAGGCCGGGCAAAACGGGTGGTAACAGAATGCGGCCATATTTACGAAGCAGATAAAATCTGCATTACCGCCTGCTTTGGCAGCAGGGCGCTCTTAAACTCCGTCAGTCTGGATGTTCCCTTTACACACGCCCTGTGCGAAATCTTTGTAACAGAGCCGGTTCCCCGGATCCTGGATGAAATCTTCATCGGCTCAAAAGGCGGATATTACGGAACACAGACCATACACGGCTCCATTGTCATGGGCGGAGGCAGCCGCATCGGCGCCTTTCAGAGGGAAGGAAACCACGTGGAATTTACCCTTACACCGGACAACGTTCCCTCGGGAATCAAGGGCCTTACGGATCTCTTCCCAAGCCTTGAGAACATCAAAATCGTCCGCTCCTGGAGCGGGTGGCATGACCGGACGCCGGATGACATGTGCTGCATCGAAGCCATCGACGAAATTCCGGGACTGTACGCGGCCTGCGGCTTTTCCGGGCACGGCTTCGGCATATCGGCGCCAGTGGGCAAGGTACTCAGCGAATTGATGCTGGAACAGCCTCTAGGGGCGGATATCAGCAAGCTGAAATTCAACCGCTTTATGCCCATTGACGCCTTTACGGGAGATGACAGAAAGCGCTGAACCCGGCATGAGAAGCTTTGCAGATGCAGGCAGGGATACCATGGCAGATGGGTCCGGCAGTTTCATAAAGCAAAGGCCAAATCCGCCGGAAAACCAACTCAAAATGGAGATGCCACATTAGAAACACTTTAATGCGGCATCTCCATTTTCACATATCTATACCACGGGATTTCATACCTTGTAAACCGCGCCCGCTGGATCGGATACAGGATAGACATCAGTTCCGTTGCGTCTGATACCAGCTCAGAAATTCCTCCCGCTTCCTGTTCAATTCATTGGCGGTGGCTTCCAGAGTTAAGGTTCCCTTCTGAACCAGCCTGCCCAGCATTTCAAAATGTCCCTGTTCCAGCCCTTCCTGAAATCCTTCCTGCCGCTTTAGTTCCTTTTCTTCCCATGCCTGCACGTATTTCACCCCCACATTCTCATCCGCTTTGATGGGCTGCACGATTTCCTGCATCCGCCGAATCCGCAGGCTGCCTGACTGCTCCGCCATTGCATCTGTCGTTTCTTCAAAATAACGTAGCAGCCCAATCAGCTCCGGACTCACGCCCTTCGCCTTCGCCTCCTTCGTACTCAGGAAGATACGGGTTGCTCCATCCTTCAGCTGCAGTCCCGGGATCTCGCTACAGCCCATTTGGAAGGTATACCAGTGTAGCCCCTTGCGAAAGAGATCAAAGGACATAATGACAATAATATACACATCGTTTAGCCGGTTATAGTTAATACTCCCCGGATCCAGCAGCTTGCTGTCCAAAAGGCCCTGGTAATACCGGCTCCGTTTGGGCAGGTGGTCAGTACACTAACTTCCTTTTCCGTTTGCGGCGGATAGCGCAGGGAGACCTTTTTCCCGAAGATAATGGTCAAAAGCAGTTCCATAAATTCCGTATGATCGGCAGCCTCCGCGTCGTCGTTGGTCACCACGGGCTAAAGCCCTGTGACATATGACGGGGGAATTTCCGCTGCTCGTCCCTCGCAGGGACAAGTCCTCCAGAAACCGATCCATCAAATTCAATTCTTTTAACGGTTTTAATTGATTCAGTTGATTTCGTTGATCCATGTCTGTTCCTCCTTATTATAGCTCCTCTTTTTGCTTAATACAATCCACTTGGCGAAATACGGTTTCATCATAAAAAGGAAATAAATGTATGAACGGAATCATAGTACCATAAATCACTAAAAAGTAAATAAATAACATTTAAATTTTTAGAAATTTCTCTTTTTCAATGTTTCTTCCGAATGGAACGAGAAAGGGGCTTTTCGCATCGGAATTGTGAACCGCTCCCCGTCAAGAGGACATTGAAACAAAATAAGATTGTTGTACAGTCAGTATCGTATGGTGCTGGCTGTTTTTTTAACGTTTCTCCTGATTGGTGGCATTCATTCTAATCATCGCTCCGCCAGTGTCAAGGGTAAATGCATGGCTTCGCCA
>CAJTER010000023.1 GCA_910575405.1 Clostridia bacterium | reverse complement strand
ACATAATTGGGCAATCCTGATTTTCTCCTCAGGTGTCGCTTTCGTTTTGACTGGCATAGAAAAACTCCCTTCATGATCAATCGTGTTTTTTTGTTTCACTGTCTCTCATAAAGGGAGCATATCAGAGTGGCAGCCCTTTTCCCATTACGTCATTTTCTGTGATAAAGATTACCCACGTTTCCGGCAGCTTGTCGAAGTCCTCGCCTTTCTTCAAAAGGTTTGCGGCCATCATGCTGCTGTTGTACCTTGCCCTTTTATCCCGGCTCCTTTGTCGGAGCGCTGTACTTCCACATTCAGTTTTGCCCCTGTACTGTCCATAGCCAGGATATCCAGCCTCACTGAACGGTTCAGGGGATTTTAACAAATACCTGGTGCGGACGTCCAGCACCTTTAAATCCGGCTTTTCCAGAACAGAATTTCACTCGGAAACTCCCTCCTGAACAGAAATCATATCCCTTGAAAACGTTGAAATTTAGCCAAGTAGCGCACAGAAAAGTATGACAATTTGGTCAGCAGCACGAAGGTAGGTTCCACTGCCCAGGCCGTTACAGCCTCCGCCAGTGGTGACAAAACGACTCAGCTGGAATTCACTCTTGACCCAACCAAGATGAAGGCAGGCACTACCGTTACTATCAACGGTCAGACTTACGAATTCATTCTGGAGGAAAAAGGCTGCAGCCTTCAGACCGAGGAAGGACTCTGCGGTCTGCAGCTTTCCATGGGAGCAGAAGCGCTTCCGGATGTATGCACTTGGTTTCCAAGACATGGATCCCGTTGCTTCCATGCCCCTACAGCAATTTTCCGCAAGCAATAGGGATGCAAAGTGGCGGGAACACTTGCAGCTGCAGGAATTCTGCCTGTTACTGCTGCAGGCAGAGGGGATCTCCCTTGATCAGAGGATGGCGCTTTTAGGAGTGGGGCTGCACAAGATTGATGAATTTTATGCAAAGGGAGAAAGTCGGAATGCAGCGGCATATATGGATTGCTACCTCAAGCGATTGTCCGGCGCAGAGGATACTGGGACGCTGCTTCCTTCCGAACAACTTAGCCCTACGTTCCTGCTGGGATACGACTTCTTAGCTCCCGATGAGCACCTCTTTGCCGCGAAAGGCAAAGCCATACTTGAGAATCCGGCTTTCTTCGATTCCCTTTTGGACGAAACTTGTCTGATACTGTTTTTCCTCAATCTGGGCCAGAGCCGCGGCTACCGTATCCTCCAGACTGTTTTCCCTCTTTGGCTGAAATACCTTGAACTCCAGAATTATAGCGTCATCCTCCCGATTTCGCGGCTCCAGCATCACATCGTAGCGTCCAAAGCCGCTCTCACGGTTGGAAGTCAGAGTGTACCGCCCCGCCAGCTCTACCATCAATCCCAGCACAAAACCATGATAAAAGCGCTCTGGCTCTGCCCCTGAAGGCCGGTTCCCTGTATCAAAGGAACTGAAGGTAGTCAGAGCGACGCGGTTCATATATTCGTTCATAGCATCTTCATCTCCCAGCAGCAGGGCTTTGATAAAGTCATTATAGGCGGATCCGGAAGAGTCAAACCAGCGGCCGATCATATTCCGGAACATGAGAGCGACTTCAAAGTTGGTCAGCTCCAATTCATACACCTGGCGCCACTGCTCGGGTGTCTCAGAGTGAAGCCGCACACCCTTTACCTTCAAATAACCGCTGGCAAGCAGCAGGCTCCATACAGCATCCTGCTTTCCTGATAATTCATCATATACAATCTGTTCATCAAGTTCTGTTTTCAGAGAGCCTCCCCGCAGCAGGTGTTCAAAGTCCTGCTTAATATCCTTCGTGCCTTCCTGAATCAGCTTTCCCGCCAGACTATTGGAGCTGGAGTTGGCCCAGTAAGTCCCCGCCTTTTTTTCCTCCAGGTAGTTGACAATGGACCAGGGATTGTAAATGTCCGTTTTATCCCCAAAGGTAAAGCCGTCGTACCAGTTTTTGACTTCTTCCTTCCGCTTTGAAAGCCCGAATTCCTCCAAGGCTGCAAAGACTTCCTCTTCTGTAAATCCAAAAGCATCCCCATAGTCCCCCGACGTAGTGGTTACCACTTTCAGATTATTCAAATCCGAGAAAATCGACTCCCGGCTGACTCTGGTAATGCCGGTCATAAGGGCGCGTTCCAGATACGGGTTGGTTTTGAAGGTGGCGTTAAAGAGGCTTTTCATAAACTGAATCAGCTCTTCCCAGTACCCGTGGACATATGCCTCCTGCATGGGTGTGTCGTATTCATCCAGCAGAATCAGCACGTTTTTTCCATAATATCGGGAGAAGTATTCGGACAGCTGGTGAATTGCCAGAGTTGCGTCCACATCCGCCATGGTGACGGATTTTCTGCGGAATGTACTTTTTTCCTGTTCTGTCAAACAATTTCCATCCAAAAGAAAGGAACATCTGGAATATTCACTGGCAATAATCTGGCAGATCTTGGCCCGCGCGCTGGCGTAATTCGCCTCTTTTACATTGGCAAAGGAAAGGCTGATGACCGGATAAGTTCCCTGCAAATTCCGGTACTGTTCTTCTTGCCAGATGGAAAGTCCCTCAAAGAGTTCAGAACGGCCTGTATAGTGGATGGAAAAGAACTTTTCCAGCATGCTCATATTCAAGGTTTTTCCGAATCTTCTCGGGCGGGTGATGAGGGTTACTTCATCGTCCGCTTCCCACCACTCCTTGATAAAATGGGTTTTATCCACATAAAAATTATTCCGCATCCGCAGCTTTTCAAAATCCTGTCTCCCAATGCTTACCACTCTGGCCATTGATTTTCTCCTCCTTGCATACCTGTCTCATCGTCCAAGCTTTTCTGATCCTATACTCTGAATGTATCCTTTCGCTATTTTCAGTATAATGAATCAGCGGCAAAAATACAATTCCTGCTGGTAATAAAAATCCAATTATCAGGAGGGATTCCCCTCAAACTTGTTCGTGTGGGAAGCATCCACAAACCATTTTTTCGGTATATTAAAAAATTCCTTTCCCAAATAGAATTTCACTTGGAAACTCCCTCCTGAAAAGAAATCATATCCCTTGAAAATGTTGAAATTTAGCCAAGTAGCGCACAGAAAAGTATACTTTTCCGTGCGAGCTTGCTTACAAAATAATTATCGGTTTTCCCCCCTCTTTCTTAAGCTTTTTTGCAAAAAAACTTAATTTTTTCTCTGATTTCTTACTCTTATTTCCTGATTTTCTCATTTTATTCCTTTTTACTCCCATTTTCATCCATCATCATTTTTGAAAAGAAAAGTATACTTTTCTTTTCAAGCTTTTTCGAGCAAGTTCAATCAAATTTAATCAATAACAAGGAGGTAGGAAGCATGTTAATGCTGGGAAGGAACCCGGAAGAATACGTGGTAATCGGCGAGGACATCGTCATCAAGGTGGTATCGGAGGACGGTTCACTGAAACTTGCCATTGACGCGCCAAAGGAAATGCCCATCCTGCGGGGCGAGGTCTACGAACGGACCCACGAGCCGCCAAAATGCATCAGCCGCAAACCGCGTAGCTAATTCATACGATTTCAACCGTCCGCTTTGACCGGTCCGGACGGAGGAAATAAAAAACAGTAGTTAATGTTAGGCAGGGGAAGAAAGGAACTCCCCGGAAGCAAAAGGGCAGCGTAACAACCACCCTATAACCACAATACGCTGCCAATTACCAAGGAGGTAACAAAATGAGAATCCAACATAATATCGCATCATTAAATGCTTACAGAAATTTGACAAACAACAACAGCGCAGTAGCAAAGAACCTGGAAAAACTGTCATCCGGCTACAGAATCAACCGTGCAGGTGATGATGCCGCAGGTCTTGCTATTTCTGAGAAGATGAGAGCTCAGATTACGGGACTGAAGACAGCCCAGAAGAACGCCAACGACGGCGTTTCCCTGGTGCAGACCGCAGAAGGCGCCCTGACCGAGGTACACTCCATGCTCAACCGTATGGTAGAGCTGGCAACCCAGTCCGCAAACGGAACCTATGACAACGAAGTGGACCGCGTCCAGATGCAGAAGGAAGTCGATCAGCTTCTGGACGAGATTGACCGCATCGCCGACAGCTCCAACTTCAACGGCATCAAGCTGCTGGACGGCACCCTGGGCCTGAACACCGGCGCTTTCCAGATCAGCGCTGCTGGTGTCGTAGAGGGCAACGATGGCTCTGTGGACATTTCAAAGCTGGTGGCAAAAGAGGCTGACGGTTCTCCCGCTGTCCATATGGAAGTTAAGGGAAACGCCATCCAGACGTCCCCCGCTGCTACCATTGACCTGGGCGATCTTCAGGTAAAAGGTGTGGCCGCTGGCGCTACAGCGAGCGTAAAGATTACCGTTGCCGGTACAGAGTATAGCGTTTCTCTGAATAACACTGGTGCTGCTGCCAAGGATTTCAGCACCGCCGAAATCGCTGCGGCGCTGAAGACTGCTATGCAGGGGAGTACGAATGGCGTGAAGACTGATGCTGCCGCTCACACTGCCACTCACGACTCTACTAATGTTACAAATAACGATTCACTCAAGATCGGTGATGCCATTTATACGATTGGCGGCGGTGATGGTACCGCCACCAACGTCACGCTGACCTTCAACGGCTGGATGGAGGGCGCCACTTACAAGGACAGCGCCACGAATAAGTTCAGCACCACTCAAGCCGATGCTTTTAACGATGGTGTAGGCTTTGCGGTCACAGTGGGTGATGTTACCGGTGGCACTGCGGAGGGCGATGTGGTTCATATGGCTACTAATGTCACCTTCGCCAAGGCTGTTACGCCTAGCACCAAAGCCGGTATTGACGTCAATCTGAGCGATATCGTAAAGGACGGCGCTACCCTGACCATCGACGGTCAAAAATTTATCTTCAAGACTGACGCAAACAGCTCGTTTACCGGTGGTACTGTGATTGATGTCAGCGGATACGACGAGGAGGATCAGGTTCATGCTGCCGCCGACCTGCTGTCCAAACAGAACGTGAACGGCCAGGCCAGCCGCACCTGGAAGATCGGAGTTATCGGTAACGGAACCCAGATTCACGTAGAGCAGAATGCTGCCAGCGATACCGGCAAGGAACTGGACACCTATGATAAGCTGGCTGCTGTCATTGGGGCCAATACCGGCGCTACCGCCGCCAAGAACGCCGGAACCAAGATCACCGTTGACGAGAGCAAGCTGAGCGCGGGCAACACACTCAATATCGACGGCGAGAAGTTCTCGTACACCGCCGACTTCACCGACAAGAACACCTTAGTGAATGCAATTAACAACAACTCGAATCTGAGTGCAAAGTACACCGCCGCTTTGGAAGGCAATGATGTCGTTATCCGCGCCAAGAACGCTGCCGACGCTGGTCCTCAGATTCTGGGCAAGGGCCTGACCCTCCAGATTGGCGACACCAGCGATTCCTTCAACCAGCTGAATGTAGCTGTGCAGAATATGCACGCTGCCGACCTGGGCATCGGTGGCTTGAGAATTGACACCGAGGAAGCCGCTCAGGACGCTGTTAACAAGATCAAGAACGCCATTAACACGGTTTCCGATGTTCGTGGTACCCTGGGCGCAACCCAGAACAGACTGGATCATACCATCAACAATCTGAGCGTTCAGACTGAGAACATCACAGCAGCTGAAAGCAGAATCCGTGACGTTGATATGGCCGAAGAAATGATGGCTTACACTAAGAACAATATTCTGGTTCAGGCTGCACAGGCTATGCTTGCTCAGGCTAACCAGGTACCGCAGGGCGTACTGCAGTTATTACAGTAAGCTGCGAACTTGCAGATATAGCGTTACAGGCTTTCATGCACATTTTAGCGAAAGCGGAGAAGGACTTCCTTTTCCGCTTTCCTTTATGCAGCCAATGTTTTGAAACACTTGGAGGAGGATGAAAAAACAAAATGAAAATGATTGATATAATCAAACCTGAGCTTTACGACCGCTTTCAGTGTAAGGGATCTGCCTGTCGCAGAACCTGCTGTGCTGGATGGAAGATTACAGTCAGCAAATCCGAATACCAGGATCTGAAAAATAAGCTCGATCATACAGGAACGAAAACCTTACAGAGGATGCCGGAAGAGAGCCGTTCTACTTTGGTGTACGGAGAGTTTGTTCTGGATGAAAAGGGCTGTCCCCTCCAGTCCGACGAAGGCCTGTGCAGGCTGCAGCTTTCCTTTGGCGCGGAATCGCTTCCTCATGTATGCGCTTTTTTTCCGAGACAGGGAATCCGTTGCGATGATGAGTTACAGCTTTCTCTGACCCCTGCTTGTGAAAGGGTTTTGGAACTGCTGCTCGAAGGGGATAAATCATTGGAATTTATCCGCCAGAAAGCGTCTTTTTCCTCCAAGCCGATTCTGCGTTTTACTGGAAAAGATGCCAAAACCAGATGGAATCACTATATACGGATCCAGGAATTTTGTATCTTGCTTTTACAGGCAAAAGATATTTCCTTGGATCGAAGGATGTCGCTTCTAGGATTGGGTCTACATCAAATCAATGAGTATTATAAAAATGATGAAATATACAAAGTCTCTGGATACATTGACCGGTATTTTGCTATGCTCAATAATTCCGAGAATATAGACAATTGGTTTTCATCAAAGACAATCGATCCTGCCATTTTGCTTGGGAACTTTGTTACTTCCAAGGTTTCTTCAGAAGGTTATGGAGAGTTGCTAAAGAGAGTTCTGCAGGAATTGAAAGTGACAGTCCAGTTAAAAGAGAAGACAGGAGATACTTCCTTTACTTATTCAAGAGAAGAATACAAGAGACGAAGGAAACTGTTTCGGATCCGATTCACAGAAAAACACCCTTACTTTCTGGAAAATGTCATGGTTATGCTCTTTGTAGGAAAGCATTGGGCATCGCTTCCAGATGATTCCTATTCCATCTGGGATCAGTATATGTATGCCTGCTGGGTCTACAGTAATTTAAAATTCGTGCTGACTGCCTGCATAAAGGAAGATATGGAAGATGAAGAATTATTGGATATTTGTGTGATTTTGCTGCGTGGTTGGATTCACAACGAAAGGTCGAAACAAGAAGCCATCAAGAATTTTCACGAAACCGGCAGCGACACCCCCGCCCACATGGCCATGCTGGTGCAGGCAGGATAATTCTTTGGGAACAAATCGACCGACTTCCCGACCATTTTTAGTTACAAGTACTTCATTACCTTCCATTACAAGATTGAGATATTTTTCAAAGTTATTCTGCATTTCAGTCCTCCGGCAGCAGCTTTTTTCGCTGAATCATAAACATGGTCAGCGTAATGGAGGAAGCCAGAATATCCGCCGCCGGTTCAGCTGCGTAAATCCCCATAACGCTACCTGTCGCCATAGGCAGAATAATGGCCAGCGGCACCAGCAAAATGACCTTTCGCAGCAGGGCAAGAAAGAGACTGGTCTTGGCTTGACCCAGGGCCATGAAAGTAGACTGACAGGCAATCTGCGCTCCAAAGGCCCAGATGCCGCCAAAGAAAACGGGCATAACCCGTCCAACCAGAGCCACCAGATCCCGGTCATTGTTGAAGATCAGAGCCAGCTGCTGGGGAATGAGAGCTGCCAATATACAGGAAGCCGTAGTTATGATCAGGGCAGTACGCAGGAGCAGATGAAACGTCCTGCGCACCCTTTGATAATTCCCTGCCCCAAAGTTGTAGCTGATAATGGGCTGAACCCCTTGAGCGATCCCTTGAACCGGCATGACGATCATTTGCATGATACTCTGCATAATGGTGACGCTTGCCACATATAGATCGCCGCCGTAAAGCTGCAGGCCCGAGTTGAGCACAACCGTCACCAGGCTTTCCGTCGATTGCATGATGAAGGGCGCGATGCCCAGAGCCAGAATCCGGCCGACGATCCGCCTTTCCAGATGCATATTTTCCCTGCGGATGCGCAGCCCCGACCGCTTTGAAGACAAAAAGGCTACCACCCAGCAGGTGCTTACCCCCTGAGAAAGAATCGTAGCCACCGCCGCCCCTTTAACTCCCATGCCAAGGGCAAAGATAAAAAGCGGATCCAGCGCAATATTGAGCACCGCTCCGATGATGACCGAACCCATGGAAACCAGCGCATACCCTTGAGCCGTGATATAAGCGTTAAGCCCCAGAGCAAGCTGTACGAAGATGGTTCCGGCCAGATAAATGGAAATATAGTCAAGGGCGTAGCCAATGGTTTCCCCGGAAGCCCCAAAAGCCATGAGCACCGGCCGCTTGATAATCAAAAACACAGCAGTCAGCACCGCCGCCATGATGACCAGAAGGGTTGCGGAATTACCTAAGAATTTTTCCGCTTTCTCCCGGTCCCCTGCCCCGAGCGCGATGGAAGCCAAAGGCGCCCCGCCCATTCCTACAAAAGCGGAAAAGGCGGAGATGAGCATAATAATGGGAAACGTAACCCCCACTCCGGTAAGAGCCGTCCGCCCGACCTGCGCAATGTGGCCGATGTAAACCCGATCCACAATGTTGTACAGCATATTGATAATCTGGGCGACTACTGCCGGAAGAGCCAATTTGACCATCATCGGTCCGATGGGGGCATTTGCCAGCGCAGTCTCGTTTTTTTGACGCATGAAACCTTCTCCTTTTGTGAGTGTTATATGAGTTCTGTCTAAGCTCCTATATAAATACAGTCTTTCCGCAGGCATTCGTGTATTGACTACCTGACAATTAGGGCAGCTGATTTTGGATATTTACGACACAGTATATCCCCGGGTCAGGGCTTTGTCAATAGGCAGCGGGAGCAAAAAAACGCCACGGAAATTTGCCCTTTCCCCCGAAACTTGATATAATTTACAAAAGCGCCAGTGCGTTGTCAGCGTTCCGCCGCTGCGTGGAAAAAAGCCAGACAAGCGCGCAAATATATAGAAAAGATATACAGGAAAAAAGGGGGATTTAATTATGGCACTGCTGAAATGTCCGGAGTGCGGGAAAGTTGTATCTGAATTTGCGAGAGAATGCCCGGAATGCGGCTGTCCTATGTCCGATATTGCCCAGGAAAACCAAGTGGCGGACAAAAGCTGGGACAAGCGAAAGGAAAAGAGCAATACAGCCACCCAGGCCTACAGCCAGGAAGAGCTGAACCGGGCTCTTGCGCAGGCAAAGGCGGGCAAGCTCCCCCATCAGCAGAGAAAGCCGGGTCAAAAGCGGATCATCAAAAATTCCGAGAGCGCCCTGCAGAGAAAAAATAAAAAGCCGCCCAAGAAACAAAGCCGGCCAAAGGACGACATACCAGCCCAGAGGGCAAGCGGGGCAAAAGTCTCACAGACTGCAAGAGCCCCAAAGGCAAGTCAGACTCCAGGGTCAGGACATAGACAGGCCCAGGCCAGAAAGCAGAGCCCGTCGCCCTCCCCTTACCGCAAAAAACAGAAAAAGTCCGGCAGGGCCGGAAAGTTGAAAAGGAAGATCATCCTCATTGCCATCGGTGTTCTGCTGTTCATCGCAGTCGCGGCCATCTGCTTTTCCGCCCTGGGAGATTCAGATGGAAAGAAAGATGCTGTCAAAGACACCATGAGCACCATCAATACTGAGGAAACACGGGAAACCCAGAGGCAGAGCGCCCCTTCCTATGAGAGCGAAAGCAGCAAATATTCAGAGGAAACCTGGCAGGGAACCGTAACCCACACTACGGAAAAGGCCACAAAGCCTCAGACAAAGCCCACCACCCAGAGGCAGACCACCACACAGGCCCCGACGCAGCCTCCTGCTACCCAGCCACCGGAAACACAGCCAGAGGCCCCGGCCGAGGGCGAATAACCCCTTCAGGTTCCATTCGTCCAGTGGAAATTTTTTGAGCGCAGCCACCTTTTGCATGAAATAAATTCAGTTATAGCTAAATTAGTTATAACTGAATTTATTTAACACAATACCCATTTTAATTTTCAAAATTCCTCAGCCAATCTTCCATCATGTCATCTCATCCCGCAGGGAGTCGATAATATTTTCCTTTTTGATTTTGCGGACTGCGTACACCATAGTGATAAAGATAATGAGGAATACGCCGAGGGTGCTGATTCCCATGCTGAGCCAGGGGAATTCAAAGGGAAATTCCACTTCTTCCATGACAGTCAGGGCTTTAAAGATGAGCCAGGAAAGGATTCCAGCCAGAGGTAGCCCCAGCAGCAAAGTGCGGATTCCATAGAGGGCGCATTCAAAGCGCATCATTTTATTAAAGCTCTGATCCGGCATGCCCACGGAGCGGAGCATGGCCAGCTCCCGCCTGCGCAGCTTGATGTTGGTGGAGATAGTGTTGAATACATTTACCGTGGCAATGAGCGAAATCATGATGACGAAAACCAGGGTAAACAGATTTACAATGAATAACAGGTTGCGGTTTTCCTCCAGCATGCCGTGGACGTTGTAGACCGGGCTTTTCAGAGCGATCCCCAGGCTCTCAATGATCGTGTTTATTTCTTTGGTGGATAAGGCGGCGTTGCTTGATTCAAAGGTGCAGCCCTTTACCCGCAGGTTGCCATAAGATTCCAGATCTTCCTTGAGGGACCATGGGGCTACGGCCATGAAGTAATAGGGCAGATCTTCGGCAATATTTTTAGAAATGGGCGTGTCCGGAGGCACAAATTCCCCGCAGGAAATATCGAGAGTTTTTCCTTGGCCTTTTCCGGCCAGCACAGCATCCTGTTTTGCATCCTTTTGCGGCAGGAAGGTGAGGGAAGCTTCGGAGCTTTTCATCATATCCAGCAGCTGGTGAACGCCTTCTGCCTCACCGGTTTGATCGGCCATTTTCGCCACCCCGATTAGCCTGCCTTCCTCTGCGGGCAGCTTTAAATCAGCGGCGATCTTTTCATAAGAAGGCTGGTCGAGGAATTGAATGCTCAGGGAAAGAGTTGCGTTTTCGCCCTTGCTGACCTTTTCGCCCTTTCCATTTTTTTCACCCTTTTTTTCAGGCTGTTTTCCCACTATCTCCCAGTAAGCATTGGAAAGCTGAGCTGCCGGAACCTGACAGGAAAAATCCATGCAGGCCTGGTAGGAGCTTCTCGTAATGCCCTTTGCTGCTTTTACCTTGTCGTAGAGCTCCAGCATTCCAGGATCCGACAGATTTTCGGCATTAAAGCTGATATCGTAGTCTGTCACGACTTTCGTCTGGTTCGTTATCTGCTTTAGGGTTGTTCCAAAGGCACTTGCCGATACAAAAAGCACAACGCTTAAAGTCAGGGACAGGACGATGCTGCGGTAGCGCTTTTTATTGCGCTTAAAATTTTTTGCCGCCAGGGTGCCTTCCAGGCCATAGAGACGCTCCGTCAGTCTGGAAGTTTTCAGGGATCTGGAGGTGATCTTGACCTCATTGGTCTGGCGGATGCACTCCATGACAGGGGTGCGGCAGGCCCTGCTCGCCGGAATATAGGCTGAAATCAAGATGGTGATCATGCTGATGACAGCTGCGGCGGCAATGGCTGGAACGGATATGGACAAGGTCAGGGGTACATTATCATACATGATGTTGCCAAAGTTTTCCGCTGTAAGGAGCAGTACGAACTTAATGCAGGGTATGCCCACCAGAATGCCGATGGGTATGCCCACCAGACCGATGCAGAGCCCTTCGAATAATACAGAATGAAGCAGCTGCTTTCCTGTGGCTCCTACGGAAAGGAGAATTCCCATTTGGCGCATGCGTTCGCTTAGGGATATGGTGAAGGAATTGTAAATCAGGAAAACCGATCCCAGCATGACAAGAGCAATGAGAACCGCCCCCACGGAATACAGGAGCGTATTGAATATTTTGTCAGAGGACAGTCCCATGAACCGCAGTACATCATCATTGAACATATAGTCCCGCTCTCCACCTTCTGCCTCAGCATAGTCGCGAACCTGGCGCGGATCCTTTAGGGAAGTAAAGGTGCTGAAGCTGCTGGAAGCTCCTGCCTCATCCGTTCCCGTCACATTTGCTTTGGGTGCAGCTGTGATAAGCGTATAGCCGGGCGCGGTCCGCTCCTCAAATACCGGCCTTGTGCAGATCCCTACAACCTTGTAGCTTCGCTCTTCCTTTGGTACAAAGGTTTCCTGCGGGGTTTCCTCATCTCCACGAAGCTCGCAGGGGTCGTGCTGGTTCAGCCTTTTGTTTTCCTTCATGCGGTTTCCCACAGTAAGGGAAATGGTATCCCCTTCTGAAAAGCGGACGCCGCCGTTTGATGCCACATGGGCGGAAACGACCACCTCGCCGCTGTTTTTTGGCAGCCTGCCAGAAATCAGGTTTACGGGCAGAGTTTTATAAGTGTCCTTGTTAAAACCAGCGATAAAGAGATACGGCTTTCCCGGGTTTTTCCCGCCCTTTAAGACTGCGTAGCCGATGTTTTCAAATTCCGCGGTACAGGAGACCCGGCTGTCCGCTTTCTGCTTTTGGACAAAGGAAGAATCCACATCGGAAAAGGAAACATGCCAGTTCCCGTTCTTTACCATGGAGCCTCTTATCATGTAGTCCTGCAGAGAAACGGCAAAGGTGGCTACTGCTGTAATCATGGCAGCCGAGAGGATGACGCCGATGATGGTTACGATTGTACGCGTGGGATTTTTGATCAGCCCCTGCAGAGCGACTTTATTGAAAATGTTCATTACCGTCTCACCTGCCTCTCATCCTGCATAACTTTGCCATCAGCAATGGTGATGATGCGATCCGCCTGCAAAGCGATGTTTTCATCGTGGGTGACGATGATCAGCGTCTGGTGATACCGTTTGTGGCTCATTTTCAAAAGGCGGATGATCTCATGTCCGTTGCGGCTGTCCAGACTTCCCGTGGGCTCGTCGGCCAGGCAGACCTGAGGCGCGTTCATCAAAGCCCTTCCAATGGCTACCCTTTGCTGCTGTCCCCCAGAAAGCTGATTGGGCAAATGATGTTTTCTCTCCTGAAGCCCCAAAAGCTCCAGCAGATCATTCAGCCGCTCCCTGTTGATCTTTCGCCGATCCATTAAGATGGGAAGCGTAATATTTTCCACCACATCCAGCGTAGGAATCAGATTGTGAAACTGATAAATCAACCCTACCTGCCTCCTGCGGAACACGGCCAGCTTTTCACTGCTCTGGGCGTACACGTCCTGGCCATTTAAATAAACCTTTCCGCTGGTGGGAATATCCACCCCTGCCATAATGTGAAGCAGCGTGGATTTGCCGGAGCCGGAAGAGCCGATAATGGCGGTGAATTCCCCCTTTTCAATTTCCAGAGAAACATGATCCAGGGCTGTGACCCGGTTTTCACCCTGGCCGTACGCTTTACACAGATTTTCAACTTTTAAAAATTCCATTAAAGTGAACCTCCTTCTTTTATTGAATGGTTATAGTATAAAGCGTTCAGCTTACATTAGCGTGACTTTTTGGTGAGAGATTTGTCACATTTTCATTTCAAAAACCGCACCGCAAACACAGCCCCGCCCTGGGGATGGTTTTTAGCGGAAACGGTTCCGCCCCGGCGGGTGATGATGGTTTTACAGAGGGCCAGGCCAATGCCATATCCGGAAGCAGCGCCGCTTTTTCCGCGGTAAAAGCGATCAAAGAGAAAGCGCAGATCTTCCTTTTCAAAGCCCGGGCCGCTGTCATGTATGATGATTTCGGTATACAAAAGGGTGTCTTCGCAGGAGATTTCAATCTGACCGCCGTCCCCGGCGCTTTCCATGCAGTTTTTGAGGATATTTCGCAGGGCTTCCGCCAGCCAGCCAGAATCCCCTTCTATCTGGATGCCATCCGCTATGCTCAGCCGCAAATCAATGCCGTGCAGCTCCATGGAAATGAGCAGAGGCTGAAGCGCCATGTTGACAAGGGCTCTCACATCCAGAGGCTCTCTTTGAAATTCGATGATTCCCGCATCCAGCTGGGACAGCTTTAAAAGGGAAGTAAGGAGCCAGTCCATGCGCAGCAAAAGTCCTTCCGCTTCCCGCAGAAGGGTCTTACGCTTTTGTTCATCCGGCTCATTTGCAAGAAGGGACAGGATCAGATTTACAGATGTGAGGGGCGTGCGCAGCTGGTGGGCGATGTCCGCCAGGGAATCGGCGAGATGCTCTTTTTCATTTTTCAGCGTGTGGTTCTGCTCCCGGATGCGCAGGGTCATTTTCGTTATTTCGCTTTGCAGAATGGAAAGCTCCCCTTCCTCTGCCTCGCAAATCAAAAGACGCTCTTCATTATGAAGCACTTCATCAATTTCCTGGGAAATCCGCGCGATTCGCTGATAACGCTTCCTGGTAAAGAGAAAAAAAGCCGCAGAAAAGACAGCTGCCGAGATAAGGCATAGGAGCCCTGCCGTCCTGCCGATGAAAAATCCCGCCGCAGAGGAGCATGCGGTTATCACAGCAAGCAACATACAAAACCTTACTATTTCTTTATTTCGAAACATCGCCGCCTCCCAGCCGATACCCGGTACCGCGAACCGTCAGGATGATCTTTGGATCAGCTGGATCCTCCTCAATTTTTTCCCGCAGACGCTTGATGTATACGGTCAGAGTGTTGTTATTGACAAATTCCCCTGCTGCGTCCCAGAGCTCGTCCAGCAGCCGGTCCCGGGTAATAATGCTGCCCGGATTTGCCGTAAAAACCAGCAGTAGCCGGTATTCCAGCGCAGAGAGAGAAATCTCTTTCCCATGCTTTTTCACAATGCCGCTGGCCGTGTCCACGGAAAGCCCCTGCAGCTCAAAAACAGATGGAGACTGGCCGGATTTTCGCAGCGCGGCCTTGATGCGCGCAATCAGCTCCCGGGGCCGGAAGGGCTTTGTGATATAATCATCCGCACCCATGTTCAGCCCAGTCACAACGCTGGCTTCATCCCCGGAAGCGGTGAGAAAAATAACGGGAATATCCTGCGCTTCCTTGATTTCTGTACAGACAGCAAATCCATTTCCATCAGGCAGGGAAATGTCCACCAGAGCCAGGTCGAATTTCCTGCCGGAAGAGTCAGAAAGCATGGAGACCGCTTCCTGCTGCGTGGCGGCGTGAACTGCGGTAAATCCCTCTGCGGAGAGCAGCAGGGTAAGATTTTTGGCAATTTCCTTATCATCTTCCACTAAAAAGATCGATTTCATTTGTTCTCCTGGAGCTCCTGCAGCTTTTTCACGCCATCCCTTACCGTCTGCTCCACTTCCAGACACATTTTCTTTTCCTCAGGCCGGGAAAGCCCTTTGGTTTCCACAGGCGGATGGATCATGACCCCGATATCAGCACCTTTCAGCACGCCGGTTTCCTCAAACATCTTGTAGCTCCCGTTAACCGAAACAGGCACGATGGGAACCTCCGGCTTTACAGCCAGCTTAAAAGCGCCCCGTTTGAATTCCCCCATTTCCGGCCCCTTGCTCCTGGTGCCCTCTGGGAAAATCATCAGGGAAAAGCCCTTTTCGATGAGCTCAATTCCTTCATCAATAGCCTTTAAGGAAGCTCTGGGATCATTTCTGGTAATGAAAACGCTGCGCACCCGGTGGATCCATGGTCCGTAAAGGGGAATTTTCGCAAGATCCTCTTTGGCAACATAACCATATGCCATGGAAGGACTGATGGCCGCGAAATAGGAGATAATATCCGCATTGCCCTGATGATTACCGATAAATACAACAGGTCCCTTTTGCGGGATATGCTCCCTTCCATAAACCTCCAGATGGCAGCCGAAGGTTTTCATAATATCATTGGCCCAGATATCCTCCGCCTTCTGAATATTGCGCCGCTCCCGTTCGTAGTCTCCCTTTGCCTTTGCGTCTTCGATTTCCTTTTTATATTGATTCAAACCGCCCAGCAAGCTGTAAAGCTTAATAAAGCCGGGTATGTTTTTTAAAATTTTCATAAGTCCTCCTGATAAGCTTTTGTTTTGAATGTAGCCCCTTCTGCCTGCCGTCCCTTAGTGGGGCCTTCCGCGCCAGGCCGTCAGCCCAGCCGGATCAGACAGTCCTTGCCGAAAAAGGCGATGCCGTATTTGTGAACGACCGCGTAGCCATCGTTGTTCAGCTCCTGCTCGTACTGTTTTTCCTCGATCTGCTGCAGGGCTTCCCCTGCCTTTGCTTCCAGCTCGGAGAATTTCCTGGCGATTTTGAATTCCAGCACAAAGGCGGGCTTTCTTCTGGTCACCGGGCGCAGGATCAGATCGCTTCTTCCCCGGCCGCCTTCCCGATTGGAGCGGGTCACGTATCCCTTCAGCTTGGAAAGAACTCCGGCCATAAATCCATGGTAAAAGCTTTCCTGGGCATCGTTAAAGCTGATGGTTTCCTGTAACAGATCGCTCAGTTCTTCCTCAAAAGTTTCCGCGTCCAGACCCAAAATAGCCGCGTACAGATCGGTCAGGTCCCGCTCCCGGATCTTCTCGTCAAACCAGGTGAGGATTTTGGTGCGGAAAATATATTTGATCTCTTCATTCGGGATGGTAAGCTCTGCATACTGCTGCTTTGTTTTTGGATTCATCCACTGGCGAACCTTGCGGAAGTAGCCGGTAAAGAACATGAAGTTCCACAGGTTGTCCATGCTGTCATACATTTCCCCGTAGGTGACGTCCTCGTGGATGGGCTTTTCGATGGTCTTTCCCTCAATCAGAGCCTCGATTTCCCCCTTGGTTTCATCGTCTGCCCGCTCAATGAGGCTGCGCACGATGGAGTTGGAGCTGGTGTTGGCCCAGTGGCATTTGGGAAATTCATTTTCATCGGCCAGCAGATCCTTGATAAAGCGGATCAGGCTCCAGGGGTTGTAGACGTTGGCGTTTCCAAAGATGTAGCCGTTGTACCACTCCTTGATCAGCTCGTATTTGTGCCCCAGATCGTAATCCCGGCACATGCGCTGCACTTCCTCGTCGGTAAAGCCGAAATATTCATCGTAATTTTTGCTGAGAATGGATTCGATTTCCAGGTTATTGAGGCCGGTGAAAATGCTCTCCTTGGAAATCCGCAGGCAGCCGGTGATAACAGCGAATTCCAGGGAGTCGTTGGTCTTTAAGGCCGCGCCAAAGAAGCCTCGCAGGAAGCCGACCATTTCTTCATAAAATCCGCTGAAAAAGGCGTTTTCCAGAGGCACGTCGTATTCATCGATAAGGAGGATGGCCTTTCTGCCGTAATATTTTCTCAGGCAAGATGAAAGAAAACGCAGGGAATCCCTGTAATCCCCCCGGCTTCCCCGCTCCTCCATAATGCGCAGATATTTTTCCTTCTCGTGAGGGTCCAGACAGCCGCTTTTATAGACATAGGAATGCCGCTCGTATTCGCTGGAAATCTGAATAGCCAGAAGGTCGCAGGACAGCTCGAAATCCGGCTGACTGGCCTCCTTTAAAGTCACGCTGATGACCGGATACTTGCCCATATAGGACAGATATTTTTCCCCCGCCTCCATGATGGAAAGGCCATTAAAGATGGCCCGGTTGTCCTTCCTGCTTCCGTCCCGCTCCCGTTCATCCTCGAAGAAATAGCGCAGCATGCTCAGACTCAGAGTTTTGCCGAACCGCCTGGGGCGAGTAAACAGGTTGACGTCCCCCTTTTTATCTAACAGATCTTTAATAAACCAGGTCTTATCAATAAAATAATATCCCCTGGTGATCAGTTTTTCAAAATTTTCTACGCCTACTGGCAGCGGTTTGTACTTCATGCGGCTCAGCTCCTTTCCCTATCCCCTGTTCTCCATGCTTTGGCCCTCATCCTCCAGAAGCTCTTCTCCAAGGAAAAATCAAACGGCGGATGTCCTGTGAAAACCTTTGCGCACCGCCCCCTGCGGGCGCATGTTCTACGTGTACCCAAAAAACAAACCGTCATCTACAATATAAATTGTAATTGTTCTTAACATATTACCATATGCACCGCCTTTTTTCAAATCAATTGAGAAAGGGGATTTCCCGGCCAGCCGGTTCATACTATAATAAAATAAGGAAATAAATAAATTGAAAAGCAACTGGAAGATTGGAGCCGATTATGACAAAGAAAAGAACGATCATCATGATAATATGCCTGGCAGGCTTTGCCGTCACCGCCTGGTTTGTGGAGACAAACGACGTCCTGCCATTCGATACGGCAATCAGGCAGTGGTTTTATTCCCTGCGAAGCAGCGCCCTGACGCCGGTACTGAAAGCCATCACTTATATGGGAAATTGGCAGACCATCAGCGGCCTCTGCATCCTGCTGCTGTTCCTGCCCAAAACCCGCATGCGGTACGGAGTGCCGGTTTCCATCAGCGCCATCTTCATAACCGCCTTTAATAAAGGCATCAAGCAGATATTCCAGCGGCCCCGGCCCGATGTGAGCCTGCATCTCATCGATGAAGGCGGATATTCCTTTACCAGCGGCCATTCCATAACTAGTATGGTGGTCTACGGACTGCTCATCGCTTTGGTGAGAAGCTATGTGAAGGACAGGAAAACGGCCAATGTCCTGACTGTGCTCCTGGCAATTCCCTGGATCTGCATTGGGCCGAGCCGCATTTATATGGGCGTCCACTACCCTACCGATGTGCTGGGCGGCTGGCTGCTGGGGGCGGCGGCTTTGATGGTGATTTTGTCGCTGGAGGAGCGGTACAGGCAGAAGCTTGATCTGCGGTGAAGGGGAAGCTTTTGTGCGGCAGAGAAGCCGGTAAAGGGCAGCGCCGCCTATTATTTAAGGACAAGTGTAGTGTCTAGTTGATTTTTCTATCACAATTTTCAACCAGACACTATAAAAGCAGGAAAAATTAAAAAATGACATATATTGAAATAAATTACAAAATATGTTATTCTACAAGTGTTGTTACGCCCAATCTGGCAACAGAAAAGGGGTGTTTTTGTTGAAGACGCTGATAGCGTTCGGTCTCTCTGTCGCAGCGGGTATCGTTTGTCACTATATCTGCAAATGGCTAGACAGTAAGAGCAAGAAGAAACGTGACAATTAGCATAAGAATCCCCACAGAACGCCACTCTGTGGGGATTCTTTGTGTTTCTGTTGAACACTAATAGCATCATTGAACATAGTTTAGCACAGATTTTTGGTTATTTCAAGTATATTTTGAAAACAATTTTTCCATATTAAGGATAATAAAGGAAATAGCCCTTACAACATCACATTAGCCGGATCCCGATCAAAGAAGATGCTCTTCGAGCTGGTGGCAAGGGGAATCCCATAGCAGACCCGTACATCCGCGGGGAACAGCTCCATCCGCAGCGCCGCCTGGCCGGCTGAGAAGAGAATCCGGTTGTCAATGCGGTTGTCAGCGGCAATGGCAGCAGCAGAGCCAGCGGCAATTCCCAGATCCGTGATGTTGAAGGCGCAGTTTGCGCCGGCTTCTGCCATTTTTCCGCAGTTTTCAAAGCCGCACATGCCGCAGCAGCCCAGCCCAAAGGGAGCTGAAATTGCCGCAAGCAGGACGATGCAGTGGCTGTTATCCACATTAGCCGCATCCCGCTTAAAAAATTCTTCTCCGGTTTCCCGGGCAATATCCCGCATATGGGCGCTGAGGGTATCCTTATCTTCCCCATCCAAAATCAGGGCCATCACCGTATCCCGGCCAGACCCTTTTGGAGCCGTTTTCGCAGCGGCAGCCATCTTCTCCGCAACAGCGAGAGCTGCCCTTTTTTCCGCTTCTTCACCTCTGTATATCATAAAAAACCTCCTCTAAATTCATCAAACTGATCAAAGTACGCCTCTCAAACTGCAATGTCATCAACGGACAAATTGGCTGTACAGCGGCTTTCTCTGCTCATAGAGGGACATAAAAATGGATTTTTTTGCCCCTTCATCCCCCTGATGCATGAAGGCATAGATGGGATTTTCCAGCTTTTTTGCCTTTTCCCACAGCTCCTCCGGCGTCAAATCCGCATCTGCCACCAGCACATCGTTTTTCTTTAAAAGTTCCATACTCATATCATCCAGCACAACCCCGTCGCCGCAGCAGACGACGATGCCGCTTTTTTGCGCCAGCTCCGTGAGCCGCTGGTATTCCTGATTGCGGTATTCGTGCTCCCCCATCATCATACAGATGCGGGAAACGCTCCTGCCATCCTTTTTTTCGATTTCTTCATCCAGATCCACGGCCTCATAGCCCAGCTCCGCAGCCAAATGCTCCGCCGCTTGCTTTCGGTCGCTTCCAAAGAATCCGATGACAAAGATTCTGGGTGATTTACTGTAATCCATCGTATTGATCTTCACTTCCTAATCCTCACTTCTCAATGTTTCGCCAGCTTTCTTAAATCAAGATTTTCCAGCATCCTCAAAAGGCAAAGGTCACAATTCCGCCCTTCTCTTCCATGCCCGTATCCCACAGCTCAGCCAGGGACAGCCAGTAAGGACTTCCATAAGTAACCGCCTTTATGTAAAAGTATTCGTCCCACTCCTCGTAGCCGTTGACCAGGAACCAGTGCCACTCAAAAAAATCAAAACGCGGCTCCCTGTGATTCAGCATGAGATAAGCTACAGGTCTGCCAGCATCGATCTGGCTCCTGATTTCATCTCGGGCCATTTCATAGGGACGCTCCCCGGAAATCCCCTTCATGGAAATATCCTCCGCCCCCGCGTCGGCAAAATATCCGGCTGCCCCTTCCATGTAAGTGTCCAGATCCTTGATGCCTGTATTTCTCGGCTTCAGATAGGGCTTCATGACCATGCCAAAGCGGATATAGTCTTTGCGGGTCAGATTGCCTAGGTCATAGGGGTACAGCTCAGCCCTGCCGTGATGAAGCGCCAGATCCAGACACACGTCGCAGGTAGTCAGCGCCCCGCAGCCGCCGATGTGCATCCAGGGATCCGGCATCCAGTTCTGATTGCCGCCGTAGCTTTTGCCAATATGAAAATGTGGAAGCTCCTGTTTTTGTCTCATCGCAGGGGGGCTCCTTTCTGATGTGTTCGTATCCCCATTATAGCAAAGCTCCGCAAATAGATCTATGAAAAAAAGTTTCAAAAAAATTTTGCCTTTTTTGAAACTTTTACCCCCTTACTCCGTCTAGTATAGGAACAGCAAAATATACCAGAAGCCCGGATTATGTAGCGTTGGATCGGAACGGTTATTAGATTTTGTATATTGATAATCATCCATGGCTTCCGAATCATTAGAGATAGGAAAGTGATTTTCAAGGATTAAAAACTTGACAAAACAGGAGGAAGAAGACAATGAAAAGGAAAACAGGATTAATAGTGGCAATAATATCTATAATGATGCTATCAAGTGTTACCTCATTTGCCAGTGAAAATGAAACCGCTGTAATAAATTACAAAGATGTGCATGCCAAAGTTATGGTGGATAAGAACATAACTGGTGATGTTAGCAAAAATGATGTAGAAGATTTTCTGAATTCGAAACAATCACGTTCAGAATGTAAGGTTCTTAAAGTCGTTGATGTAAAAGATTTGGCAGATACAGATTTGAAGGGAATTTCTGAGGAAAACGCATTATGTGTACATGTGGATGGTAGATTTGTAGGTGTGGAACTTGATCAAAATTTTTCCGGCCAAGTTACAGCAGAAGAGATTACAGACATTGTGTCTGATGATACGGATATAATACTCGGTGCAGTAAATGGAATCGGAGCAATAGCCGCCACCTTTCACGGAATCACGGAAGCCTTAAATTCTGTGACGCAGCGGTGTTTTTTTCGAAAAGAAAGGGATTATCAATTGAACCAGCCGGCGTTTCTCGGTATAATAAAGATATAAAAGGGCCTGATGGCAGGCTTTCTCAGGGGATTCAATATGGTAAGGGGGAAAACATAAAATGGGAGAGATTACAAAACAAAGAGAACCAGAATACCCCGCAGGGACGATGGGAAGCGATGAGGAATACAGGGAGTCTGAAATTGCGAAATACACGGTTCGGGATACCGTCTTTTCTTCTCTTTTTCAGGAAAAGAAATATCTGCTCCAGCTTTACCGGGCGCTTCACCCGGAGGACACGGAAACGACAGAAGCGGATTTAACTAATATTACCATCCAGAATGTCCTCACAGATGGGATTTACAACGACCTGGGATTTATCGTAAAGGATCGGCTGATGATTTTGGTAGAAGCCCAGTCCACCTGGACCATGAATATCATCGTAAGAGCCTTCCTGTATCTGGCGCAGAGCTATCACGATTATTTTGGAAGCGAGCGATCCAGCCTGTACCGGAGCAAAAAAGTACACCTGCCAAAGCCGGAGCTGTACGTGATATTTACAGGCGAGCGGGCAGATAAACCGGAAACCATATCCTTGGGCAAAGAATTTTTCGGCGGGGAGGAATGCACCCTTGAAGTGCGGGTAAACATGATCTATGGAGATGAGGCCTGGAAAAAGGTGCAATCCGGTGAAGCGGGACCGCAGGATATCATCAGTCAGTATATTATATTTACAAAGGTATACGCGCAGCAGATGAAAAAGCACGGGCGAACGAGAACGGCAATTGCGGAAACCATCCGCATCTGCAAAGACTGGAACGTGTTGAAGGAATATCTGGAGAGCAGGGAGAAGGAGGTTGTGGATATTATGATGGCTTTATTTGATAAAGAATATATTATGAAGGTATATATGGAAGATGTGGCGAGGGAAGCAGCAGAGAAAGCAGCAAAGGAAGCAGCAGAGAAAGCAGCAGAGAAAGCGACAAAGGAAGCGACAAAGAAGGCAGCAAAGGAAGCTGCGGAGAAAGACAGACAAACAGCGGAAAGCCTGCTGCGGTTAGGAAAGCTTTCCGTAGAGGATATTGCGGCCAGCATTCCGGATCTGTCAATTGGGGATGTGCGCCAGATACAAGAACATTTGCAGAGAACACTGTAAAAAATGATCCGGACGCAGCAGTGTCCATCTATGACGCAAAAGCCAAACATGCGGAATAGCATTACAAAAACCAAATGAGAATTAGTGCTGCAAAAAGCCGTCGCCTTTCACGGAAGCCTTAAATATCGTGGTGCGGCGGTTTTTCTGTCAGTAGCGCAACTGAGAAAGTAAATCGTTTCAATTATCGCAGGCACAGGAAAACGATGGGCATGACAAGCGCCTGGGAATTATGCATTTACATCCCACATCTGGTCGTGATTGCCCTGTGCTGAAGGAATATCTGGAGAACAGGGAGAAGGAGGTTGTGAATATTATGATGGCTTTATTCCCGGGAAATTTTAGGCACCTATGTATGCTACCTACCCCCGCCCCTCATTATGGTATGATCCTTGCTTTATTAATAAGGTATAATAATCCTTTAAAGGGAAAGAACAAAGGTAATACTGTAAAGGGGGAAACACCATCATGCAACTACCGAAATTATTTAACGAAGACTGGGCCACTTTTTTCGAACTATCCCATGATGGCATTGTAATCGCCGATCATCAGGGGAATATTGTGTATATGAATCCTGCCGCAGAGCGCCTTGAGGAAACGTCCAAGGAACATATACTGGGAAGGACGGCCAGGGAGCTTTTGGAAGAGGGAATTTATCAGGTTTCCGTAACTGTAAAGGTATTTGAATCCCGCAAAACCGAGACCGCCATGGACACAAAAGGCGGCAGGCAGCTGATCCTTACAGGGGTTCCCATCTTTGACAAAAAGGGCGGCATCAAGTGGGTCTACATCAACGAGCGGGACGTTACGGAGCTGAACCAGGTCAAGCGGGAGCTGGAAAACGATCGGCTGCAGCTGCAGCAATACCGAAACGAGCTGTCCCGCATCCGGGAGGAAACCGGTAAACAGCGCATGATCATTGGAAAAAGCGCCAAAGTAAAGCAGAACATGGAGCTGCTGAAACGTCTTGCGCCCACGGAAACTCTGATTTTAATCGAAGGCGAGTCCGGAACGGGGAAGGATGTCCATGCCCGCTGGATAGAGGAAAGGATTCGGATCGTCTTTGGAACTGACTTTCCAGTTACACTTCCACCGGATACAATGCACTATGACGAGGCAGGTTTTTCCGGACGCACCGGATTATGAATCCTTTAAGGGAAACGTACTGGGAAATGAAACACCGACGGATTTATAAGGAAGCAACGAATACAAAGAAATGGAAAACTGCTATATCAAAAATTTTGCCATTTTGTCCAAATCTGGGCAGCACAATCCAATTTTTCTGATAAGGCGGTTTTCCATGTTCAAGGCTTGGCACGGCTTGGAGCTGCGCATTTTCTCGGATCGGACGGAAGTGCAGCAGTTTTGCTGTATTCTTACAGAGGCCATAAAAAACGGTTGACGTCAAATTTTAAGAAGCGCTGTATGATCCAAGTGGAGGATTCCTCCCACTAGCGAAAAACCTTCAACAATTCCCCTTATTCCAGCAAAAAATCCATAATATTCAGATGGCGGATGCCATTTCGGCTCATGTCCACCACGTCGTTGCTGATGACGTATTTGGGGTAATGATCCTTGATTTTTTCCAGGCTGCCGAACTCCCGGCCCATCTGATCGAGAATAATCAGGTAGGCCACCTGGATGTAGACCCGTTCCCCGCCTTTCGTGCACACAAAGTCGATATCGTATCCCCCCAGCTTTCCGGCCTTCACATCATAGCCCCGGCTCTGCATTTCCAGATAAACGATGTTTTCAAAGAGTTTGTTGTAGTCGATGTTTTCCATGGTGCGCAGAGAATTGCGCAGGCCGATGTCGCAGGCATAATATTTTTCCGAGCTGGCAAGGAGCGCGCCCGCCTTAATGTCATAGCGTCCGGCTCTGGAAAAAAGCATCCCCTCCAGCAGCCTGCCCAGATACTGAAGCACCGTTTCCACTGTCATTTTGTAACCGGTCTCCCTCAGCGCGCGGTGGATAGAGCGGGCGGAAAACAAAGTTCCTATATGGTCGAAGAGAAAGTCCGCCAGCCCCTTCAGCAGGCTGCTGTTTCGTATAGCGCCGGCCGAAAGAATATCCTTTACCAGAATGGAATGGTACACATCCTCCAGATATGTAGTGACGGCATGCTCATCGGGAAGCATCAGGCACGCGGGAAGGCCGCCATATTTCAGATAGTTCACAAAGAGATGTTCCTTTGTGTAAGGCAGCTGATTAGCATCATAAAATTGGCAGATTTCCGAAAGAGTAAAGGGCTGAATACGGAAGATTTCTATATCGGGTGCTGCGTAGGAAAGCAAACGGGAATCCGATCCCGCCAGATAAATGTCGCAGTCAAAATCCGCCCGAAGCGTGCAAATAGCGGACTGCCACTCCTTCATTTTCTGAATCTCATCGAAAAATAAATAGAGCTTTCCGGCCGGCCGAGCGGTCCAGACTGCTTCCGCAATAAAATCGTAGAGCGCCTGAGCCTCGCAGAGATGTTCAAATTCGCGGGACTCAAAATCTATATAAATAAGGCTTTCCCGGGAAATGTCCTGCTCTGCAATGATTGCGCGAAGCTGGGAAAGCAGCACCGTTTTTCCGCACCGCCGCATGCCGGAAAGGAGCTTGACGGAGGGTCTGCCTATATGAGGCGCGATTCGGTCCAGGTATAAGGTTCGGGGAATTAGTTTCACAGTATCACCTGATTATAAATTGTTTATTACATGAACGCATTTAGGGATAGTTTGCTAAAATATATCGAATTTGTTCTTATTATAACAGATAAAGTGAATAAAATAAAGAGATTTGTCGGTTTATAAAATAACAAAATGTAAAAATGAGATTTCATGCTTTGCTGTTCAGGGAAGTTTCGATAGCTGCGATGGTTTTTTGAAACAGCGGGTTTTGGCAGCTGAACTTCCATTCCATAGCCTCTCGGATCCATTCCAGTCCGGCTGGGGTATGCGGACTTTTATCCTGCTCCGTGCCGGACGCTACTGTTTGCAGCAATTGGCGCAGCATATTTTTTTCCTCGTTTATCCACTGAAGCGTTTCCCAGCCGCTGCAGGCACGGTGCCAGGCCGGACAGCAGAATTCCAGCTGGCGCAGGCAAGAGAGGCGGGAAAGGGTGTCCAGGCTGGCAAGGCTTTTTTCATAATCCACCAGGATAGGGACTTCATCCGGCGCGGGGATGCTGTCACCACAAAAGAGGATGTGGCCGTTTAATAAATAGGATATGTCATCCATAGAATGGCCAGGAGAGGAGACACAGGCCAAAGAAAGCCCCGGCTCCAGTTCCATCTGCGCCCCATCCTGCAGGGAACCATCGACAGGAACCGATTCCCGAACCAACGTATAAAAATTGGGAATAGGCCGCTTTTGATACTGCCTTTCAATATCCTCGATCCAAGGCCGCTCCCCGGCGGAGGAATAAACTCTGCAATCGCTCCGTTTTCTGATTTCCGCTGCGCCGCCGATATGATCCGGGTGAGAATGGGTCAAAAATATGGCGCGGATATCCGAAAGCTTCCGGCCCAACGTTTCCATGTAAGCCCCAATTTGCGCTTCACAACCGGACACTCCGCTGTCAATGAGATAGCAGTTTTTTCTCAGGATCAAATAAATATATACGAAACGCCGTATTTCCTCGGTTACTTGAAACTCAAGCTTTATCTGATGTACGTTTTCTGAAATTCTCATGCTTTCCCTTCCTTTCCGTCGGCAGGGTGGCTTCCGCCTGCCTTTATCCCGTTTACAAATGCGTGAACGGACTGTTCCATATATGCTTCCTGTTCCAGAACCGTCAGCTTGTCCCCAAAAGAGCCTTTGAGAAAGACAAAGCCAAAATTCATGGAGAGGAACGTCATTGCCAGGCCTTCCAGATCGCTGGCCGGAGCTGACGAAATCCACCCTCTTGCTGCCATTTCCTCAAAGTAAGTTTTCAAAACTGACTTAAAAACCCGTGGTATTTCTAAAATGCCTTCCGAAACGTCATCAAACAACTCCGGCGCCCGAAGCCCCATGGAAATCCGTACCATTTCAGGCGTAACCTTTTCCGCGTAGGCCCTGGCAAAGGAGGTCAGATCCGCCTCCAGGTCGTAAGTAAAGGAAAAATCGCCTTCCCTCAGGCCGGGATTCCACTCCGGCAGTTTCATGGCCGCTAGCACGATCTCCTTTTTTCCCTTGAATTTTCGGAAAATCGTGCATTCGTTGACTCCGGCCCTGCGGGCGATCTCCTTTGTAGTGGAAGAGCCGTAACCCCGCTCCATGATCAATTCCATTGCCGCCCGGATAATGGCTTCCCCGGTTTTGTCCAATTGCTGTTTTTGTGTCATAATCGTTCTCCCCTGTAGCGCACTTCCCGCTCCTTTTGTATTCTTTTGTTTCGCTTTCCACATGAGCCGGATTTGCGTGAAATATCTGCCTGCGGATACGCAAGTAATCACTTGCATATTATCATAAAAGCGCCGATTCGTCAAATGGTTTTCAAATCCAGCAAAAGAAACGGGTAAAACTCGAAAAAGCCCCTTTGCCATACGGGCGGTGCAATGGTAGAATAAAAAGAAGAAAGCAGCTTAATGCAGCCGCCCGTTTGATACTTATGGTATTGGCCGGGGGCTCTACTGGAAAGGAGCGTGCGGCTATGAATGAAGTAAAGATCCCCGTGGGGCGTTCCAGCTTTGCGGATATCCGGGAAAATCGTTATTATTATATTGACAAGAGCGGCCTCATCGAAGAGCTGCTCAAAACCGACGGCACCCAGGTAACCCTGATAACCCGGCCCCGGCGATTCGGCAAAACTCTGGGCATGAACATGTTGAATGAATTTTTTGATATTCGAAGGGACAGCCGGGAGCTTTTTGCCGGACTTGCTGTTTCGCAAAACCGGGAGCTGTGCAGCTGCTGGCAGAACCAGTATCCTACTGTATTCGTATCCTTTCGAGGGGTAGACGGACTGGACTTTACCGGAGCATATGCAATGCTGAGGCTCACGATTGCGGAGCTTTACCGGGAGCACACTTATCTCATGGAAAGCGATAAGCTTACGCCCTACGAAAAAGAAACGTTTCACCAAATCGCATCTGGGGAGGCCTCACAGGAAAGAGTCTGTGAAGGCCTGAAGACCCTGATCCGGATGATGGCCGCCCATTACGACCGGCCGGTGATTCTCCTGATGGATGAATACGACGTACCCCTGGCAAAGGCCAGCGAAAAGGGCTATTATTCGGAAATGCTGGATGTAATAAAGGGCGTCATGCGGGCCATTAAGGACAACAATTCCCTCAAATTCGCGGTGATCACAGGCTGCCTGCGGATTGCCAAGGAGGGCATCTTTACGGGAACCAACAATTTCGTATCGGACACCATTTCCGACACCAGACTCAACGAATATTTCGGCTTTACGCAGGCGGAAGTGGACAGGCTGCTGGAAGAAACCAATCTGACCGAATACGGGCCGGGAATGAAGGCCTGGTATGACGGATACCGCTTCGGGGAATTCGACATTTACTGTCCCTGGGACGTCATGAACCACGTGAACAAGCTGCTCCTCGATCCAAAGGCGAAGCCTGCCAGCTACTGGAAGAACTCCAGCGATAACGCCATCATCCGCTCCTTCCTGGATTTTGCCGGGGAAACCATCACCGAGGAATTTGAAACGCTGCTTTCGGGTGGGTATATCGCGCGGGAAGTCAAAGACGATCTGACCTATGATTATCTCCATTCCTCTGAGGAAAACCTGTGGAGCATCCTCTATCTCACCGGATATCTGACCCGGGCCAGGGAGACAGAGGTGGATAAAACGCTGCCGGGGGACTGCATCCCGCTGACCATTCCCAATGCGGAGATACGGGAAATTTTCCAGTCAACCATCCGCCACTGGTTCACGGATCGGGCGAAGGGAATGGATCGGAAGGCTCTCTTTTCCGCAATCTGGCAAGGTGACTCCGAGCAGGCCACGGAGGAAGTTTCCCGGCTGCTGCGCAAAACTATCAGCTACCACGATTATAAAGAGGACTTTTACCACACCTTTTTCGCCGGAATCTTCGCGGGAGCAGGCTGCAACGTAGAGTCCAATCGGGAGCACGGCGAGGGGCGAAGCGATATTATCGTAAAGGATTACCCCGGAGACCGGGCGGCTGTATTTGAAGTGAAATATTCAAAAACGCAAAAGGATCTGGATCAGGACTGTGAAAAAGCTCTCCAACAGATAGACGAAAAAAAGTACGCGGCAGATCTGGAAGACAATTACGCCCGCATCACCTGCTACGGCATCGCCTTCTTTAAAAAACGCTGTTTGATCCGAAAAAAATCCTGAATATCCGGGGCGCGGGCCCCTTTCACTTTCGAAAGGGACGGATGGAATCGCTTTATCACACGGCAGCAGGCAGCGCCGGAGGCCATAATTGTCAAGAGGCAGAACAGTAACAGGAGGAAGTAAATGAAGTACAATTTTGACGAAATCATCGACCGAAAAAACACTAATTCCGAAAATGTGGAAGGCTGGCGGCAGTACATTTTCAAATGCGGGCCGGAAAAAGTCTTCCCTTACGCGGACGACGAATTCATCCGCATGTGGGTGGCGGATATGGAATTCGCCGTTGCCCCGGAAATCCGGCAGGCCATCAAGGATCGGGTGGATCGGCGCATCCTGGGCTACACCATGGTATTTGACCAGGGCTATTACGAAGCCTTGAACAATTGGTGCAGGAAGAAGTACGACTGGAGCTTTGAAAGGGAAGAAATCGTCTTTTCCCCAGGCGTGATTCCGGCGCTGTATCAGCTGGTGGAGGATCTGGTGGGAAAGGACGAAAAGGTACTGACCATGACCCCTGCCTACGGATTTTTCCTCCACGCCTGTGAGTACAGCGGAGTGGAGCTGATCCAGTCGCCGCTGAAGAAAACCGGCAAAAGCTTTGAGCTGGATTTCGCGGATCTGGAACAAAAGGCCGCTGATCCAAAGGTGAAAGTATTGCTCCTTTGCAACCCTCACAATCCCACGGGACGGGTGTGGAAGGAAGCGGAGCTGCGGCGCGTTGCGGAAATTGCCGAGCAAAACGGCCTCTGGGTCATATCCGATGAAATCCACTGTGACCTGCTGCGCAAAGGAGTCCGCCACATTCCCATGGGAAAAATCATGCCCACATACGAAAAGTTGGTTACCGCCATGTCAGCCAGCAAAACCTTCAACCTGGCGGGAATGCTCTTTTCCAATATCATCATCCGGGATCCCCAGGAGCGAAAGCGGTTTGAGAGACGGGACAAAAACGTGGGCGCTGTCAACCCTCTGTCCATCGCTGCCCACAAAGCAGCCTACGAGCAGGGCGGAGAATGGCTTTCCCAGCTGCAGGATTACCTGGATGAAAACTTCCGGATGACCGCGGATTTTCTCAAAAAAAGACTTCCTGAAGCGGACTTTATTCTGCCGGAAGCTACGTACTTTGCCTGGGTAGGAATGGAAAGGCTTCTCCCTGAGGAAGAGGATCTGCCCCTGTTCTTTGCCAACAATGCGGGAGTACTCATGGAAGGCGGCGACAAGCTCTTTGTAGGCAACGCAAAAGGATATATCCGTCTCAACCTGGCCATGCCCAAAGCCCTGGTAGAAGAAGGTCTGGAGCGAATCGCAGGGGCAATCTGCCGAACCCGTCCTAGTGGCAGTACACTGGGCTGATTCACACAGAGGCGTCCCAGCGGTATTTTTTCATATCCACACAGCCATCAGCCTTAAATTCCACGCCTTCCTCAAGGAGCAGCTCTTTCTGATCATAAAAATGGGGAGCCAGCCGCCCCGCATGGTTTACAACCCGGTGGCAGGGAAACTCCCCGTAATATTCCGACATACTGAGGACTTTGCCCACCAGCCGGGAATTTTTGCTCCTGCCGATGAGCCCCGCAATCTGCCCATAGGAAGCCACCTTGCCGGCGGGAATTTCCTCCACCACGGAAAGGATTTCATAAATTAAAGCTTCATCCAAAACAGCAGCCATATTGTCACCCCTTCCCGCCGCCAAGAGGATCCTCCAGCAGCTGTCCGATATTGATGCTCCAGCTAGGGTAGATGCGAACCGGAATATCCTCCTCAAAGGAAAATTCCCCAAAGCCGTCCTCCTCATCTTCTTCAAAAAAGTAGGTCTGAACCACCTGCCTGGCCGGATTCACAATCCAGTATTCCCGAACGCCCGCTCCCCATCCGGCAGGACGTAAATATCTTTCACCGTATAATTTGAAATTCTCTGTGCCTGTATAGGGCCGCACCTCCTTTACAGCGATCTCTGCAAACCCGCCTGTATCTGACGTACATCCTCAATTGACAGATCCGGAATGCTGGCCGCAATGTCCTCTACGGAAAGCTTTCCTAACTGCAGCAGGCTTTCTGCTGTTTTCTTATTGGCTGTTTCCGCAGCTTTCTTTGCTTGCTCCTCTGCGTTCTTCGCCTGTGCTTCCATATCCTTTGCTGCCTTCTCTGCCGCTTCCCTTGCCATATCCTTTGCTAGATCTTTTGCCATATCTTTTGCTAGATCTTTTGCCATATCTTTTGCTAGATCTTTTGCCATATCCTTTGCTAGATCTCTCGCCGCATCTTGCACATATACCTTCATGATATATTCCTGATCAAATAAAGCCATCATAATATTCACAACCTCCTTCTCCCTGCTCTCCAGATATTCCTTCAGCACGTTCCAGTCCTTGCAGATGCAGATGGTCTCCGCAATTGCTACTCTTGTTCGACCATGCTTCTTCATCTGCTGCGCGTATACCTTTGTAAATATAACATACTGACTGATGATATCCTGCGGTTCCGCTTCACCGGATTGCACCTTTTTCCAGGCCTCGTCTCCATAAATCATTTTTACCCGCACTTCAAGGGCGCATTCCTCCCCGCCGAAAAATTCTTTGCCCAGAGATATGGTTTCCGGTTTATCTGCCCGCTCGCCTGTAAATATCACGTACAGCTCCGGCTTTGGCAGATGTACTTTTTTGCTCCGGTAGAGGCTGGACTGTTCGTTTCCGAAATAGTCATGATATGTCTGAGCCAGATACAGGAAAGCTCTTACGATAATATTCACGGTCCAGGTGGACTGAGCCTCCACCAAAATCATCAGCCGATCCTTTACGATAAATCCCAGGTCGTTGTAAATCCCATCTGTGAGGACATTGCGGATGGTGATATTGGTCAGATCCGCTTCTGTCGTTTCCGTGTCCTCCGGGTGAAGCGCCCGGTAAAGCTGGATCAGATATTTCTTTTCCTGAAACAGGGAGGAAAAGACGGTATCCCGAACCGTGTATTTCGCAATTTCAGGCTCCCTGTATTCCTCACTACTTCCCGTCGTCCCTGCGGGGTATTCTGGTTCTCTTTGTTTTGTAATCTCTCCCATTTTATGTTTTCCCCTTTACTATATCGAATCCCCTGAAAAAGCCTGACATCAGATCCTTTTATAGCTTTATTATACCGGGAAATACCGGTTGGTTCAATTGATAATCCCTTTCTTTACGAACAAAACACCTCCGCATCACCTACATTTTGTTTAGGAATTTGTTGATCCTGAAATTTGACAGGAGGCCGGAACTTTTGTAAGATTACTGTATAATGAAAGAAGCATATAAAAGGTAGAAGGAAGAAGGAAGGAAAAATTATGAAAGGTAAAAAGCAAACATGGTTCCTGTTGGCGTTAGCTCTCATCTGTTTTGCGGCTTTTTGGACAGCTCCTGTCCAGGCAGCCTCTGATACAGGTGTAACTTTACGCTCAAATCTTCCATTGCCAGTGCAAAGAGCACCATGGGAGAAATAAAGTATATAAGGATGGGTATCGCAAATATTTTAAGAAGAATAAGTTTGTAGTTGCAAACAAACGATCCTTTTATACCCATACGCACCCGAAAAAGGTAGCTTTTAAAGCAAAGAAAGGCGATGTGCTGAAATTAAAAAAGTAAAGGTAAGCGGTTATAAGATGTACCTGCAGTTCCAAAAAGGAAAGAAAACAGGATGGCAGAAGGTCTATCGTTCTTCTGTTTATTTCCCTGATGTTGCATCGAAACAATGGTTCTATGGCGTATATAGCCGCCTGTCATATCTGCCGGACTAAGGAATGGTTCTACCGGCTAACCGCATTTTTGATACGCTTTTGTACAATCATTTTCTGTTTATAGATGACAAGGTGCTTATCGAGTCGGTCGTTTAAACAACAGCGCCTGCTGCTGATCCAAAAAAAGGATCGGGCAGCAGGCATTTTTTGAAAGCGGGTATTGACCCTCCTTTTTTGGTTTTTGAGCCATTTGTCCGTGAAATTATTTCACCTTCACTTTTTTTACATTGCTGTAAGCCCCGTAGACGATGATATTGCTGTTTTTCCGGTAAGCCCGCACCTTTACGTAGTAGGTCTTTTTGGAGGACAGCTTTTTCAAATCAGTGGTCGTTTTCTTGCTGCCTTTGACAGTCACCGCCTTTTCGATCTTTTTGAACCTGCTGTCCCGGGCTGCCACAACTTCATAGCCTGTGGCCTTGGAATCCTGCTTCCAGACGGCGGTCAGAGTTCCCTTTTTGCTGGAGGATACTTTTTTGAGGGAAGCTTTCCTGGGCTTTACGATGATGGTTACAGCTTTGGAAGCTTCTTTGTAATCATCCGTAGCTTCCGCGGTAATAGTAATGGTTGTTCTTCCCGGACCTGTCAGGCTGACCAGGCCGTCTTTGCTGACGCGGGCTACTTTCGTATCATCGGATTCGTAGGTGAGCTTGCCGTTTCCGCTGGTTTTTGCACCCAGGCTGAAGGCTTTGGAGCCGTAGGTTTTGCTGAAAGAGGCTTTGCAGGAAATGTACTGATTCCCTTTTATCGGCGCTGTGCCTGTGGATTGCCCGTCGCTTGAGACTGTGCCCGCATAGGACCAGCAATCGGAGTCCAGATTCAGATACAGAGCGGGCCGATCCGCCGTTTCACTGAGCTTGTGTACATATGCGCCGTCATAGAAAATGCTCCCCCAAAAGCTGGCAACCTTCGCGATATAAGGACGATGTCCAGGCGAACGGAGCCACCAGTTTGCCGCTCCCGGATAAGTGATGCTGGTTGCCACGCCCAGACTCTTTGTGTAATCCGTAACCAGGGCGCGCCGCGCTCCGTCTTTGGCCGTGTAAACGGGAAAGCCGTAGTCCCTGTTTTCCGCTTCTTCCGCGGAGAGGAAAAAGACCTTGTCTGCAGTTGCATTTCCCCCTGGTGTACCTTCCGCCGGATCGTCCGGATTCTGGATGGTTTTTTCAAGAATCGCCTCCTGCTCTGCAACTGTAAAAGCTTTTCCCAGGAAATCATCTGCGCCAGTGCCGTTGAGCCACTTTCTGACGGTAGAAGTTTCCCAGGTCACATCGCAGAACTGCTGGTGATAAACCGTTGCGTCCAAAAGCTTATCCGAGAGGAGAAATGCTTCGTTTCCGTCTGTCCACAGGACCCTCCAGCGGATGGCTTCGTTTTGAAAGCCGCCCTTCCCGTCCGCGCTCTGGGGATAATGGCCAAAATATAGGCAGTCCCAGGTGGTGACCTCGCCCTCGAACCGTGGGTTTTGCAGGGCTTGCGGGTTCTGCAGGGTTTGTGCCCTGGCTGCGCTGGCCTCCTGTGCGTTTACGGGAAGCAGCCATGCGGTGATGGTGAGCAGCAGGGCAAAAGCGGTGATTTTTAAGTGTTTCTGTTGTGTGAATCGTCTGAACATAGCTAAAGCTCCTTTCTTTGGTTTATCTATACAGTTTACCACGAAACGGCAGGATAGTACACAAGGTCTTGCGCCTGCCGCGGAAAACAGGAAAACAGCATCTATCGAAAATACGCCTTTTGCAGCCTAAAGTGCAGGTGGAAAAGGAGCGGCAAGTATGTTAAACTAGGGAATCATAAAGGGAAATAAGGAGCAGAGAGCCATGAAACACAAACCATTGCCTGTAGGCGTAGAAAATTTTGAAATGCTGGTCACCAGAGGCTACTATTTTATAGATAAAACCTGGTTTATCAAGGAGCTTCTTGATAAAAAGGGCGCCGTCAACCTGTTCACCCGGCCCCGGCGCTTTGGCAAGACCCTGAATATGAGCATGCTGCGGTATTTCTTTGAGGATGAGCGGGAACAGGACGGCAGCAAAAAGGACAACAGCGCCCTTTTTGGCGGCCTTGCGATCAAGGATGCGGGGGAAGCGTATCTATCCCACATGGGCAAGTATCCGGTCATCAGTCTGACCCTAAAGGAAGCGAGGCAGGCGGATTTTCAAAAGTCATACAAGCTACTGGCTTATGAAATTGCAAAGGAATACAACCGCCATTCCTTTGTATGTAAAGGAGACCATCTGGAGCTTCATGAAAAGGAGAAATTCCAGCGTATTATGGAGTGGAAGGGAGATGAGAATGATCATCTTTCCGCTTTGCAGTTCCTGTGCCACTGCCTGAAAAAGTATTACGGCAAAAAGGCCATCCTCCTCATCGACGAATATGACGTACCACTGGAAAACGCGTTTTTTAACGGCTTTTATGAGGAAATGGTGGACTTCCTGCGGGGCTTTTTCGGAGCGGCTCTCAAAACCAACGATTCCCTGGAATTTGCCGTCATTACCGGCTGCCTGCGGATTTCCAAGGAAAGCATTTTCACCGGCCTCAACAATCTGAAGATTATTTCTATTTTAAACCATCAATACGACGAATATTTTGGTTTTACAAACGAGGAAGTGAAGAAGCTCTGCGCGGATTACCACATGCCGCAGAAGTTTGATTTGATCCAGGATTGGTACAACGGATATTTGTTTGGGAATTCCAATGTCTATAATCCTTGGAGCGTTATTCAGTTTGTTGATGATCTGAAGGAAAACCCTGAGCAGTCGCCTTCCTCTTACTGGGCCAACACCAGCTCCAACTCCATTGTGCGCAGCCTTATCGAGCGGGCGGACGATGAAACCAAGGCGGAAATTGAGGCCCTCATTGAGGGCAAGACTGTGGAAAAGCCCATCCACGAAGACATCACCTATGGGGAAATGTACGACAGCATGGACAACCTGTGGAATTTCATGTTTTTCACCGGCTATTTCCGTAAGATCCGTCAGTGGATGGACGGCGAGGATCACCAGTTCGCGGAGCTGTCTATCCCCAATCGGGAGGTAAAATACATCTTCCGCAGAAAAATCCTCACCTGGTTTGACGAGAAGATCCGGGAGCGGGATTTGTCCGGCCTGCACACGGCCCTTTTGAATCTGGAAGCGGAGACCTTTGAAGAAGAGCTGAGCGACCTGCTGCAGGAAACCATCAGCTTTAACGACGCTCAGGAAAGCTTTTACCACGGCTTTATGGCGGGAGCTCTTTCTAAAATGAAAGGGTATGTAACCCGCTCTAATCGGGAAAGCGGCCGGGGAAGGAGCGATCTGATCCTGCGTCCTGTAACCAGGAGAAAAGCGGCCTTTGTGCTGGAGTTCAAAATCGCGAAGAAATTCTCTCAGCTGGAAGAAAAGGCAGCCGAGGCTCTGCGGCAGATCGAAGAAAAACAGTACGAGCAGGAGCTGAACAACGATGGGTACGCCGTGGTTCACAAGTATGGCATCGCCTTTTTCGGCAAGGACTGCCTCGTGCGGCTGGGCGAGAAATAAATAAAAGAAAAGTAAAGCAGGATATATTCCCAGTTGCCCTTTATTGGAAAGAGGCCAAAGTGAAGACAGGCGTATACCCTGCTTTTTGTTTGCAAAGAGACTTTTCCCTTCCTGCCGCCAAACCTTACACCAACTGTAAGTGGTATTCCCCCGTCTTCCCCCTTATAATAAAATCAATCAATGAGTCAGACAACAAATCAGATGCGAGGAGGGATTTTTATGAACACAGCAAATACAGCAAACTCAGCAAAACGGATTTTACAGATAGAAAGCCTGGCCAAGACTTACGGCAAGGGGGAGGCCAAAACCGAGGCCCTGAAGGGAATCACCTTCGATGTACTGGAAGGGGAATTTTTAGGCATCATGGGGGCCAGCGGCTCGGGAAAGACGACACTTCTCAACTGCATCGCCACCATGATCCGGCCAAGCGCAGGAAGAGTGGTGCTCCAGGGCCAGGATATTTCCGGCTTTGGGGGCAAAAAATTGGCTCAGTACCGGGGAAGGAAAATAGGCTACTTGTTTCAGGAGTTTGAGCTGCTGGACAATCTGACTGCGGGGGAAAACATCACCTTGCCTCTGGCGCTTCACGGCGTAACAGCAAAGGCCGCCGCTTCCCACATCAGGGTCCTGGCTGATATGCTGGATATCAGCCAGGTGCTGGACAAATTTCCCTCCCAGATGTCCGGCGGGCAAAAGCAGCGGGTGGCTGCGGCAAGGGCGCTGATTTCCGACCCGGAAGTGGTGCTGGCCGATGAGCCTACCGGGGCGCTGGACAGCCGCAATTCCAAAATTCTCATGGACAAGCTTTTCGCTGTCAACCGGGAGCAGGGCAAGACTATTATCATGGTGACCCACGATGCCAATGCGGCAAGCTACTGTTCCCGCATTCTCTTTATTCAGGATGGCTGCGTATTTCACGAGCTGCGCCGCGGTATGGAACGGGAAAGCAGGGAAGCCTTTTATGAACGGATCGTATCGGTTATGGCAAGATTGGGAGGAGGCAGCGCAAATGTTCTTTAGACAGGTACGGCGCAACGCCGCTAAAAATCGAAAGGGAAGCGGTCTGTTTTTCGGTTCCCTGGTTATCGCCATTATTGCTTTTTATACCCTGCTTTCTCTGGGAGAGCAGGATGTGATGCGCTTTCTTTCGGAGCTGGAAAGCGATGCGGTACAAAAGCTTTTGGCTATGCTGCCGCAGGTTTATCTGGTGTCTCTCTTTTTCGTATTCTTTCTGGTTTACTTTGCCTGCAAATACCAGACGGACAGCAGAAAGCGGGAATTCGCCATGTACCTGATGCTGGGCATGCGGCGGAGCAGGCTGTTTTTTACCCTGCTGTGCGAAACTCTGTGGAACAGCCTGGTATCTCTGATCATCGGGCTTCCTGCCGCACTGCTGCTGACGGAGGGAATCAGCATGGCCACGGCTAAAATCGTGGGCTTGGGCATCATCGGCCACCAGTTTTCCTTTTCCATACAGGCCATCCTCTGGACCATATGCGGCTTTGTAGCTGTTCAGCTCCTTTCCATGCTGATCATCTGCATTCCCCTGGGATACGCGCAGCCGGCCGAACTGCTCCGCTCCGATGCGGCGAAAAAACAGAGAAAGATGTCCCGCAGGGGAAGCTCCGTCAGCCTTGTGGCCGGGATCCTGCTGCTGCTGGCTGCCTGGTATCTGGGCATCTTCCTCCTGGAAAGTCTCGAAGGCATGGTAATGCTGCTGTTGCTGCTTTTCGGCTGCCTGGGAACCTTCCTTTTTTACCGGGGGCTGGGGGGATTTTTGGCAGGGCGGCTTGAAGGAAAATATCCACGGGCCAGAGGTCTTGAAACCTTCACAGGAAGGCAGGTTCAGGAAAACGTGGTCAGCCAGTACAAAGCCCTGGCAATCGCATCGCTTCTCCTTTTGATGGCCCTTTCCTGCATTTCCTACGGCATTTCCGCAGGACCGGGCAGAACCATATCCGCTCATTCCGCCGACTTTTCCATATTCGGCAGCAGCGCGCAGGCAGAGGATTTTCTGCACAAAAGTGGCCTCCAGGACAAGATAAAGGCTTCCTATCCCATGTATTTATCAAACTCCAATAGGGAATTTGATCTGGAAAACCTGAAAAGCGTTATTTCCTCTATGGAAGGAAGCGAAAATATTGTAGAATATATGCATATGGATTACGTGATTTCCCAGAGCTCCTACAACAAAATGCAAAAAGCCATGGGAAAAGAGCCCCTGAAGCTGGGAAAAAACCGCGCCGCTCTCTATACCTCCATGCACCGGGATGAGGTTAACTTTTACCGGGTTGTGGGCCAGGCCGTAAAGGCGGGCGCTTTTGTGGGAATAAAGGGAAAACTGTATCAGCTGGAGCCTGCGCTTTACAGCGACAATGTGGTTGCCGACCGGGCCATTTCCATCTACATGGCGCTCATTGTGCCGGATCCGCTTTACAAAAAACTTGCTGCAGAACCGGGCCCCTACTGCAGGAACGTCCATCTGGCAGATGCTTTTGTAAAAGAACAGGGCCTCATGCAGGCCACCCGGCAAGTGGATCAAAAGCTTGCCGCAGCGGGCCTTGAATACGACAGCTACCTGGGCGGAATCGGCAGAAACCTCTTTTACTCGGTTGCAGCCAGCTATCTGACCGTGTATCTGGGAATTCTGTTCCTGCTCATCGCCAATACGGTAATCGGCATGAAGTACCTGATCAGCCAGCGGCAAAACCGGCATCGCTACCGGACCCTCTTTCTGCTGGGGGCGGATACAAAGCGCATGTGCCGCTCGGTAAAGCATCAGATACAAATCTTCTTTTCCCTGGTTCTCGGCCTTGCTGCTATAAACAGCATTGCAGCCATTCTTTCCATGCTGACCAGTCTGACCAGACTGCCGGAGGATCAGCTGGGCGGCGTCCTGGCCATGGCCGCGGCGGCGCTGATGGTCTTTGTGCTGGCGGAGCTCCTCTATATCCGCATTGTAAAAAGGGCTGCCTGCCGGGAGATCCGCACATTGGCAGTTTGGGAGCAAAGAGAACGGAGTGATAACCTGTGACGAAAATTGTAATTGTAGAAGATGACAAATATCTTTGTGAAGAGTTGATACAGACCTTTCGCAAAAAGGGATACTCGGCTTCGGGTATCTCTTCCTTTGACAGACCTGCTGAGGCAGCGGCTCACGCAGTTCATGCGGCGGCCGGTGATCCTGCAGGAGAGGCGGAACTGGCAGCGGATGGATGCAGCGGCGCAGAGCATGAGATCCTAAAAGCGTCTGCGGATCTTGTCATTCTGGATGTGAACCTGCCGGGAAAATCCGGCTACGAACTCTGCAAATGGTTGAAAGCAAGGGCTTCCTTTCCCATCCTGATCCTCACTGCCAGAGATACCCTTTCCGACGAGCTGACGGCTCTGGGGCTGGGGGCGGACGACTTTCTGACAAAACCCTGCCATCCGGATCGGCTCATAGCCCGGGCAGAGCGGCTCCTTCAGACCTACGGAACTATGCGAAGCATCATCCAGGCAGGGAGCCTTTCTCTGGATACCAGTACCTGCAAGCTGATGTGGAAAAATGAGTCCCTGATCCTGCCGGAAACAGAGGGAAAAATCCTCCAGCTTCTCATGGAGCAGCATCCAGAGCTCGTCCCCAGGGAGGAAATTTTCAAAGCAGTTTGGGGAAGCGGGGAATTTGTGGACGAAAATATTCTCCAGGTGAACATGACGAGACTGCGGAAAAACCTGGCTGGAATTGGCATCGAAAAAACCATCAAAACGGTGCGGGGGAAAGGCTATGTACTGGAGGTGAACCATCTGTGAATAAAAGCTCTGTCAATGAAAGCTCTGTCAATGAAAGCTCTGCCAAACAGGACCAGCGGTCAATCCCCATAGCAAAGCGGGCAGAACCCATCCGCCCCCTCAGGCAGCTGGGACCGATCCGCCACTGGCTGGCGCTGCTGGTTCTGACGGATTTGAGCTTCATCTTTTTAATCTGGATCGTGCGGCCGGAGGCCCTGAAAAGCATCAGTCTCTTTATCCTGCTCTTTACCGCAGCCATTACACTTGCTGGCTTTCTCCTGGAACGCCGGCGTCAGCAGAATATTGCCCGCGCCATGGAACGCTTTCTGGAATCGCCGGGTGAAGCGGGAAAAGAGGCTCTCATACGGGCTGCCGGAACAGGACAGCGCCGGGAAGCGGAGCTGCTGTTTGCAAAACTCTCCCAGCAGGCGGAGCAAATGAACGAAGCAGCCATGAACCTGGCCGCGTACCGGGAATATATCGAAGCCTGGGTCCACGAAGTAAAAACCCCCCTTTCCCTTTCAGCCTTAGTCCTCTGCAACCACAAAAATGAAATGAGCCCTTACGTATACGGCAGGATGCGCTACGTGCAGCACCAGCTGGCGGATCAGGCGGAACGCATTTTGTACTACGCCCGCCTGCAGGCAGACCACTCGGATATCAAATACGAGACCCTGCGCCTGGATCTCTGTACAGAAGAAGTCCTCTCTCAGTACCGCGCCCTGGCAGAAGAGCGCCAGACTGCCATCCGCCTGGCATTATCGCCTATTTGCGTGGTAAGCGACCGGCGAATCACAGACTTTATCCTTTCTCAGCTCCTCAGCAATGCCATAAAATACGCGGATCCCGGGGAGCCGGAGGTATCGGTTCACCTGTGGCAGGAGGAAGATACCATCTTTCTGGCAATCCGAAATAACGGACGCGGCATACCGCCGGAGGATGCCCCCTTTATCTTTGACAAAGGCTTTACCGGCAACCATCCGGATCGCCAAAAGGCTACGGGCATGGGGCTGTACCTTGCAAAACAATACGCACAAAAATTGGGCGCAAAGATGGAATTGGAGCCAATCTGCACCACAGGAACAGGCTTTGGAATACGGGTGCTCTTTAAGCTTTAACAGGTTTTATCAGCTGGTAGCCCTTGATGAAGAGCAAAAAATGGAAATGGAAGTATGGCTTTCGTTCTGTGTAGAGGCATTTTACAAACCAGAGCTAAAGCCTTTGAACGACAAAATGTATGATAGTATACACTTTGTCGTTTACCAGGTGTTGGAAACCATGGAAAAGGCCGGGATGGTGCGGCCGGGAACCGATATCCGGCATGAAGCGGATGTGCTTCATATTCTAATCGATGGGTTGGCCCTGCATCGGGTTATCCGCCCGGAAAAAATGTCGGAATTACAGATGAAAGAGATATTGAGACAAAGGCTGCGGGAGCTGACTTAAAGGAAAGAGTGGGACTCGTGTATTTGCCGCTGTATATGACGCCGCTGCTGCAGCCCCGGGAAATATACCTTGCTGGAGCGGATCTTAATGATGGCCGCTTCCGTGATGATGCTTCTTCCCATTTTTGTGGGTCGTCTTGTGCAGGGAACAGTATCTGGAGCAATTCTTTTTATTTTTGTGCGTCTTGTGATGATACGAGCAGTAAACCCTGCTGTCGCAATGATGGCCGCAGTGGGCAAAAGACAAGGGAGCAGCTGCACCGAATACCAGCGTTACTGCAAGGACAGATGCGGCGATTTTGCTCACCAGTTTATGTTTCATAATCAAGTACCTCCTGTTGCTTAATCGCTCTACGGTATAAGATACTGGAAAAACATGAAAGGAAGATTAAAGAACTTGCTCTTTTCTAATTTTAGAACAACCATTACCCCAGATATTTGTCATGCGGAGCGATTAAATACTTATCAATGGATTTCTCGTAGCTGTTGTAGAGGTTTTTACATTCTCAATCCACACCATTGCGCCTGGCGTCTGGGCTGCCAAATCTCCATCAAACCCCGCAAGCTGCAACAAGATCCCCAAAAGCTGTCCGCCAATTCCCGCTGCCGCAGCTTCTATAAGTCCCTGAAATGACAGTATCGTCCCTTCTCTTCTTTTGCCGGTCTGTTTCCAGTCGTACTCGCACATGTCGTAATAAATTGCAGGCATTACCTGCCAGTAGGACAGGGTGCACATTGCGGTGCAAAAGATATACGCGATATTGCCAGCAGGATGGATGAATTTGATAAGAGCCAGCCCAATGACCCCTATTGCGTAGCAGCCTATCAGCGCTTCCCGCTTATCAAATTTTACCGCAGCCTTGTCTACGAATACGATCATTACCATGCCAATCACCACCCGCAGCGCGAGACAGGCTGAAATCTGCCCAGCGGATAGCCCCTGATTATATGTAAAATAGTAAATTTAAAGATCCGAAGGATTACAAATGTCCCATCCCTGCTGGCGCTGGTGTCTGCCAGATCTTCTTTTTCGCAGGGCGGATCTTTTTTCTTTGATACTGCTGCAGTAATAACAATGGAAAGAAAGGTGACTGCCCCCAGTAAAGCGCCTGTAGCTGACCATGCCTGGGCTGTGCTGAGACCTCTGAATTCCAGAAATTCGACGATCATGGTGGGCAGAACCATGGAAAACAGGCCGGTATTCACGTGTATCCACCGGATTTGGTCAATATTCCCATGTATTTCGTTTTCCCACTTGTTTTCCAGCCTCCTATCTATTATAATGCAATTGCAACGATGATAAGCTGTGGCTCTCCTGAAGGGACTATTTGACAGGGCAGCAGAAAATTTTGTAATAGAAGAAGCTAGGAGATGAGAGTATGAAATCAGGAAAGAAGACGAGACACGGATCGGGCGCAACGGCAAAGCAAGGCTGGGGCGTTACTGGCAAGCTGGCGGCAGCCATTGTCCTGAGTGTAATTATCGCAGTGGGAGTACTGCTGGGAGTAGTATACATTCAGATGTCCCACGCACTGCTGGAAAAGAGTGAGGATCTGCTCCAGACGACGACGGAGCGGACCATTCAGGAGACTGGTTCCTGGATGAACAAGACCCTGACTATGCTGGAAATGCAGCGGGATACCATCATGTACGAGGATATGGATATCCCGGAAATGAAAAAGTATATCAAACATACGGTGGATCAGAACAGCGCCTACCCGGCAGGGCTGTATGTGGCGCTGAAGGACGGTTCTCTGTATCACGCCTCCTTTGTTCCGGGGCCGGACTTTAATGCTTTAGAAAAATCTTGGTACCGGGATGGCATCAACTCTGAAGACTTTATTCTGGGAGACGTATATTTTGACGAGGACAGCCAGTCCTATGTAGTGGGAGCCTCAGGCGTGCTAAAAACAAAGAAAGGCGCTGTGCGGGGCGTAGCGGCAGCAGACGTATATCTGAATTCCATCTCTGAACTGGTAAGTCAGGTTCAGCTGGAAGAGACCGGCGGGATTTTCCTGGTGGATACCAGGACGGATACCATTATTGGCCATCCGGATCCGGAAATGACAGGAGAAAAGCTGAGCGAGCTCAATGAAGGAATGTACACTTACGCAAACAGTCAGATTGAGGGAGGCAAGACGGGGCTGAGCATGTATGAGGATACATATATTCAGGTAGCCGAGGTTCCGGGAAGCGACTGGATGGCAGTGGCTTATGTATCCAAGGCAGAAGTTTTGAGTGATCTTCTCAGCCTGACTATCTCGCTCCTGGTAGTAGTTGCCGTGGCAATCGCAGTGCTGATCGTTTTGATCGTGGTCCTGGTTCGGCGCATCATCGGCGCTCCAGTAAAGGAACTGAGCCGCGTGGCAACGAAGATCGCAGAAGGCGAGCTGGATCAGAACATCTACTATCAGTCGGGAGACGAGCTGGGTGTGTTGGCGGATGACTTTAATCGAGTTACAATCCGGCTGCGGGATTATGTGAAATATATCAATGAAATTTCAGAAAAGCTCAGGGAGATTGCGGCCGGGAATCTGGCCTTCACACTGGAAAACGATTACACCGGCGAGTTTGAAAAGATTAAAACCTCCCTTGAGGAAATCTCCTATGCGCTCAATGGCACCATGGGGCAGATTCAAACAGCGTCCAAGGAAGTAGCCGCAGGTGCGGAACACGTTTCCGGTACTGCAATGTCCCTGTCTCAGGGCTCCTCTGAACAGGCGTCCGCAGTAGAGAATCTGGCCGGGCATATCGGTTCTGTATCCGAAAGCGCGGCAAAGACAGCCGAAAGCGCTCAGGAAGCCAGCCAGATTTCCCAGGAAGTAAAGCGAGAGCTTCTTGAGAGCAATGATAAGATGCAGAACATGAAGCAGGTGATTCAGAACATCAGCAATAAATCCACGGAAATTCACAAGGTTGTTAAAACCATTGAAGATATCGCGTTCCAGACAAATATTCTGGCCCTAAACGCCGCAGTAGAGGCAGCGCGGGCAGGCGAAGCGGGAAAGGGCTTTGCGGTAGTAGCCGATGAAGTGCGGAACCTGGCAGGAAAATCCTCTGACGCTGCTAAGGAGACGACCGCCCTGCTGAGCCAGACTGTGGATTCTATGGAAGAAGGGGTAACAGCTGCCCAGAATACAGCGGAATCCATGCTGGCAGTTGTGAATCAGGCAGAAGAGATGAACGGGATTATCAGCGATATCGCGGAAAACATAAAGAAGCAGGCAGACGACGCGGCGGAGATTACAAACGGAATCGATCAGATCTCATCCGTTGTCCAGAGCAATGTATCCAGCGCGGAAGCCAGCGCTGCTGCCAGCGAAGAGTTATCCGGACAGGCCGCTGTGCTGAAGGATCTGGTAGCTAGGTTCCAGCTGAAGGATCAACAGTAATTCGATTGTACAAATACAGTATCAGAGAATAAAAAGAAAAAAGCTGTCGCACGAAAAAAGATCCGTGCGACAGCTTTTCCTTTTGCAGTCGAGCTTGTTTTTAATTTTTATAATATGGTAGAATATACCGTATAAAATCCTTTTGCAAAGACCCTGTCAGCCCCGGGAGGATGGCAGCAGCTTCGTACTGCACCGTTTACTCTTCCGGAATCAGAGCTGCTAATTAGGAATTGAGGTGAAATCAACATGGAAAGTAATGTAGCATTTTATCAGTCTGTAATAACAGATATTAAAGATATTATTTCATCAGGAAGAGAAAATGCTTACAATGCTGCCAGTCAGGCAATGGTATTTACTTACTGGCATGTAGGGAAGCGAATTGTTGAAGAAGAGCAGCATGGTGCACACAGAGCTGAATATGGAAAAAAGCTGCTTGCATATTTATCGGATATGTTAATTGAAGAATTCGGAAATGGTTTTTCTGAAAGAAACCTGAGAAGTTTTCGTAAATTTTACTTGCTATTTCCTGATATTCAAATTTGGAACGCATGCGTTCCAAATTTGAACTGGACACATTTTCGTTCATTATTACGCGTTGCGGATGATGATGCGCGTATGTGGTATATGAAAGAAGCGGCAAATGAAGGTTGGAGTACAAGAACATTAGATAGAAATATAGGTACACAATATTATTACAGGCTTTTGCAGTCTCCTAAAAAAGAAAATATAATGGAAGAGATGAGACAAAAATCGAATGAATTTCAAAAAAATAAATTGGAGTTATTAAAAAGCCCAATTATTGCTGAATTCTTAGGCTTTAAGAATGAGGATACTTATCTTGAAAGCGACCTTGAATCAGCGATTTTATCACATATTCGGGATTTTCTTATGGAAATGGGCAAGGGATTTGCGTTTGTAGCGCGGCAGCAGCATATTGTTACGGATACACAAGACTATTATATTGATTTGGTTTTTTACAATATAGAATTAAAATGCTATGTGCTGGTCGATTTGAAGATGGGAACTATAACACATCAGGATGTAGGACAGATTGATATGTATGTCCGTATGTATGATGAGCTGAAGTGCAAAGAGGGGGATAATCCAACTATTGGCCTTCTTCTTTGCAGCGAAACAAGTGAGGATATTGCGCGCTATTCGGTGCTGCATGAAAATGAAAGGTTGTTTATGTCAAAATATCTGACTTATTTGCCCACAAAAGAACAGCTCAGAAAAGAAATTGAAAGACAGAAAGAGATATTCTATATGCAGCATCCGCTGCCTTTAGACCCTGTCAGCCCCGGGAGGAATTGATGATGAAGCTGAAAAAGACCGTATATATCGCCACATTCGTATCATTAGCAGCCCAGATCCATTTTAATTTTATTACAGACGGCTTTATCATAGCCATGTCGATTCTGGTCATGGGCATCTTCATCTACTGCTACAAGGATCTGTCGCCTCTGTACATCGCAGTCTGCTCGGGAATTTTCTCGCCCCTGCTGAGGATGCTGTTTATGATGATTGAAGAAGGTTCCCCGGGCCTGACCGCCCTCAGAACCCTGCCGGATATGGCCTTTTTCTTCTCCTACGGAATTCTCTACACCCTGATTTATAAATATATCGTAAAAGAACCGTCCACTATCCGCAATTTCCCTTATGTAGCCTTTTCCTGCGACTTCATATCCAACGCAGTGGAGCTGTCCATGCGGAGCCTAATCCATGGGGAGTTCCTCTTTACCGTAGGCACCATCATTTCCCTGTTTATCATCGCCCTGGTCCGCACCTTACTGCTGCGGATCATCCTTCTTGCCATGGAAGCCTATTCCAACCTGCTGGTAAAAGGAGAGCAGGACAGGGAATTTCAGCGTCTTGCCGTCCAGGCCTCTGTCTTTGAAAGTGAGCTGCATGTGATGGAAAAAAACGCAGCCGAAATTGAGGACATCATGCGGCAGGCATACAGTCTCTACAAAGCCATGGAACAGCTGGATATTCCCAAAGAGCTTCGCAGCCAGTCTTTGGACATTTCCAAGAATGCCCATGAAGTAAAAGGCGGCTACCAGGGAATCATCAGTGTACTGAAGGATACGTTTCTGGACGATATTGGAAAACGGGGGCTCAGCATCAGCGAAATTGCCGCAATCGAAAAATCCAGTCTGGAAAGTATCATGAAACAGAGAGGGTATAACGCCAGGCTATCGGTCAACATACAGTCAGAATTCTTTGTTCCCCAATATTTTAAAATCATGTCCATTATGCGCAACCTACTGCTCAACGCGGCAGAAGCCATAGGCACAGGCGGTGGCCATATTGTTCTCAGCGTGCAGGAGGACGAAAAGCATTATGTCCTCTCCGTATGGGACAGCGGCCCGGGCCTTGATACGGAGCAGCTAGAGACCATATTTTTTGACGGATATTCGACGAAATTCAATGCTCAGACCGGGAATATCCAGCGGGGTCTTGGCCTCACCCTGGTGAAAGATTATGTGGAAGACATCTTTCACGGAACCCTGCAGGTGGAAAGCGAAAAAGGTAAATTCACACAGTTCACTGTAAAAATACCGAAAACTGTTTTTGAGGAGGAAGCCGATGAGATACTATATCGTGGATGATGAAATAGGAATGGTAAAGGCCTTGGAAAACATTGTGGAAAGCCGGGGGCTGGGAGAAACGGTCGGTTATGAAACGGATCCAGAACAGGCGGTGAAGGACATTCTGGCACTGAACCCGGACATTGTGCTGGCCGATCTGCTGATGAGCAAAATGGATGGAATTGAGCTGGTGGGAAAAGTCAGGGCCCGAAAACCGGACATTACCTTTATTATGATTTCCAAAGTTCTGGACAAAGACATGATCGGGCAGGCTTATCAGGCTGGAGTAGAATTTTTTATTACAAAGCCCATCAATATTATTGAGGTGGAACAGGTACTCAATCATGTTGCGGAAAAGATCCGTATGGGCAATCTTGTAAACCACATCAAGGATGTATTTGACGCTTCGGAGGCTGAACGCCCAGTACCGGAAAAACAGCCGGAAAAGCAGGAGGACAGTCTCTATGAGATCAATCTGCTCCTGGGTAATCTGGGAATGCTGGGGGAGAAGGGGACAGCCGATATTCTGCACGTATGCCAGTATTTGATCGACCATGAGAAATCCTACAGCCGGGAAGTCCTGGTGCATCTGGCAGAAGAAAAGGAGGAGCTTCCTAAAAATTTGGAACAGCGGATGCGGCGGGCCATGAAAAAGGGGCTGTCTAACGCGGCTGCTCTGGCAATTGAGGATTATGGAAACGAGATCCTTCAGACTTATGCCGGCTATGTCTTTGACTTCCGAAATATTCGGGAAGAAATGGACTATATCAAAGGAACCCGGGTAGGAAAAGGGCGGGTTAATGTGGCAAAATTTATAGAAGGCCTGCTGCTGTACCGAAAATCTCTGCTGTAGCTTTGCGGGATGTGCAAAAGGGCGTATGATAAAGAGCGAATAACATATGTAAAGTAAATGTGAAAAAATTCAGACACTTTTTGCGCTTTTTTGAGTTTTTTTGAAGCCTGCTGCTATGATAAAGATAATTCATACATTACTTTATTTTTATCACAAATTTGATTTGAAAGGAGAATCAAAAATGACAGCAGTTTTAGATAACCTTACCGCACAGGTGTACAATGTCATATGGGCAGTACCCCTTACCATTCTGGCGCTGGGAACCGGCCTTTATTTTTCACTTCGCATGAAGTTTCCCCAGATCCGGCTGATCAAAGACATGGTGCACTTTTTACTGGGAAAGGATCGCAAGAGAGAAGATAGAACCAGCAAAGAAGGAATGTCTTCCTTTCAAGCCTTTGCCCTTGCCCTGGGCGGCCGCGTAGGCGTAGGAAATATTGCGGGCGTTGCTACAGCAATTTGCTTCGGAGGCCCGGGAGCCGTCTTCTGGATGTGGGTCATTGCCTTTATCGGGGCGGGCACCGCTTTTTCCGAATCCGCGCTGGCTCAGACCTACAAAATTCGCATTGACGATGAATACAAAGGCGGTCCGGCTTACTACATTGAAAAAGGAATGGGCGGAAGCAGAGCGGCCAAGATCTTCGCTTCCATTTTTGCTCTGGCAGCCATCCTGGCCAACGGCATCACCGGGCCGACGATTCAGGCCTTTAACTTTGCCGATGCAGCACATAACGCATTTGATCTGAATCCATGGATCGGCGGCTTTGCAATGGCAGTCTGCGTAGCAGTAGTCGCCTTTGGCGGCGCCAAGAGACTGGGAAGAGTAGCGGAACTGATCGTACCGGTTATGGCAATTATCTATATTTTATTGGCCCTGGTTATCCTGGCCATCAACTTCCGGCAGATCCCGTCCATGTTCGGCCTTATTTTCAGCTGCGCTTTTAAAATGAACGCTGTTTATGGAGCCATTTGGGGAAGCACGGTCATGTGGGGGGTGAAACGAGGCATCTATTCCAACGAAGCAGGCTACGGCTCAGGCGCCCACGCATCCGCTTCCGCGGAAGTCTCCCATCCGGCAAAGCAGGGCCTTGCCCAGTCCTTTTCCGTTTACGTGGATACCCTCTTTGTCTGCACAGCCACGGCCATCATGATTTTATCCACCGGCATGTACAATGTAACAAATGAAAAAACCGGTGAAATGATTACCGAACACCTTCCGGGCATGGCAGCGGGAGTTGGATTTACCCAGAGCGCCATAGACTCCGCATTTTCGGGAGTCGGCTCCATCTTTATTACCATTGCAATCTTTTTCTTTGCCTTCACCACACTGCTTTCCTTTGTACTGTACACGGATATGAACGTTTCCTATATCCTGAAAAACAAGAGCGAAGGCGTCCGCAAGCTGATGACCTTTGTATTCCGCATTATTCTCATTCTCATCGTGCTGGTAGGCGCCACAAGATCCTCGGCAGCAGCATGGAATACAGCGGATATCGGCGTCGGCATCATGTGCTGGATCAACCTCATCGCGCTGCTGATCCTGTCTGGAATTGCGGCTAGGCTCCTCAAGGACTATGAACGGCAGAAAAAACTGGGACTTGACCCAGTGTTTGAGCCCGAGGACTGCGGCATCAGGGACGCGGATCTCTGGGACGATATTGTAAAAGAAAAATACGGGGCGCTCCTTGAGAAAAAACATCAGGCTGAGGGGAAGGCTTCTGAATCGAAAAACGCCTGAGAGCTGTATCTGAGGCAGATGAAGAAAAGGCAGAGGAGCCGAGAGGATCGGCAGTTTCCTGCCTTTTCTTTTTGGAATGAAAAATGTACTGGGGCGGCCAATAATATCCATGCAAAGGAATTCTTGAATCCGCTGGCTTTAGACAAAGGGCCATGTTACAATATCCCTATCATATCAGGGAGGTAGGTGCTGATGCTGGCAGAAAAAGAATGGTTATTTATTAACGATGTAATTCGTGAAGTTTATGCGGCAAATAGCCTGCGGCAGTTGGGTGAGTATTTCCTGCTGCTGATTCGAAAGCTGATTCCCTTCCACTCTGCGATTTTTACAATTATAGACAACGGCTACACTGTGCGGGAGCAGCAATACGCGGCGATTAACATGGATGAAGATACTATTCGGGAATACAACGAAACATACGCGGAGCAGGATTATACCAATGAGGTATTGAGCTTTCCAAAATCCACTTCATACCGGGACAGTGATTTGATTCGGGAAGAGCAAAAGCAGAAAACGGATATGTACCGGAACTGGCTCCTGCCGCGGGGTATAAAATACAGCGGCGGACTGATTTTAAAACTGGAAAACTCGCTGATCGTCTGCATTACCATCTTTCGGGATGACAAAAATGGTATGCTTTCTAACCGTGATTTGTATATTCTCGACTTGTTCATCGGTCATTTGGAGTACATGATAAAGCGTCTGCTGATCGAACAGCCTAATCGTTTTTTTGATTATAAAACCATGAAACAGTACGCGAAGCTTTCTCAGCGGGAAAAGGAAATCATACCATATGTTTTAAAGGGATATTCCAACGATGATCTGAGCGAAGTCTTTTGTATTTCTCAATCCACCGCCAAAAAACATGTGTATAGCATTCTTTCAAAATTCCAGGTCGCCAGCAGGGGTGAACTGATCAAATTGATTTCCTCCCAGGTGTAGGCTGTGGGCATTTGCGTCAAGCCAAACAATCCGATACAAGCAGAGCTGATAAGCGGATATCCTTATAGAAAGGAGACCGCTTTTTTTCATGGGGGAAACATTGCGTTTCTTCCTTTTGGTATACAAAAAAACGCAAATATGGTGTACAAAAGGACTATAGAAAGGGCAAGAAGGACAAGAACTGCGGGAATTTTCAGTATTTTGAACAATTTAGATAATTTTCAGAAAATAGTATACTTTTAAATAACAAAACAAGCTGCGCTTTGCGACGAACGATGGGAGGTGTTCATATGTCGGAAGAAAGGACCTTGAATGAAAGCAAGGAACTGCTGAGGGGAGGGATAACCAAATTATTTTGGAAATACGGGCTCATGGCCTGTGCTGGTGTGGGCTTTTCCTGTTTGGCGGTTATTTTGGACGGAATCATGATGGGAAATGGTGTGGGTGAATTGGCGTTAGGCGCTATTGGAGTATGCGTTACAATGATGTATTTCGCAATGGGGCTTTGCGCAATGCTTGGTGTCGGAGCTTCTACTCTGGCGGGGATCAAGCTGGGGCAGGGGCAGAGCAATGAGGCCAGAAATGTCTATGGAACAGTGCTGCTGTTTGGCCTGGTTGTTTCGGTAATCATTTCGGCAGTATGTATTGCCTGCATTAACCCGCTGCTGCGGTTTCTGGGGGCAACGGACGCTATCCTGCCATACGCCAGATCCTATGCCCTTGTATTCTTTTCCTGTCTGCCGCTGAGCGTATTGGGGCAGATCGCGTATTACTTTTGCAGGCTGGCGGAAAAGCCCCGCGTGGCGATGATTTTTTTCATTGCCGCCGGCATTGGAGCTATTGCAGCAGAATATGTTCTGGTTTTCAAAATGGGGATTGCAACGGCAGCATCCGCAGTAAGCTTTGTAACCGGTATTGCGGGAACTGTATTTCTGGTTCCTTATCTTCAGGGAACAAAAAACCCATTTCAGCTGTCAAAAGAAAACCTGCGGCTGAGAGCTGATTACCTTTGGGAATCCATTAAAATTGGTTTTCCCATGATGCTCTTTAACTTCTGCCCACTTATCACAACAGTTATTATCAACAGAGAAATTATTGCCTATGGCGGAACGGATCTGCATATTGCGGCATTTGGAATCTTTAACGCTTACATTACTTATGTGATGAACGGTCTGGTGAGCGGCGGCCTGACACTGGGCATTCAGCCCATTGCCAGCGTCAACTATGGGGCGGGTGAAAATGGAAGGCTGAAAAAGCTGCTGAAGGTTGGGGTTATCCAGAGCTTTATAGCGCTGCTGGCCATGGAGATTGTCGTGCTGCTGGCAGCAAAGCCAGTAGTGGCGATCTTTGCTGGAGGAACAGGCGAGCTTACCGATATTACGGTATCCGCGATGCGGATTTATATTCTGGCTTTTGCCTTTGGAAGCGTAGCAACGCTGGTGGGCGGATATTATATTGCGATTGAAAACAACAAACTGGCAATACTCAATTCCACTACAAGAGTGCTGATCTTCGCAGTGCCCATGCTGCTTGTGATTCCAAAGCTGTTCGGACTCAGCGGCGTATGGATGGCCCAGCCTTTTGCTGATATTCTGGCATGTATCGTGGCTGTTGTCTGCATGGCTATGGAATTAAAACGGATTTCGAAAAAAGAGAATGCTTTAAGGGGATAAAAATGAATAAGTGAAGTGAAAAAGGAGGAAATCATGAGAGTTGCGATCGGAGGATTTGTACACGAAGGAAACAGTTTTAGCTCGGAAATCATTAATTTGCAGAAGTTTGAGGAATTTATCTACACAAAGCCGGAGGAGCTGGTAGATAGACACCGCCACGACAAGCGGGTGTTGGGAGGATTTATTGATTACGCGGAGGAAAAGGGCTGGGAGATTCTTCCCCTTGTAACCGCCTTTGCCGTACCTGCGGGGCCCATAGAAAAGGAGACTTATGAGCTGATAAAAGCGCAGCTGTGCGACCCTTTAAAAAAGGAGCACGCAGACGGCATTTTGCTGCATCTGCACGGTGCGATTGTATCGGAGGAAATTTCCGACTGTGAAGGCGATATCCTAAAAACCATCCGCAAAGCTATTGGGCGGGAAATCCCTATTATGACAGTGCACGATCTTCACGCCAATATATCACAGGATATGATTACAACGGTTAACGGCATCTTCGGCTACAATACCCAGCCCCATGCCGACCAGTACGAACGGGAATATGAGGCAGCTGCACTGCTTGACAAAGTCGTTCAGGGAACGGTAAAGCCCTACTGCACATATGAACAGCCGCCGCTTCTTTTGCCGGCAATTTCAACTGACACCTCCATCGGAGCAATGAAGCCTATTATGGAAAAGGCTTATCAATATGAAGAGGAAGAGGGGATCATAAACGTTTCCCCATTTGCCGGATTTTACGGCTCCGATACAAAAAATGCCGGCGCTTCAGCCGTGGTTGTGGCAGAAGAGGCCTGCAAAAAACGCGCAGACGAAATTGCGGCGGAAATGGCAGAATACTTCTGGGAGCAAAAGGAGAGCTTTTTTGTCCAGACTGTCCCCGTAAAACAAGCCCTTGAGCTTGCAAAGCGGACGGATGGGATATGCGCTTTTATTGATGAAGCGGACGATCCCATGGGCGGTGGACCGGCAGACGGAACATACATCCTGCAGCAGCTGATTCAGGAAGGGGCGGATTCTGCCGCATTAATGACAATTTACGATTCTGAATTCGTAGCTCTGGCCTTTGAGGCAGGGGAAGGCAATCTGGTGAACGGAGTCTTAGGAGGAAAAACGGATCAGCGGCATGGCGAGTCCATGGAAATCACAGGTAAAGTGGTAAAGCTTCATGAAGGAAAGCTTCCCCTTTCCTGCTGGAACGAAGCCGATCTGCAGAACCCGGGAAAGATTGCGGTAGTAGAGCATAAAGGCATTCACATCGTGGTTACGGCCAATAAAACATGCACCGAGATGATCAACATCTTCCAGTATTTGGATATGGATGTCATGCAGTATAAAATCCTCGTGGGAAAAGGCCTGGGAGAATCCTACAGAATGGTTTACAAGGACATGGTAAAGGAATTCCTCACCATTGACAGTATCGGTGTAACAAATCCCGATGTAACAAAGCTGGGAGAATTCAAAGAAATACGCAGGCCCATTTACCCCTTGGATAAAAATGTGACTTACCGGGGAAGAGGCTAATATAATACCAGGTTTTGGAATAGGATACGGATCAGAAAGCGAGGAAATGTAAAATTGAAAATATATGATTTATCAGCAGCAATTAATGAAGAACTGTGGTATTACGGAACGCCCTATGTTCCGTATCAGAGCAGATATCTGGCAACCGTTGAGGAGAACGGATACATTACAAAAGAGCACATATTGACTTCCCATACGGGTACGCATCTGGAATGTGCAAAACACTGGTGGGATGATGGCGAATGCGCGGACAGCATAGAGCTTGAAAAAATCGCGGGAAAGGCAAAGGTACTGCGGCTTCCCTGCGGGGAACAGCCCTTTTACGCTATCACACCGGAAATGCTGAGAGCAGCAGGGGCTGACAAGCTGGAAAGAGGCGATATCTGCATCCTTGCCACAGGCTGGGACAAACGCATCAGGGAAGAAAACTATACTTGGGAAAGCCCCTTTATTACAGTAGAATCCGCGAACTATCTGCTGGAGCGGGGAATCAAAGCTTTTGCGATTGATGCCCCTATGTTTGGAGATCCCCGTGATGGGATGGATATTGTGCCGGCAGATTTGGAACTCCCGGATTACATATTCCAAAAATCCGGAATCCCGTGCATCCTGGGGCTTGTGGGTGCATGGGATCTGCCGGAGGAAACCTTCTTTCTTGCGGCTCCGCTGAAAATCGAAGACGCGGACGGCTCACCGGTTCGGGCTCTGGCAATTGAGTTTTAAGATAGGCGGTTTGCCCCCTTCGTTTGCGGATATTGCTTTATCAAGCGCTTAAAAAGATGTATAATAGAGACACAAGGAAGCGCCGGGGACAAGCGTCTGGCGGACGACAGGAGAAAGCAGATGGAGGTAATGAAAATGACAGCAAAGGAAATTTTAAACCTGGGCGACTGGTTAAGAGCGGAAGGCTACAGTGGTGATAAAATAATAGAGTGTATAAAAGTAGTAAAGGGGCGGAAAAAACCAAATAATAACGATTAATGAAGAAGGGAGCGGGCTTTGCCACCGCTCTTTTTCTGTGAAAAAAATCTTATCGATCAGAGAAAGTTGCGGCGGCCCCTGCATTGTCGAGGCCTTTAGAATCGACAAGCTCAGGGACAAACTAATAAAAGTAAAAAAATAACAAAAATAGTTGAAATTTCATATTATAAATGATATGATAGACATACGGCAACAGCCATTAGGAAAGTACCCATTGACAGGGTGGCATTCTCGCGAGCCTTGAAGCCTGAGGAATCGGGCCTACATAGGAAGGGAGGTGCGTAATATGGGGCTGCGGATATTATTATGATATTCATGGGGATAATCAGCATGCTGATTTCTGCAAGCAGTTTGACCATCGCGTTTCTGACCTTTCTCGATCAGAGAAACAGTAAGAAGAAAGAACAAAGTCGGCTTCGCCGATTCTCTTGCAGAGGTAGGCTTTGTTGATATTCCGTCAATATCGTAAACGATATTTCCTACATAATAAAAAAATGCCTATCCTGCCTGCTACACGGGATAGGCGGTGTCCGTAAGGACAATCACTTAACTCGGGAGCATCCACCTTTGGAGTGGGTACTCTTTCTATATATGATAGCATACGATTCAGGGATTTTCAACCGTTATTTTTGTGAATTACATATATTTACAAGCTGTGTAAATTCCCAAAGTAACTTCCAGACTGGAATTTGCAGTAGAATTTAGTCTGAGACGGTTTTCTGGTAGAATTTAATCTGGGAAACTTCACGATAGGAAGCTTACAGGAACGACTTATGCCGCGAAAGGCCCCTGACAATGAGCGGTAGTATGGTAAGCTATTTGCTATGATGGAGAGGCCCCTGTCAGGGCCCATCCGCTCACGTCATAAACCCATGCTGCCGGAGGCTCGTTGTCAAGGGCACCGTGGAATAATCGTTCCGGTATATCAAACTACCCTTTAGAAAAAACGGGCAAAATTCTTTCTCAGACTAAACGCAACTTCCGGTGCCACTAGAATTTACTTTGGGAATTTACGCTTTCGAAATTCCACCAGCGACGGTACAAACGGTGGCTCCGGCTGATATCCGGGAAGACCAATGAAATACTGGTAGTACGGATTCTCCGTAAGCTGCTCAACCAGCTCCCGATCCGAATAGTCGTATTGCTTCTGGATGAGCAGGGAGCCGAGTGCCATTTGCAAAGGCTTAGCCGGCATACCCGTGCCGCTGGGAAAGAGTTCGGCATAACGGTCTTCTATGGCAGGCCACGGAATGGCAGCTGCTTTTTGGATCCAGCGGTTTTCCGGATTCATCTTGAATCCGATTGGCTGATTGAAATCCGACAGGCTGAATTGGTGAAATTGCTCTTTGATATACATAGGATGCTCCTTTAGGTGCAAGGGCTTTTGGCTTTTTTCAAGGTTTTTCATGCATTTCTATTCCACCATACAATGCCTGTAAGTGCGATACTTTCAAGGTTTTAAATGAGTACCATAGTTAAATAGCAGGCTCTAAGTACAATTTAATATCGGACAATGTAAATGCAGCCTGCTTTGCTGCTCATAAAGACCGGAGGGGAGAGAAAACAGCTTCGCTCCGGTTTTGTATTGAAAAGCCATGCGTTGTTTTCGGCAATTTGGCAAATTATTTTTCGGTAATTTGGCTTAAAATTTTTCATTGATTTGGCAATAAGGGCCGACCGGCCTCACACATCAAACCTCTCCCCAGAATAAATGCTGAGGATATCCTGGCACTTGAGAGCAATGGAAAAGGTTTCCCGGAAATCATCGTCCGGAGCTTTCTTCTCTATCATCTCCTTGGCCTTTCCGATGCGGTATCGGACCGTATTTTCATGGATAAACATGGATTTTGCCGTTTCCCGGTACTGATAATGGCACTTGATATAGGCGCACATGGTTTCATAGAGCTGGGAGTTGTTTTTGGCATCGTAATCCTTTATACTTAAAATAATATCTTCATAAAATTCCTCCAGCTCCGCGTGATCCGACAAAAGCATGAGCAGCTTCATAACGCCCAGTTCTTCATATTTAATCAACGTCCCTTTTTGCCGCTTGAGAGATACTTTTGCCGCCAGAATTGCCTGATTCAGGGCTTTTGATATGTTATGGAGCTTGATAAAGGGCTCGCTGAGACCCATGCCGAGTATGCGATCGCTTGAAGGGAGGCTGCCTGCGTAATAAGCGATGCGGGAGCTTGCTGGTTCAGGAGCATCACCGTAGGAAACAAGGCCGATCAGTCCGTTTTGAAAGTAAAGGGCTGAGCAGAGGATATCCTTGTTGAAAAACTCATAGAGCGCATGATCCGCAGGGCTTCCTTCCTTGAAATAAATGTAAAAGGCCGAAAGATTGGCCTGAAAATGGGGGTTGAGGTTTTTGAGAATCGCCAGCTTTCGTTTTTCGTCGATGGTATCAGCGGCAATGGAGGCAAATTCGCTTTCAAGGAGCATGTTTTGACCGTCGGCAATAATCAGCTCCATGATCTCCCGTATCACCTGGGCATAGGGAACCTTTGCACTGTTGAGGATAATGGGCAGCCTGTGATCGTTGCAATAGCGGAGAACTTCTTCCGGAAGCCCGCTGACGTATTCGTCCAAAATGCAGACGCCGCTGGAATGTGTAGCTGCCATTGGGTTGAGATACTGGATCATACTTTCCACGCTGTGGCCGCCAAAGTAAAACCCCGAAAGATAAAAATCCCCGGGTTTGGAGATAGCATAATCTGCATCTGTAATGGGTGCGTCCGCAGTTGAAACCTGGGTCACGATATTGTCCAGGTAATCAAAGCCCGTCAGCACAACCGCATCTCTGAATGAAGGAAGGGAAAGAATCATTGAAATCGTTACTGCCATGGGAAAACTCCTTTCATATTTGTATATTTTATCACGTTTTGCAGCAAACCGGTGCATTTTTTCGTGATTTCTACAAAAATGAGCATGTATTTTTTCGGTTATCATGAGGAAAGACGGAGCCGCCATGTTTTAAAATAAAAGAGTAGAAAAATTCGTTAGTTTTTGAAAAATTAAAAAGAATAGAGGTTAAACATGACGGAAAAGAAAGCGTCAGCAGTTGAGCGTATTGCATTAAGCCCAGTACCGCCCGGCGAGCGGCAGCACTGGATATCCGTTACCCTGATTCAGGCGGGGTTCATGGTTTCCGCTACAAGCCTGTGGACGGGAAGTCTCATGATCGATGGACTGACCTTAACACAAATTATTGTAACGGGGTTCATCGGATATCTGATAGTTGTGATCATATGCTGGGCGCAGGGGATCATGGGTTCGGATCTGGGAGTCCCGTCCATTGTAGCAGCGACTCAGTCCTTTGGGGATCGGGGCAGTCAGTTTATTGTTTCGATTGCTGATTCTATAAGCTGCATCGGCTGGTTTGCCATCAACACTAATATCTGCGGGGCGGCGTTCTCCGGCCTGATGGCAGAATGCTTTGGAATCGACATTCCAGTTAAGGTATCCATTATCCTCTGGGGGATCGTGATGTTTGCCACAGCAGTAATCGGCTTTAACGCTCTCAAATATGTGAATATGATAGCGGTTCCCATCATGTGCGTAGTTACAGTCGCAGGCTTGTTCATCGTATTATCGGGAGAAGGATTGGATACACTGAAGCAGTTTGTTCCGGCTTCTGACAACGTGACTATCATTTCCGGGCTTGATATGGTAATCGGCGGCTTCATCATAGGTGCTGTCCTTTCGGCCGATTATACGAGATATCAGAGAACAAGGGAGGATGTATTCAAGGCCTCATTCATTGGAATTCTGCCGGTTGGTGTAATTCTACTGTGGGCGGGAGCCGTCTTTGCCATAGCAGCGGGATCGGAAGATTTGACCGTTATATTTATAGGTCTGGGGATCCCCGTACTGGGACTTCTCAGCTTGATCCTTTCCACATGGCCTGCCAATTCATCCAATGCCTATTCGGCTGGGCTTGGCTTGATCAAAGTATTCAGATGCAGCGATAAACATCGGATGAAGGTAACCTTGATCAGCGGAATCATCGGGACTGTCGTGGGTACCTTTGAAATCATCTACTACTTTGAACAGTTCCTGACCTACCTGGGTGTCGTAATTGCCCCCTTTGCCGGTGTAATGCTGGTGGATTACTTCCTCCTAGGCAGGGGAAAGTCGGAAAACTGGAGCCCGACAAAAGGCGTCAACTGGCCGGGAATAATCGCGCTTGCCGCAGGCGTGGCAGGAGGTCTCTTGATCCCATTCGGCGTAGTAAGCGTAAACAGCATCATTATTTCGGCTATTGTGACTATCGTAGTCAGAAAAGTGATGCCTCAGCCACAAACGGTTTCACTTGCGGAAATCAATATATCGAAAGAGTAATAAGGAGAAGAAAAATGAGAAAACTTACCAAGCAGGAAATAATCGATATCATATACGGATGCACGGTCCTGGGCACAGGCGGTGGCGGAAGTCTGGAAGGCGGTCTGAGTATCATGGAAGAGGACTTTAAAGCGGGCCGGGAATTTATTCTTTCCAGTCTGGAGGAGGTGCCGGATGAAGAAATGGTGGCCTGCCCCTATGTATGCGGATCCATATCGCCTATGACTGAAGCGGAAGAACAGGAATATGCAGGACTGCCGGAGATGGATGTGACGGAAGCGGTTCGTTCGTTTCAGATTCTGGAAGAGTATTTTGGAAAACCCTTTTACGGTGTCATCGCTACTGAATTAGGCGGGGAAAACACGGCGGATGCCCTTCATGTGGCGGCTCTCATGGGAAAACCCATCATTGACGCGGATCCTTCCGGCCGATCCGTGCCCGAGCTTCAGCACAGCACCTTTTACATTAACGATGTTCCGATTCAGCCAATGGCAGTTGCCACACCTTTTGGCGATACGGCAGTTCTGAACCACGTAGTAGACGATTTCAGAGCGGAAAAGCTGGTCCGGGCCATGGCCTGCGTGAGCAAAAACATGATCGGCGTTACGGATCACCCGGCAGACGGAAAGACCCTCAAAAAAAGTGTAATCCCCGCTACTTTGACCCAGGCCCTGAATGTGGGGAAGGCCCTGAGAGAAGCCAATGAACAGGGGGGGGATCCAGCAAAAGCTATTACAAAAGCAGCAGGAGGGAAGATCCTGTTCAGAGGAGACGTAAAAGCCTTTTCATGGGATACGGTTGACGGCTTTCCAGTAGGCGACGTCACACTGGAGGGAACCGGCGATTTCCAGGGACATGAATACAAAGTCTCGTTCCAAAACGAACACATCATTTCCTACAGAGACGGGAACGTCGATGTGACGGTCCCCGATCTGATCTGCGTCCTGAACACCCATGGCGTACCGGTGACAAACCCGTTTTACGAGGAAGGGCAGGGGCTGGTGGTTTTCGCCCTTCCGGCTCCGCAGCAGTGGACAACGAAAAGAGGCCTGGAAGTCTTCGGGCCGAAAAGCTTTGGCTATGATGTGGACTATATTCCCTTTTCAGAAAAATAGGAGGAAAAACGAATGAAAATCGCAATTATCGATCCGGTTGTTGGAGTAAGGAAAGAATATTTGAAACAGGATGCCGCTTATCTGAAAAAGCATCTGAGGCAGGATACGGAATTTGAGTTTGAAAGGATATCAGCCGGCTTTCCTTCCGTTGAAACCGTGACCCAGGATATCATCAACGGCGCCCACATTGTTGAAAAGGTCTTTGAAATACAGGATAAAAACTACGACGGTATCTTTATCAACTGCTTTGATGACCCGGGAGTATTAGCGGCCCGCGAAATATCGAGGATTCCGGTAATGGGTCCCTATGTGCCGGCCATGCATTACGCAGCGACAATAAGCGAAAAAATTGGTGTAATCTCAACCGATCCCTACGGCATCCGCTGTGAAGAGCGAAAGGCTGCGGAACATGGGTTGACCCAGCTGATAAGCAGTATTAAAATGGTAAACATGACGGTTCTCGATCTGGATCATGATACCCTTGTAGAACGAATAACAGCCAGCTGCGCGGAGTTTGAAGAGGAAGGCATTTATGCGGCAGTGCTGGGCTGTACTGGTATGAACTCTGTAGCGGACGGTGTAAGGGAGGAACTGAAAAGCAAGGGCTGCCATATTCAGCTGATAGAACCTATGAAAGTGGGAATGAAAATGCTGGAGCTGGTTATCGAAATGGGCGATTCCAACAGGATCAAAAGCACAGCAATTGATTTCCGGCAATATTTTTCATAAAATAGGAGGCAAGCATGAACAAATACGAAACCGAGTGCATCGAAACTCTGCAAAAGCTCATAAACATAAAAAGCGTGAAACATGATGGAGAGGGCAGCTATGTGCCCTCTCCGGGCCGTCCCTTTGGAAGGGGTATCGCCGAGGCCCTCGAATACACGCTTTCCCGTTGTGAATCCATGGGAATGAGAACAAAAAATTGCGATGGCTATGCCGGCTATGCGGAAGTGGGCGGCGGCGATGAAATGATCGGCATTCTCTGCCACCTAGACGTTGTCCCGGAGGGAAGCGGATGGGACTACCCTCCTTATGGAGGCGAGATCCACGATGGAAAACTGTATGGAAGGGGCGCGGTTGACGACAAGGGCCCTGCCGCAGCAGTCATACACGCGATAAAAAGCCTGATGGATGAAGGCTTTGATTTTCCAAAAAGAGTCCGTATCATTTTCGGCACAGACGAAGAATGCGACTGGGAAGATATGGACTACTATACGGCCAGAGAAGAGTGCCCTGCCATGGGCTTTACGCCGGACGCGGACTTCCCGCTGGTGTATGCGGAAATGGGGATCCTGCAGCTGGACTTTGTAATGGAATTTCAGCAGGAAAACAAGCTGAACATAACAGGGGGCGAAGCTTCCAACGCAGTTCCCGATACCTGCAGAGCCTGGATGGAGGGCCAGACCTCTCCCCTTGCCGACGAGCAGGGCACAGCAGCTCATGCCAGCGTCCCATGGGAAGGGAAAAACGCCATTTCCAAGACAATGAATAGGCTCTACGGACAGATGGATCAGCTGGCGATTTCCCAGGAAATGAAGCGCTTTATCCAATTTTATGAGGAAAAAATCGGCCAGGATCTTCATGGCCAAAGGCTTGGCTGCGACTTTGAGGACGAGGAAAGCGGCAGGCTGACCTTCAATGCGGGAAAGATCCGCGCGGACGCACAGAAAGCATCCCTTTCTGTGGATATCCGCTGCCCGGTCACAATCGGTAAGCAGCCAGTCCTGGACAAGCTGAAAGCCGCTGCTGAGGAATACGGCCTCTCCATAGAACATATTGATTATTTAAAGCCTGTATTTTCCTCCTGTGACAGCCCCCTGGCAGCAACGCTCCTTGCCGTGTACCGGGAAAAAACGGGAGATAACAGCGAACCCCTGACCATGGGCGGCGGAACCTACGCTAGAGCCATGGACAATATCATCGCCTTCGGCCCCCTGTTTCCGGGCCGGGAAGCGACGGAACACAAAAAGAACGAATACATTCTGGTGGAGGATCTTCTCAAGCTGCGGGATATTTACGCGGAGGCCATCAGGAGGCTCTGCACAGGCGGATCCATTTTTGAAGATTGAATCTCCTGCAGCCGGTCAGTTTTCAGTCTTTCAGACAAGCGACAGGAACAACATATTTATCCGCTTCATTTAAGAAATACAAAATTTTTCGGTAATTTGGCGATAAAGGTCGCTCAGGCTATGCTAGTGCCGGCAAATCCCGCCCGCCCCTTGCCCCCATCCGGGTTTTATCGTATAATAGTGACACAGAATGTCATGAATTTGATGCAATACAGAATAGAAAAACCGTTACAACCGTGACTTTACAAGGAAAAGGGGAGCAAGCATGAAAGAACCAACATTGATCATAATGGCAGCGGGCATGGGTTCCCGCTACGGCGGCCTGAAGCAAATGGACTCGATTACCAACCAGGGGGAAATCATCCTGGACTTTTCCCTCTACGACGCCATGATGGCAGGCTTTAAGCGGGCCATATTTGTAATTAAAGAAGAAATGGAAGCTGACTTTCGGGAGCTCATCGACAGCAGGGCGGGAAAACACCTGAAGGTGGAATACGCCTTCCAAAAGCTGGACGATATCCCCCAGGGCTTTGCGATTCCAGAGGGGCGGGAAAAGCCGTGGGGCACAGCTCACGCGATTTTGAGCTGCAGGCGCCTCATCGACGGCCCCTTCGCGGTTATTAACGCCGATGACTACTATGGACCGGGAGGTTTTCAGAGCATTTACGACTTCCTGCAGACTCATGAGGACGGGGAAACCTATTCCTACTGCATGGTGGGATTCAAACTGGAAAATACCATTACGGAAAACGGCCACGTTGCCCGGGGCGTATGTGAAGTTGCAGCGGACGGAACTTTGGCGGCGGTAAATGAGCGGACGAAAATCATGAGGCGGCCGGAGGGAATTGCCTATACAGAGGACGAGGGAGAAACTTGGCATGTGCTGCCGGGGGATGCCACTGTTTCTATGAACTTTTGGGGATATACTAAGAGCATGATGGAGGAAATGGAACAGCGGATGCCGGAGCAGATGGAAAGGATTCTGGCAGAGAACCCGCTGAAGGGCGAATATTATCTTCCACTGGTCACGGATACCCTGGTAAAAGAGGGCAAAGCCACAGTAACCATCCTCCCCTGCCACGACAAATGGTACGGCGTAACCTACCGCAAGGACAAGGAAACGGTGACAGCTGCCCTCCAGTCCATGAAGGATAAGGGGCTGTATCCGGAAAAGCTGTGGAAATAGCGGACGTCGTAAGGGCGGGCAGGACAGAAATTCTCCAATATTATGGCAGATGAAAAAACAGGAAGATCTGCAGCAGCGTTATACAGAAACGCCGGATGATACAGAATATGTCTGGCATAGGCAAAAGAATGTATGGTACAATGAAAACAGGAGATCAGACCGGATGGCCAGTACACTATAGGCAAACTGAAAAGGAGGGGATATAAGGATATGAATATGTCAGAAGTAGCAAGATTGATTTTAGGTCTCAGAGCGGCAGGCTGGAGCGACAAGGACATCAATGATTTTGTTCTCTTTATTGAGACCGGCGAGGAGCAGTACAAGCCGAAAGGGAATCCTGCAAAATAACCATACGGGCACACAGCAAAAAAGGGCGATATGGATTCGCCCTTTTTAAATTTACGCTTTCTATATCTGGCCAGGGAATTTTTCCTGCAGGATGGGCACAATTTGAGACATCATATTGTCGATATCCTCAAACATGGCGCTCTTGGTAGTCCCCAGCTTGCTGGCTTTATTAATATGCATTACGACCTGCTGATACTGTTCCTTGATCTGTTCAAAGAAAGCCTGAAGACTTTGCAGCGCAATCTCCGAATTCGCGATTGCCTGAGAAATTTCCGACTGTACAGCAGTGGCCCCCTCTGCGGCCTGGGTGATTTGATCGAACATTTCATACGTTTCGTTGACCTTATCGATACTCTGGCTCAGGGCTTCCTGGGAAGTGTCGATACTGCTGCTCAGCTGATCCGTGCCAGCCTGAACATCGCCCAGACTGGTGTCTACCTCTCCTGCCATTTCCTTGATTTCATCTGCCAGTTTTTTTACCTCCACAGCCACGACAGCAAAGCCTTTACCTGCTTCACCGGCCCTAGCCGCCTCAATGGAAGCGTTCAGCGCAAGGATATTGGTCTGCTCGGCAATAGATACGATTTTGCTCATATACCGCTTTATCTCATCTACTGAGGAAAGCAGGGCCGCAAAAGTGCTGGCCATTTCATGAAACCGGGACTCCACCTGCAAAGAACTGCTTTTCAGCTCTTCCACCTCTTCCTGCGCCTGTGAAACGGACCCGCCGATATCTTCCTTTACCGCATCAAAATTGCGGGAAGTCTGCTCAATATTGGAGAAGGTCTGTCCGAAATCCTGCAGTTTGTCCTGAAAATTCTCCGCTTCTGTAAGGACGCTGTCAAAGGAACTGCTCACCATGCTCAGTTCCTGCAGGGATGCAACTTCGTTTTGTATGAGTATATCCTTGTATTCGTCCAGATTGTTGATAACATACGATACCGGATACAGATTGCTTCCCTGAAGCGGCGGATCCGGCTGTGTTTGTGCCTTTTTTTGAAAAAACATTTGCTTCCCCCCTTACTCAAAGGCCACGCAGGTCATGGACTGGTTTACAAATCGGTTGTTGTAATGTTCACCATAGCCTACAAGTCCGGCGTGATGGCCCAGGGCGCTCATTTCCCGGAGATACTCGCCCATATACTGATTTTCACTGAATAATTTGTAGCGGAACAGGCAGTTTACGGAAAAGACAGCCGAAATCCGTGGGAAATCCTGTCGGATTGTCGCAATTGTATTCTTTACAATTTGCTTGTAGTCACCTAATTCCAACATAATGAGGACATCGGAATCATTGACCTGACGGAAACATGCCAAAGCATTTCCCTGCACTTCTTTAATGGAAATAATGCAAATATCATCACCATTGACTTTGCCAAAAGGATTTTTGAAGGTCTGTGTCAGGATCTCCCGATCTGTAACATGGAGGATCTCCTCGTATACCTGTTTGGCAGGCCGTCCGTTCAGTGCGCCGATTATGTACTTGGACTTGTCTGTCTTAGAAGCGATAAAGCGATAATCGCCCATCTTGTGGTAAATATTTTCCTTGTAAGCCTTCACTCTTCCGTTGTTATTGCGGATGAGTCCATAAGCTACCGCGTCTTTGTAAATCCTTCCGTTTGCGGAAACCCTGCCCTCGCCTCCGGTTCCGCCTACAAGGGAAATATTCCTGCGCTTTAATGCTGTGTGAAGTGTTGTAAGCACACAGGCATCGTTTCCGCAGCAAAAGTCAATGCATACCGTATCTTTCTGTGAGCCATTTACGGCTTTTATATCCTGTTCTAAGCGTTCGATGTATTTGACAGGCATGACGGATACTTCTTCTAATACATTTGCCGCTGCAGTGACGCCGTCTGAAAATGCAATAACCGCGACACCGTTTTCAACGACTCTTGTATCATAAGCCATGCCAATGCATCCAATGCTGGGGATTGCCGGATAAAGCTCCTGAAGCTCTTTTACATGGGCCTCGAACTGCCTGTCATTGGACAGCAGCATAATGAACTGAGGTGCAGTTAAACTGCGGAGCGCTTCCCTCAGATCTCCGTGTTGGCTCATACCAAAAAATTGTTTCACTGTGCAGCCCCTTTCCTCCATAATATGGATTTGTGTATAATCTAATTTATTATACTTTAGATCCTGCCAAAGCGTCAATTAGAATCGGAGAATATTTTTTTAATGTCGCGCTTCTGATAGAGAATGTGGATATTTGTGCGTACAATTGCAACTGAAAAAATGGGCCTGTACATGATTCAATCCGGATACATGGGCCTGTTATACTGCCCGTATATCTTGGAAAGGGGAAATGTCATAATGGGAGCAAATGTGGAATTGTCAAATGCGGAAGGGAACAGAGGAGAAAACGGAGGGCTGGCTCTGCGCACCCGGCTTGCGATTCACGCTGCGAAACTGGCGGGCTGGTGGCTCAGAAAGTGGAAAAAGGGAGGCGGAGCGGCTCTGCCCGGCTATGTTGCCCGGCTGGTGGAGCCGGAGATTTTAACGCATCTGGCGCAGGCGGTTCGCAGGCAGGGAAAACCGATTTTTGTGGTAATGGGCACCAATGGAAAGACTACGACTAACAGCATTTTGTGCTGCATTCTGGAGACAGAAGGAAGTCGCGTGGTCATCAACCGAACTGGGGCTAATATGCTGAATGGCGTTCTTTCCGCCCTGGCCCTTGCCTTTGACCGGCGGGGCTGTCTGAAGGGGGATTACGTCTGCCTGGAGGTGGATGAAAATGCTTCCGCCGGTATCCTGCCTCTGCTGCAGCCCGACTGCGTGATCCTGACCAATTTGTTCCGGGATCAGCTGGATCGGTTCGGAGAGGTGGAGCTGATACTTGAGAAAGTGCAAAATGCCATTGCCGCGGCGCCCCGGGCAAAGCTGGTGGTGGACTGTGACGATGCGCTGCTCTGCTCCCTGCTGCCCCGGTGTGAAAATCCGGTGGTCACCTATGGCATCAACCAGCCTGTTTTTGCTGCCAGCGCGCGTTCCGATGTGCGGGAAGGATGCTTTTGTCCCTTCTGCGGCAAGCGGCTGGAATACGACTTTTTTCACTACGGCCAGCTGGGGATCTGGAAATGCACAGGCTGCGGTTTCGCGCGTCCGTCTCCGGATTACACAGCATCAGAAATTCAGCTGCAAAAGGGAGTCTGGTCTTTTTGCCTGGGAAATATGCGGATCCATTCAAAGGCCAGAGCGCCCTATAACATCTGCAACACACTTGCCGCCTATGGAGCCATTCGGGCGCTGAAGATTCCCGCCCCGCACCTTAAGGAAGCGCTGGAAGGCTTTGACTATGGAAACAAGCGTGAAAATCGCTTTTGCATTGGCCGGATGCGGATTCAGCTGCATCTGGCCAAAAATCCGGTAGGTTTTCAGCAGAAAATTTCCCTTCTTCTGGGGGAACCGGGGCCAAAGGATCTGCTCATTCAGATTAACGACGCCTGGCAGGATGGAAGGGACGTTTCCTGGCTCTGGGACGTGGACTTCCGCCATCTTGCGGGAGACGGATCGGGACTTGCTTCCATCACCGTCTGCGGGAGCCGCCGCTACGACATGGCCCTGCGCCTCAAATATGAGAACATCCCCTGCCGTATAGCCGAAAGCCTGGAGCAGGCTGTGAGACAGGCTTTGCGCTGCGGAAGCGAGAACCTGTACATAATTGTCAACTATTCAGGGCTGCATCAAGCAAACCGGCTGCTGCAGGAGCTGGCAGAGGAAGGCCGGGGAAAGGAAAAGCCGCAAAAGAACGAGTCAAAAAAACGAAGCTTAGAAAAGGGAGAACTGTTATCATGAAACTGACAATTGGCCATTTATATCCGGATCTGCTGAACCTGTACGGGGACACCGGCAATATCCAGTGCCTAAAAAAGCGCCTGCAGTGGCGGGGAATTGAGGCAGAGGTCATCCCCTGCCAATCCGGCAGCAGGGTTGACTTTGACAGGTTGGATCTGGTGCTCCTGGGGGGCGGCCCGGATCGGGAGCAAGAGCTGGCCTGCGGGCAGCTAAAGGAGATCCGCCGGGACTTTGAGGCCTATGTAAGGGAAAACGGAACGGTTCTTGCAGTCTGCGGAGGCTACCAGCTCCTGGGAAATTATTATCGCACCGGGGTGAAGACCTTGGAGGGTCTGGGAATTCTCAACATTTATACGGAATGGGAGCCAAAGCGGCTGGTGAGCAACATTATCCTCAAAAGTCCCCTCTGCCCAGAGCCGGTTACGGGCTTTGAAAACCACGGAGGCAGGACCAATATCGGCGATCATAGCCCCCTGGGCAGAGTCCTCTACGGGTATGGAAACACGGAAGAATCCGGATACGAAGGCGTTCTCTACAAAAACGTGGTCGCCACCTATCTCCACGGCCCTCTGCTGCCAAAAAATCCGGCCATTTGCGACTACCTCCTGGAGCGGGCGCTGAAGAAAAAATACGGAGAGAACGCCCACCTCCAGCCCCTTTCCGACCGCTTGGAACATATAGCAAACCACAGCATTGTAGCGCGGTATTATACCAGTCTTTGGTAAAATGGGCCATATATCCACATAAAAATTATTCCGCGTACGCATTTTTTCAAAATTCTGTCGGCCGATGTTGATTTATTCTGGCCATTTGCTTTCCTCCTCCTCACACACCTGCTGCACCTATTGGGCAGGTTTACCAATAAAGTTAAAAAAATTTACAAGAGTGTTGGATATCCAACACTCTATTTTGGAACTAAGTGGTAGACTGTTAAGGGCAGAAGCCAAAATGAAAAACATACCAAACGATTTATGAGATTTATGAATGGAAAGGATTGTAAAATAGCATGAGCCATAAAGCGAAAGGGCTTCTGATCCTGATCCTGATTTGCGCTTTGTGTTTGTCAGGTTGCAGGGAAAGTCGGGTGATAGAGGAAATTATTTATGACCAGGCTTCCAAAGACATTGACTTTCAAAACGATCTGAAGGTGGCACAAAACAGAGAGGACAGTCGGAACCAGAATAAAGAGCTACCCAAAAAGAAATCGGAGCAGACAGACAAGAAGACGGATGAAGAGCATCAGGCCTCAAAAAAGGGAAATGAGAAAAACGAAGGAGAGGCTTCCAATACAAAGTATGATCCTGACACAAAGAATAACGATGCTAACGACAGCAGCGGAACAAAAACAGGCGAACGGGGCGATAAAGAGCAGGCTTCAGAGGATGACAGCAGCGCAGGAGCATCGAACAACCCCAATGATCGCCAGATTTACGATGCAAATGGAACTGTGGTGGATCTGCCGGAGCAGGTCAATTCTGTAGTAGCGGCGGGAGATGCCGCAGCTATCGTACAGATGCTGGGTGGAAAGAGTATTATTTCAGGGAGCTCCACAAGCTTTACTGCAAACTCCCTAGTAGGTCAGGTATTTGCATCTCAGGATGTGGGCAAGGCGGCAACTCTATGGCAGGGGGATGGAACATCAGTCATGTCTTCGTCTAATTTCAACAAACTGTTGAGCATGAAGCCCGATGTATGCATCAATGTCAGTGGACAGGGCAGCTTCAGTGATAGTCAACGGTCGATTCTGAAAGAAAAAAAGATTGCATGTATCACACTTCCCGCCCTGACTTCATCAGATAATATCCAGGATGCTGTAACTATTACCGGGGACATGATAGGCGACCGAAGCGGCCAAAAAGGCGGGGTGAATGCGAAAAAGCTGGCCGCCGAATACGTATCCTACTGCAAAGATATGATTTCAGAGGTCAAAGGCAAAACAGGGCTTTTTACCTGGAATAATATTGACTTTAATACAGGAAAAAAGAACGCCCACAGTACAGCATCCAATGGGCAGTATACGCTGTATCTATCAGATTGGGAAAATACTTCTTATACGATTACTACAAACACGGGAGCTTCCCTTTATAAGGACAGCAGCGGTGTGGCAGTTGCACCCCAGGGCTACAGCAAAAGCCCCCTGAGCTATTTCCTCAGTGTTGCAGGGGTTTGCAACAACGGCGCCAGATTTGTGCGTGATAATCGCTCCGAATATGCAGCAGTCCCTCTTAACCGCAATGTATTTGAACACAAAACATCCGGAAGCCATATTTTTTATGGAGATACAAATGAGAGCTTTGCCAGAGTGAAAAGCGGCGAGTCAATAGACATCGGGCTGGGTGAGCAGAACTTCAAAGCAATTCTTGTAGAAAGCAGCTCGATAAAAAACAAAATTCAAGCGTCGGATACCTGGAAGGTTTATGGCCGCGTTACAGCTAACAATGTAACAGATTACGGCTTTCTGGCAAAGGACGGGAGTATGGTTACTTCCTATATTCGGGGAAACTATGATATTTATGTAAATCCGAAAGGAGTTGGAAGCTGGACAAAAGGTTCTGCAGAATCTATTCTGGGAGCAAAATGGGTTGCCTGGAAATTTCATGGAGCTTATTCGGAAAGCCAGGTGAAAAGTGAGATAAAGAAATTTTACTCAAAATTTTACAGATATAATCTTTCTGACAGCCAGGTAAACAAGATTCTGGCAGGGAGCTAACACAGAGGATATATAAAAGCAGCAACGATATGCAGAAAGGAAGCAATATGTTAAACAAATGCAGAAAAAGAGGAATTTGCATGATCTTAACGGTAGTTCTTCTCTTGGTAATGTCCATTCCGGCAACGGGATATGCGGCGAGCAGCACAAAGACAGCTTCAGTTTCCAACGAAGAAGGTCTCAGAAATGCGATTTTAAATGCCGCAGTAGGAGAAACGATCCAACTGCAGCAAAGCATTCAGCTCACAAAGCCCCTGGAGATACCGGAGGACAAGAATATAACCTTGTCGGGAAGCTCTGGCAGTGTAAAGCTGACGATTCACATGAGCGACGCAGAATTTAAAAGTGCACAGCAGAGCTATACGCAGGGACTTCTCATGGTAGCCGGCACCTTGGCTATAAACAGTCTGACAGTGGACGGCGGTGGTAATATGAGAGTTATGTATATCGGCTCAGGTGCAAATGTAACACTTGGAAACGGAGCCTCCATTATAAATGGTGCGCTTGGAAACCATACATTGTATGTCACCTCAAAGGTATTTTACAATATACCATCTTTGAGTGAAATTCATTGTATAGCCATTAAATGATACATTACAAAGCACCATTCTTGAAGTGTGGTGTTTCATTAGAATGAACCACGCAGATATATCAGAATTTTATTGCAACAAATTTGACTTATAAATACTAACTCATTCCTGCTGTTGTTTGGCGCACCATTTGATCACGGTGGCTCATCCCTTATGACAGCTAATTGAATATCGAACAGCTTTCCAATGAGCAGGACAGTTGCAATCTGGAATGGAGACCAATTTTCCAGGACTGCGGGGTGGAGTATACTGCCATTTTTAGCTGTTCTCAGAAAAGGGGCTGTCGCATTAGAAACAATGATATGCTCCCTTTATGAGAGACAGTGAAACAAAAAAACACTATTGATCATGAAGGGAGTTTTTCTATGCCAGTCAAAACGAAAGCGACACCTGAGGAGAAAATCAGGATTGCCCAATTATGTGACTCGGGCAGAT
>CAJTER010000022.1 GCA_910575405.1 Clostridia bacterium | reverse complement strand
CATAAAACGAATGCTGCGAATGAGGAGCTGGTTATCAGTCTTAAAAACGGACGTGTAAGTCCAGGAAAGGAAGCCGATATACCGATTGCCCCATCATTATACAGCTTAAGCAATAAGATGGCTAACAACCTAACTGGTTGTTAAGTATATTAACCAATTTATATTGTAGTAGAAAGGAGTACAAAGATGAAAACATATAAACAGCTGCAGGATATACTGAACAACAATATCAAGGAAAACAGGGAGGAGCTGGCAGCACTTAACGACTACATGGCCATACATCCCGAGCCCTCGGGGGCCGAATATGAAACTTCGAAAAAACTGGTTGAATTCCTCCGTTCCAAGGGCTATCATGTGGAAGATGCATTTTGTGGGTTCGACTGCGCCTTTCATGCGGTATACGGAGATGATAACCATGGTCACAAGGTGGGAATTTTCTGTGAGTTTGACGCGCTTCCCGAAATCGGACATGCGTGTGGACACTGCCTGAGTGGCTCCATCAGCCTTCTTGCAGCTTTGTCTCTGGCAGAGCTGCAAGATGAGCTGGACTGCGATATCCATGTATTTGGTTCACCTCTGGAAGAAATCAGCGGTTCAAAGATGGCATTTGCCGACGCAGGCTGCTTTGACGGGTTTGAAATGGCCACTATGGTGCATTTATATAACAAGAATATTATCGCACCCAGACTTATCGCGCTGGATTCCTATATGTACAATTTCCACGGAAAGATTGCCCACGCTGCAGTAAACCCCTGGGATGGCGTAAATGCATTAAATGCGCTTCAGCTTATGTTCCATGGGATGGATATGCTGCGCCAGCATGTAAACCCAGAGGTTCGGATGCACGCTGTTATTAAAAATGGCGGAACAGCAGCGAATATTGTGCCGGATCAGGCAAGTGCCGAAGTTTATGTAAGAGCGCCTAAATGGGCGGATGTGGTGGAAGTCGTAAAAAAAGTGGACGGATGCGCCCAGGGCGGATGCTGCGCTACAGGAGCAACATGGGACAAGGAAAGAACAGCAGAACCCTACTACGAAGTAAAGCCAAATGAAACAGGCCACAAAGTCCTGGAGGATATTTACGAGGAACTGGGTCTTGCGACAGTGGATGATAATTCGGAAGTGTTTGGCTCTACAGATGCAGGAAATGTCAGCTATGTATGTCCGACCTTTCACCCATGTCTGCAGGTGGTAGATGAAGATGTGCTGATACATACCCGGGAGTTTGCGGAAGCCATGACAACGGAACGGGCGCATCAAGTCCTGGAAACCGGTGCGAAAATAATCGGGTATCAGATTGCGAGGAGTCTGTCAGATAGAGATATTCTTGAAGGAATGCGGGAGGATTTTAAAAATAGCTGATAATGGAGAAACCGCTCTTCTGTTTTTCCAGGGATAATGGAATCCCAGTAAATAAGGTATACGAAAAGCAGCAGTACAGCCGATATCAGCTTTGCTGCTGCTTTGATATATTTTACACTATTCGTGTCAAAACTCAGGGTGAAGTCAGCAAAATTTGCAATATTTCTAAAGAAGCGGGAGGCTTTGTTTATGCCATATTTTCACACGGGATGTGCCGTAAGCATATATGCACGCCTTGGGCCAGGGAGCGTATAGTTGCAAAAACAACGATAAGTTATTAAAAGAAAATGACTACTTTTGCAGAGATTTTCTTCCCGTTGGTACGGTAGCGGTGCCCGAACCAGCAGATTCTGGTTGATAGCAGGATCATCGGCGCCACGACTTATATCAGTCAGCCTATGTACGAGGCAGGCGCTGACATCATCACTGTGGACGGAGGAGCCCATGATTACGTTGTCAGTGAAGCGGTAAGAATGACATACAAGCTTGGTAAAGAAAGCGAAGTGGACCTGATGAATGTAAAGGAATTGGAGAAAAGAGCGACTGAGCTGCTGGATATGGGCGTAGACGTCATCGGTATGCATGCTCCCTCACAGGCTCTCAGGCCAAATGAGATTCATCACCACGACATCAAAAGGATCCTTTCTGTGGTTCCGGCGGAAAAGCTGTGCATCGCTCATTCCGTTACCTTGGAAACACTGGATACCTTTCTGGCATACAAGCCGGCTATCACAGTCGTGCAGCTGCCGATTATGTACAAGCCTGATGGAGAAAGATGCGGCAAAGACAAAGGCGATAGCACTGCAAATCAACGAGACCTTCAATAGGCATGAAGCAATGCTGTAAGAATAAAGGGAGGAATACAAATGAGTAAAGCGATCGATCTGGAAAAAATGAAACGATTCAGCGCGGATATCCGTATCTGGATCCTGAGACTGCTGGCAGAAGCAGGCTTTGGACATATCGGTGGTTCAGCCTCTCTGGCAGATGTACTTGCCGTTCTTTACGGCGGCGTAATGAAGATCGATCCGAACAATCCCAAATGGGAAGAACGGGACTGGTTTGTCCTTTCCAAGGGACACCGCGCTCCTGCTCTGTACGCCACTCTTACGCTCAAGGGTTACTTCCCCATGGACTGGCTCAAAACCCTGAACAAAGGCGGCACCAACCTTCCCAGCCATGCGGACCGGCTGAGGGTTCCCGGAGTTGACATGAGCACAGGCTCCCTGGGCCAGGGAATCTCTGCGGCAGTAGGAATTGCCTTTGCAAACCGCCAGCAGGGAAAAGACAGTTGGACATACTGTATCTTGGGGGACGGGGAATGCAATGAAGGCCAGGTATGGGAAGCCTGCCAGACAGCCAATCACCAGGGGCTGGATCATCTGGCGCTGTTTATAGACTGGAACAAGAAACAGCTGGATGGGAGGCTGGAGGACATCAATCAGCCGGAAAATCTGGAAGAGAAATTCAGGGCATTTGGATTTGATGCTGTCACAGTAAAAGGATACGATACAACGGAAATTTACAAGGCTGTGGAAAAAGCTAAAACCGTCAGTGGAAAACCGCACTGCATTGTCCTGGATACCTTCAAAGGATTGGGCATCGACTTTGCGGAAGCTGCGGAATTTAACCACTATCTTACATTCGGCCCGCAGGAAGCAGAAGAAAGCATCAGAGAAATCGAAAAGCGATTTGCGGAGGGGAATTATCCGGGAGGTGATTTTAAATGGTAAAACTGCTGAAAGAATTTAAAACAAGCGATAAAGAAATGCGCCAGGCCTACTGCGACGCCCTGCTGGAATCAGCGAAAAAGGATGAACGAATCGCCATTGTCAACTGCGATCTTTGTAGCTCCATGGGACTGAAGCCATTTGCAGCGGAATTTCCGGATCGTTCTGTCAACGTGGGTATCGAAGAGGCCAATGGATGCAGCATGGCAGGCGGCACGTCAGCAGCAGGAATGCTGGCTAAGGAAGGCATAGAGGCGACTGTCATTGATATGTTTACCATCAAGCCGATTGATTCAGAATGCATTATCAAATATGCTAAGAAAACGGGGGCCATCGTAACTGCGGAAAACCACCAGATCATCGGCGGCCTTGGCAGCGCAGTGGCAGAAGTCCTTGCGGACTACGCTCCGGTTCCTTTAGAACGGGTTGGTGTCAAGGATGAGTTCGGCGAAGTCGGCCCCCAGGACTATTTGATGAAACGCTTCAAGCTGACGGCTCCAAATATCGTGGAGGCCGCCAAAGGAGCAGTACTCAGAAAACAGCAAAGTGCAACGGCAATGCTTTAAGTACTGTCCGCTGCTTGTTGCAAAAGTCCATAAAACATAATACCTATATAGAAAGAGATTGCTGTCTTAGAATTCGTTTGAGACAGCAGTCTCTTTTTGCTCTTTTGCCAGTGTGAAACAATATATGAATTTTATGGAAAAAACAGGTAGACAAACGCAAAACTACATGGTAAAATATAACATGTAAATATTTTACTTAAAGATGTAAACAGGCAGATGCAAAAGGGGCTTTTCATCTGCCAAAATGGCGCAAAGCCTGCGTCAGGAAAGGGGAACCTGATGGGAAACGATGGAATAATTCTAACACTGAAAAACGATGTAATCTTTAAAGCCGTCTACGGGAGCGATACGGAGGAATGCAAATTCGTCCTCATGGCGCTGCTCAATCATATTCTGGGAAGAGAAGAGGATCCAATTGTCTCTTTAACCTACAAAAATCCCTTCCATCTGCGGCAGCACGTGAGCGAAAAGGAAAGCATCCTGGACATCAAGGTGGAAACGGGAAGCGGCGAGCTCATCGACATTGAAATGCAGCTTTGCAGCTACGACTATCTGGCAGAGCGGCTCATTTATTACCATGGCGGAACGATTCGGGAGTCATTGAAAAAAGGGGCGGAATATGATACAATGCTGAAAACAATTACCATATGTATCGTAGATGAAGTCATGTTCCCGGAGACAGAGCAGTTTCTGAATGTCTTTTCCCTGCTGGAGGAAACGACGCATATTGCGCTTTCGGACATGACGGGCATCTGCGTAGTAGAACTTCCCAAGGTGAATCCGGAGAAAAAGCCGCCTCAGGAGCTGAGCCCGCTGGAGCTTTATCTGGAATATCTGAAATGTGCGGATGAAGAAGGCAGCGAGAAGCAGGAGGAATTGGTTCGGCTTGGGGGAAAGGAGCTGGAAATGGTACAGCATCTACTGAAAAAAGCGACGGAAGAGGAGATCCTGAGAGAAAAAGCGCTGGCAAGAGAAAAATACCTGCGGGATGAAGCCCACTTTGCATTTCTGCGGGAGGACACGAAGAGAATACAGAAAGAAAACGAGAGAGCACAGAAAGAAAACGAGAGAATGCAGAAAGAAAACGAGAGAATGCAAAAAGAAAACGAGAGAATGCAAAAAGAAAACGAGAGAATGCAAAAAGAATTGAAGGAGCAGCAGCAAGCTTTCAAGGAAGAACAACAGGCATTGCAGAACGAACAGCAAGCATTCCAGAACAAGCAGCAAACGCTCCAGGAAGAGCAGCAGTCCTTGCAGGAAGGGCAGCGAGTCTTGAAACAAGAACAGCAGACATTCCAGGAAAAACAGCAGACCTTTCAGGAAGAACAACGGGCATTACGAGAAGAGCGCCAGGCTTTGAAGACACAGATGCAGGAAGCGAAGGAAGGTAAGCGTGATATAGCAAGAAAGCTTAAAGCCGATGGCCTTTCCATGGAAAAGATTGCTGCCTATACGGGGCTGCCAGCACAGGAAATACAGAAACTGTAACAATAAGAGGGAGCTGTATGTAGAGCATGAAGCAAGAAAAGATGCTGCTTCAGAGAAAATTCTGAGAGCATTTCAAGTGTAAAGTGAAACCAAAAAAACCAGCATAAGACATAGTAATAATTCGCACAAGGGGAAGACCTTTCGAGAGTCTTTCCCTTACTTCATGATACCACGGAATTTTCCCATGTCAAGGGAAGGATGGCGGGGGCCGCGCAGCCCCCACACCCCTGCGTTCCGCGCGAATCAGGAGGAATCCGATTCGTGTGGCTTTAATACCTTCGTCCCGTCAGACGTTCTTCAAAGTAGATTTCCAACTGAGAATGGATTTGGCTCCCATCCTGGCGGTGCCCCGTCCATTTCTTCGTAATGTCCATGGTCGCCAGGTACAGCATCTTCAAGAGGCTGTCGTCCGTTGGGAACACGGTCTTTGATTTGGTCACTTTCCGCAACTGGCGGTTGAACCCTTCTATGGCGTTCGTGGTGTATATGAGCCGCCTGACCGCCTCCGGATACTTGAAATACGTCAAGAGCCTCGCCCAGTTGTCCTGCCAGGATTTATGGATTTTCGGGTATTTGCAGTCCCATTTATTGATATTGTCAATATTGGTTGACACTTTTTTTACAAGGATATTCATGCCTAAGCTGCAGCATCCAGAGATTCATAATATCTCTGTCGTTTGACCATAGGAGGGAGCCCCTCATTCGCAGAGCATATCCTCCTATTGTTCCAATAGCTGATGAAGTAGCTCCAGATAAGGGTTTTCAGTTCCCCTATGTTCATTTCCTCAGTATGATAATGTCCGTAGAGGAGTTCCTCCTTCATCCGCGCCCACATGCTCTCGCATCGTGCATTGTCATGGCATCGTCCTCCCGCACTGTTCATGCTTTGAAGAATTCCGTATTTATGGACAGCTTCACGATAGGTTCCGCTGGTGTACTGTGCCCCGCGGTCTGAATGGATCACGGCTTCCCGGAGTGCCAGATAGGAGCGGACAGCGTTCTCAAGCGTCTGTCTGCACAGAGCCGCTTTCATGTTCATGTCCATTGCCAGTCCCAGGACTGCGGCGTCCAAACAGTCAAATATGGCGGACACGTAGAGCTTTCCGTCCGTTGCTTTGATTTCGGTTATGTCCGTTATGCATTCTTTTTATGGTTCTTCGGACGGAAAGTCCCGTTTCAGCAGGTCATCGGATTTGCGCGCCTCACGGTCAGCTTTTGTGATTCCGTTTGGCCTGCGCTTCAGGCGGTGGCTGAGCCCGATTTCCTCCATGACGCGGTAAACCGTCCGCTCTCCGGATATGTGGATGCCTTCCGGCTGTTTCAACAAAAGCGCCTGATACATGCGGATTCTCCCATAAGTGTCATTGCATTCATCTTCCGCCACAATTTCCCGCATGGCGTCGGCCAGATCCTGATATTTCCACGGACGGCCTTTGTTTGCAAGATATTTATAAAATCCCTGCCGCGTCACATTTAACATCCGGCAGTAGAAAGAAATCTTTCCTTTGATAACGCCGCCCCCCAGTTTTTAAGGCAATAAACATCATTCTCTGCCCCTTGCAGACTTCCGACGGCTGGCGGCGAAAAAAGCGATTGCTTCCTCAAGGAAATCGCTTTCTTCCTTGCATACAAGGTGTTTTCAGGGATTCCTAATTCAGTAGCGGCTTTTGCCCCGCCAATTTCCTTTGCCAGCTTTACGGCCTGTATTTTGTACTCCATGTCATATTTCCGTTGTTTTTTGCCATTTTAGTTGCCTCCTTATTTCTCTTTGATTATACATCAAATCCTTGTGTATAAGGTGTCAACTAAAATGATACAACATCAGAATGTGCAGATGTCTCTTATGACTTTCTCCCATATGCGATATCGGCTGCTCAGCTGAGAGTAGTGAAATATAGGTATTCCCCTAAGGGGAAGGTTTGAAAAGAATAAACGGCTGAATTTAGTTTGATAATCAAAATAAAAGGATACTGAAACGTAGGAGAATGGCGAAAAAAAGCGATTCACTTTCTTTTTTGAAAAATCAAGCGGTTCAGAGCCTTCTTTCAGAGTTTTTTGAAAAATTTGCAAAGAAAGAAAGCAATACTTTTTTGCAAGGGCACGGAATATTTTGCTATTAGTCAGGGCGTGAAAAAAGCGGGAAAATCTCAGTTGACATTCCTCTATAGAGTATGGGCTATAATTAAAGAGACAAAATGGACCTTTTCTGAGAAGGCCAGCTCAGCTGTTTTAGGCGGTTATTCAATTTGAATATAAAGCAAAAACTTATCTTAAACTGTTTCATGTAATGAAAGGAGTATCTTATGAGCGAAAGAGCTATGAGCGCACCGGCAGGCGCGCTGGAAGCGAAAAAACAAATGGAAAAGTCCTTTAGAAAAAAGGGACTCTTTATTGCACTGATGTCCGGTTTCCTGTACGGCGGCTACACGGCCTTCATGACCCAGGGTATGGCAACCGGCGTATGGGTTGACTATTACGGAGCTGCCAGCGGACTGTCTGCATTTGCCGTTGTTTATACGCTGAGTGCGGTAGGTGCGGCTGTCAACGACATCTGCTCCGCTATCTGGTCCATCATCTATGCGGCCATTATCGGAAGACTTGGTGACTTTGCAAGATCTGTCAACACAAAGCCGGGCAGAATCCTGATTCTGGCGGCCATTATCGGCGGACCTCTGGCATCCACGGCTTACGTTGTAGGTCTTCAGATGGCAGGCTCCATTATCATTCCAATCGCTGCTCTCAATGCGGCAATTGGAGCTATCATCGGAAGAGTTATCTACAAGCAGGCTCTCTCCGGCGGAATGATCGCAGGTATCGTTATTTGCTTTGGCGCTGCTGTTCTCATCGGAAGCACGGGCTTTACAGGCGGCGAAGGCTTCAGCGCAACAACAGTTATCGGTATCCTTGCAGGTTTCCTGGCAGCACTGGGCTGGGGTATTGAAGGCGCTGTAGGCGGATATGCATGCTGCATGGTTGACTATGAGGTTGCTATCGTAATCCGTCAGTGCACATCCGGTATTGTAAACGGCGTTATCCTCTGCAGCCTGCTGTCATTAATGGGCGGCGACGGAATCGGAACTGGTCTTGCTCTGGTAGGCAAGGCTCTGGTAGACGCACCTTCCATCTGGATGTTCGTTATCGGCGGTGTATTCGCGTCCTTCTCCTTTAAGTTCTGGTACAAAGGCGCTTCCATGTGCGGCGCTGCGCTGGGTATGGGCTGTAACGGTACATATGCGTTCTGGGGACCGTTCTGGTGCCTCATCGTATGCGGCCTGATCTTCGGAGTAGAAGGCTACGCTATCCCGTGGCAGGGATGGGTTGGCGCCCTCGTTATGGTAGTTGGTATTGTTGTTCTGGCAATCTCCCAGGATAAGGCATCAAAGGAGGCGTAAATCATGAAACCATTAAACTTTGCGATTTTAAAATATTTTGCAACAGGTGTAGAAGCCTGCAGAGCAGACGTTCAGGAAGCGTTAAAAGCTGACTACAGCGGATTCAAGGCTTTCAAGGATAAGGGAATGGACGAAGCGCTGATGACAGCTGCATCCAACGGACTGATTGAGGAAAGCCGTCTGGATCTGGACAAGGATGGCAACCTGGTCATCTACTACAAGGCTCTTGAAGACGGTATTGCGGCTATCAACAGCTACATTAAGGATTAGTTAATTCGGTACCTATGCCATTGGCAGTGGGAAGAATATTGTTAAAACACAGCGGGGCGCTTGTCCGCTCCGCAGGTATTACGAAGTATCCGACAAAACGCATCAGCAGTGCGTTTTGTCGGATTGCATACAGGGCATTTTAAGGGTGTCCTTGAATACAAAAGGAGGGAGATTCTTGTTATGGCAAGATATTATGCAGATCAGGCATTAGGAATGCTGGAAACAGTGGGAATGGTTCCGGCTCTGGAGGCATGTGACAAAATGCTGAAAGCTGCTGAGGTTGAATTGATTTCCTATGAAAATGTCGGCTCTACTCTGGTAACCATCTTTATCAAGGGTGATGTGGCAGCTGTCAAATCATCCCTGAAAGCAGGAGCAGAAGCAGCAGAAGCAATCGGCAAGCTGACGGCTACCAAAGTAATTCCAAGGCCAATTAAACCCATTGGCGAAGTCGTATCCATCTACGATATCGACACGCAGTGCGATGAAGAGCTTTTAGAGCCGGGCGCAATCCGGACCGAAGCCCTGGGAATGATCGAAACCTTTGGAATCGTATTTTGTATTGAAGCTGCCGATGCAATGTGCAAGGCTGCTGACGTAGAGCTGGTTGGCTTTGAAAACACAGCTTCCGGCTACATTTCCGCCCTGGTAGAAGGCGATGTAGGCGCCTGCAAAACAGCAGTAGAGGCTGGTATTAAGGCAGTGGAAGACATGGGAACAGAGGTTTACAGCTCAATTGTTATTGCAAGGCCGCATGAAGGCATAAAAAAGATTACCTGCCAGTATGATATGGACAAATTACTTCCTTACGGCGAATAAAAACAGGTGAAATACAATGAATATTATCGATCATGATTTGCTTTCTATCCAGGAAGCCCGTATTCTGGCGGAAAATGCCCATGAGGCACAGAAAACTCTGGCAGCTTTTCCCCAGGAAAAGCTGGACGAGATTGTAGAGCGCATGGCCGAGGAAATAGCAAAACATACCCGGGAACTGGCAGTCATGTCCAGCGAAGAGACGGATTATGGAAAGTGGCAGGACAAATATATTAAAAACCGCTTTGCCTGCGAATACCTTCCCGCACAGCTGAGAGGCATGAAGTGTGTAGGCATCATAAACAGGGATGATGAAAAACAGATAATGGATGTAGGTGTGCCGGTAGGATCCATTGCAGCTCTCTGCCCGGCCACAAGCCCTGTATCCACTGCCATCTATACGGCGCTGGTTGCAGTAAAAGCGGGAAATGCCGTTGTCTTTTCTCCCCACCCGCGGGCAAAGGACAGCATCAGCAGAGCTTTAGATATTCTGATTCAGGCTGCTGAGGGCGCAGGTCTGCCGGAAGGAGCATTGGCATATCTGCATACGGTGACGCCACCGGGAACCATTGAGCTGATGAATCACAAGTCCACTTCCCTGATTATGAATACAGGAGTCCCTGGAATGCTGAAAGCCGCTTACGCCTCCGGAAAACCGGTAATTTACGGAGGAACAGGAAACGGGCCGGCCTTTATTGAGCGGACGGCTGATATTCGTCAGGCTGTGCAGGATATTATTGCCAGCAAGACCTTTGATAATGGCGTAGTTTCCGCAGCAGAGCAGTCCATTGTGGTAGACAGCTGCATTGAGAGAGAAGTAAAGCGGGAACTGGAAGCCAGTGGCGGTTACTTTATGACAGAAGAAGAGGCGGAACGTCTGGGAAAGATGTTCTATTACCCGGATGGAAGCGCCAACCCGGAGCTTGCGGGAAAACCGGCTGAGAGCCTGGCAAAATGGGCGGGATTTTCCGTACCAGCAGGAACGAAGGTTCTCATTTCCAGACAGAAATACGTTTCGGAAAACAACCCGTATTCCAGGGAAAAGCTGTGTCCGGTTTTAGCCTACTATATTGAAGATGACTGGATGCACGCCTGCGAAAAGTGCATTGAGCTGCTCCTTTCCGAGAGGAACGGACATACGCTGGTCATCCACTCAAAGGATCCGGAGGTTATCCGCCAGTTTGCTCTGAAAAAACCGGTAGGAAGGATGCTGGTCAATACGCCGGCAGTCTTTGGAAGCATGGGCGCTACCACAAATCTGTTCCCGGCAATGACTCTGGGAAGCGGCTCTGCAGGAGACGGAATCACTTCCGACAACGTGTCTCCAATGAATTTGATTTACGTGCGCAAGGTGGGATACGGAGTCAGGCGCATTGAGGACATCGGTATGGGAGTACCGGAAAGCGCTCCGCCGCAGAGCAGAGAAACGGAAGATGAAGCATTTCAGATGCTGCAGAGGATCCTGGAAAAAGCCATGGAAAGTCTGCACAACTGATTTCTGATAAAATCGTTATTTCTAATTGTGTTTAAGAAAGAAGAGAGGTAAGAGTTTTGGATATTCGTGAATTTTCAAATAAGCTTGCAGAAGCAACTCAAAACATGTCTGAACAAGAACGTGCATCTCTGATGAAGATGTTTGAAAGCGTATCGGGTGATATCGCAAAAGTAACTCCGGCGCAGCCTGCTCAGCAGACCGCATCAAGCGGAGGCCACCCGGCATACTATTCTTCCATTGCAGCTGCAACGACTCAGGTGGATGAGGACGGCGTTCCAGTAGGACCGACGGAAAGACTGGTAAAATTAAAGGAGAACTTCTTAAAACAGGTTCCTTCCATTACTACATATCGCGCCCGGGCGGTAACGAAGATTACAAAGGAAAATCCAGGTATGCCCAAGATCCTGCTGAGAGCAAAATGTTTCCGCTACTGCTGCGAAACAGCTCCCCTTGTTATTCAGGATCACGAGCTCATCGTAGGAGCGCCAAACGGAGCGCCGAGAGCAGGAGCATTTTCACCTGATATCGCCTGGAGATGGATGGTAGACGAAATCGACACCATTGGCCAGCGTCCGCAGGATCCGTTTTACATTTCAGAAGAAGACAAAAAAATCATGCGCGAAGAGCTGTTCCCCTTCTGGGAAGGCAAATCCATTGATGAATACTGCGAAAGCCAGTACAGAGAAGCAGGCGTATGGGAGCTGTCCGGTGAATCCTTTGTTTCCGACTGTTCTTACCACGCAGTAAATGGCGGCGGCGACTCCAACCCTGGATATGACGTTATCCTCATGAAAAAAGGCATGATGGATATTCAGCAGGAAGCAAGAGAGCATCTGGCTCAGCTGGATTACGAAAATCCGGAAGATCTGGATAAGATTTATTTCTATAAATCCGTAATCGAAACAACAGAAGGCGTTATGGCTTACGCAAGACGTATGTCCCAATACGCTGCAGAGCTTTCCGCAAAGGAAACGGATCCAGTAAGAAAGTGCGAACTGCAGAAGATCTCCGAAGTAAATGCGAAAGTACCTGCTCACAAGCCGGAAACCTTCTGGGAAGCGATTCAGGCTGTATGGACCGTAGAATCCCTGCTGCCAGTAGAAGAAAACCAGACTGGTATGTCCATTGGACGTGTGGACCAGTACATGTATCCATATTACAAGGCTGATATCGACTCCGGCCGCATGAACAACTTCCTGGCCTTTGAGCTGGCAGGCTGTATGCTGGTAAAGATGTCGGAAATGATGTGGATCACAAGTGAAGGCGGTTCCAAGTTCTTCGCAGGCTACCAGCCATTTGTAAACATGTGCGTAGGCGGCGTTACAAGAGACGGAAGAGACGCTACCAACGAACTGACCTACCTGCTGATGGATGCAGTACGCCACGTAAAGATTTATCAGCCATCCCTGGCATGCCGTATTCACAACAAGTCACCACAGAAGTACATGAAGAAGATCGTAGACGTTGTACGTTCCGGCATGGGTTTCCCGGCTTGCCACTTTGACGATACTCACATCAAGATGATGCTGGCAAAAGGCGTTTCCATTGAAGACGCAAGAGACTACTGCCTCATGGGCTGCGTAGAACCGCAGAAAGCAGGAAGACTGTATCAGTGGACTTCCACCGCTTATACCCAGTGGCCAATCTGTATTGAGCTGGTTCTCAACCACGGCGTTCCGCTCTGGTACGGCAAGCAGGTTACACCGGATATGGGCGACTTGGATCAGTACAAGACTTACGAACAGTTTGACGCTGCAGTAAAAGAGCAGATTAAATACATCACAAAGTGGACGGACGTTGCAACGGTTATTTCCCAGAGAGTACACAGAGAGCTGGCGCCAAAGCCTCTCATGTCCATTATGTATGAAGGCTGTATGGAAAAAGGAAAAGACGTTTCCGCAGGCGGCGCTATGTACAACTTCGGACCTGGCGTTGTATGGTCTGGACTTGCAACTTATGCAGACGCTATGGCAGCTATTAAAAAGCTGGTATTTGACGATAAAAAATACACCCTCCAGCAGCTCAATGAAGTGCTGAAGGCAGACTTTGTAGGCTACGATCAGGCAAAGGCTGATTGTCTGGCAGCTCCGAAATACGGAAATGACGACGATTACGCGGATCTGATTGCAGCAGACCTGATCAACTTTACAGAAATGGAACACAGAAAGTACAAGACTCTGTACTCCACATTGAGCCATGGAACTCTCTCCATTTCCAACAATACACCGTTCGGACAGCTGACAGGAGCATCCGCAGGCGGAAGAGCCGCATGGTCGCCTCTGTCTGACGGAATTAGCCCGACTCAGGGTGCTGACTTCAACGGTCCGACCGCGATTATCAAGTCGGTTTCCAAGCTGTCTAACGACAACATGAACATCGGTATGGTACACAACTTCAAGCTGATGGCAGGACTTTTGGATACACCGGAAGGCGAAAACGGAATCATCACTCTGCTGCGTACGGCATGTGCCTTTGGAAACGGGGAAATGCAGTTCAACTACATGGACAACAACACCCTCATCGACGCTCAGAAGCATCCGGATCAGTACAAAGACCTGGTAGTCCGTGTAGCCGGATACAGTGCATTCTTTACAGAACTGTGCAAGGATGTACAGGATGAAATCATCAGCAGAACCATGCTGACTAAGTTCTAAAACTGGAAAGAAATTTTATCCAATTTAATTTTGTACCCATAAATGCTGTCTGCGGGAGTATCCCGCAGACAGCCAAGTACCGTAGGAATAGATACAGGCGGGAGATAGAAACAGTATGAGCGAGAATAACAGAAATGTGATTGAAAGAAAAGCGTTCATCTTTAACAAGCAGAAATACAATATGTATGACGGACCGGGAGTCCGTACCCTGATCTTTTTCAAAGGCTGCCCGCTGCGCTGCAAGTGGTGCTCAAATCCGGAGGGGCTGGAGAAAAAATATCAGATTATGCTCAAACCGGCTTCCTGCGTGGGCTGCGGAGCGTGTGTTCCCGTATGCCCGGTAGGAATACACAGTATTTCCGAAGCAGGTGAGCATACCATTAACCGCAGTGTGGACTGTCTGGGCTGCGGCAAATGTGTGGAGAGCTGTATGGCTTCCGCCCTGAAGGTTGCAGGTGAGCAGCAGACTATTTCGGATCTTTTGGAATATGTGGAGGAGGACAGAGCCTTTTACGATCAGTCCGGAGGAGGTGTTACTTTAGGAGGCGGAGAAGTGACTCTGCAGCCTGAGGCAGCTATCAGTCTGCTGGCAGCGTGCAAACAGGAGGGCATCAATACGGCTATCGAAACCTGCGGCTACACAAAAAAGGAAAACATCCTGAAATTTGCGGAATTTGTAGATTTGTTTCTCTTTGACATGAAGCACATTGATCCGGATCGGCATTTTGAACTGACAGGTGTAAGGAATGAAATGATTCTCGAAAACCTGAAGGAGCTTTTGAACCGCAGAAAAAATGTAAAAATCAGGATGCCTATGCTGAAGGGTATTAACGACAGTGAGACGGAAATTCGCCGACTGATCGAATTTTTGATGCCATACAAGGACTATAAGAATTTTAAGGGAATTGATCTGCTTCCTTACCACAAGCTGGGAGTCAACAAATACAATCAGCTTGGCATGGATTATCCCATTGAGGGAGATCCCAGCCTGGAGGAAGAGGATCTGGATCAGATCGAAGGCTGGATCAAGGCTTATGATTTCCCGGTTTCCATAATCAGACATTAACCAGGTAATGAGCAGACAGAAAGGCAGCGCGTATGGGAGTTATGAATGAAAAAGCGATGGATCGCATTATACAGGAGTCCGTACCCGGAAAACAGGTGACCATTGCTCATGTCATCGCTTCCCCTATGGAGGACATTTACGAACGTCTGGGAATCGACGATAAGGGGGCCATTGGGATCCTGACCTTATCTCCTTATGAAACGGCTATTATCGCTGCGGACATTGCAACAAAAACAGCAGACGTGGAAATTGGATTTCTGGATCGATTTACCGGCTCCGTAGTCATTTCCGGGGATGTGCAGAGCGTGGAAACGGCACTGAAAGCTGTTACCGAAACTTTGTGCAGCCTGCTGGATTTTACGACAGTTCCCATTACAAGGACATGAGAAGAAAACGGATTATGGTAGTTGGGCCAAGAGGGTGCGGCAAGACATCGCTTGTAAATGCATTAAATGATTATGACGGACCGCTGAGACGGACGCAGGATACGATTTATGGAAAGCATACGATTGATGTGCCCAGCGCTTATATTGAAAATACAGATATGTACAAACACATGATCGCCTTGGGGCAGGATGCATGGTGCGTTCTGGCTCTGGTGGATCAGTCAAGATGCCCGGAGATTTACTCCCATGGATTTGCCAAGGCTTTCCGCTGTCCGGTAATCGGCGTCATCAGCAAATGCGATTTGTCGCCGGAAAATCAGCCTGTATGCAAAAGGCAGCTTAGGGGCATCGGCATAGAGGAACCATACTTTTCAATATGTGTTCCAAAGGGAGTGGGCACAAAAGAGCTAAAACGTTATTTACTTGAATTAAAAGAAAGGTAAGGGGGCTAAACAATGAAGTTCATAACAGAAGAGGACTTACGGGATTTGTATAAAAAACAGCCCTTTACAAATTACGACCTGCAGCCGGGAGAGAGGCTGACCCCGGGAGCCAGGCAGTTCCTGGTAGATCGGGGAATTGACATGTACGACAGAAATGATCCCTTCGCAAAGCCTCCGGTAAAGCAGGAAGAAAAGGTGCCTGAAACAGCGCCAAAAACGGGAGAACGAAAAAAGAAGAAATACTGCGGCAGAATGAAATCTCTGCAGGCGCTCTTTCTCCTTACAGCGGAAGAACTGCTGAAAAAGGACATTCTCCTGTCCCAGCAGCTTACAGGACTTTACCGTCAGTTCGCGTTATTAGAAACAGCGGCAGACGGAACGTGTCAGGGCAGCGACCTTTGCTGCAGCCCGTGCAGCGGCATTACTACTGAAAACTTTTCAGAGGATCTGGGAACCTGTTTTGATGTTACGGAGTTTCATATGCAGATGGAGAAAGGCAGGGAGATGCTGCTTCTTGCAAGGCTTCGCAGTGAACTTGAAGAGCTGCAGGCAGACTTAGAAGACTTTCTTCCTCCAGGCGAAAGCTGTCAGCAGGTGAGCCGGCGGCTGAACCAGATTATGAATACGTTATCACAGATGATTTGCAGCGCGCTGGGAGGTAAGGAATGTCAGAGAAGCATATGACCTTCGATTTCTGCGATGAAATGGTAGAGGCCTTTGAAAAGGTTGTCCGTCATCCCATTCGGGAAAAATCCTCCGTCTATTATACGGGGGTGGATCTTGGAACTGCCTGCGTTGTGGTTGCAGTTCTGGACGAAAACAAGCGGCCGGTGGCAGGCGCTTACCGCTATGCGGATGTAGTTCGGGACGGCATGGTCGTCGACTATATCGGAGCCGTGCGCATTGTGCGGGAGATGAAAGAGGAGCTTGAGGAAAAGCTGGATACAGAGCTGATTTACGCAGCCGGAGCTATTCCGCCGGGAACAGACCTTCTGGATTCGGGAGCTGTAAAAAATGTAATTCAGGGCGCGGGCTTTGAACTTACAAACCTTCTGGATGAATCGACGGCAGCTAACGAGGTGCTGCAGATGAAAAACGGAGCAGTGGTGGATATCGGCGGCGGAACAACGGGAATCTCCATTTTAGAAGACGGAAAGGTCGTCTATATTGCGGATGAACCCACTGGCGGCACCCACTTTTCACTGGTCATATCGGGAGCATACGGAAAATCCTTTGAGGAAGCGGAGCTTTACAAAAGGGACGAAAACAACCACAGAGAACTGCTTCCCGTACTTCAGCCGGTTATCGAAAAGGTAGCCTCCATTATCAGCAGGCACATCGAGCACTATCATGTGGAGGAATTATCCCTGGTAGGCGGAACCTGCTGCCTGGAGGGAATTGAGACCATTATTGAAAAGCGGACCGGCGTATTTACCCATAAACCGAAGAACCCCATGTTTGTAACGCCTCTGGGAATTGCCCTGAGCTGCAGACAGGAGGAATTATAGGAGGAAGCGGCGTGGAATTCAGAATTATCAAATCCCCTTCCCGGGGAACCATCGACATTCTGATGCGGCGGAAAGGATCAGCAAAGTCGGAAAACCCGCCATGTATTGATGCCATAGGGCTGGTGCAGGGGCGGATGATCGACATGGTCGTTGCCGCAGATATTGCGGAAAAAGCAGTAGGCGTCACAGTGGAAGACATACGGGGAAGCTGTCCTCAGAATATGATTCTGCTGGCTATTTTCGGCGATACGGCTTCCGTAGAATCAGCGCTGCGGGAAATCAAAGAAAAATCGGAAGAAGGTATGGACATATGTTAACGGCAAAGCTGGTAGACCACATCTGGTCTACGAGAAAAGCAGATTCCTTAAACGGCCTCAAGCTGATGCAGGCTGAAATCATCGGCGGAGGATCGGATGCAGGAAAGCGCATCATAGTCGTAGATATTATTAGCGCGGGCATCGGAGATCGGGTTATTATTACTACAGGATCTTCGGCGCGGCGCATGCTGGGAAACGACGATATCCCGGTAGACGCAGTTGTAGTCGGTATTATTGACGAGGATTGTGAATTTGAATAAAGGGGGTGCGAAATGAGTCTTCTTGAACAAATAAAAGATGCCGGCATTATCGGTGCAGGCGGAGCAGGATTTCCCACTCACGCAAAGCTGACGTCCCAGGCAGAATACATTCTCTTAAACGGGGCGGAATGTGAACCTCTGCTGAGAGTGGATCAGCAGCTGATGGCAGCTTATCCTGACGAGATCATCCGCGGATTTGCAGAGGCCGGCAGACTGGTGGGAGCAAAACAGGCTCTCATTGGTATAAAAAAGAAACATGGAAAAGTTATTGAGATTTTAAAAGAGCGTATCGGTGCCCTGAATGAAACGGGCTTTGTGGAAGTGAGAGAGCTTCCCGATATCTATCCGGCAGGCGACGAGCAGGTGCTGGTTTACCAGCTGACAGGCAGAGTGGTGCCGGAAACGGGAATTCCCATTCACGTAGGCTGCGTAGTGGTCAACTCAGAGACTGCACTCAACATCTACAGAGCATCGCAGGGACAGCCGGTAACAGAAAAATATATTACAGTAGCAGGTGATGTGCCAAACCGGGTAACCGTAAAGGTGCCGGTGGGAACGCCGATTATTGACGTATTAAAGCTTTCGGGCATTGAAGATTTTTCGGATTACGCCATTATCGACGGAGGACCTATGATGGGGCCTGTTAAGGCGGACACATCCGGATTTGTTACAAAAAAGAATAAAGGCTTTGTAATTTTGAAAAAGGATCATTTCCTGATTCGCAAAAAGTCCGTTACCATGGAGCAGGCAAAGAGGGTTAACAAGGCGACCTGCGAGCAGTGCCGCATGTGTACGGATATGTGTCCGAGATATCTTCTGGGACACAATATGCAGCCTCACAAAATGATGCGGGTTCTCAATTACGCCATTGATGATCTGGAAGGGCAAAAAATCGCCCAGCTGTGCTGTCAGTGTAATATGTGCGAGCTGTTCGCCTGTCCGGCAGGACTGCATCCCAAAATGGCAAACCTTTACTTTAAAGAAAAGCTGGCAGAGCAGAACGTCCGCTACAAACCGGATAAGGAGACATTTGAAGCCAGAGGCGTCAGGGACTACAGACTTGTTCCAAGCAAGCGGCTTATCGCCAGGCTGGGGCTGAGAGACTTTGATCGTCCGGCGCCTATGACGGATGCGGAACTGGTTCCTCAAACCATCAGAATCGCCACAAGGCAGCATGTAGGAGCGCCGGCCGCGCCGGTAGTTTCTCCGGGACAGCAGGTACAGGCAGGTCAAATGATCGGTCGCATACCGGACGACAGCCTGGGAGCTGCCATTCATGCAAGCATTTCGGGAACCGTTTCCGAAGTGACTGCAGACTATATTGAGATAAGGAGGAACTGAGATGCAAAGAGCAATAGGAATGGTTGAATTTAACAGTATTGCGCGGGGCATTTACGCGGCAGACCAGATGGTTAAAATTTCGGAAGTAGAAATTGTTACAGCTGCAACCGCATGTCCCGGGAAATATATTGCCATTGTCCACGGCGATGTAGCGGCAGTGGAAGACTCGGTTCAGATCGGTGAACGCATGGCAGAGGAATTCTTTGTGGATTCCATCGTAATCCCAAATGTGGATCCGGGCGTATTCCCGGCTCTGACAGGGGCGACTATGCCGGAGCGCATCCAGGCAGTAGGCATTATGGAGTCCTTCTCCCTGGCCACCATGATCGTGTGCGCGGACCAGATTTTAAAGGCTGCGGAATTAGAGCCAATTGAACTGCGCCTGGGAAATGGACTGGGAGGAAAAGCTTATTTTACCTATACGGGAGATGTAGCTGCCGTCCAGTCGGGCACTGCGGCAGGAAAAGCCATTGCAGAGGAAAAGGGGCTTCTTGTAAATGCAGAAGTAATCCCGTCCCCATCAGACAGACTTGTGCCGTCTCTCCTGTAGAGAGGGCAGAGATAGATAAAAAAGTATAATTCAGATTGTGCAAATAGATGAAAGGATGTGAAAGCATGAAAAAACTCATTTGTGCAAAAGAGGTCGAAAGGCTGGAGAAGGAGGGTCAAAAGGTCATGTATATTGACGAGGATACCATCATCACTCCATCGGCCAAAGATGCAGCAGCAGCCTGCGGTATTGAATTTTCAACAGAAGCGCCGCCATGCTGCACTCAGGAAGCCGCTCCGGCGCCTCAGGCAGCCTGTCAGACAGCTCCGGCTCCTGCAGCAGGACAGCCGGGTATTGACAGCGAATTGATTTACAAAGCCCTTACCGCACTTATGGAAAAGGGAATGTTGGGCGATGTGGCAGCAGCTCTGGGACAGAACCTGCCCTATGTATCGGAAAAGGATCCGGACGGCTTTGTAAAGCTGGTGCGGGGAAACACAGCTAAGTGGGAAGTTCTGGATACAGGCAACCCGGCTGATAAGGTGTTCTACAACGAGCTTATCGGAGCAGACGACGGATCTTCCATGAACGCAGGATTTATGACCATTGAAAACTGCAGTTTCCCGTGGGACGTTGCCTGTGAAGAAATTTACTATGTAGTAGAGGGCACTCTGACTGTGGAAAAGGACGGCAGAGTCTTTACTGCTCACCCGGGAGACGCCCTGTTCTTCCAGAATGGAGCAAAGCTTTCCTTCGGATCTCCGGACAAAGTTAAAGTGTTCTACGCAACGCACTAAAATAAGGAGGTTGACCGATGGAAGCAATCGGAATGATCGAAACAAAGGGTCTGCTTGCTGCCATTGAAAGTGCAGATGCCATGCTCAAAGCGGCGGATGTCCGGCTTTTGGAACGGACCTTTGTCGGCGGGGGCCTGGTAACCATCACCATTACGGGGGATGTGGCTGCGGTAAAAGCATCCATTGATGCGGCGGCAGCTTCCGTTGTCCGTCTGGGACAAGAGCTTCTCGTTTCCCAGCATGTAATTCCAAGACCTCACAGCGAGCTGGGAGAAACCATCCTTTCACCTGTTCCTCTGGCAGAGCGATGCAGGAAGGCTCAGGAGGAAGAGGAAACGCAGGAGGAACAAACTGCAGAAATCCGTCCACTGGCCCAAGAGCCGGAGCGAGAACTGGAGCCGCCTGTAAAACAGGAGACTGCACCGGAAACAGAGCCGGAGCAGGAACAGCTGGAGCTGGAGCCGGAAGAACCGCAGGAAGAGCAGGTACAGGAGCCTGAACTTCCAAAAGAACCGGAGGCGCAGGAGGAAGCTGTGGAAGACGAGGACTTACAGCCGGAAGAAAACCTGCCGGAAAAACAGGCATCTCAGATGCACAAGGCTGATATGGATCGGCTGGTAGAAGAATCCGGCCTTGATAAAGCCCTTGAAACAGTGGAAAAATGCAAGGTAGTCAAGCTGCGGAACCTGGCAAGGGAATATGAAGACTTTGGCATCGCAGGTCGCCTGATTTCCAAGGCGAACAAAACTGCCCTTATCGAAGAATTCAGAAAATACTATGAAGAAAAGAACTAAAAAGATAGAAGAAAAATAAAGAAGAAAAATAAAGAAGGAGGTGCCACAATATGGAAAATATGGATTATGATTTACGGTCTGTGCAGGAAGTGAGAAACCTGGCTCGTTTGGGACAGATTGCAACAGAACAGATTGCAAATTATACGGAGGAACAGATTGATAAAATCCTTCGCAATATGGTTCGTGTGGCAGAAGCAAATGCAGTATTACTGGCTCAGATGGCAGTAGAAGAGACCGGGTTTGGTAAGGTTGAAGATAAAACCTACAAAAACCATATGGCTTCCACATTGCTGTATGAGGCAATCAAGGACATGAAAACCATCGGTATCATTAATGAGGATCCGGTGGCAAGGACAATGGATGTAGCGGACCCTGTAGGTCTGCTGATGGGTATCGTGCCTTCCACAAACCCGACTTCCACTGCTATTTTCAAGGCCATGATCGCAATTAAATCAAGGAATGCTATCGTCTTCTCACCGCATCCATCAGCTGCAAAATGTACCTTAAAGGCTGCAGGCCTGATGTACGAGGCTGCTGTAGAAGCGGGAGCGCCTGCTAACATCATCGGCTGCATCACCATGCCGTCTATGCCGGCAACCGATGAGCTGATGCATAGCAAGGAAGTTAAGATGATTATCGCAACAGGTGGCCCTGGAATGGTAAAGGCCTCCTACAGTGCAGGAAAACCGGCTCTGGGCGTTGGCGCAGGAAACTCCCCAGCCTATATTGAGCGGACCGCAAATGTACAGCAGGCTGTTACAAATATTATAGCCAGCAAGACCTTTGACTACGGTACTATCTGCGCATCCGAACAGTCCATTATCTGTGAAGAATGCAACAAGGAAGCTGTAATCGCAGAACTCAAGAGACAGGGCGGCTATTTCATGACACCGGAAGAAACAGATAAAGTCTGCAAGCTCCTGTTTAAAAACGGCCATGCTATGAATGCCAAATTCGTAGGGAGATCGCCCTTCAGAATCGCGACAGCGGCAGGAATCACCATTCCGGAGGATACAAAAGTTCTCATCGGACCTCAGGGCGGCGTAGGAGATGGATATCCCCTTTCCTATGAAAAGCTGACCAGCGTTCTTGCCTTCTATGTAGTAAGAGACTGGCACGAAGCCTGCGAGCTGAGCATTGAGCTTCTGCAGAACGGAATCGGCCACACCATGAGTCTTCACACAGAGGATCGGAATGTGGTTCTGGAATTTACCAGAAAACCGGCTTCCAGAATCTTAGTAAACACAGGAAGCAGCATGGGCGGAACAGGCGCAAGCACAGGACTTCTGCCATCCTTCACACTGGGATGCGGAACCTGGGGCGGCAGCTCGGTTTCCGAAAACGTCAGTCCGCTGCACCTCATCAATGTGAAAAAGGTCGCTTACGGAACAAAGCCATGCGCAACACTGGCAGCTGATGATCCGACCTTTAACCATCCGGAACTGGCAGGAGCAACCTGTGGAGCATCAGCAGCTCCAGCAACCTGCATGACAACCACAAGCTGCGGGACACCGGTACCAGTACCGCCTATGCCAGCAGCGCCTACACCTGCACCAGCAGCGTGCGCGACCAACTGTGGAAGTACATCAGGCTACCTGTCTCCGGCAGAATATCAGAACAACAACAGCGGCATTTCCTACAGCGTAGGATGTAATAGCTGCGGAGGAAGCTCACCTGCACCGACAGCCAGCGATCAGCCTATTGATACAGCACAGCTTACGGATATGATCAACGCGCTGGTACAGGCAATGAAGGGGGAATAAAGATGGCAAACGGAAATTATGAAGCTGTCTTAAAGCTTTTACTGGAAGCAATGCAGGATTGCACCCAGGCAGGAGCAAAGCAGAAACCGTGCGGAATTCCTGTAGGAGTTTCAAACCGCCATCTCCATCTTTCACAGGCTGATCTGGATACGCTCTTTGGAGCGGGGTATCAGCTGACACCGATTAAGGATTTGTCCCAGCCTGGCCAGTTTGCCTGCAAGGAAACGGTAACCATATGCGGACCAAAGGGCGCTATCGAAAAGATAAGAGTCCTGGGACCGGTCCGCAGCAAGACGCAGGTGGAAATTCTGACAGGAGACGGTTTTAAGCTTGGCGTTTCAGCACCGGCAAGATTGTCGGGTGATTTGGCAGGAACACCGGGAATTACCATCATCGGGCCAAAGGGTTCCGTGCAGATAAAAGAAGGACTCATTGTTGCCCAGAGACATATTCACATGACGCCGCAGGATGCCGCTTTGTACGACGTTCACGATGGACAGATTGTGGATATCGAAATCGAAGGGCCGCGGGGCGGTACATACGCCAATGTGGCTGTTCGGGCAAACGATGCATCGGCTCTGGAGTGTCATGTTGATACAGAAGAGGCCAATGCCATGAGTATTACTTCATCAACAACAATTAAAATTAAAAAATAAATCAAAAGTAAATTTGTAAAGTGTTAAATTTTGAGAATCTTTAGGAGGAAAAAAAGATGACTAAGTATGATGCGTTAGGAATGATCGAAACAAAAGGTTTAGTAGGTTCTATCGAAGCTGCGGATGCCATGGTTAAGGCAGCGAATGTTTACCTCATCGGTAAAGAGCACGTTGGCGGCGGACTGGTAACCGTTATGGTAAGAGGAGACGTAGGCGCAGTTAAAGCTGCTACCGATGCCGGAGCTGCTGCTGCACAGAGAGTAGGAGAACTGATTTCTGTACACGTTATTCCTCGTCCGCACGCAGAAGTTGAAGATATCCTGCCAACCAAAAAAGAAGACAAATAAGAGCCAGGGTAAATGACAATTGCAGAGGCAGGTAGAACTTACCTGCCTCTCTCTTTGTTTACAGCGTTTTCATCCATCAGAAGATACAGAATTTACATTAGGGAGAGTAACATATGGAAAAGAACAAAAGGGTCTGTCGGGATGCAGACCAGATGCTGGAACAATTTATCAAAGGCCTGGATTTGGACACTTCCCATCACAGAATGATGGTACAGGAGAATAAATGCGGCTATGGCCTGCAGGGCATATGCTGCCGTCTCTGTTCTAATGGTCCCTGCCGGCTTTCCCCTGCCAGGCCAAAGGGAGTCTGCGGGGCTGATGCAGATACAATCGCGGTACGAAATTTTCTGCGCTCTATTGCGGCGGGCTCAGGCTGCTACATCCATGTGGCAGAGAATGCAGCAAAGGAGCTTATGAAGGCTGCCGAAAACCGCGTTCCCCTGAAGGGGCAGGAAACTTTAGAGCGCCTGGCGGGACTGTTAGGGGCCAAAGGCTACAGCCAGTGGGATAAGGCTGCTGACATTGCCCGTCTCGTTCTTTCCGATCTGCGAAAGGATGCGGATGAAAAGATGGAGCTGGCGGCAAAACTGGCCTATCCTGCCAGGACAAAGGTCTGGGAAAAGCTGGGGATCCTTCCGGGTGGCGCAAAGGATGAGATTTTCAGCGCAGTTGTGAAAACTTCCACAAACCTGAATTCGGATCCTGCGGATATGCTGATGCATTGTCTTCGTCTGGGCATTTCTACCGGCGTTTACGGACTGGTTCTCACCAATCTGCTCAATGATATTCTCATGGGCGAGGGGAAAATAAGCTTTGAGCCTGCAGGTCTGCGGGTCATTGATCCGGAATGCGTCAATATTATGGTGACTGGGCATCAGCACGCTCTCTTTTCAGACTTACAGGACTACTTGGCCTCAGAAAAAGTCAGGCAGCAGGCGGCTGCAGCAGGAGCAAAGGGGATCAAGCTGGTAGGCTGCACCTGTGTAGGACAGGATTTCCAGCTGCGAAAAGCCGCGGGAACCGATGCTTTTTGCGGTCATGCGGGAAACAATTATACGAGTGAGGCTGTTCTTGCTACAGGCTGTATTGATCTGGTGCTATCGGAGTTTAACTGCACGCTTCCGGGTATTGAACCTATCTGCGATGCGCTTTCCATCCCGCAGCTCTGTCTGGATGATGTGGCAAAGAAGGCAAATGCGCAGTCCCTTCCTTACACATATGAACAGAAAGAGGAAATCAGCCGCATCATTGCAGATAAGGCTTTGGAATCCTACCAAAACAAAGGTATCTGCAGGACTCCCTCTCAGGAAAAAAACCAGGGACTGGCAGGCAGGCTGGCAGAAGGCATTATCTCCATAGCAGGAAGAGAGCTGCAGGGAGCTGACCTGGAAAAGGCCCTTGCGCAGCTGGTTTCTCAAAACACGGGAAAAGGCCGCACAAATGCCATGGCATCCCACGGATATGCGGATGTCATTACTGGAGTAACAGAAGTAACGCTGAAGGAATTTCTCGGCGGAAGCTACGGGCCGCTCATCGATCTTCTGAAACAGGGGAAGATAAAAGGCATAGCAGGAGTCGTAGGTTGTTCGAATCTACGGGCAAAAGGTCACGACGTGTATACAGTAGAGCTGGTTAAAAAGCTGATTCAAAAGGACATTCTGGTATTATCGGCAGGTTGTACCTGCGGCGGACTGGCAAACTGCGGGCTTATGAGTCCTCAGGCAGCAGACCTTGCGGGCGAAAATCTGAAGGCAGTCTGCAAATCCCTGGGAATTCCGCCAGTGCTCAATTTTGGCCCCTGTCTTGCAATCGGCCGCATGGAGCTGGCTGCAGGAGAACTGGCAGGAGAGCTGGGAATCGATCTTCCGCAGCTGCCGCTGGTTCTGTCCGCGCCGCAGTGGCTGGAGGAACAGGCTCTGGCAGACGGAGCGTTTGCTTTGGCTCTCGGCTTTACTCTGCACCTGGGACTGCCACCATTTGTAACGGGAAGTCCGGTTGCCCTTGATGTTCTGACCAACCAGATGAAGCAATTGACCGGTGGGCAGCTTGTTGTGGAAACGGATATAGATGCGGCAGCAGATAAGCTGGAAGCTGTTATTGCACAAAAACGCAGCGGGCTGGGCATATAAGGGCCTGCGGGAAAGGAGCTTTGAATTATGAATCACAACAACTATCAAAGCTGCGTTGCCGTAGCAGGCAGCAACCCATCCATTATAAAGGATGAAAGCCTGTGCGTGGAATGCGGACACTGTCTGGCGGTCTGCAGTGAGGAAATCGGTGTAGCAGGAAAGAGGATCGCGCCTGCTGGAAGTGAGACGGAAAACGCCTGTATCAACTGCGGCCAGTGCAGCGCCGCCTGTCCGGAGCAGTCTCTCCAGGTCAAATCGGAGATAGACGATGTACGGGCAGCTATCCGGGATCCGGAAAAGATCGTAGTCTTCTCTACATCGCCGTCTGTACGGGTCGGCATTGGAGACGCATTTCTTGATCAGGCAGGCGCTTACGCAGAGGGCAAAATGGTGGCAGCTATAAAAACGCTGGGAGCGGACTATGTTTTTGACGTGACCTTTTCAGCAGATCTGACGATTATAGAGGAAGGCTGTGAGCTTATCAAACGGATCCTGACGGGCAGTGCCCCCCTTCCTCAGTTTACAAGCTGCTGTCCTGCATGGGTCAAATTTGTGGAAACGTATTATCCGCAAATCATACCGCATCTTTCCTCTGCCAAAAGCCCAATTGGCATGCAGGGAGCGACCATCAAGACATATTTTGCGGCAAAGCAGGCTCTTTCTCCGCGCCACATCGTTACGGTCAACGTAACGCCATGTACTGCCAAAAAAGCGGAGATACGCAGACCTGAGCTGAATGACGCAGGAAAGCTGCTGGGCGAACCATCCATGCGAGACAATGATTACGTGATTACCACAAAAGAGCTGGCACAGTGGATGCAGCAGGAGCAGATCGACTTTGCTGCTCTGCCGGACATGGACTTTGATTCTGTTCTGGGAAAGGGCAGCGGGGCCGGAGTGATTTTCGGAAATACAGGCGGCGTTATGGAGGCAGCTCTGCGTATGGCATATCAGAGCCTGACGGGTAATCCTCCGCCGGATAAGCTTCTGGAATTTCAGCCAGTGCGGGGACTGGAAGGTGTAAAGGAAGCCTCCGCAGAAATCGGGGATACCACCGTGAAGGTGGCAGTTATATACGGAACTGCCAATGCTGCCAGATTTCTGGAAGGCGATATTTCCGGCTATCACTTTGTGGAAGTTATGACTTGCCCGGGCGGCTGCATCAGCGGTGCGGGTCAACCTCAAATGCATACCATTCCGGTGACAAATGATATTCGTCTGAGCCGCATTCGCAGCATGTACGCGGAAGATGCGAGAATGACCCTGCGAAACTCCGTAGACAATCCGGAGATCCAGCAGGTTTACCAGGAATTTTATAAAGAACCGTTAGGTGAGCTTTCTGAAAAGCTGCTTCACACGACATATTATAGGCGGTAAATTTTATGTACAATGTATTTTTGGCTATTGCCATTGGAGGAGAACTCCTGGGAACCACTTTTTTAAAATACACGGAAGGCTTTACAAAGCTGTGGCCTTCCCTGATTACCATTGTGTCCTACAGTATCTGTTTTTATTGTTTTGCAAAGGCTTTGGAGCACATTAATCTGAGTTTTGCATATGCAATCTGGTCAGGTCTGGGCATTGTAGTATCCACACTGGTTTCCGTATTTCTCTTTAAAGAGGGGGTTACTCCGGCAGGAGTATTCGGGATTCTTCTGATTCTGACAGGCGTAGTAATTTTAAATCTCTTTGGATCGCCCCATTAAGGCGGAGTCAGAAGGGCAAAAAGGAGCAAATAATGAAAGAATTCAGCATCAGCACAAATGTCTTTTTCGGCGAAAATGCCTTGTGCCGATTAGAAGAAATAAAAGAAAAAAGCGTACTGATTGTCTGCGACAGTTTCATGGAACAGTCAGGCGCAGTGGACAAAATCAAAAAACACCTGCAATCCTGTCAGGTATTTGTCTTCAGCAGGATCGTTCCGGATCCGCCTATTGAAGTGGTTGCGGAAGGAATCAAATGTCTGGTAGAATGCAAGGCACAGGTCATGATAGCCCTTGGCGGAGGCTCTGCTATTGACGCGGCAAAAGCCATTCGGGAATTATCAAGGCAGATGAATTATGTGAATGTAGAGGAATGCTTTGCAATTCCAACTACCAGCGGAACTGGATCAGAAGTTACAAAATTCTCTGTGATTACAAATGCCCAGGAGGGTGTGAAATATCCTCTGGTGAGCCAGTCTCTGCAGCCCATGGTGGCAATTCTGGATCCGGAGCTGGTACAGACAGTACCGCCAGCTGTTACAGCAGATACGGGACTTGATGCCCTGACCCACGCACTGGAAGCCTACGTTTCCACAGAAGCCACTGACTTTACAGACGCACTGGCAGAGAAAGCGGTCACACTGCTGATGCGTTTTCTCCCTCAGGCATATAAAGATGGAAACGATCTGATTGCCAGAGAAAAGGTTCACAACGCGGCATGTCTTGCGGGAATGGCCTTCAATACGGCAGGTCTGGGCATCTGCCATAGTATCGCCCATGCAATCGGTGGAAAATTTCACATCTCCCACGGCAGGAGCAATGCTCTGGTTCTTCCTCATGTTATTGCCTTTAATGCCAGAATTGAGGAGAGCGAAAAAAATCGCTGCGCCAGCAAATATCAGAGAATGGCGAAGCTCATCGGCCTTCCCTATACAAACCGGACTGTGGCAGTAGGCAGTTTGATCCGGAAAATTCGGGAGATGGAGCGTGCATTCGGGATACCGGATACCTTGAAAAAAATGGACGTTGACCCGGAAGCAGTGAAAGGCTTACTGCCGGATATGGTGAAGGCTGCCCTGGCCGATACATGTACGACCACAAATCCCAGGAAAGCAAAGGCAGGGGATATTGAGGAAATCTTAGGAAAGATTGCCCCTTTTGCTTAAGCTTTTTACCTAAATCTGTTACTCCAGACTGCTTACAGAGAGCACAGGTGAACAGGCGGTTCCTTTATGAAGCCTTTGAGGCTATGAGGGGCCGCCTGATTTTATTGTGCTCCTGCCATTTCCCAGAGTATTGTACGGATCACTCTAATTCTTAAGTGGTCGTACAATATTTTTTGAAACAAAATTTGTAAAAAAATAGAATTTAAAGAAAAAAACGCTTGACAACAGGATTGATTATATGTAAAATTAAGTAAAATAAAGAAAAAAATGAAAGGGGAGATAGCCATGTGTAGAGACAGACCACAGCAGCGTTATTACTGAAATTGGGATTTTGTTGAAAAGAGGGGAACAGAATGAACGTGAAAAAAGCAGCTTTAAAATGGAGCAGGGCCATAGTAAGTGCAGTATTGGTGATGATTATAACGGGATGTGCAGGAGAAGCGCAGAATGAGCAGACATTTGATGCGAATTTTGATTTTGCGGTAAGTACTTCTTCGGACAGCAGCGATGAGTCCTTTATCACGTTTTATAATAAGGAGCATGAAGCTGTGTGCCGCCGGATGATGGGGTATGGAAATCTGAGCGACATTTTCAAGCCAGGGATTGTAAAAAATAATGTGGCATATTTATCGCCGGAGGGCAAATCGCCGGAACGGAAGGAACACTGTATCCTGGCGTTGGATTTAGACAGCGGCAGGGAGAGAGTTTATACATTCGGCAAAAAGGAAACCAGAATAATGGGACTTTCTGTAAATCAAACGCACATTTTCATCAGCAGCAACCTCAACGGATCCAGCACAGTCAGCAGATGTGATATTGATACGGGAAAGGTGAATTCTGTAAATATACAAGACTCCATTATTGATTATCTGTACGCAGACGAGAAGGAGGTATATGCCTTTGGTTCGGGCTTTGATGATGAAGAATATTCTCTGTATGAGCTGGAAGCAGATACTTTGAAAATAAGGAAAAAGACAGGATTGCATACCAGAACCGGAGCCTCGGATGCGTATCTGCATGGAGATACCCTTTACTTTTCCGTGTCAGCTGATCCGGAAAACTATCCGGAAAGCAAGACGCAGCTTGGCTGTTATGACAGCAAAACAAAGCAGGTAACATGGGTGGATTTTTCCAGTGAACGTGCAGTACGGGATATTGAAAAATGCGGGGAATATCTGCTCATCGGTCATACAGAGCTGCCTTATGGAACGGGGAATAAAATAACCGTTTTCGATCCTGCGAGCGGCACAAAACAGATATGTTCTTTTAAAGAGAATATTACACAGATGAAAAGCCGTGGCAGCAGCCTGTACATCCTCTCCTGCTCTGAAGAAGGTGAAACAGGAACTGTTACAGAGTATCGCTGGAGGAAAAAGAAATTTGAAAAAGTTCGTTCTGTCCGCATTGAGGCGGAAGGGGGCAAGGGGGATTTTTATATCGGGAGTTTTTGGTTAAAGGGGGAATGAAGTATGAAGAAGCAAAGAGTCGTTATTATGATGATGCTCGTATGCGCACTGCTGGTTACGTCAGTACCGGCATTTGCAGCAGACAGCTGTAAATGGGAAAAGAATCAGCTGACCGTAAAGGAACAGAAACAGCTCTTTCAGGATTTGGAGCGACAGCCGGTTTATATAGACAAGGGCGAGTCGAACAGCAAGACGTCTAGGCATAAAGTATCGGCTGCCAGCCGCAGCAAATATCCCACCAGAAAAGGCGTTATTCTTGTAACAAAGGATACGGTTTATAAAATTGCATCCATGGTAGGACATGCGGCCATCGTGTACAGCAAGACAAAAGTCATCGAAGGAACCATAGATGGTGTAAAAAAGGGGAACAATAACTGGAAGAAGAAAAAATCCTGCTGGGCAGGGACGGTAAGAAAGACGACAGCCAAACAGGATGCCGCAGCAGCAAATTGGTGCGGCAGGCAGATTGGAAAACCATATAATTATAGATTTTTCGATGTCCAGCGTAGAGATAAGTTTTATTGTTCGCAGCTGATTTATGCAGCCTTTCTGGACAAATGCAAGGTAAATCTGAACTACAGGGGAGGTATTGTATATCCTGCGGATCTGCTGAGGGATCCCTCCAAAACGAAGATTACTTACAAAAAGGGGCGTATATAAACGCGCGGAATTGAGCGTTTGAACACGGAAGCACTCTGCTGGCAGATGAAAGAAATCTGCCGGCAGAGTTATTTGTACAGGAGAAGAGCGGTAAGAAAAGGCAGAATTGTTCTGAATTAATATTTATAAAAATCTATAAAAATTCTGACATTCCATTGATTTTTGCAGACAAAAGGTTTATGATAGGGAATATGTTTTTGCAAATACGATCCATTCATACTTGGTTCGTATTTATGCAGATAGCCAATATATCAACGCAAAAGGGAAAGCATTAGAGAGGAACGAAATGAGGAACGAACGGTATAAGATTTTTATTGATGGAGGCGAGGGCACAACAGGACTGAAAATTCATCAGCGATTTGAAGGTCGAACGAACCTGGAGCTTTTACATATTGACGAAGAAAAACGAAAAGATCCGCAGGAACGGAAACGGCTCATTAACCAGTCCGATATTACCTTTCTCTGTCTTCCGGACAGTGCGGCAAGACAAGCGGTCACTCTGGTGGAAAAAGACAACACCAGGACGAGAATCATTGATGCTTCCACGGCCCACAGAACGGATCCGGACTGGATCTATGGATTTCCAGAGCTTTCTGCTGAGCAGAGGGAGCGAATCAAACAGGCGAGCCGGGTAGCAGTGCCGGGCTGTTATGCCAGCGGCTTTATCGCCTGTGTATACCCCCTTGTGCAAGCCGGTATTTTACCAAAGGATTATCCGCTAACCTGCCACGGCATTTCCGGCTACAGCGGCGCGGGAAAAAAGATGATCGCAGTAATGGAGGGAAAAGATAAACCAAAGGAATGCTGCTGCGGCAGACAGTATGCCTTAGAGCAGAACCACAAGCACCTTCCGGAAATGCAGAAGATATGCGGTTTAACATACCGGCCTATGTTTAACCCCATTGTAGACGATTACTACAGCGGTATGGTGGTTTCGGTCCCCCTGCACACAAGGTGCCTTTCAAAAGCCCAAACAGTAAAAGAAATTCATCAGGTGATGAAGGAACATTATGAGGGGCAGACCTTTGTAAAAGTTGCAGCATCAGGCGGAACAGATATCCTTAAAGATGGATTCCTTCCTGCAAACACACTTTCCGGCACAAACCGAATGGAGATTTTCGTGTGCGGAAACGATGAGCAGGTGTTGCTGGCAGCCAGATTTGACAATCTTGGAAAAGGCGCTTCCGGCGCGGCAGTCCAGTGCATGAATCTTATGATAGGCCTTGATGAGACAGAGGGCTTGATCTGATTTTCAGAAGAGGCAGGAGATTCTGATATGGGATTTAGCCTGCAAATATGGTACAATAAAAAAGTAATACAGAAGTAGGAGGTTCAAGTGGTAAGTCAGAAACATTTAGATAAAGCAGAAGTGCTCATTGAAGCACTGCCCTATATCCGGCGCTTTAACCGGAAAATTATCGTAATCAAATACGGCGGCAGCGCTATGCTGGATGAAGAACTGAAACGAAAAGTGATTGAGGATGTAGTGCTGCTGAAGCTGGTGGGCTTTAAGCCGATCATCGTTCATGGCGGCGGCAAGGAAATCAGCAGATGGGTAGAAAAGGTGGGCATGGAGCCGCGGTTTGTAAACGGACTGCGTGTGACAGATGAGGATACCATGGAGCTGGCGGAGATGGTTCTCGGAAAGGTAAATAAGGAACTGGTAAGCATCGTTCAGTCGCTGGGTGTAAAAGCAGTCGGTATCAGCGGCAAGGACAGCGGGCTGCTTTCCGTTCGAAAGAAAAACAGCGGCGGTGAGGATATTGGCTTTGTCGGGGAAGTAAAAGAGGTGAATCCGAAAATCCTTTATGATTTGCTGGAAAAGGATTTCCTGCCGATTGTATTTCCCGTGGGGCTGGATGATGAATTCCATACGTACAATATCAATGCGGATGATGCGGCCTGCGCCATTGCGAAATCGGTCAATGCGGAGAAGCTGGCATTTCTGACGGATATTGACGGCGTTTATGCGGATCCGAAAGATCCGGAGACCCTGATCGCCGAATTGTATGTCAGCGAAGCAGAGCAGCTGATCAAGGAGGGCAGCATTGGAGGAGGAATGCTTCCAAAGCTGAATAACTGCATTGATGCAATTCGCCACGGAGTTTCCAGAGTCCACATTTTAGATGGGCGCATACCCCACAGCGTCCTTTTGGAAATCTTTACGGATAAGGGAGCAGGAACCGCAATTTTATGTGAAAGAGAGGCAAAATACTATAATGAGTAATAGAAATCTGAAGAAGCTGGATCAGGAAAAAATCGTAAATACATATGCCAGATACAACATGGAGGCCGATCATGGCAAGGGCGCTGTTTGTTTTGATACAGAAGGAAAAGAATATATTGATTTTACTGCGGGAATCGGTGTAAATTCCCTGGGATTTTGCGATGAGGGGTGGGTGAAGGCTGTAACAGGCCAGATCACAAAGCTGCAGCATGTGTCCAATCTATTTTATACAGAGCCCCAGGCCAGGCTGGCGGAAGCTCTGACAAAGAGAACCGGGCTGCAGAAGGTATACTTTGCAAATTCAGGAGCAGAGGCAAACGAGGCAGCTATGAAGGCAGCCAGAAAATACAGCAACAACAAATATGGAAACGACATCAACTGGATTGTCACTCTGGAAAATTCCTTCCATGGCCGGACCATGGCAGCCCTTACAGCAACGGGACAGGCAAGCTACCATAAAGATTTTTACCCATTTTTAGGCCATTATGTTTACTGCCGCAGAAATGACATTGAAGAGCTTGAGCGAAAGGTTACGGATAAAACCTGTGCTATTATGATGGAAATGATACAGGGGGAAGGCGGCGTTGTTAATCTGGACAAGGACTTTGTTCAGGCAGCGGAAAGCCTTTGCCGCCAGAAGGATATGCTGCTGATTATTGATGAGGTTCAGACGGGAATCGGGAGAACCGGAAAGCTATTTGCCTATGAGCATTTTGGTATCAAGCCGGATATTGTCACCTTTGCAAAGGGCATTGGCGGCGGACTGCCGATTGGAGGCGCTCTGTTTGGTGAAAAGGCAGCCGATGTGCTGAAGCCGGGAAACCATGGAACAACTTATGGTGGAAATCCGGTAGCCTGTGCCGGAGCTTTGGAGGTACTCAGACGCATGGACGATGCGTTCCTGAAGGATGTAGCGGAAAAAGGCGCTTATCTCAGGGAAAAGCTTGAAGCGCTTGCAGAGGTCGAGTCAGTATCTGGCATGGGTCTGATGCTGGGCGTTTCCCTGAAAACGAAGGATGCAAAGCAGGTTGTTTCAGCAGCCTTAGAGCAGGGACTTATGGCTTTGACTGCCAAGAATAAAATCCGGCTTCTTCCGCCGCTGACCATTACCTATGAGGAGCTTGACAAGGGTCTGAAAATCCTGGAATATGTCTTAAAATAGTTTTGCGCAGAATGCAATAAACAGAATAAAAAGTCTGCATCATGCACATAAATAAAGTATGCGTAAAAGCATCTATGCTTAAGGGGAGCAAAGAGGATGCGAGGACCTTATTTATGGCTAACAAGGTGGAAATCTGTGGCGTAAACACAGCCAAGCTGCCACGCTACAAAGACAAAGAGATGATGGAGATGATAGAAAAGGTCAAGGCTGGAGATGAAGAGGTAAGAGAAGAATTTATAAAAGGGAATCTGCGTCTTGTATTAAGCGTAATCCAGAGATTCAGCAATAGGGGCGAAAATGCAGATGATCTGTTTCAGGTGGGATGTATTGGGCTGATTAAGGCTCTTGACAATTTTGATACTTCCCATGGTGTGAAATTCAGTACCTATGCGGTGCCTATGATTATCGGGGAAGTGAGGCGGTATCTGCGGGACAATAACAGTATACGTGTATCCAGATCCCTTAGAGATACCGCATATAAAGCGCTGCAGGCAAAAGAAAAGCTTTCCAGAGAGCTGCTGAGAGAACCAACTGTCACGGAAATTGCAAAGGAGCTGGATGTGAAACGAGAGGACGTGGTGCTGGCTCTGGACTCAATCCAGGATCCTATTTCTCTTTTTGAGCCAGTGTTTCACGATAATGGCGATGCAGTCTATGTAATGGATCAGGTCAAGGACATGAAGAACACGGATGCAAAGTGGATTGAAAACATTTCTCTGTCAGAGGCGATGAAAAAGCTTTCACCCAGAGAGCGGAATATTTTGACGATGCGTTTTTTTGAGGGAAAAACGCAGATGGAAGTAGCAGAGGAAATTTCTATCAGTCAGGCACAGGTATCCAGACTGGAAAAAAATGCACTCAAATATATGAGAAAATATGTTTGATGAAGTAGGAAATGCTACACTGTGTCAAAGCTTCGGCACGAATGTATTTTGGGAATTTTCCAGGGATTTAGACAACAGGAAAATTTAACCTACTTTGCTGAAAATAGTTGACTTTTTTAGTATATCGCGTTATCCTAATAAAGTGGTATACTAAAAAGGAAACTAAAGGAGGAGTGGGCTGCCATGACGATACTCATTAAAGATAACAGCGGAAATATTGTTCTTGAAAAAGAAATTAATAAGGAAGAGGTTCTGCTGAAGGTCAGTGTGAAAGACGAAGATCGCTTTGGAGGAAACAAGGAATACAGCTTAGAACAAGTATGTGGTTCCTACCATTAATATAGTGCAGTGATAACAGAGCAGCATCGGCACACCAGAATTGGTGTGCTTTTCTGTTTTTGCCATACAGCAGTATTAGGAAGTATACTTCCCAAAATACAAGAAAGACGGTGACACAGGCAGAACAAAAATAGAAAGGGCTGAAAGAATCAGATATTCTCCAGCCCTTTTTGCAAAGTATCACGGGAACTGCTTTTTAGCAGCCTTCCGATTTTTGCACCGGATTTATTCCATGCCAGACATCAGAACACCAGTAATCAGGAAGAGAATCGTAACAATTACCTTGATGCCGGCAAACCAGAATTCTACTTCACCAAACCCTTTTACTGTGAAGAGGTTCAGCGCCAGAAGAATGGCAAGAAACAGCATGGCCCACAATGAGGGACTAGTACCAAGAAACCAGTATTTAATAATAATTGCACCAGCAATCCGTTCGGCAGCAACGGTCATGGAAGAACCAAATCACTTCTCCCTTGCTTGATATACTTCGCAGGCCTTGAGGTAAAAGCATTCCAGCAGTTCCAGTGTCTGATCCCTGGTGATGCTCCCGCTGTTTATATCCTTTTCATAATACGGCCACATGTAGTGATCAAAGCGTCTAAGGCAGCATGCAGTGGCACACACTTCAATGTGGAAGTATACGTGCACAATAGATAGAAACTTAATTCCAGCTGTTGCGGTAGGTTCTGAAAAGTGCTATAATAGCAAAAACTGACAAAAATGTTGCTATTTTAGGGCAGACGGGTAGCATTCCTGGCCCGCAAAAGAGCAGAAAGGCCTGATTTTATGATTTACAGTAAAAAGAAATATAAGATCCTGTTTATCGTATTTTCCTGTATCCTGTTCTGTACACTTTCCTGCACGGGATGTGGAAATGATGGTACAGATGAAGAACGCCAAAGTGCATCAAATACAGTCGCCCTTACTGTCTGGGGAGCAGAGGAGGATCAGGAACTTCTAAGTAGGATTATTGATGATTTTAAGAAAGCCCACAGCGGCGAAGCAAATTTCCAAATTACTATTGCCGTCCAAGGCGAATCAGAGTGTAAGGATGTATTGCTGGGGGGACTGGAAGCAGGTGCGGATATCTTTACATTTGCTGATGACCAGCTGAATGCTCTGGTGGCAGCTGGAGCACTGGATCCGGTGGAAGGGGCCCAGCGGATTCAGTCGGAAAATCTGGATACTGCAGTGGAGGCTGCTTCCGTAGGAAATACCCTTTATGCGTATCCTCTTACAGCGGATAATGGATATTTTCTTTATTATAATAAAAAGTATTTTAAAGACGGGGATATAGAAACGCTAGACAAGATTCTCAAGATTTCCAGAGAAACAGGGAAAAAGTTTGCTATGGACTGGTCTTCTGCATGGTATGTATATTCCTTTTTTGGGAATACGGGAATGGAAGTAAAGCTCAGCAGTGACGGTATTACAAATGAGTGTAGCTGGAACGATAAAAAAGGCGATGTCAAAGGAGTAGATGTGGCAAGGGCCATGCTGGAAATCGGAAGAAGCGCGGGTTTTACAAATCGCACAGATGCAGAATTTTTGGCAGGTGTAAAGGATGGATCGGTTATTGCGGGTGTTAGTGGCGTATGGAATGCAGTTGAAATTGAGAAAGCATGGGGTAAGGATACCGGAGCATCCAAACTTCCTACGTATACCTGTAAAAATAGGCAGATTCAGATGGCATCCTTTTCAGGGTGCAAGCTCATTGGCGTCAACGCTTATTCTAAATCCCCAAAGTGGGCAAAGCGCTTGGCTGAGTGGATTACCAACGAGCAAAATCAGAAGCTGCGGTTTGAAATGCGTGGACAGGGCCCTTCCAACAAAAAAGCGGCGGCTTCCTCAGAAGTTCAGGCAGCTCCTGCGATTTCAGCCCTTCTTCAGCAGTCAGAATTTGCACAGTTGCAGAGAGTTGGTGGGAAATTTTGGGATCCAGTTGCTGCTTTTGCGCAGAATATGGCTGCAGGAAACCCAACCGGAGAAGATCTGCAAAAGCAGCTGGACAAAATGGTAAAGGGGATTACAATAAGATAAGGCTGTAGTGATTTTCCTGTTTTTAAAAAATTTGAAACACATATCTGGAGAATGCATCATGAAAAGAAACCTGACGATTCAACAACGCTTGATACTGCCCATTGTCCTGTTAGGAGTGGTAGCACTGATTTCCAATGCTCTGGCAGTTTTCAGCATCAATAATGTACATTCAAATGCAGCTAATATTGTGGATAAGTATATGGTAGGGGAAACGAAACTTGGAGAGATCCGTAGCTGTATTTTGGATATCCATAAAATGGCCCTGGCTCATATTGTTGCAACCGATTATAATACCATGATCCAGGTCGTAACTCAGATCAAGGCACAAGAGGAAATTTTAGAAACATCTCTGGAAGATTACAAAAATTATGTAGAGGAAGATGCGACATATGAGGAACTGGTAAAAAACTATGATTCTTTTAAGCACGCACTTGTTTTTCTCCTATGCGCCAGTGCAGGCAGCAAGACGGAGGAAGCTTATACCCTTGCTAACGGCGATGTGGCTACTTATGGTGAAGCTGTTGAGAGTAATGTAAAACAATTATATGCTTCCATCAGTGCCCAGGCAGAAAAAGCGAGGCAAAGACTGCGAGTGGTCTATATCATCTCCATTATTATTGGCGCTATATGTACGATAGCAGGTATTATTCTGGTGCTCTTTGCAATTAAGATCATTTTAAAATATGTAATAGGCCCTATTAAAGACGCGATTAAAACGCTTCAGGGAAATTCTGTCCGTCTGAACGATGTAGTAAATGAAGTGTTGAAACGTACCAGAAATTCTAATAAAAGTGCTGTTGGTCTTTCTTCCCTGGCAGAAGAATTATCTGCTACTGTTCAGGAGGTAGCAGGAAATGCTGCTGATATTAATTACAATACTGCTCATATAAAGCAGGATGTCAACGACACGGCAGAGGAATGTAGTTCTATCACCCAATATTCAACGGAAATGAAAGAGCGGGCGGATGAATTGGAACAGTCGGCTCAGAGTAATATGGAAGTGATCAGCCAAAAAGCAGCGGATATTTCCGCTGTACTTACAGAGGCAATCCAGCAGAGCAGGAGTGTGGATCAGGTCAATCTTCTTACCGATGAAATCGTAGGGATATCGACCAGCACAAACCTGATTGCAATTAATGCATCCATCGAAGCGACTCGCGCAGGGAAGTCGGGAGGTGGATTTGCGATAGTAGCTGCAGAAATCCGTCAGCTTGCTGATTCCTGCAGTGAAACCGCAGGTAGGATACAGGAGGTAAACAAGGTTGTGACAAGTGCAGTGCACACCCTTTCAGGTCATGCCCAGGATTTGCTAGATTATATGAACCAGTCGATTTTAACACAGTTCCAAGAGGTTGTAGAATCAGGAAAACAGTACCAGAAAGATGCCGCTTATATACAGCAGAGCATGGATGAATTTAATAGTAGAACAGCCCGCCTGCAAAGCTCAATGACAGAAATCGCATCTTCTATTGAAAGCATTACACGGGCCATGGATCAGAGTGCATCTGGTATTTCCGGTGTTGCAGGAAGCACCAGAAATCTGGTAGGAGACATGGAGGATATTACTGGAAAAATGGATATCAGCAGAGGAATTGTCGAGGATCTGAAGCATCAGACTCAGGTCTTTGCGAATTTGTAAAGGATGAACTGGCTCCCCCCAAAAAAAATAATGATCAGGCAGTTTGTGGCACAAGGTGCTTGCAGATGCAGCGTAGTATTAGCTTTTAGGGGGAGCATCTGTATCGCCATCCTACAATAAAATTGCATTATCATAACGTCACATACCCCTTTCTGCAGAGGGGGGTTTCGTGTATAATAAACCTTGTGAAAATCAAACAAACAATAAAAGGAGGAGCTATGAGCAGAGACTTATTTGAAAAGGCGGTCGCTTTCCACGGCCACGAGTGCGGTGGTATTGCACTGGGGGTACGGGCCTGTATGGAAGCTATTGAACGGCTGGGAATCCGCTTTTCTGAGGATGAAGATCTGGTGTGTGTAACGGAAAACGACGCTTGCGGGGTAGACGCTGTACAGGCGATTTTGGGGTGCACCATGGGAAAGGGCAACCTGATTTATTATGGAACTGGAAAAATGGCCTTTAACTTTTACAACAGGAGCACAGGGGAAAGCTTTCGCCTCATTGCAAAGCCAAAAAAGCCAGATTCAAAGCGCGGAAAAGAATATATCGACTATGTGCTGGAAGGTCCGCTTGATGAAATCTTTACAGTAACAGAGACCAGGTATGAGCTTCCGGAAAAGGCACGGAGCCTGCGCACAGTCATTTGCCAGGTCTGCGGTGAGGGAGCGCCGGAAACAAAGATGCGACTGCAGGATGGAAAACATGTGTGCCTGGAGTGCTTCGAGGATTACAGCAGAGGGTGGTAGGGAGCATGGAGTATACAAAGCTTTCGCCAAAAGCTGTAAAGGGCTGGAGGATTGGAAGAAGCATCGGTCTTTTTGCCGCGCTGCTGGTCTGCTGTGGGCTGCGGGTAGCGGTAGGATTTATCCCCGTTGTGCAGGATTATACTAGGGCTGCCACTGTGCTATTGGGACTGCTACTCCTGTACAAGCTGGTGGGGCTCTTTTTATATCCTGCAATTGAATACAGGCAGTGGGGCTATTTTATTACAGAAGACAAGGTGGATATCCGTCACGGGATCTATTTTATTACTAATACCATCATTCCCATTATCCGCATCCAGCACATTACCGTGCAGCAGGGACCTATCAGCAGGAGACTGGGGCTCTATGATGTGGAAATATCCCTAGCTAGCCAGAGCTTTACCATTCCCTGCCTGACAAAGGAATCGGCGGATGAAATTGCCGAAAACCTCAAGGAAAAGCTCTACGTGCGGCTGAAAAACAGGGAGCATGATGAACGCGGTAAAGGAGATGCGGGTAAAAGCGGTGGCATCTGTGGCAAAGCGGAGCATGGCAAGGAGGAAGGAAAATGAAATTCGGACCAAAGAGAGGGCATTTTATGTGTATCTTTGAGCGGTTCTTCCGGGATTTCGGGCTTCTTCTGGCAGCAATAGTCCTGTATCTGATCCTGCGAGACCCTCAAATTATTTTGGATAATGCCGCGCTGGTGGTGTTGGTTCTCTTTGCGCCGGTCAGCAGGCTCATCCAGTATTTATGTACTTATTATACCATCGACGATAAGCGGCTGCTGGTCGAATCGGGCTGGCTGAACAAAAAGAAGCAGGAGGTGCCTATCGCTAATATTACAACCGTGGACTTTACCCAGACATTTATCTTTCAGCTGACCCATGTGTACAGGCTCAATGTGGAAACGGCCAGCAGTATTGGAAGCGGCCCTTCGGGAGCAGTAAAGCTGGTGCTGAAGGACAGGGATGCTGTATTTGTAAAAAAGCTGCTGCTGGCAAAGGTCGGTGATGAAGAGGAAGCAGGGAGAATCGAAGAGGGAAAAGCTGAGGAAAGAAGATTCGAAGACGCTGGCGAAGCCACCGGGATTTCAGAGGAGATCAGTGGCAATACGATTATGGCTTCTGCGGGAGAGGTTTTTCTCATGGGCCTTTTGCGCTCAAAAGTCTGGATTGTAGGACAAGTGATGGTTTATGGGAGCATGGCCATCAGTCTCTTCGGAAAGCTGGTTCTCGACAAAAATCTGGATGGGGACGAGGTGCTCCTTGATTACCTGATGCGCATTTCCGCGCCCCTTCTGATTATCGCGATTATCGCTGCTTTTTATCTCATAAGCGTAGCCCTGAGTCTGGCGCTGAGCTGCGTCAAGTATTACGGCTTTCGCATTACGGATCGGGAAGATTCTATTTTCATTGAATATGGCCTTCTGACAAAGAAAAACCACACTTTGATGAAGGAAAAAATCAGCGGTATTTCCTATCGCCAGTCCTTTCTCATGGGTATATTTAGGCAGGGAACGCTGGAAGTCTTCGCAGCAGGCTATGGCGGTACAGATGATAATAACCAGGTGGAAACAGCGATTCTTTATCCCATTATGCGGGAAGAAAAGCTGAATGCTTTTTTGCTTCGCTTCTTTCCTGAAATTCAGGCAAAAGAGCCGGTAAAGCGGGCGGAGCCAAAAGCTTTTCCCTACTTTTTCATCTGCGGCAGATTTTTCTTTACGGCAGCCCTTTTGGCGGCGATGCTGGCGGTTCCTGTGGAGCTGAAGGCAGCAAAACTCGGCCTGATTGCAGGCGGCGCAGTTCTTTTGGCCCTTGCGGCAGGCTCGGTGGTGCTGGAATACAAAAATTCTGCCCTTTCGGGAAACGGAACGCTCATTGTGGTGATAAATGGGGGCTACACCAGAAAAACAGTGATGCTGAAAACGGAAAAAGTGGAATTCATCGAGGATCGGGCGAGCATGCGAAAGAGGCAGCGAAAAAATCTCAGCAATATCCGTCTGGGGGCTCTTTCCGAGGGAGTACAGCAGCATTTTGTGAGAAACATGGATCGAAGTTGCTTTGAACAAATCAGGCAGCGGCTAATATACTGATGTCGGGCAGAGCAGGAAGCGGCAGATAGGGCGGCTGTAAAAAGGGGAGCACACAATAAGGGGAAAGGCGATTATGGCAAAACTGACACAAAAGGCAATGGCAGAATCTCTCAAAAGACTGCTGTCTAAAAAGACGCTGGATAAAATTACGGTAAAGGAAATCACCGAGGACTGCGGAGTGAAACGGCAGACCTTTTATTATCATTTTCGGGATATTTACGATCTGTTGGAATGGACCTTTCTACAGGAGGGGGAACAGATCATTGACCGGGATCGGCTCTGCGAGACGTGGCAGGATGTTTATCTGGAGGTTTTCCGCTATATTGAAAAAAATAAGAATTTCACGATAAATGCGTATAACTCTGTAGGAAGGGAGCCGCTGGAGCGGTTTCTTTACCAGATCGTCTTTGATCTCATCGACCGGTTCCTGCGCCAGCTGGATGGAGCTGAAAAAATGAAAAAAGAGGATCGGCATTTTATCTGTGATTTTTACAAATTCGGCCTGGTGGGAATTATTCTGGAATGGCTGGGAAGGGGAATGAAGGAAGACCCGGAAGAAATTACGGGAAAGCTGACCCGTCTGCTGCAAAGGCATATTGAAATGGATTTGTCCATACTTGCAGAAAATTGAGTTTTTACTGACAATTTGACAAAAAAAGATCTGTGTCAAAAAAATTGACACAGATCTTTTTTTGTCTATGGAAGGCTGATGGACCTTGGCGTACAATAATAAGAAATTGAGAAGGAAGTGGGAAATGCGCAAGCGGAAGCCGGCTGTCTGTGCACGACAATTTAAGGGAGAGGGAGGTTAAAAATGTGTTAAAGTTTGGAGAAAAAGTAGTAAAACACAGGAAAATCATTTTGGTTGTATGCCTGCTGCTTTTGATTCCATCGGTACTGGGCATCCTTAAAACCAGGATCAACTACGATGTCCTGACGTATCTGCCGGAAGATATTGAGACTATAAAGGGGCAGAATATCTTGCTGGAGGACTTTGGAAAGGGAGCTTTTTCCATGGTTATGACAGAGGGACTGTCTACCAGCGAAAAGGCAGAGCTGGAAGAAAAAATGGAAAAGGTGGATCACGTAGCTTCGGTCATCGGCTACGAAAACACGCTGGGCGCATCTGTACCGGAGGAAATCCTTCCGGAAGACTTTCAGGATGCCATTGAAAGTGGGGACACTTCCCTGATGGCTGTCTTTTTTGACACATCCACATCAGCGGATGAAACCATGGAGGCTATTAAGGATATCCGGCAGCTGGCGGCAAAGCAGTGTTTTGTCAGCGGCATGTCGGCAGTCGTTACGGACACGAAGGATCTGGCGGAGCACGAAGAACCTATCTACGTCATGATCGCGGTAGTGCTGTCGGCTCTGGTTCTGGCAGTATGCATGGATTCCTTTTTCATACCGGTAATTTTCCTTATGGGAATCGGCATGGAAATTCTCTACAATCTGGGAAGCAACGTCTTCATGGGGGAAATATCCTATGTTACGAAGGCCCTCAGTGCCGTACTGCAGCTGGGCGTTACCATGGACTATTCCATTTTCCTCTGGCACAGCTACCAGGAGGAATGTGAAAAGCTTCCGGGAAACAAACCGGGAGCCATGGCTCAGGCAATCGGCCACACCATTACCTCCATATCGGGAAGTTCCGTTACTACCATCGCAGGATTCATCGCTCTCTGCTTTATGACCTACAAGCTGGGCCTTGATCTGGGAATCGTAATGGCAAAAGGCGTTATTTTCGGCGTACTGGGAAGTGTTACTATCCTTCCGGCCCTGATTCTCGGCTGCGACAAAATCATCCAAAAAACCATGCACCGGGAAATCATTCCGGCAATGGATCGGCCATCGGCTTTCATCATCAAACATTCCAAACTCTTCGGCCTGCTGTTTATCGTTCTGCTGGTTCCGGCCTTAATTGGTTACACCCATACAGATGTTTATTACAATCTGGATGCCACGCTTCCAGAGGAGCTGGACAGCATCATCGCTAATGAAAAGCTGGAAGAGGAATTCGATATCGGCTCCACCTATATGATTCTGGCAGACGCGAATCTGCCGGCTAAGGACGCTATTAACATGGGTGATGAAATTAAAGCCGTAGACGGCGTCAATACTGTGCTGGGCCTGAATTCGGTAATGGGACCTTCCGTGCCGAAGGAAATCTTGCCGGACAATGTTCTGGGAGAGCTGGAAGAAGGCGGCTGGCAGCTGATGATTATCAATTCCAAGGAAAAGGTAGCCAGCGGAGCGGTCAACAAACAGATACGGGAAATCAACCGCATTACGGAAAAATACGATCCAAAGGCCATGGTTATCGGAGAGGCGCCGTGCACCAAGGATCTGATTTCCATAACTGACCGTGACTTTAAAGTCGTAAGTCTGGTGTCCATCCTGGCCATCTTCATCATTATCGCCATTAACTTCAAGTCCGCGTCTCTTCCGATTATATTGGTAGCGGTCATTGAGCTGGCCATCTTCATCAATATGGGAATACCGTTTTACACAGGAACCCGGCTCCCGTTCATCGCTTCCATCTGTATCGGGACCATCCAATTGGGAGCAACGGTGGACTACGCCATACTTATGACCACCAGATTCCGGCGGGAGCTGCAGCTGGGAGAAAAGCGAAAAGAGGCAGTGCACATTGCGCTTTCTGCTTCCATCCCGTCCATTATTGTCAGCGCCCTCTGCTTCTTCGCAGCGACCTTCGGCGTAGGCATTTATTCGGACATTGATATGATCAGCTCTTTGTGCAGTCTCATGGCAAGAGGAGCGTTAATCAGTATGGTAATCGTAATATTTATACTGCCTGCAATGCTGGTGCTGTTCTCAAAAGTAATCTGTGCAACCAGCAAAGGCTTTCGATATTCAAAGGAGGGTGTTTTAAATGAAACAATGCAGACAGACCACTAAATTTCTGGCTCTCGGCCTCAGCTTCCTGCTGGCAGCCGGATGCTTCAGTCCCGTATGGGCAGGTGAAAAATCGGAAAAACAGGTTTCCAAGGAAGAGACCGTGTACGTCATGGCGGGAAATAATGGCCAGGTGGACAAAATTATCGTCAGCGAATGGCTGAAAAACCTGGGGAAAAAGAGTCTCATTAAAGACCAGACAGAGCTGAAAAAAATCGAGAACGTAAAGGGTGAAGAAACCTTTGAAAACGGAACCTGGAACGCCCAGGGAAAGGATATTTATTACCAGGGGGAAATAAGCAAAGAGCTTCCTGTGGAAATGAACATCCGCTACTATCTGGACGGCAAGAGGGTTTCCGCCAAGGAAATTGCCGGAAAGAGCGGCAAAGTAAAGATTCACTTTGACTATACCAACAATCAGAAAATAGATGGAGTATATGTGCCTTTTGTACTGCTGACCAGCATGTCCCTGGACAATGAGAAGTTCACGGACGTGGAAGTGGTAAACGGTAAAGCCATTAACGATGGTCAGAAAACCATGATCGTGGGATACGCGCTCCCGGGCCTGGAAAAGAGCCTGAAGCTCAGCAGCACGGATATCAATATTCCGGATTACGTGGAGGTGACTTGCAAAGCCGAAGACTTTGCCCTAGATGGCACCATGACGGTAGCTACAAGCAGCTTACTCAGTGATCTGGATATTGGGGAAATTAATTCCATAGATGATTTGAACAGCGCCATGGACGAACTGCAGTCCGCGGCCCAGCAGCTTCAGGACGGCTCCGTAAAGCTTCAGAGCGGCGCCGATGAGCTGTCCAAAGGAACCGGGGATTTATACAGCGGCACCAAAACCCTAAAAGAGAAAGTTTCTCAGTTAGCGGCGGGACTTCAGTCCGCCAGCGCGGGAGCGGCTCAGCTGGAAAATGGAGCGGGAGCTCTGCAGTCAGGAGCCGGAAAGCTCCAGTCAGGCGCTGAAAACCTTCAGGGTGGCATCGGACAGGTTGCGGCAGGCGTTGATTCTGCGGTAAGCGGCCTTTCTCAGACCATCGCAGGAGACAAACAGGTTTTGGCAGGACTGCAGCAGCTTCAGGGAGCCGCGGCTCAGCTGGGATTAAATGAACAGCAGCAGGCTGCTATTAATCAGGCGATTGAACAGCTGAAAGCAGGTCTTTCCCAGACTATCGCGGGTCAGGAAGCCGTTTCCTCCGGCCTCAGCAGCGGAAAAGACGGCCTTGCTCAGTTGGAAAGCGGAGCGGGGAGTCTGGTATCCGGTTCGAAAGAACTGAGCACAGGTCTCGGCACTCTGTCAGGCGGAGCGAAGGACCTTAATACAGGTATCGCAGCAGCTTATAAAGGAGCGGGCATGCTGGAGGAAGGAGCCAAAAGCCTCGCTGACGGAGCCGGAAAAGTCAACAGTGGAGCCGGAAGCCTCGCTGCAGGTGCAAGGGACTTATCCAGCGGCATCTCCCAGTTCAAGAGCGAGGGAATTGATGAACTGGTAAAGGTTTTCGACGGCGATATTTCCAAGGTAAAAGACCGTCTCAAATCTCTTCAGAACGCCGCTGAAGACTACCAGAACTTTGCTGGAAAGAAAGCGGAGACCAAAGGAAGCGTTAAATTTATTTATAAGACGGATAAAATCTGACATATGCCATAAATCATAGATAGGCGATTCATGCCCTCACAATTAAAAGACTGTATGCGGACAAGAGACAGATCTGTTCGCATACAGTCTTTTGTTATATAACAATTATGCACACAATTTCATCACAAAAAAATCACAAAAAAGTCATTGACAGGCTCAAATGATTAGTTTACACTAACCATAATGGGGTTAGTCAACACTACCGCTGTGAACAATTTCAATGTGTAGCTAAAAGCGTAAGTCCAATTGAATGTTTCTGTGAATTAAGATGGAAAAGTTTGATTGGGTTTGCGCTTTTTGCATAATCCGTGTCTGATACTGAAAGGGCGCCCTGCAGGCATGGATAGAGAATATGAAACTTAAAGAAAAGGAGAACAATGATGGTAAAATCCCGATTAATGAAACGGACCGCGTCTTTTGCAGTCAGTGCGGCACTTCTTTTTTCCTGCATCCCCGCAGGGGCTTATGCGGCAGAGGCCGACACTGCTGATACAAATGAGATCAATATAAAAGGCATCGGAACCGTATACTATGAAGCCTCCGCAGACGGAAACGTTACCGTTAACGGAGCGGAACAGAAAGCTACAGCAATCGCAGGAAAGAATGTTCAGTATTATACAGCAGAACAGATTCCGGCTACGCTGTATGGATCGGCCTCTATGACCTGGGATCAGTTCTGGGCAGGAGAAGGTGTTGCGGCAACCGGCAATACAACGGTTAATACCAACAAGGACAGTGTAGGAGAACCGGATCTGGGCGCGTATGACGCAGTAAGCAGAGCGACCATAGAATACGGCGTCAGCCATTCCGGATATCAGTTCCTGCTTACGCTTAACGGTATAAATGAGAACGATGGCTCAGAAGCTTCTGCAAATGTTGCTTTTGACAGAGACAGCAGCGGAAATGCAGTACTCCGCGCAGAGGACAGCACTCCGGGCGTAGAACCGGTTTACAAAACAGTAACTGCCCACGGTTCAGAGACTACTACCATGACAGGCTTTAAGCTCAACGGAAAAGAATATACTACGGATAATTACGATGTACTGGGCTTCCAGAGAATCCCAGTTTCTGTAAGCGGTCAGACCTATCTGGAACAGATGGTGCTGGACGCAGCGGGACAGAGCGTGCCTCAGGCATTTAAAAACGTAAAAATCGGCGGTTCCGACGGAGCGGGAGAAACCGTAACAGCAGCTACCGGCGGCATGAAGGAATTAAAGGCAGATGGAACTTACGGAAAAGCTTCCGCCGGAGTTAATACAAAGAGCTATACTATCGTATCAGGCGGTGAAGCTGAAGACGCGGCAGTTGATTACAACACTGAGTGGGGTGACTACGCGGACGCTTATGTTTACCTTCAGAAGCAGGGCGACGCAGCTGCGGATACTTCCAAAACAACTCTGGAAGCAGACGAATATACAAACTATGCCGTAAACTTCCTGGCAGCAAGATACGATTACTACGGAAACACAAATCCGGATAAAAATCCATCGGCAAAACCGATTGCTTCCTACGGTTCTAAAAACGCGGCAGACACCTGGTGGGGACCTACAAAGAAATCCGGCGGCAGAATCGAAGTTGGCTTCAACTTTGACGCAGTAAGACTGGGTGGTACAGGGAAAGATACCGGCGCTAACGGAATCTACAATAAGACATCCGCCGCAAGCAAACTGGGCTACTGGAAAATTACCTGCTACTCCGCAGGCTATAACGATATCACAAAGACCTTCTATCTGAAGGATCAGTACGCAGCTCCGACTGTCTCCGTTTCCAAGGACAGAAAGGCCATATCCTTAGGCAGTGTTGACAGCAAATTAAAGGCAGTTCTGGAAGCGGGAACAGAAGTAAAAATCCAGAAACAGGACGGCAGAAACAAGGTAGATGTAGCAACTCTTCAGTATGCGGGCAATAATAGCTTCACAGCTATCGAAGCTGCATTAGATGACGGGGGAGATTATGTACTGTCCATCGCGGCAACTTCTCAGTACCCGGCAGTTTCTGTAAGCTTCAAAGCAGAAGCAGCTCAGGCTCCGGCACCTGCTTCCATCAAACTCAGCAGCGCAAAGACAACTATCTACACAAAGACTAAGAAAACAGTTACTCTGAAAGCAACTGTTACAGGCAGCAGCAAGACCGCTACCTGGAAGTCTTCAAAGCCTAGCGTTGCAACCGTAAGCGCGAAAGGTGTTGTTACAGCTAAAAAAGCAGGAACTACTACCATCACTGCTACAGCAAACGGCGTTTCCGCAAAATGCACTGTTACAGTAAAAGCGCCGACTCTGAAACTGGCAAAAACAAAAGCGACTATTAAAAAGGGAAAATCAGTAACGATCAAAGCGACTGCAACTCCGGCTGCAAAGGTTACTTACAAGACCAGCAATAAGAAGGTGGCTACAGTAACATCCAAGGGTGTTGTAAAAGGAAAGAAAAAAGGAACAGCGAAAATTACCGTAACTGCAAACGGCGTGAAAAAGACCTTTACAGTAACTGTAAAATAGCAGAATCACAGGGATAAAGCTAACGAAGATAAAGAAAGCAGAGCAAAGCACGCGATCACAGGCTGCTTTGCTCTGCAAAATGCTGCAAATAAGGAGATATTGGTGAAAAAATATGCGATGATAATATGCGGGCTGCTGGTCTGCATGCTTTTCGTTTCCTGCGCGTCAGGAGATGACAGCGAAGCTCAGCAGGAGAACGCTGACATTCAGACCTACAGATATACGGGCTTTGCCATGGGAACAGCAGTAATGGAAACCATCTACAGCAGCGGAGCGGATCCGACAACAGACGTAGAAAGCTGTCTGAAAGAGGTAGAAGAAAAATGGATTTCCTGGAAAAGCGAGGGATCGGAAATTGCCGCTCTCAACAAAAATGCGGGGAAAAAAGCGCAGACAGTATCGGATGCGACGGCAGACTGTCTGAGCCGCGTTCTTGCTATAGCAAAGGACAGCAGAGGAGCCTTTGATCCTACTATAGGACAACTGACCAGGCTTTGGGATCTGGATAACGGCAGCCAGGTGGTACCGGAAGAAAAAAAGATTAAAGAGCTGCTTAAGTCTGTAGGGTACGAGGGCATTTCCGTGGAGGGAAACAAGGTTTCTTTAGAAACAGGCACCAGCATTGATTTAGGAGCGGCAGGAAAAGGGATGGGATGTGACGAGGTGAAAAAACTGCTCAGTCAGGATCCGGATATATCCGGCGCGGTTATTACCATAGGCGGTAGCAGCATTATGACCTATGGAAGCAAGCCAGACGGCTCCCCCTGGTCCGTCGCCCTGACGGATCCGAGAGATACAGCGGACTATCTGGGAACCCTGACGGTAACGGGAGAACAGTATATTTCCACCTCAGGAGATTATGAAAAATTTTTTATGAAGGATGGCATTCGGTACCATCATATTTTGGATCCTGGGACAGGAAGCCCTTCCAGAAGCGGCCTGATTTCCACCACGATTATATGCGATAAAGGCCTGGAAAGTGATGCTCTGGCAACAGCGTGCTTTGTACTGGGAAAGGAAAAGGGCATGGCTCTGGCCGAGGCTTACGATGCAGAGGCTGTCTTTGTAGATGAAGATAAACAGGTCTATATGACAAAAGGCGCATCGGAACTCTTTGAACTTACAAATGAAGGCTATCAATATTCCCAGCCGCAGTAAGCAGCAGGGAACCGGCATTAAAACAATAATGAAAGGACAAGAGCACAATGGCGGATAAAAAAGCAATAAAATATATAGTACCTGCCGCTTTAGTTGTAACAGCTGCGGTAACAGGAATCAATGGTGAATTTTCAGCAGCGAAAGCCCTGATTCCAGAGGTTTCCCCTGCTTACGCGCAGGCAGCATCGGATACAAAAACAAAGAAGGCTGGCGGAGTAAAAGTAAAGAAGCAGGCCCTTTCCGGCAACAAAACTACAACGGGAGGAGCCTCAAGCGGCGGAAGCAGGACAGTAAATCACGATTCGTCTCTGGATGGGCAGACGTATAAAGACGGGGTTTATACCGGAAACGGAAGAGGTTATAACGGCATCCTGACGGTACAGGTTACGATTCTGAAAGGAAAAATCTTCAAGGCAGTCCTGGTAGCAAACCAGGGAGATGATTTGCCTTATCTCAACAGGGCTAAGGCTGTTCTTTCCGCTATCGTCAGAACTCAGAGCACCAAAGTGGACGCAGTCAGCGGAGCTACTTATAGCTCAGTGGGACTGATTACAGCAGTAGAGAACGCTCTGAAAAAAGCTATCATCAACAAAAGCGGAGACGATGACGGCACGACACCGGCCAAAAAACCAAGCAAGCGGCCAAAAACTCCGATGGCGCCTACTGCACCGGAAACAGAAGATGAGCCGTATGAAGGAGAAGGCCTTTATGTAGATGGCGAATATACAGGATTTGCCAGAGGCTATAAGGGATTTCTCTATGTTACGGTTACCATAAAAAATGAAAAAATTTCAGCCATTGAGATAACAAAAACAGGGGATGATGAGCCATACCTGACAAGCGCGAAGACCCTTATTAAGAGAATCATCGCAAAACAGACGACAGAGGGCATTGATGCTGTTTCCGGTGCGACCTACAGCTCCAACGGCATTTTGGGTGCCGTGCAGAAAGCTCTCGATAAGGCGAAAAAGCCTGAAAAAGAGGAAACCGAACCTACAGATACTACTGAGCAGACTCCATCCGATGAACCTGCGACAGAGCCACCGAAAGAACCGGAACCTGACCCTACAGAAGAGAGCTCCGGAGAAAAAGATGATGACAGCATAGGAGAAAGCACGGATAAACCATCCGCGGACGATGAGGCCGACGCGGATAATCAGCAGGCTCCGACTACAGAAAGCAGACAGGATGGGGAGAGCAGATGAGGAGTAAGCATTTTTTTGTACGCGCGATTAACATTCTGATTATTGCGGGTGCCCTGCTGTATTACAATCAGGTTCTGTCCCTGCATCAGCAGCTGGATAAGGCTAACGCGGCTATGGCAGCCATGGCTGCGGAAAATACGCAGAGCGCCCAAGAAGGAGCTGCTTCGGCGCAAGCAGAGGAGGGCCCTTACAAAGACGGAACCTACCAGGGCAGCGCTCAGGGCTTCGGAGGCACCGTTACTGTAGAAATTACAATTGAGCAGGGAAACCTTTCCGGCATTGAAATTGTTTCTGCGGCGAATGAAGACGCAGCCTATTACAATATGGCGGTTCAGGTGCTGGATTCCATTGCGGAGCTACAGTCTGCCGAGGGCGTGGATACCGTTTCCGGTGCGACCTATACCTCACGCGGCATTATAAACGCAGCGACGGAGGCCTTCGGAAAGGCAGGTAAGAAGTAGTGAAACGAAAAAAGCAAAACCGCATTGTGCGCGCGGTTATTCAAGTCATCTTTTTCATTACAGCGCCAGGGCTCTTTTCCGCCGCCTTTTCAGGAGCGCGCTACATACTGGAGCAGATGGGAGCGGGAGAGCTGGTAGAGCTTTCTGTTTTCGTAAAGCTGATGCTGGCGCTTTTAGCGTATACGATTGTATTCAGCCGTTTCTTCTGCGGCTATGCCTGTGCCTTTGGGACCCTGGGAGACGCGCTTTATGGGGCAGTCTCGTTTTTAAGAAAGCAGGTCAGAAAAAAGAAAGCCGCAGCCGGTTCCGCGGGCGTGGCGGCGAGAGGGCTTCCTAAAATCCCCGAACGTGTAAGCAGTAAGCTTCCTTGTATCAAATATATCCTCCTGGCAGTCATTCTGGGTACATGCTTTTTCGGATATTACAGCAAGCTTTCACCGGCGGATCCATGGGAGCTTTTCGCCTCCTTTACAGCGGGCTCCTTTTCACTGAAGGGATCAGCCCTGGCGGCGGCAGTTCTGGGAGTGATTCTTGTGGGCATGTGCTGCGTTCCCCGTTTTTTCTGCCGTTTTCTCTGCCCCATGGGCGCCATTTTTGCCCTGATGCCGGTAATTCCTGTTTTTGTTCCGGTAAAAGATAAGGAAAACTGCATAAAAGGCTGCAGTCTCTGCAGGAAAAACTGTCCGGCTGCTCTTTCCCTGGAGGAGGGATCGGGAGAATGCTTTCAGTGCGGCGCGTGTCTGGATGTATGCCCGAAGCAGAATGTTGCCATCGGGCTGAAAAAGCTGAGAGGAACGGAAATTCCAGCGGTCCTTTTAAAAGCGGCACTGCTCTTTGCCATATGCTGGCCATGGATATGAGAACTTTTCATTGTCAGCTGTCTGTGTCCTGTGATAAAATAAGGGAATCTCGCATTGCTGCGGGAAATCCTTTGAGAAAGCTGAGGAGCAGATATGATTATTGCAGTTGTTGACGGACAGGGCGGTGGCATTGGAAGGGCCATTGTGGAAAGGCTGAAGGCGGAGCTGCCGCAGCTTCAGGTTCTGGCTCTCGGCACCAACTCCGCGGCCACAGGACAGATGCTTCGGGCAGGCGCGGATGACGGGGCAACTGGCGAAAATGCCATTATCCACAATATGCAGCATGTAGATATTGTAGTAGGCGTAATCGGTATTTTAAATGCCAATTCCATGATGGGAGAGCTGTCTCCCGCAATGGCAGCGGCAATCGGCGGAAGCCATACATACAAAGTACTGCTGCCTATTAACCGCTGTCATATCCATGTGGTAAGCGTGGAGGATGTGCCTCTGGGGACACATATCGAAAACGCGGTGAAAGCCATTCGGGAGTATATTGAAAGCAGCGAGTCGGAACACAGTGCGAAAGCTGCGGCGAGAACGAAGTAGTTATCACTTTTCTGCCCGCATTTAAATCTTGCTGCCCAAAATTTTAGAACTTTATACATCGCCAATTGACGATTCATAAAAACTTCAGTGAATTTCAAAAACAGCTTCCTGTAAGCTGTTTTTTTTGTACAACAAAAAACAATTCAGGTGACTTTGTTGATAATCATTTCGTGAAAGGTGCCAAGTGAGCAGAGGCAGATTGAGCAAATGGTTCTATTGGTATTGGTTTTCACGGGAGGAAAACAGTAGAGTTTTAAAAATTGTTAGCACTCTTTAAAGGTGAGTGCTAAAAAGTTCTTTACTTTTTGATTTTGCAGGAGTACAATAAAGGTGTAGAAAAAAATTCCTTGTTCATACTAATATAGATATTAGAAAAATGGACAAAGGCGCGGAGGTGAACTTTAATGAATTTAGAAAAATATACACAAAATGCTCAGGGAGCCATTATGGATTGCCAGAACATCGCCATAGAGGAAGGACATCAGCAGCTTGACGGAGAACACCTGCATCTGGCACTGATCATGCAGCAGGACGGGCTTATCCCGAAGCTTCTCAAGTTTATGGAAATAAATGTTGGGGCGGTGATTGGAGATTTACAGGAAGAAATGGAAAAGCTTCCAAAAGTAACAGGCGGAGCCGACAGCATGTACTCTTCCAGGCGGTTATCCCAGCTGCTGCTCAAAGCGGAAAAAATTGCCGGGGACTTTAAGGACGAATATGTCAGCGTAGAGCACATGTACCTGGCGCTGCTTGAGGAAAAGGGAACCCCTTCTTCCAAGCTGTTTAAAAAGTACAACATCACAAAGAACCGGTTCCTGGAGGCTCTGGAAAAAGTCAGGGGAAACCAGAGAGTGACTAGTCAGAATCCGGAGGACAATTACGATGCTTTGGGTAAGTACGGCAGAGATTTGGTAGAAATGGCGCGGGAAGGAAAGCTGGATCCGGTTATCGGCCGGGACGGTGAAATCCGTCATACGATTCAAATCCTTTCCAGAAGAACCAAGAATAATCCAGTGCTCATCGGAGAGCCAGGTGTAGGAAAGACAGCTGTAGTAGAAGGTCTGGCCCAGCGTATTCTAAACGGCGATGTGCCGGAAGGCCTGAAAGACAAGACCATCTTTGCCCTGGACATGGGCGCCCTCATTGCGGGAGCAAAGTTCAGAGGTGAATTCGAGGAACGGCTCAAAGCAGTGCTCCATGAAATCGAAAAATCCGAGGGCCGCATCATCCTCTTTATCGATGAGATCCACAATATCGTAGGGGCGGGCAAATCGGAAGGCGCTATGGATGCAGGCAACCTGCTGAAACCAAAGCTGGCAAGAGGCGAGCTCCACTGCATCGGCGCTACGACTCTGGATGAATACCGGAAATATATCGAAAAGGACGCAGCTCTTGAGCGGCGGTTCCAGAAAGTCCTGGTGGATCAGCCAACTGTGGAAGATACTATTTCCATTTTGAGAGGACTGAAAGAGCGCTTTGAAATCCACCACGGCGTCCGCATCACCGATAATGCCCTCATCGCCTGTGCAACCCTTTCGGATCGGTATATTACAGATCGCTTCCTGCCGGATAAGGCCATTGATCTGATGGATGAGGCAGCTTCCAAAATCCGTACGGAAATTGATAGCATGCCAGCAGAGCTGGACGAGATTTCCCGCAAAATCATGCAGCTTGAAATTGAAAAGCAGGCCCTTGGAAAGGAAGACGATCCGGCATCCAAGGCCAGGATGGCACATCTTGATAAAGAATTGTCCGGCCTGAAAGAGGAAAGCGCTTCCATGCGGGCTCAGTGGGAAAACGAAAAGAAAGCTATTACCGAGGCAAAAGGCACCAAGCAGCAGATCGAAGATGTAAAGCTTCAGATTGAAGAAGCTGAACGAAATTACGACCTGGAAAAGCTGGCCCAGTTAAAATATGGAACCCTTCCGGAGCTTGAGAAAAAGCTGGAGGTTGAAAAGGATCAGGCTGACGAAGCAAAGGAAAATCGCCTCCTGAGAGAAGAAGTGGGAGAAGAGGAAATTGCGGAGGTAGTAGCAGGCTGGACCGGCATTCCGGTGAGCAGGCTGGTAGAATCAGAGCGTGAAAAGCTGCTGCGCTTGCCGGAAATCCTTCACAGGAGAGTCATTGGTCAGGAAACGGCAGTCGATGCGGTAGCGGAAGCCGTTCTCCGGGCAAGAGCAGGTCTGAAAGCTGAAAATCGCCCTATCGGCTCCTTCATTTTCCTGGGGCCCACAGGCGTTGGAAAAACCGAGCTTGCCAAGGCTCTATCAGAAGCTATGTTTGATTCGGAGAGGAATATGGTGCGGATCGATATGTCCGAATACATGGAAAAACATTCAGTTTCCCGCCTGGTGGGAGCGCCTCCGGGATACGTGGGATATGACGAAGGCGGACAGCTGACTGAGGCAGTAAGAAGAAAGCCTTACAGCGTCATCCTCTTTGATGAAATCGAAAAAGCCCATCCGGATGTGTTCAACATCCTGCTCCAGCTTCTAGACGATGGGCGGCTGACAGACAACCAGGGCAGAACCGTGGACTTCAAAAATACCATCGTAATCATGACCTCCAATATCGGAAGCCAGTATCTCATCGACGGCATTAAGGAAGACGGAAGCGTGGAGGATTCAGTAAAACAGCAGGTGGAGGATGAGACGAAGAAATATTTCCGACCGGAATTCTTAAACCGTGTTGACGACATTGTGGTGTTCTCACCGCTGACCGAAAGCCAGATTCAGAGAATCATCGATCTTTCTCTGGCAGACATCGAAAAACGTCTTGTGGATCGGAACATCCGCCTTGCCCTGAAGGACGAAGCCAAGGCCTTCATTGCGGGAGAAGCTTATACTCCGGCCTATGGTGCAAGACCGGTCAAACGCTACTTGCAGAAAAATGTGGAAACCCAGCTGGCGGGTGAGATTATCCGGGGCAACATTAAAGATGGCGACAGCGTAGAAATTGGCTCAGACGGCGAAAAGCTGATCTTCCAGGTCAAGTAGGACAGAGAGGAAGCATTCCAACAGCAAACACATAGAATAAAAATCACACAAAGAAAATCCGTTTGAGGATAAAGACAGCGCATCAGACAACCTGCCTTTATCCTCTTTTTATGTGAAGCGGCGGGGCCTTGCGCAGGTCTGAAAAAATCCGCCCTCCCAAATCCCTGTGGCAGTGAAAATACCAATATCCCAGCAGGCAGAAATATGGTATACTTATAGCAGAGTTGATGTAGAGTAATGGGAGGTTATCCATGAAATGTGAAACAAACAGAAGACCTGCAAAGAGAATCCTGGCATGTATCGTATCCATGGCACTGGTTCTGACACTGGTTCCGCTAAGCGGACAGCAGGTATACGCAGCAAGTAAAAAAATGGCCCTGTCCCCAAAGACCATAAGTTTGACCATCGGGGCAGCCAAAACCATCAAAGTAAAGAACGCTCCCAAAAGGGCAAAGCTTACATACAAATCTGCAAACAAGTCCATTGCGGCCGTTACCAAAAAAGGGAAGGTACAGGGCTTAAAGGCTGGAAAAACGAGTATTACAGTCCTTGTAAAAAAGGGAAAGACGAAAAAGAAGCTGACCTGCAGGGTAACGGTACAAAAGCCAGTTCTGTCTAAAACAAAGCTGACCCTTGAGCAGGGGAAGGCCTATACCATCAGCATAAAAAATAAGCCCCACAAAAATGCCGGGGCAGTCTACACTTGGAGCAGCTCTGATGAAACAGTTGCCGCAGTCAAAAATGGAAAGGTCACCGGTCTTACAGCAGGAACCGCAGAGATTTCCCTGAAAATCCGTACAAAGACAAAGGCGGCCTATAATTTCAAGGCATACGTGACCGTAAAACGCGCGCCGCTTCCCATTACACTGGATCAGGAAACCATCACCCTGAACAAAGGGGAAAGCAAAAAACTGACAGCCTCTATTCTGCCGGAGCATACAACGGATCAGACCGTTTCCTGGAGCAGCCTGGACAAAGAAGTGGCCACGGTAGAGGACGGCCTTGTTACGGGAAAAGGGCTTGGAACCACGGTCATTGAGGCCAGAACAATCAAAGGGGCTGTTGCCAGCTGCACGGTCAATGTTGGTCTGGAAGAAGAGGAAGCCTTCGATGACTTTGCGAAAGCAGCGGCCGAATTTGTAAAGGCCGATGACCAGAACGAAAACAACGAGGACATGCAGGATGAATATTATACAAAGCGGCTCATCGTGAAAGGCGGGGACACGGGGCTTAATCTGACCGAATGCAGCCCGGAGGCAGTAATAAAAGGAAGCGACGATATCTATATCCTCCAGTTTGCCACAAGAGAGGCTACCATTGCGGCCGAAAAAAACCTCAAGTCCTCCGAGGCAGCCTGGGTTGAAACGGACAGCTATTCCAACTATCCGGATGGAGAGGTAGAGGAGGACGACAGCCAGGAGCCGGCGGACAATGGAGACAATACGGAGAATGCGGCTCACAAATCCTGGGGCGTAAGCAGGATTGGTGCGGATCGATACGCAGCATCGCTAAAAGGAAAGAAGGGAAGCGTAACCGTAGCCGTCGTGGATACCGGTGTGTCCAGCCACTCGTTCCTTTCCGGAAGGCTCCTCAGCGGATATGACTTTGTAGATCTTGACAAAAATCCCAGCGATCCAAAAGGTCACGGAACCCACGTGGCAGGAACTATCGTAGACTGTACGCCCGGTTTATCCGTCAAGATCCTGCCCATCCGCGTACTGGGCATTAACGGAGGCACATCCATCAACGTAGGAAACGGCATCCGCTATGCCGCGGATCACAAGGCGTCCGTCATCAACCTGAGCCTGGGAGGCGGCCACAGCAATTACAAGGATGAAGCAATTGCATATGCCATCCGAAAGGGCGTTACAGTCGTCGTTTCAGCGGGAAACGATAACAAGAATACATCAGCCTACTGTCCGGCGCACATAACAGGCGCAGTAGTAGTGGCTGCTACGGACAAAAACGACAAAAAAGCGAGCTTTTCCAACTACGGAAACTCCGTTGACGTGGCAGCGCCGGGAGTCAGTATCGTAAGCAGCGTACCGGGAGGCAAGTACCAGAGCTACAGCGGAACCTCCATGGCAGCGCCTCATGTATCTGCAGTTGCTGCAATGTTCAAGCTGGACACACCATCCTTCACACCGGCAAAGGTAGAAAGCAAAATCAAAAAGCATACCAGGGATCTGGGAAGCAAGGGCTGGGATAAATATTACGGCTACGGAATCCCCGACATCAGAAATCTGAAAACCATCCAGCCCACTGGAATCAAGCTGAATCAAACAGCTGCTACTGTGTATACGGGAGACAGCGTAACTCTGACCGCAGTTGTATCACCGGAAAGTGCCACGGACAAGAGCGTAATCTGGAGCAGCAGCAACGCGAAGATAGCATCGGTCAGTAATGGAAAGGTGACAGGAGTAAGCAAAGGAACGGCCACCATAACGGCCAAAACTTCCAATGGGAAAACCGCGTCCTGCAAAATCACGGTAAAGGCAAAAAACATCGAAGTAACGGGCATCACCATGAGCAAAGCAGAGGCAGAGCTTTACACAGGAGAGAGCATAACCCTGACCGCAGCTGTATCACCGGAAAGTGCCACGGACAAGAGCGTAACCTGGAGCAGCAGCAATGCGAAGGTAGCAACCGTCAGCAATGGGAAGGTGACAGGAGTGAGCAAAGGGACGGCCACCATAGCGGCCAGAACATCAAACGGAAAGAACGCGTCCTGCAAAGTGACGGTAAAGGATAAAATCATCGAAGTGACGGGTATCACCCTTGATAAAACGGAAGCAAATCTTTATACGGGAGAGAGCGTGACTCTGACAGCCACTGTATCGCCGTCTAATGCCACCGATAAAAGCGTAACCTGGAGCAGCAGCAACGCGAGAGTGGCAACTGTCAGCAGCGGCAGGGTAACGGGAGTGAGCCAGGGAACAGCCACCATAACGGCCAAAACCTCAAACGGAAAGACCGTATCCTGCAAAGTGACAGTTGAGGATAAAGCCATCGAAGTGACGGGTATCACCCTTGACAAAACGCAGGCAAGCCTTTACACAGGAGAGAGCGTAACCCTGACCGCCAACCTGTCTCCGGCTAATGCGTCAAACAAGAGTATAACCTGGAGCAGCAGCAACGCGAGAGTGGCAACTGTCAGCAGCGGCAGGGTAACGGGAGTCTCCGCAGGAACGGCCACAGTTACTGCAAGGACAGCCAATGGGAAAACAGCTTCCTGCCAAATCACGGTTCAGAGCAAAAATGTTGAAGTGACAAAAATTACTCTTAACAGGACTTCGGCCACCCTTTACGCGGGAGATACGCTGGCTCTGACTGCAACCGTATCGCCGGAAAATGCATCAAACAGAACCATCACCTGGAGTAGTGACAACCCATCCATTGCATCAGTAGACCGGGCCGGAACTGTAACAGCAGTCTCCAAAGGAGCAGCAACCATTACCGCAGCTGCCTCCAATGGCATTCAGGCAGCCTGCAGAATTCAGGTAAACCAGATCACCGAAATCCGCACACTCCAGCAGCTAAAGGATGTGAAAAGCGACTTGTCCGGCCATTACAGGCTCATGCAGGATATTGACCTTGGAAATGTGGAATGGGAACCCATTGGCTCGGATCGGGATCATATGTTCAAGGGGATCTTTGATGGAAATGGCCATACCATCAGCGGTCTGAACATCACGGCCCCCAGAACCAACTACAACGGTCTCTTTGGATATTTGAATGGAACGGTAAAGAACCTTGCAGTGCAGGGGAGAATTGCTTTCGTAAGAACAAATATATCGTCTCATTCCTATGCCGGAGGCATCAGCGGCTATGGCACAGAAGCCGTGATCACAGACTGTACCAGCAGGGTAACAATTGACATTGAAACAAATAACGACTCCCAGGGATCCTATACTGAAGCAGGCGGCATTATCGGCTTAGCCGACCAGTGGAGCCAGATGAAAAACTGCAGAAATTATGGAGATATTCATGGAGCGTCAAGAAAAGGCGTGCGTACAGATGCCTACAGCGGAGGTATTGCCGGAACCATCAGTAACGGCGCTGCCATTTCCGGCTGCACGAATGAAGGCCGTATTTCCGCATATACGTTATTAGGGGAATCTGAATACTTTACTATATGCTACGCAGGAGGAATCGCCGGGCGCGCTGCTGTTAATGTGAATGTAACAAGCTGTACCAACAGCGGCAGCATCCGCGCAGAATCCTATCCGCAGTTTGCGACCCAGCTTTCCAACTCCGTCAGTGCAGGCGGCATTATCGGAACGCTCAACAGCGGTTCTATATCAGGCTGCATGAACCACTCGGGAAGCATTACAGCCCTGGGAAGCGAGCACACGGTCATAGGAAAGGGAGATATTACAGGAAAAGAGTTTTAGGGGCGCTCTATCAAGGGAATTTCAATGCGAAACATATTCAGTACGCTCTCTGATGCAGAAACTCAAGCCCCATAGAGAAAAGGAGAAAATAAAATGCTTCAAAAAATCAGAATCAGGCCGGTCAGGCTTATTGGTCTGCTCCTCTTAATAACGGTTCTTGCCTGGATTCCTGCCGCCTCTGCCCAGACAGCATGGGCAGCCAGCAGCGCGCCGGGAATTAACGCGAGAATCACAGTCAGCAACATCCAAAAGCTTCTGGCAAAATACGATACGGACGGAGCCTACATCATTAAAAAACAGCTGGCCGCAGGCGATAATATTCTGGCCTGGTTTTCAAACAGCAAGCGGATCGCAGATGGTATCGACACCGCCGTTCACGAGGAAACCCACGGATACAGCTACGCTTATGCAAAGCGTTCGGGCATGGCCTATTTTGTGGGCAACAAGCGGACCGTATATGTTCCATATACCAGCGTGTATCCATCCAAAAAAATGGCAGCTTCCATACCAAAGAGCCTGAGAACCTTCCGCTATAATACATACGTGGGGCAGCCTTCGGCAAACCTCAGCTCCAATGTAAACGGGGCATATGGTCTGCTCAACGAATTTATGGCTTATCGGGCGGGCATGAAGACAACCGTGTCCCTGTACTCTTACTTTGCCGATAAAAAGGCCAGCTGGGACGTATGGACGGGGTTTATTAGCGGCTGCGAAAGCAACAAGCTGGCTTATGGGGAATTCAAATATTACATCCTCCATTACCTCTACTACGCGAAAAAGCACCAGCCAGCGGTATACAAGGGAATTGTAAACAATAGGAACTTCTGCAAAGCGTACCGGATTATAGAAAGCAATTATGCCAAACAGATCCGGCTTTATGAAACGAACCTGAAAAAAATGAAGAAGATTTTAGAAAAGAGAGGTTACCGGGTTACGATTTCAAAGGACTTTGTGACCGTCTACAATTCCCGGGGAACTGGAGAAGGCCGGGGACGTTTTACAGCGGATTACAACCGGCTCAAGAAGCAGTGCAGCAAAAGCAAATACGCCTCCATACATAAAAAATTAGTCAATAATGGAAAATAAGAAACCACGACTATAAAAACGAAAGCACAGGAACATATGAACGAACAGGAAATCCGAAAACACACCAACGCCCGCTTTTTTGAACGGGGGCAGGCTCTGCAGAAAAGGCGGGCCATTTACAATATGGAAATCGACCATCTGGGAGACGGCAGAGCCGAGGTATCTGCCCAGGTGCTGGGAAGCAGCGGAAAAGAATACTACGTGGAGCTGTTTATTGACCGCGATCAGCTGGTATTCAGCTGCTGCAACTGCCCGGCAGCGGCAGAATATCAGGACATGTGCAAGCACAGTGTAGCCGTGGCCCTGGAATATATCAAGAGGGAGCAGCAGGCGCCGCATCTTTTTTCGCCTCAGATTCAGCGGCAGTCGGCCACCTCTCCTGTTTTGAAGGATTTGATGTATCAGCATTCCATGGATCGGCAGGCCCGATTTTTGCAGGAAGAGGTAACAGGGCAGGTTGAGATAGAACCCACTCTGCGGAGGAAATACCAGTTTTGGGAAGTGGAATTCAAGCTGGGAAGCTCCAGAAAATATGTCCTCAAGGACGTATACGCTTTTGCCGAGGCCATGAACCAGCGGGAAAAGGTTCAATACGGAAAACAGCTTGCCTTTATACATGAAGAAAGCGCCTTTACAAAGGAAAGCGCCAAAATGGCTCGCTTTATAATGGAATGCACGGCAGCGCGGGAGGAAAACGTGCTCAGATCCAGCGGTTATTCCTACTACTCGGCACCTGCGTTAAAGAGCCGGATCCTTCTGCTGACCCATGAAGAAACGGTGCGATTTTTAGATCTGGCGGAGAATATACCCTGCACGGTCGAGGGTGTGAAAAAAACAGGCAGAGACAAAGTAAAAAGCAGTGGGACAGAGCAGCTGGAAATCCGCCATGAGGATCCGCCCCTGCGCGTAGAGCTGGTTTATGTGGATGAAAAGACCTGGAAGGAAAAGCGGAAAAAGCAGCAGAAAAAGTACGGAAATGTACCCAGCTATTACTGGGATGAGCCGGAGGAGTATCCGGGTCATTATCTCAAATCCGAGCCTTTTCTTCCTATCTGCGGGAAGAACCGGATGTATATCTTTAAAGGTGCCACCGCTTATCGGTGTTCGGAGGGGTTTCAAGAAAATATGAGGCTCTTCTGCACCAGTGTGGGCAGAGCGGACGACGAGAGCTTTTTCCTCGATGAAAGCGATATGAGCGTGTTCTGCACCAGCCTTTATCCTCAGCTTGCCGAATACACGGATTTTCATACAGAGGTGGAGCTGAGCCGCTTCATGCCGGAAACCTGCCAGATTCATATGTATCTGGACAAAGAGGAAGAGCGGATCACATGCCGCCTGGAGAGCATCTACGGGGAAAAACGGCACGATCTGACACAGGAGCTTTATACCACCGATCTGTACCGCAATCTGGAGGAAGAGGGCAGAGCCTGCCAGACCGCTCAGGCATATTTCCCGCAAATGGATCCCCAGGGCCTTCTCTTTTTTGAGGCAGAGCAGGACGAGCTTCTCTACCAGCTGATTTCCACGGGAATCGATCAGCTTTCCCAGGTGGGTGAAGTATACGTTTCCGACAGTCTGCGCCAGATTTCCATTAAGAGAGCACCTGCGGCAGGTGTCAGCGTAGAACTGAAGAGCGGGCTTTTGGATCTGCAGATTTTACCCGGACAAATGCCCTTTGATGAGCTGGAAGAGCTGCTTGCCTCTTACCGACTGCGAAAAAAATATCACCGGCTCAAGGATGGGAACTTCCTCATGCTGGAGGACAGCGCTCTGGAGGCCATTTCCGAACTGGCGGAAGGGCTGGAGCTGTCGAAAAACGATTTAAAGACGGGCCATATTCAGGTGCCCAAGTACCGCTCCTTTTATGTGGATCAGGTCTTAAAGGAAAACAGTTCTCTGGATGTAGAGCGTTCTTCTGCCTATAAGGAGCTGGTGAGAAGCATCAAATCCGTAGAGGACAGCGATTTTTCTGTGCCAGCCAGCCTGAAGGGAATTCTGAGAAGATACCAGAAGGATGGGTTCCGCTGGTTTATGACGCTGGAAGCTTTGGGATTTGGCGGGATTCTGGCTGATGATATGGGCTTGGGAAAGAGCCTGCAGCTGTTGTCCTTTCTTTATGCGAAAAAACAGGAGACAGGCGGAAAGCCGAGCCTCATCGTCTGTCCGGCTTCTCTTGTCTACAACTGGGAGGATGAGGTCGCAAAATTCGTGTCCGACATGAAGCTGCAGATTATTGCTGGAAGCATTTCCGAGAGAGCTGAAAAGCTGGCAACCTGGGAATCCCAGGATCTTCTCATTACATCCTACGATCTTTTGAAGCGGGATGTTGAGCAGTATGAGGGAAAGCAGTTTTTCTGCCAGGTGCTGGACGAAGCGCAGAATATTAAAAACCATACGACTAAAGCGGCAAAGGCAGTGAAAGAGATCGATGCTCAGGTAAAATTCGCCCTGACAGGAACGCCTATTGAAAACCGGCTCAGCGAGCTCTGGAGCATCTTCGATTTTCTCATGCCCGGGATACTGGGAAGCTATCGCTCCTTCCGCAGCAAATACGAAGTGCCCATTGTACAAAAGCAGGATGAACTTACGGCAAGGCGGCTGCGGCGGATGGTAAATCCGTTTTTGATGCGCAGGCTGAAAAAGGATGTGCTGAAAGAACTGCCGGACAAGTCGGAAACCGTGGTCTATGCCAAGCTGGAAGGCGAGCAAAAAGAGGTTTACCGCGCAAACGCCCAAAAGCTGCTGGAAATGATCAAGGGAAGCAGCCCGGATTCGGGAAGCGAAAAGATCAAGATTCTGGCCGGTCTCACCAGGCTGAGGCAGCTCTGCTGCGATCCCCACCTGCTCTACGAGAATTACGAGGGAGAGGCGGCAAAGCTGGATACCTGTATGGAGCTGGTACGGACGGCAGTCTCAGGCGGCCACAAAATCCTCCTCTTTTCCCAGTTTACTTCCATGCTGGCCATTATAGAAAAAGCGCTGGAAAAGGAACATATCGCCTGCCATGTGCTGACTGGCGCCACTTCAAAGGAGCGGCGGGCGGAGCTTGTAAAAGCCTTTAACCAGGATGATGTCCCGATTTTTCTCATTTCCCTGAAAGCAGGCGGAACCGGCCTCAATCTGACGGCGGCCTCCATCGTCATTCACTTTGACCCCTGGTGGAACCTGGCAGCCCAGAATCAGGCAACGGATCGGGCGCATCGAATCGGCCAGGAAAAGGAAGTCAACGTGTACAAGCTCATCGCTCAGGGTACGATAGAGGAAAAGATCTTAAAGCTGCAGGAAACAAAGGAAGAGCTGTCCCAGAAGATCATAACCGAGGAATCCATGGCTATTTCCGCCTTGAGCCGGGAGGACTTTATGGAACTGCTTAAATAATCCTCTCCTTATGTCGATTATATATAGAGAGGGGGGATAAGCAGTGAAAGTAACTTCGCAGGAGGGATTTCATACAGGAGAACCAAACGCGGCTGTCAAGGCAGCGGCCAAAGGTATGGAGGCATTGGCAGGCCAGCGGCAGCAGACGGCAGCGGAAGCGGAAAATACTGAGCTGCGAGTATCCCACGAAACAGGCGCGCAGGTTCTTTCGAAAGAAGGAAAACAGCCTCTGCAGAAGGCAGCAGGTGCCGGTGTTCCCTTGCCTGGTATAGCAGCAGGGAAAGGTGAAGGAGCTCCTGCAAAAGGCCTTGCGGGAGAACTTGCTCAGTTGGAAGCGGACGGTATGAAGGCTGCTGATGCTATGATGGCAGCCGCAGTAGAAAAAGAGGGACGTAAGGATCTGGCTCAGCTTTCCCAGGAAAGCAAAGATGCGGGAGAGGAACGAAGCTGGGACAGCCGTGCTGAGGCAGCGGCCTGGAAGGAACTTCTCAAATGGCTTCCAGCAGATGGAAGGAGTCTGCAGCTTCAGATAAAAGACCTGAGTGAGATTTATATGCAGCTCCTTGATAAAATCATCCAGAATGTACCGGTACAGAGTCAGCAGCTTTACACCGAAAAGCTGAGGCAAATTCTGGTCTGCCAGTTGGATGCCCTGCTGAAGGCTTCTATGCCTCATCTCAACGCCTTTTTTTCCGCCTATGGGACGCAGCACAGCCTCTGCAGATTGGAAAAGTCCCTTTATTTTGCAGCCTCAGGCACGCACCTTTCAATGGAAGCAGTGCAAAAGGACTGGGATGCAGCTGCAAGCTCCGGAAGGGAATATATCCGCACAGGGAGTGCTTCAGGCTTTCACGGGAGCGCGTCTTTCTTTACAGAGGACAGGAGCGAGGGAAGTCTGTACAGCAGACGCGGTACTGCCCAAAGAACTTCCGCATCAGCACCGGGTCAGGCCGAAGAGCTGCTTCGGGCAGTGCGTAGTATTCAGCACAGCGGCAGGAGTCCCCATGTGGGCGAAAACACTTATACGGTCCATGATCTGGAGCGGGCGGAACATTTTGTAAAGGCCCTGGGCGGAACTTCCGCTAACCTGTTTGCAGGACCTACATTTACGGCAAAAAACGAGTCCCTTTACGGCGTGCTGTGGACTGTGGAAAAGTGCAAAACTCAGATCTTTATTCAGCGGGAAACAAACGTCAGTCCCATGATGAAGCAGGAGATAGAGTCCTCTGTGGAGCGGATGACAGCCGGTCATTTGCAGAATGCTGTAAGAACGGCCCATGAAAAGGGGCTGGAGGTATTTAGCAGGCAGCAGGCCTACGAAATATACCGCTACGCCATGAAGCAGTACGCAAACGGTGACAAAGTCAACAAGGCCATCCGGGATGGATTTTATTATGCGCTCAAATATTTCCTGCAGAAGACAGGGATTGAAGAACAGGAAAGCGGCGAATGGAAGTACGGCTTTTTTCAGGAATACGAGGAAAAGGGTTCTATCAAAAAGGAACTGGATAAGGGCAGCCGTTTTTTAGAGGAGGACTGGAAACGATTTTTATCCCAAATGGACTACAGCGATGAAATGCTTCAGCTTGCCGCAGGTATGTACAGCCCCTGGGCCATGTTTCTGGAGCCGGAAAAGGACAAAAAGGAATCTCCGCAAAAGAAGCGGGAGGCCTTTGCCATTGCAGGGGCCGTTGCCGCGGTGGTCGTTATCGTGGTTCTGGGAATTGTATTTTTGTAGAGCACTAGCAGAGAAAGCGCCAGATGCCATGAGCAACAGCTGGACAATATGCGAATATAAAACAGCCTTGCACCAATACCTGCGCAAGGCTGTTTCGAGTTTTATGCGGTTAACTACATTTATTTTTTAGCTTTTTACTTTCGGGTTTTTGGGAGCCGGATTGCCCGGATCCTTTACGATTTCCGTCAGAGCGCTGGCAAGACCCGCGATCCCCTGAATTTCAGATGGGATGATGATCTTGGTGGATTTTCCGTCAGCAGCAGCCTGAAATGCGTCGAGACTCTTGATGGTCAGAACCTCCTGAGTAGGAGCTGCTTCTGCCAGCATGCGCAGTCCGTCGGCAGTTGCCTGCTGAACCATGCGGATAGCCTCTGCTTCTCCTTCCGCGGATTTGATGGCAGACTGCTTGGCGCCTTCTGCTTCCAGAATAACGGCTTCTTTCTGACCTTCCGCAATGAGGACGGCCGACTTCTTTTCACCTTCTGCCCGCAGAATGGCTTCACGCCGTTCACGCTCCGCACGCATCTGTTTTTCCATGGCCATCTGGATATCCTTTGGCGGATTAATGTTTTTGACTTCCACACGGTTGATTTTAATGCCCCAGGCATCCGTTGCTTCGTCCAAAACAAGACGGATTTTGGAGTTAATATGCTCACGGCTGGTAAGGGTTCCATCAAGCTCCAATTCTCCGATGATGTTACGCAGAGTGGTAGCTGTCAGATTTTCAATAGCAGCCATAGGATTTTCGACTCCATAGGAATAAAGCTTTGGATCGGTAATCTGAAAATAGACAACCGTGTCGATTTCAATGGTTACATTGTCCTTGGTGATAACCGGTTGAGGCGGAAAGTCGATAACGTGCTCCTTTAAAGAAACTTTTTTTGCCACCTTGTCGATGAGCGGAATTTTAAAGTGCAGCCCTACCTGCCAGGTGGAGTGATACGCTCCCAGCCGTTCCAGCACATAAGCATGAGCCTGCGGCACAATACGGATGTTTGTTACAATCAGCCAGATGATAATTACAATGAGAATAATGGGTGCAAGAATTGACATAATCATGTGTGTTCCTCCTTTTCATGTACATAAAATTTACACTTACTGTCCAGAAGGAGAAACAATCAGCTTTACACCTTCTATGCCATTGATGGTCACAGTAGTTCCGCTTTTAATTGTGCTGTGATTTTCCTTTGATACAGCAGACCAAACGAGTCCGTCCACTTTGGCCTGGCCCGTGGAAAATGGTTCAATAGTTTCCGTTACCAGCGCTTCTCTGCCAACGAGAGCGTCCACGTTGGTCTTTTCACTTCCCACCTTCAGCTTTTTCTTAGCAAGAGGTCTGGTAAAGTAGATGAGCACAATGGAAACCACCAGAAATACAATTATCTGCACAATTAGTGACAGGCCTGCCATGGCGGCAATAGAGGCCATGATGGCGCCCCCAGTAAACCAGATGGTGGTAAGCCCCATGGTGAGAGCCTCAATAATTCCACAGACAGCAGCAACGATCAGCCAGATAACGGCAAGACTTAGGGTAATTCCGAAGATTGTCATAACGATGTTCCCCCTTCTTAAAGTTTACACAAGCAATACTTTCTCTATACATTTTACCACAATTAAGCTCATATGAATATGCGTTACCGTCTTTTTTTTGAATTTTCAATATGACGCTCCATGGCTTCGGCGCCGGATTCCGGGTCCTTTTCAATAAAGGCTTTGAAAATCATCCGATGCTCCTCTAAGACATTGGTCAGATAATTATCCGCATAGCTGTTTCCCTGGGAATGGTATTTAAAATACGTCTGGTAAGAGGTAAGCACCTGCTTGAGCATCCGGTTGTGGGAAGCGCCGTAAATGATCTGGTGAAAGCCGGCATTGATGGTAAGCATTTTGTCGATGTCATTTCGCAGTGTATAAAACTCCATAAATTCAAAGGTTTCATCCAGGGCGTCCATTTCCTCATCCGTAATCCGCTGGATAGCCCATTTGACCGCCTGGATCTCGTAGATTTTGCGAAGCTCGAATAAGTCCTGAAAATCCTGCTGGGTAAGGCCGATGACAAAAGCGCCCCGGTTGAGGATATTTTCCACAAGGCCTTCCATTTCCAGCTGCCTAAGGGCCTCACGCACAGGGGTGCGGCTGACCTTGTATTCCTTGCAGATGACCTGCTCGGTGAGCTTTTGGCCGGGCTTTAGCTTTCCCATTAGAATATCGCGCTGCAATTGAGAATACAGATTGCTGGAAATGGGGGCGTTGGCCTTGGGATCATCCGAATGCTTGTAAAGTACCATGGCTGTCTCCTTTATTTATTGATGCAGCATAGCATCTGTTTGATATTTACCACAATTTTCAACCAGACACTATACTAGAAAAAGCGTGCCGCGGCAGGGGAGGCTGATGCAGCCTGTGTCCGCAGCACGCTATATGGTCCGTTTTAGCTTACAGATTCTTGATTACGAAATCCGTAAAGTCGGCGGCTGTATTTCCAGTGCCGTCTCCGGGAAGATCAAGGGCTTTCTGAGCAGCATCTAAAACCTGCTCCAGGGAAGCGGCTTTTCCCGTGTATCCGATGTGGCGCAGCATCATAACGGCTGCCCGGGCGATGCTGGAAGGGTTGGCGTATTCTCCGATTCCATCTGCGATCATTCTGGGAGCAGATCCGTGAATGGCTTCAAACATGGCGTAGCGGCTGCCTACATTGGCGCTTCCCGCAGTACCGACTCCGCCCTGAATCTGAGCCGCTTCGTCGGTGATAATGTCTCCATACAGATTGGGCAGAATGACTACGTTAAAGTTGCTGTTAATCTGATCGTTGACCAGATTGGCGGCCATAATGTCCACGTACCAGTCGTCGGTTTTGATGTCCGGATAATCCTTTGCCACATCGTAGCAGAGGCTGAGGAATTTGCCGTCGGTCTTTTTCATGATGTTGGCCTTGGTAACGATAGAAACATTCTTGTTTCCGTTTGCCTTGGCGTATTCAAAAGCAGCTCTCGCCAGACGGGTGGTGCCCAGGGTGGTGGTCACCTTAAAGTCGATGGAGATGTCCTCGTTAATGTCAACGCCCCGGCTTCCCAGCGCGTATTCTCCCTCCGTGTTTTCACGGTAAAAGATCCAGTCGATATTTTTTTCCGGGATCACAACCGGACGCACGTTAGCGAAGAGATCCAGTTCCCTTCTCAGGGTCACGTTGGCGCTCTCAATGTTGGGCAGATTGTCGCCCTTTCCGGGAGTTGTGGTAGGCCCCTTCAAAAGAACGTGGCATTCCTTGATGGCAGCCAGTACATCGGCAGGCACGGTTTCCATCTTGGCGATGCGGTTTTCCAGGGTCAGGCCCGGGATGTCCCGCAGCTCGATTTTTCCAGCGGCAATTTCCTCTGCTAACAGCTTTTCCAGGATGCTGCGGCAGGAGTCCATGATGACAGGGCCGATGCCGTCGCCGTCGATGGTCCCGATAATGATTTTGTCCAGCTTGTCGTATTCTAAGAGCTGGGAAGATTCCTTCAGCCGCTCTACCCGCTTTAGCTGGTCTTTTACGATCTGTTCAAATGCGTTTATGTATTCCATAGTAATGTTCCTGTTTTTCGCCTTTCCTTCTTATTCACCTTTGATGAGATTGATCTTTCCGCCCCGCAGAATCATGTTTGTTTCCAGCTCCGAGAAATTGGTGACAGCCTTGTAAACCTTTCCAGTCTGGATATTTTTTACTTCCACGGCGCCGGACTGAACCTGCTTTTGGGCGTCTTCAATGACCAGCTTGTCCCCGATGCTAAAATCATCGTAATCCGCCGGGTTTTCAAATACTAAAGGCATGATTCCGCTGTTGATCAGGTTAGATCTGTGGATTCTTGCGAAGGATTTAGCCAGTACGAACTTGATGCCCAGGTAAAGAGGCGCTAGTGCCGCGTGCTCTCTGCTGGAGCCCTGTCCGTAGTTGTCGCCGCCGATGATAGCACAGGAGCCGGCTTCCTTGCATCTTGCCGCAAATCCGCTGTCCACCTTTTCAAAACAGTAATTGGAAAGGTGGGGAATGTTGGAGCGGTAGGGCAGCAGTCTGGAGTCGGACGGCATGATGTCATCGGTTGTAATGTTGTCGCCCGCATGGAGGGTAACGGTCACTTCCACCTTTTCAGCAAGGGCTGTGTTTCTTGGGAAGGGCTTGATGTTGGGTCCCATAGCGACCGGCGTGTTTTCCGTATTGGTCCCTTCCGGGTAAACGATGAAGTTGTCGTTAAATGCAAAGTCGGTTTCTTCGATCTGCGGAAGAGACTGACCGGACTTGCTGCCGTCGGTGAGAACGCCTGTAATAGCGGAAATTGCGGCTGTTTCCGGGCTTACCAAATATACGTCCGCATCTAGCGTTCCGCTTCTTCCTTTGAAGTTACGGTTAAAGGTTCGCAGAGAAACTGCCCCGGATTTTGGTGACTGTCCCATGCCGATGCAGGGGCCGCAGGCATTTTCGATGATCCGTGCGCCGGAAGCGATGATGTCTGCCAGAGCGCCGTTTTCCGCCATTTTGGTCAGGATCTTGCTGGAACCCGGGGAAATGACAAGGCTTACGTCAGGGTGTACCTTTTTGCCCTTGAGAATGGCTGCAACCTTCATCAGATCCGTGTAGGAAGAGTTGGTGCAGCTTCCGATTGCAACCTGATCCACCTTGATTTCACCGATGTTTGCTACGCTGTCCACATTGTCCGGACTGTGGGGCTGCGCGGCCAGAGGCGTGAGAGCGTCCAGATCTACGATGAGCTCTTCATCGTAAGCAGCATCCGCGTCAGCTGCCAGAGGCGCGTAATCCGCTTCTCTTCCCTGGGATTTGAGATAAGCCTTTGTGTTTTCATCGCTTGGGAATACAGAAGTGGTGGCGCCCAGCTCTGCTCCCATGTTGGTGATGGTCGCACGGTCCGTTACAGAAAGGGATTTTACGCCTTCGCCCGTATATTCCACAATTTTGCCAACACCGCCCTTTACACTCAGCTGCTGCAGCACGTAAAGAATTACATCCTTTGCAGAGGTCCAGGGGTTCAGCTTGCCTTTTAATTCCACTTTAATCACCTTAGGTGCTACCAGGCTGTAGGTTCCCTTTGCCATGGCAACCGCAACATCCAGGCCGCCCGCGCCAATAGCGATCATGCCCAGGCCGCCGCCTGTGGGAGTGTGGCTGTCGGAGCCCAGCAGGGTTTTTCCTGGTTTTCCGTAATTTTCCAGATGAAGCTGGTGGCAGATGCCGTTTCCAGGCTTAGAAAAGAGTACGCCGTGTCTCTGGGCAACGCTCTTGATGAAGGCGTGGTCATCCGCGTTTTCAAAGCCAGTCTGTAGGGTGTTGTGATCTATGTAAGCTACCGAAAGCTCGGTCTTCACTTTATCCACATCCATAGCCTCAAGCTGCAGGTATACCATGGTGCCGGTAGAGTCCTGCGTTAGTGTCTGATCGATTTTAATGGTAATTTCCTCTCCCGGAGTCAGCTCACCTGCGACCAGGTGATTTTCCAGGATCTTATATGCCAGTGTCTTTCCCATATTATATGAACCTCCTTATATCATATATGCAACGGTTTGTAACGATTATGATGTGAATGACTGCCGAAATGTGCCCCAGCTCTGTCTGCCGGAGCAGGCCGCAATTCCGATGTCGGATTTTGGCTGGGCCTTTTGGCCGCGCACGTTCAGACGCCATTGTATACAAGTATACCAGTATGCTAAATGGCAGTCAAGGGGCGAGCGGGAGAAAGTTTGTGGTGAAATATTGCGGGAGAGTGTGGTATACTGACTATATGTTTGGAGGACGAGAAGGAGAGTTTTTCTTAGAAAAATAAAATATGTGCAGTACTCTGGTACCTTGCATCTGTAATTGCGTATATCGTTTCTATCGTGTTTTTATCGGCTCTGAGAGACATCTTGGCGCGCTGTGCCTCTGCCTGGGAGCCGTCATGCTGTATAGGTTCCGCGTATATGCGCAAAAGCTGATAAATAAAAAAACTGGGATTGTACGAATTTTGGACAGCTGCAGCGGCCTGTAAAGCTATACAAAATAATTCGGATTTTACGGAGGTATTGGATATGAAATTAGAAAGCACTATGCTGGTTGTGACGGATATGGAACAATCGGTTGAATTTTATAAACGAGTTTTGGGACTCGACGTAATCATGGACTTCGGAGCAAACAAAACATTAACCGGCGGCCTGGCCCTGCAGACAGCTGAAACATACAGGGATTTTATCGACGCAGGTGAAATCTCCTTTGGCGGCAATAATTTTGAGATTTACTTTGAAGAAGATGATTTTGACAAATTCGCGGACAAACTGAAAGCCTGCGATGTTGAATACGTCCACCCTGTTAAGGAGCATTCCTGGGGGCAGCGGGTGGTTCGCTTTTATGATCCGGACCGGCATATTATTGAAGTGGGAGAAAATATGAAGGCCGTTTGCAGACGCTTTCTGGACAGTGGAATGACATCGGAGCAGGCGGCGCGGCGCATGGATGTACCCCTGGAATTTGTGGATGCGTGTATGAGGTAAGCGGCGGAAGTTACAAAGAGGAATTCTATGAAACAATTAAGTCAGGAAGCTGAAACAATCATGGTGGAACGTTTCGGAACGGATGAAAACGGCCTTTGCGGAATGGATCGATAATGGGCATAATAATTTTGAGGATGAGAATACCATCATTTTATGTGTGGAACTAACAGGTGGGCTGCTGCTCTCCCATGGGATCAGGTATGAGTTTTAGGGATTTGCTTTCCCTGCTTTTCAATTTGAGCAGAGAAGAGAATGGAGGCAAAAATGGCAATCAAATTGGTGCGGCCTGGAAAAGAATTTGAGGACAGAGCACTGAACTTCAGGCAGGAATTTTTTGATCACGGCGAAAGGGTCATTAACGGCAGTGAACTGCTGGATCAGATCGATAGTTATGATGAATGGCTTAAATCCATAACCGATAATACGAGCATGGAAACCGTAAATCCCAATTGGGTGGTTACGGATACCTTTTTCGCGGTTGATGAAAGGAATGAAATTGTCGGCATTATTGATCTGAGGCATACATTAAACGATTTTCTCAAGGATCTGGGAAACTGCGGCTACAGCGTGCGGCCATCCCAGCGAAGAAAGGGATACGGGACAGAAATGCTGCGCCTGCTGCGAAAAGCCGCTGCTTATGCGGGAATGGGTGAACTGCATCTGTCAGTTGAGCGGGACAATGAGCCGTCGGTAAAAACAATCGTAAAAAACGGCGGTGTTTATGAACGGAGCTTTGCATTTGAAGGCGGGCAGGCGGATGTTTATAAGATCGCTTTGTGAACTTGCTGAGGTGTGGAAATGGAAAGTGCATTGCTTTTGTGTGTACGATGGAATTATACTGAAGCAGCAGAATAAATTGAAGTGTTCTTATGAAAGGATGGTAGATTATGGAAGTGGAGTTAGCTAATTTATATGCAAGGATTGAACCCGAGGTCAAAGAGCAGGCGGAAAATATTCTTTCTGCACTTGGTATCCCTGCGTCTAATGCAATCAATATGTTTTACAAGCAGATTATTTTGCAGAAAGGCCTGCCCTTTGAAGTAAAGCTTCCTGTTTCAAAGCCTGTGTCAATAGGGGAGCTCACAAAAGAAGAGCTGGATGCAGAAATTGAGAAAGACTAACTATTAAAAGTCAAGGGTAAAAAGCTGAAGCCCTCCGCTGCTGAAAGGTTAGTTTAATAAGCGGTAGATATCAGCAATGAACATTGAAAACTGCATGACAAAACAGGCGTCCTTGGGGATGCCTGGCAGAAGATATTGAAAAGTCATAAGTCAAA
>CAJTER010000021.1 GCA_910575405.1 Clostridia bacterium | reverse complement strand
GCATCTGCCCATAAAGAAAGTGTAAGGCTAAGTGCCACTTGATTTCAAGTGGAAGTTGGGGAAAGACTAACTTCCACTTGCACCCCTTAGATGTGGAAGTTAACTTTTCACTTCACAACAAAAAATCTTACAGAAAATATGAGATTAAAACTTGAAGAGTGGAGAAGCATTTGCTATAATAGGATTGGTTCAAAGAGAAAGTACACAGAGATAACTACAGGCAGACGTTGCACCTGGATTTGGAAAAGAGATTGATGTTTATTTCATGTGGAAAAGCATACAATAACTATTAAATCCTGAAGTGTTCGTTGGGAATCTATAATTCAACCTACGTTTTAACCTTGGGAGTCCGGAGTTTTCGTCAGCGGATGTCAAGCCGCCATTAAGCAGCGGAAGACAGATGCGGAAACAGGGCACCCCCCTATCACAGATAGGGCGTGAATTATATTCTCGACGGCATGTCGGGATTATTTTTTTGAAAAATGCGCGTTTTCCGAGAGGAATGTGCGAATACATAAAAAATTTGGAGCAGACTAAAAGGGGAGGTGAAGCAAATCAAACCAGCGGAAATTTTGGATGCAGCGGTGCAGACCGGGGAAGCAAAATCCGGAGGGAGCTTTGGCAAGCTGATGATTTTAGGGCTTCTGGCAGGCGCCTTTATCGCTTTTGCGGCAGCAGGTTCGAATACTGCGGCCTTTAATCTATTAATGAATCCGGAGACCTTTGGGCTGGGAAAAGTCCTTTCCGGTACGATTTTTACAGCAGGGCTCATTATGGTGGTTCTAACCGGAACCGAGCTTTTTACAGGAAATGTTCTAATTCTGGCTGCTGTGGCGGATAAAAAGGTTCGCCTTTCCCGCATGCTGCGCAACTGGATCATCGTGTATATTGCAAACTTCCTGGGAGCGCTCTTTATCGCCTTTGTCATTTATTACAGCGGGCAACTTTCCGGCGGAGAGTCCATGCTGGGGGCCTTTACAGTAAAGGTGGCGGCAGGTAAGGTGAATCTGGGCTTTATGAAAGCGCTGCTTCTGGGAATCCTCTGCAACTGGCTGGTATGTATTGCCGTATGGATTTCCTTCAGCGCTTCTACGGTGACAGGAAAAATTGCTGGCATGTTTTTCCCCATCTGGCTCTTCGTTACTTCGGGCTTTGAGCACAGCATTGCGAATATGTATTTTATCCCTGCCGGCATACTGGCAAAGGGAAATGAAGCTTTCGCATCCCTTTCCGGACTTTCGGATTCAGCGCTGGATGCTCTGACTTGGGGAGCCTTTTTTACAGACAACTTGATACCCGTTACCCTGGGAAATATGATAGGGGGCGGAGTATTTGTTGCAATGGCCTACTGGCTGGCCTTCCGAAAGGCATAGCGCAGCAGGCGGCTTATAAAAATTTTATAGCACCATTTTTCAATCGGAGCCTATATCCATAGATTATGCGAATGGGACTTACAAGATGATATCACATCCAGATGAGGAGGTGGTAACATGGTGAGATTAGGATTTATTGGAGCAGGAAAAGCAGGATGCAGCCTTTCCCGCTATTTAAAGAGTCCGCGAATATCGATCAGCGGATTTTACAGTAAAACCTTTGAACATGCAAAGCAGGCGGCTGATGATACACAATCGGTCGCCTTTTCTGATTTTAGACAGGTTGTTTCAGCAAGTGATATGATCTTTGTGACGACTCCTGACAGCATAATCAGCCGGGTATGGCAGCAGATTGAGCAAGCGGCAAGAGAGGAAGGACAAAGCCTTGAGGGTAAGATTTTTTGCCACTGCAGCGGCTCCCTTTCTTCAAAGGTCTTTGAAGGAGCGGAGACTTTTGGAGCATTTCCGGCAGCACTTCATCCCATGCAGGCTATCAGCGGCAGAGATACGGATCTGAAGGGAACTTTTTTTACAGCAGACGGCCATGAGCGGGCAGTAAAAGCGCTGCTGATTCTGCTGGAGGAAAAGGGAAACCCAGTAGCAGTCATTTCGCCAGAAAGCAAAAAAAAGTACCACATGGCGGCGGCTGCCGCGAGCAATCTGATGGTGGGACTGGTGCAGTTTGCAGTGGATGCCCTGACCGAATGCGGGTTTACGCCTGATCTGGCTTTGCAAATGCTGGAACCTCTGATGAAGGGGAATCTGGAAAATATCTGCCAAAAAGGAACCATACAGGCCCTCACAGGGCCTGTGGAGCGGGGGGATTTGCCGACCCTGCAGGTGCATCTCTCTGAGCTTTCCGGTGAAAAGCGGGAGATTTATCGGCTTTTATCCAAGCAGGTTTTAAAAATCGCACAAAAAAAGCATGCTGAACAGGACTATTCAGCACTAAAAACAATACTGGAGGAACAAGACCAATGAAAAATACGACAGTTACTTTTAAAAAGGCCAAGGAAGAAAAAAGAAAGCTCACCATGCTGACCGCATACGACTATTCCTTCGCAAAGCTCATGGACGAGTCAGGGGTGGATTCCATACTGGTAGGAGACTCCGTGGGAATGGTATGCCTAGGATATGAGGACACCCTCTCCGTTACCATGGAGGATATGATCCATCACACGGCCGCCGTATCTAGAGGCGCCAAGAACGCCCTCGTTGTTGCCGACATGCCCTTTATGTCCTATCAGACTTCGGTCTACGATGCGGTTGTAAACGCGGGAAGACTCATTAAGGAAGGCCGCGCGCACGCCGTAAAGCTGGAGGGCGGCTTTGAAGTAACGGAGCAGATAAAAGCGATTGTGGCAGCTTCCATTCCTGTAGTAGCCCATATCGGTCTCACACCTCAGTCCGTCAATGCCTTCGGCGGCTTTAAGGTTCAGGGAAAGAGCGAGGAAGCAGCTCAAAAGCTCCTTGACGAAGCCCGGGCAGTAGAAAAAGCGGGAGCCTTTGCTGTTGTGCTGGAGTGCGTACCGGAAAAGCTGGCCGCCAAAATCAGCGAGGAAATTTTCATTCCAACTATCGGAATTGGCGCCGGTGCTGGCTGCGACGGGCAGGTTTTAGTATATCAGGATATGCTGGGACTTTTCAGCGATTTCACACCCAAATTCGTGAAAAAATTTGCCGACGTGGGAGAGATAGTAAGAGAAGCCTTTGCCGGGTATATTAAAGAAGTACAGGCAGGAACCTTTCCTGCGAAAGAGCACACATTTAAGATTGACGACGATATTTTAGAGAAACTATACTAAAAGAGATACAGGGGAATACCATGAAAACAGCAGAAACCATAAAAGAAGTACGCAAAATCGTAAACCAGTGGAGAAAGGAAGGCCTGACCGTAGGTCTGGTTCCTACTATGGGATTTCTTCACGAAGGCCACGAAAGCCTGATGAAGCGCTCCCTGGAGGAAAACGACAGGACGGTGGTCAGCATCTTTGTAAATCCCATGCAGTTTGGAAAAAGTGAGGATCTGGATAGCTACCCCAGGGATTTTGAAAAGGACAGCTGCATCTGCCAGAACGCAGGCGTGAACCTGATTTTTCACCCTGCATCAGAGGAAATGTACCCTGCTCAATTTTTCACTTATACGGATATGGACATTCTAACCGAGTCCCTCTGCGGCAGCAAGCGTCCCGGCCATTTTCGCGGCGTATGTACGGTGGTGAGCAAGCTGTTTCACATCGTTTCTCCCGACCGGGCCTATTTCGGACAAAAGGACGCCCAGCAGCTGGCGGTCATTAAAAAAATGGTGCAGGACTTGAACTTTGACTTGGAAGTGGTAGGCTGCCCCACGGTCCGTGAAGCGGACGGCCTTGCAAAAAGCTCCCGCAACACGTATCTTTCACCGGAAGAGCGAAAAGCGGCGGGAATTCTCCATCAGGCTCTGGAATGCGCGCGGCAGGCCATTTCAAATGGTGAGCAGGATATAGCAAAGCTGCGGAGCGATATGGTTCAGATGATCGAGTCCGAACCTCTGGCGGGAATCGACTATGTGGAACTCGTTGACGGGGAAACACTGCAGCCTCTGAAGACGCTGGAAAAACCGGCTCTGATCGCGGTTGCTGTAAAGTTTGGCAAGACCAGGCTCATCGATAATTATATCTGGGAATAGGAATTCTGTAAAAGGCCCGGGGTGGAGCAGTTTGCCTCGGGCTCCAGAATACTTAGTATTGCGGCAAATTCTTGATAAACTCCGATCCACCTTTAAGACCAACCCCTATATGGAGCGGGCGCTGATGACAGGGATCACCAGAGTCAGCAAGGAATCCATCTTTTCCGATTTCAACAACCCAAAAGTAGTGACCACCACATCAAAGGAATATGCGGACTGCTTTGGCTTTACAGAGGAGGAAGTCTTTGCTGCCCTGGAGGAATACGATCTATCAGAGAAAAAAGAAGAGGTGAAAACCTGGTACGACGGCTTCACCTTTGGAGACAGGCGGGACATCTACAACCCCTGGTCCATCGTCAATAATCTGGATACGGGAGAGGTGGCTGCCTACTGGACCAATTCCAGCTCCAACCGTTTGGCAGGTAAGCTGATACGGGAGGGAAGCAAAACTATTAAACAGGATTTTGAACAGCTGCTGAGGGGAGAATGTCTGGAAGCGGAGATCGACGAGCAGATCGCATACGGATCGCTGTCAGAAAAGAAAAATGCGGTGTGGAGCCTGCTGCTTGCCACAGGGTATCTGAAGGCAGAGAAGCGGGAATATTATGAGGCCACCGGAGATTATCGCTATACGCTGGCTTTAACAAACCGGGAAGTAAAGCGGATGTTTGAACATATGGTGCTGGACTGGTTTAAGGAAGATGCGGAGGATGAAGCGGATCTGGAGGAAACGGCCGCCGCGGCTCTTTCTCAGATAGAGGAAAAACAGTATGCGGCAGCGCTCATGGCAAGGGGTATCCCGCAGGAACGGATCCGCAGCTATGGATGTGCCTTTGAGGGAAAGACGGTGTTGATCCGAAGTCATGGAGGATAAGAATTTGAAAATTATAGAGGTAAAGGGCAGAACTGCATCATTGATAGAACAATTACTAAAGGTGTGGGAAAGCTCTGTAAAAGCAACACATCTCTTTCTGTCAGAGGACGAAATAGCAAGCATTAAGAAGTATGTGCCGCAAGCATTAAAAGAAATACCTTGTTTTAACCATCATAGAAAATGAACATCAAATTCCGGTTGGCTTTATGGGGATTATAGAGCAGCATCTTGAAATGCTCTTTATTTCTCACGAAGAAAGAGGGAAAGGGTTAGGTAAGGAATTGCTTAAATACGGAATTGAACAATATTCGCTTAATGATTTAGCAGTTAACGAGCAAAATCCTCTTGCAAAAGGTTTCTATGAGCACATGGGATTTGGGGTTTATAAAAGAACAGAGTATGATGAACAAGGCAATCCATATCCGCTTTTATATATGAGATTCGATCGATAAGGCTTGCAACAAACGATAAAATTTTGAAGGAGGAATGAAGTATGGTTCATGATTTTTTAGGAGCAGCATTTCCGTGGATTTTACTTGGCTTATTTGTAGCAATCAGTTGTTCTTTTATGAGTAAAAAAACGAAATTTCGGAGATAAATGAAAGTTTGGAATTTTTGGTAAAGGTGATATTGTGAAAAAAGCAATTTTATATCTTCATGGAAAAGGCGGAAGCCATTTAGAAGCTGAACAGTATAAGAAAAATTGTCCGGGTTTTGATATTATGGGTATAGACTACAAGGACTATCTTCCGTGGATTGTACAAAATCAGATTCAAATGGCTTATGATAACATACATAAAAGATACGACCATATTTATGTGATTGCAAATAGTATTGGCGTTTACTTTGCAATGCACACATTACAGGCTTGTGATATTGAAAAGGCTTTATTTATTTCGCCTGTACTTGATATGGAAAGGCTTATATTGGATATGATGCGCTGGGCGAATGTATCAGAAACAGATTTGTATGAGAAAAGAGAAATTGTTACAGATTTTGGTGAAACACTGTCCTGGGAATATTTATGTTTTGTTAGAGAAAACCCCATAACATGGAATGTTCCTACTGAAATTTTATATGCAGGAAACGATAGCCTTATATCTTGCCAAACGATAAACAAGTTTATTAGCAATCATAATGCAAATCTAACCGTAATGGAAAATGGAGAGCATTGGTTTCATACAGGCGAGCAGCGTGCCTTTTTAGATGTTTGGATGAAAAAGGTGTTGTGATACAATTTGCGATATACTAAGACATTATCATATGTGAAACATAGTAGCCATTCCATTCATTTTTACTTTCTATGGTTTACGTATGATCCTACCTCAGCTTTTCGCATTTGCCGTATAGACCCCTGCGAGAATGACCGCAGCGCCAATGAGCTGGCACATTGAAAAGGCTTCCTGTAGTACGGCAATCCCCGCGATCATTGAAACAACTGTCGAAATACCGATGAAGGACGACGTGCGATTGACGTCAATCCTTGCAATAGCAACGTTTGACAGGAAGAACGCCAAGGCCGAGCACCCCAGCCCCTGATATAAAATCGCAATGCAAAACCCCGTATCATGAAAGGGCAGGCTGAGAACATAGCTCACATTTCCTTTCAGGCCGCTTTCCGCCAGGGCCAGCAGGATAAATACGAACGCTCCGCAGGCAAGCATGGCATAGGTGATTTCAATACCGGAAAAATCCGATGCTTTTTCAACGGATACACAGTACAGTGCATAGCAGATCACCCCTACCAGGAGGCATAGATAGCCGGCTGGCGAAAAGCTCGACGACGTACCGGCCGCCAGAACCGTAATCAGAACGCCGGTCAATGTGATCAGTATTCCGCAAATTTGGGCCTTTACAGGCTTTTTGTGAAGAAGCAATGCAGATGCCGCTAGAGAGGCGACCGGTATACACGCGAGAAAGATTCCGCTTTCGGATGCAGTAGTGCGGCTTATCCCCATGGTTTCTCCTATAAAATATAGAACTGGATTAAACATTGCTACGGCTAATAAAGGGGTAAGCTTTTTTCCTCTCAGGTTTATCTTAATAACACCTGTAGCTGCGAGAAGACTCATGACAAAAAAGGCAATACAAAACCGCCAGCCAAGGAGCGATAAGGCGCTTGCGTTTTCTGTGGCATTCTTGGTAAAGACAAAGCTGAGGCCATAGAGAATTTCAGCCGTTAAAGCGCACAGGCATCCTGTTATCCAATTATTTTTGCGTTCTCTAGTTTTCATTTCACTTTACTTCCTTTTCTCTTTGTCTATACTATAATATAAAGGCGTTATAAAGTAAAATTGGAATTCATTTATTATAAATCAAAGAAAACTTAACGCTCGGCAAAAGGAGGACGCAATGGAACGAATCAATGCGGAAGTTTTTATTACCGTGTCAAAGCTTGGAAGCTACCGAAAGGCTGCCGAAAAACTGGGGTATACCACGGCAGGGATAAGCTATATTATTGGGAATATGGAAGAACGCGCCGGTTTTCGCCTATTTACCCGGGAATACGGCGGTGTAAAGCTGACGCCTGAGGGTGAAGCTCTCCTGCCTTTTATGCAAACGCTCTTTGAATATGAGCAAGCTGTGGCAGAACAGATGAACCGGATCAAGGGAATGGAGACAGGACATATACGCCTGATTTCGTTTAATACGGTTATCGTCTGCTGGCTGCCTTCTATTTTGCGGGGATTTAAAGAAACGTATCCGGGCATAACAATCGAACTGTCTTCGTGTGAAGGGCCTGCAAAGGGAATCCGCATGATCCAGGATAAAGATGCGGACTGCGGCTTTCTGGCAACCGATACAGCTGATAATATCGATCTGTTTACGCTGCGGCACGAGCCGGATGTGGCTGTTGTTGCAGAAAATCATCCAATGGCCGAAAAAGAGGTGTTCCCTGTTTCAGAGATGGAACAATACCCGTTTATTGGCTATCCAGAGGAAGAGGCGCCTTTCGTATATCAAAAGGTGCGGGAGCTTGGGATTCATTTTAACCAGGTGATGACGGTAGATAATGATTATGGAAACCTTTCTATGATAAGTCAGAATTTGGGGTTTGGGATTTATCCGCGCATGATTGCTGAAAACTGCAGGTTTCCAGTTAAGGCAATTCCCATTGATAACGGCTCATCTACTCCAATCTCACTGGGAGTCCGCTCATACGAAAACGGCTCCCTTGCGGCCAGAGCATTCGTAGATTATGTCCTTGAGCGCAATTTGTCTGGAAAGCTGTTATGAAATCCGCTTTCTAAAATGAAAATGCTACGAACATTGATACGAATATGTCCGCCTCTTCATGGAGGAACACCTTATTTAAGGGCAAGCATTACAGAAAATTTCCAGCAGGAATAAACATAAACAAATTGAAATTTTTAAATTTCACCCTTGATTTTCCATAGCGATTGATGTATAGTAATGTTAGCACTCAACAGAAATGAGTGCTAACATTTTAAGATTACGGGATAAAGGAGAATGCAATATGGCAAAGAAACAATTTAAAGCAGAATCAAAGAGACTGTTGGATCTGATGATCAACTCGATTTACACCCATAAAGAAATTTTCCTCAGAGAGCTTATTTCCAATGCCAGCGATGCCATTGACAAATTATATTACCGCAGCCTGACAGAGGGCAATACAGGACTTTCCAGAGAAGATTTTTCCATTATAATTGAGCCTGACAAAGAGGCCCGCACCTTGAAGATTATTGACAACGGTATGGGCATGACAAAGGACGAGTTGGAAAAAAATCTGGGAACTATTGCCAAGAGCGGTTCTTTGGACTTTAAAGCTGAAATGGAGAAAAAGGACGAAATTGATATTATCGGTCAGTTCGGCGTAGGCTTTTACTCCGCCTTTATGGTCAGCGACAAGGTGACGGTTGTCAGCAAGGCTTATGGAGAAGAGCAAGGCTGGCAGTGGGAATCGGAAGGTGCTGACGGCTACTCCATTGAGGAATGCGAAAAGTCCGAGTGCGGAACAGAGATTACGCTGCTTCTCAAGGAAGATACTGATGACGAAAAATACGGCGAATACCTGGATACTTACAAGATCAAAAACCTCATCAGCAAATATTCCGACTATATCCGCTACCCGATTCAGATGATGGTTGAAAAGCAAAAGCTGAAAGAGGGAAGCGAGGATGAATACGAAACGTATTCGGAGATGGAAACCTTAAACAGCATGGTTCCCCTCTGGAAAAAGAACAAAAGCGAGCTGAAGGATGAGGATTACAACAGCTTTTATAAGGAAAAGTTTTATGACTTTATAGATCCGGCAAAGGTTATCCACAGCAATGTAGAGGGTGTTGTCAGCTACACATCCCTGCTCTTTGTACCGGGACAGGCTCCGTACAACTATTATACTAAGGATTATGAAAAGGGTCTGCAGCTTTATTCTTCCGGCGTTCTCATCATGGACAAATGCCCGGATCTGCTGCCGGACTATTTCAGCTTTGTAAAGGGACTTGTTGACTCTCAGGATCTTTCTCTGAATATTTCCAGGGAAATGCTTCAGCACGACCGGCAGCTGAGAGCTATCGCCCAGAGGCTGGAAAAGAAAATTAAGAGCGAGCTCCTTTCCATGCTCAATACGGATCGGGATAAATATACGGCCTTCTTCAAAAACTTCGGACTGCAGCTGAAATACGGACTATACGATCAGTTCGGCGCTCACAAAGATGTGTTAAAGGATCTGGTGATGTTCTATTCCTCCTCGGAAAAGGCTCTGGTCACTCTGTCTGAGTACGTTTCCCGCATGAAGCCGGAGCAGAAATATATTTACTTTGCCAGCGGGGAATCTGTCGAGAAGATCGATAAGCTGCCGCAGACCGAGCTTTTGAAGGACAAGGAATATGAAATCCTGTACCTGACCGATGATATCGACGAATTTGCCCTGCAGATGCTGAGAGAATTCGATGAAAAGGAATTCAAGTCCGTTGCCGCGGAGGATCTGGAAATCGAAGAGAGCAAGGAAGAAAAGGAAGCTGCTGAAAAGCAGGCAGAGGAGAGCAAGGACCTGTTGGAATACATGAAGGAAGCGCTGGGCGATAAGGTAACGGAGGTGCGTCTGTCCCAGAGACTCAAGAGCCATCCGGTCTGCTTGACAGCTAAGGGAGGGCTGTCCATTGAAATGGAAAAGGTTCTCAATTCCATGCCAGTGGATGAAAAGGTACAGGCAGAGCGGGTTCTGGAAATCAACGCGAAGCATCCTGTTCTGGAGGCGCTTACCGAGACCTACAAAGAGGACAAGGAAGCGGTCAAGGAATATGCTCAGCTACTGTACAACCAGGCGATCCTCATCGAGGGGCTTCCCGTGGAAGATCCGGTGGCGTTTTCCAATGCCGTATGCAAGCTGATGACAAAATAGCATGATAACAAAATAGCAAACGAGTAGGCAGCTTAATAAACCTGCAAAGACGGATCGAAACGATAACAAACAATGGAATGGGATATAGCGTATATCGCAGAAATGAGGTGTGCGCTGTATCTTTTTTTACTTGCGGACGGCGCAGGGCATTTTGTTTCAGTTCTTCATTTTCCAAGTTTCAAAATTTAAGGCTGTGATGGACGGGCTTTTTTTGATATAATAATAAAGTTATTATGAAACAGTAGGAGCTACAGAATCAATATGAAGAAAAAATTAACAGCATGCGTTATTAGCATTGCAATGATGGCGGCTTTTTATGCAGACACAGGAGCGGCCATTTCCTATGCGGGACAGGAAGGTGTATCTCTGCCAGGCATGGAAAAAACAGGTGAAATGAAAGTGCAGGATGGAAATCGTTATTTTGAACGAAAGGAAGAATCCCTTCTGCAGCCAAAGGCATCCTTAGCCAGGAAGGTAGCGGAACGTGCTTCCCTTTCCTCCTTTTCCCTGATCGATGAGGGAAAGGTTACAAATGTCCGAACCCAGGGAAACAGTGACAACTGCTGGTCTTACGGCACGCTGGCATCTATGGAGTCAGGCCTCCTGATGGAAGGAAACGCACCCAAAAACGTGAATTTATCGGAAAACCATCTTACCTGGTTCAGCTATAAAGGGGGCAATACATCTGCAAAAAACCTTTATGCAGGAAAAGATACCTTCGTGGCATCCAAAAGCCCCTATAAGGAAGGCGGAAACCGCTCCATGGCGGCGGCAACTCTTGCGCGCTGGTTTGGGGCTGTAGATCAAAGCCGGGCAAATTCAGCATCTTCTTTATCTTCCGGTATCCGTACAGTCTCAGATATTCATCTGAAAAATGCCGATTATTTGCCGGATCCGCTGACCGCTGCGGGAAGAAAATGTATCAAGCAGTATTTAACTACAAAAGGAGCAGTAGATATCAGCTATTATGAGGATAACCGGTATTTGAAAAAGAGTAAAGCTGCCTACTACTGCAGTGCCAATGCTCTTGCAAACCATGAGGTGGCCATTGTAGGGTGGGATGACACTTTTTCCAAAAAGAATTTTGTCTCTCAGCCAGCGGGAAACGGAGCCTGGATTGTGAAAAACAGCTGGGGCTCCACCTGGGGAAAGGACGGATACTTTTATTTGTCCTATTATGACAAAAGCCTGGAAGAACCTACTTTTTTTGAAGCCGAACAAATACCATATCAGAAGGGCACTACGGCTCACAGATTTTCCGGTATTTATCAGTACGATGGCATAGGGCCGGGAGATGCTGAATTTAGCATGAGTACAAGGCTTTCTGCTGCTAATCGCTATATTGCGCGGCAAGACGAGCAGATCCAGGCAGTCGGCACTTACACCAGCGCTGCAGGTTCAACCGTCAATGTATCCGTTTATGCAAGTCCCACATCCGCTAATCCGGAGAGCGGCGTAAAACAATATTCCAAATCCTTCTATGTACCTTATGCAGGCTACCACACTCTGGAATTAGGCAAATCTATCGGCATTCCGAAAGGGTATGCATTTTCCGTTGTCATCACGACCCGGTATGACAACAAGGGGGATCGGTGGTACTTCCTCCCAGCAGAAACACAGATTACAAACCAGGATTTGTTTTCCTCTATTGACTTTAGCAAGGGACAGAGCTACCTGTACACTGGAGGCAAATGGTATGATGTCACAAAGATGGCGAAAATAGAGAGCGGAGGAGGCCGGTACAAGGTTGGAAACGTTCTGGCAAAAGCCTTTACCGTAAAGGCAGGCTCCGAGGCTCAGAAGGTGTCTGTTCCTAAAGCAGCAATTAAAGCAACCTGCGGAGACTCATCTGTTTCCATGGGAGCACAGCGCACAGAGGGAAGAGGATCGCTGCTTTACAAATCCAGTGACACAAAGGTAGCTGCGGTAAGCTCCTCGGGAACCATAGCCTTCAAAGGTTCTGGCAAAGCTGTCATTACAGCGGCAGCTTCTCCTGATGCTGCCTGTAAATCGGCGGCTGCAAAAGTGGATGTGACGGTTTACCCAAAAAAAGGCCGCTTGAAATCGGTCGTATCCAGTGGGAGTAAATCATTAAACGTCAGCTGGAGCTCCATGAGCGATGTTACGGGCTACCAGATTACCCTTGCCACAAACAGGGACTTTACAGAAGGAAAGAAAACCATTACAGTCAGCAGCGCAGATACTGCAAAAAAGACGATAAAAAACCTTTCTTCGAAGAAACTATATTATGTAAAGCTTCGCGCTTTCAAAACTTCGGACAGCACAAGGCTCTATGGGGCTTACAGTGAAGTGCTGAAGAGCCGGACAAAATAAAGGAGCATACTTATGAAAAATACCATTGTGATTATTGATGGAAATAGTCTCATTAACCGGGCTTACTATGCAATGCAAAAGCCGATGATTACAAAGGATGGAATTTACACCCAGGGAATCTTCGGCTTTCTCAATATGTTGGGGAAGATCAAAAAGGATTATGAACCGGGATATCTTACCGTGGCCTTTGACTTAAAAGCGCCCACCTTCCGGCACAAGGAATACAAGGAATACAAGGCCGGCCGCCGGAAAATGCCGCCGGAGCTTGCCATGCAGATGCCGCTTTTAAAAGATATCCTCCTTGCCATGAATATTAAAATTCTGGAAATGGAAGGCTTTGAAGCCGATGATATTATCGGCACTGTTGCCCGGGAAGCAGAAGAGGAGGGGCTGGAACCTCTGATTATCACAGGAGACAAGGATGAACTGCAGCTTGCTACCGAAAAGACCAGGGTTCTGATTACACGCAGGGGAATTAGTCAGTTTGAGATATATGATCACCAGGCTATGGTGGATAAGTACGGCTTTACCCCTCAGCAGTTTATTGATTTTAAAGGACTTATGGGGGATCCTTCCGACAATATTCCGGGCCTTCCGGGCGTTGGGGAAAAAACAGCGCAAAAGCTGATTTTGGAATATGGGAGCATCGAAAATCTTATCGAAAATACCGAGAGCATCTCCGGAGCAAAGCTGCGGGAAAAGGTAGAAGATAACATCCAGCTTGCTGTAATGAGCAAGCGTCTTGCTACCATCAACACCAAGGTACCGATTGAGCTTGATTTCAGCCAGTTCTTTTTAGAGGAGCCGGATTACGATGAGCTGATTCAGCTTTACACTAAGCTGGAATTCAACAGCTTCTTAAAAAAGCTGGATAAGCCAGAGCTGCAGCAGGAGGAAGCCCGGGAACCGGTCATTGAACTGGGAAAAATCCAAAAGACGATCATCACAAAACCTGAAGAATTACAGTCAATTGGCGACTTGCAGGACCTGGTTATTAAAGTTCTGGGAAATCACAATCATGCGGATTTGCCGGAGGTTTACGGGATCAGTATTATGACTACTGATGATTCCTACTATTATATAGACTGCATGGAGCAGGGTCTTTTGAGTGCTTTTATCCAATTCCTGAATGAAAAGACGCCGGGATTTACAGGCCATGATCTGAAAGAAGATTATTATATGTTGATGTGCCATGGACTGTCTCACTGCAGCTCTGATTTTGATACTGCGGTGGGTCAATATATTCTGGACTCAGGGAGGAGCAACTATAATCTGAAGAGCCTTGCGTATGAGTATTTTTCTCAGGCAATGGAGGATGAAAAAGAATTCTTTGCAAACAACAGTCAGACGGATCTTTTCAGCAGTGCAGCACAGCGCTTCAGTGATTACGGCCTTTTGTGGTGTGCCGTTGTAAAGCAGCTTGTTCCTGTGCTGAAGGAAAAGATATGCAGCAATGGACTGGAACAGGTATTTTATAAGGTGGAGCTTCCCCTTATTGAAGTTATGGCGGCCATGGAGCATCACGGTGTAACCGTTGACAAGCAGGAGCTGATGGAGCTGGGAAACATTATCAGCGGGCAAGTGGAATCTATTACAGAAAAGATTTATGAGCTTGCAGGGGAAAGCTTTAATATTAATTCACCCATTCAACTGGGAACGATTCTCTTTGAAAAGCTGGGACTTACGGCAGGAAAGAAAACAAAGAGAGGCTACTCCACCAGTGCCGAAACGTTGGAGCGGATACTGGACGAGCATGAGATCGTACCGCTGATTTTGGAGTACAGAACCCTGACTAAGCTGAACAGTACCTATATTGAGGGGCTGCTCCCCCTTATTGATAAGGATGGAAAAATCCATGCGCATTTTAATCAGACGGTAACGGCAACCGGCAGACTGAGCTGCACGGAGCCAAATCTGCAGAATATTCCCATCCGCCAGGCATTTGGAAGGCAGCTGCGAAAGGCTTTTGTTCCAGGAAGCGCGGATTATACGTTTGTGGGAGCCGATTATTCGCAGATCGAGCTGCGGGTACTGGCCCATATGGCGGAGGATCCGGCGCTTATTGACGCTTTTAACAAAGGAGAGGATATTCACAGGACAACGGCTGCCAATGTGCTGGGGGTTTTGCCAGAGGAGATTACCATCGAAGAGCGCAGCAGGGCAAAGGCAGTTAATTTCGGTGTCATTTATGGAATGAGCTCCTTTGGTCTTTCTTCTGAGCTGCATATTACAAGAAAAGATGCAGACGCCTATATCAAGGCTTATTTTGAAAAGCACGCTGCCGTAAAGTCCTTTATGGACGAGCAGGTACAGCTTTGCAAAGAACAGGGCTATGTCAGCACCATCCTTGGCAGAAAGCGCTATATCAACGAGATTTCCGCTTCCAATTATATGGTAAGGCAGGTGGGAGAGCGGCTTGCCATGAACAGCCCGATTCAGGGGAGCGCGGCAGATATTATCAAAATCGCCATGATTAAAGTGTATCAAAAGCTCCGGCAGCAGGGGCTGAAATCCAGGCTGATCCTGCAGGTACACGATGAGCTTATTATTGAAACAGAAAAAAGTGAACAGGAAATCGTAGAAAAGCTGCTTAGAGAAAATATGGAACAGGCCATTGAGCTGAAAGCAAAGCTGGTAGCGGATCTGAACCAAGGCGACAGCTGGTACGATTTGAAATAGGAGTGAGAAATGAGACAGGTAGCTATAATTGGTTTGACAGGGGGAATTGGGACAGGAAAGTCCACGGCATCCGCTTATTTAAAGAAAAAGGGCTTTGCGGTCATTGACGCGGATGCAATCGCCCGCCGGATTGTTGAGCCGGGAAAACCTCTTGTGAAAATCCTTGCAGAAAGCTTTGGCATGCATATTCTCAGGCAAGATGGAAGCTTGGAGCGAAAGGCGCTGGCATCCATCGTCTTTCAGGATAGGAAGCAGAAAAAACGGTTGGACAGCCTCATGCATGGTGCGATTATCGAAATCATCGACCAGCAGATAAACGAATACCAGAACGGATCCCATGCGGGAATTCTCATCGACGCGCCGCTGCTCTTTGAAACCAAGCTGGATCAAAAATGCGATAGAATCTGGCTGATAACGGCGGAAACAGAAACCCGGATTGCCAGAGTGTGCGCCAGGGATCAGATGAGCCGGGAAGAGGTACAGGAGCGCATCAAAAGCCAGATGGAGGATGCGGAAAAGCGAAAGCTGGCGGATGTGATCATTGATAATTCCGGCTCCCACCAGGAGCTTGTAAAAAAACTGGATCAAGTTTTAAAACAGGAAGGCTGTGAACCATTATGATAGGAACGATTGTAAATACCTGTACGATTCTGGCAGGCAGTATTATTGGAAGTGTTATAAAAAAGGGAATCAAGCAGCAGTATCAGGATGCCCTGCTGAATGCCATGGGCCTTGCAGCAGTAGCTCTCGGCATCAATACTCTGGTGCAGAATCTGCCAAATAGCCAGTTTCCGGTACTCTTTATCCTCAGCCTGGCGGCGGGAAGCCTCTTTGGTTATATTGTGGATCTGGATAAGCGGTTTCAGAATCTGACGGATCGATTTACCTCCTCAGGCGGTTCGAATCTGGCCCAGGGACTGTCTACGGGGATTATGCTCTTTTGCATCGGAACCTTGTCTATTTTAGGACCTATCGAAAGCGCGCTTCACGGGGATCATACGTTTTTGTTTACAAATGCTACCCTGGATTTTGTAACCTCGATGGTACTGGCATCTACATACGGAATCGGGATTGCCATCGCTGCTGCTGTATTATTTTTATGGCAGGGAGGCATTTATCTTCTGGCTCTCAGCGTAGCCTCCAGTTTATCCTCAGAGCTTCTTACAGAAGTCTCAATTATCGGGGGGATTCTTATAGCAAGTTCCGGGCTTTCTATTTTGAAAATCAAAGATTTGAAGGCTCTGAATATGCTGCCGTCTCTTTTTGTCCCAGTTATCTGGTTTGGAGTGAAGGCTCTCTTTCTGAGCTGACGCGGCCCGGTTTTTCTTGCAGGTTTATAAGATATACAGTAATATAAAACGGATATTCAGATAAAGGAGCTTATATATAATGAAAACATGGGGATATAGTTTATTATATAAGAAATGGAAATTGATTTTACTATTCCTTGGAATCCTTGCCGCCGCCGCAGCGACTTGCAGCAGTGTTTTTGCAGGTGAGGAGCATGCGGCAGCAGATACTGGGCAAGCGTATTCGGATGATCGCATTGTTGTAGTTTTTGAGGAAGATGTAACAAAGGCTCAGGCAAGAAAGCTTCTTGCGCGGGAAGAGCTGGACGAAGAGCAGCCAAATTACCTTTGCGGACAGATTGCTTCGGTTAAGCTTCCTTCTGATGTCAGCCCAAAGGAGGCTGTCGAAAAGCTTAAGGATGACAAGGCTGTAAAGTCAGTTCAGCCTAATTTTAAGTACAGGTTTGATGGCTATACAAATGATCCGGAAATCTGCTCTTCAAAATACAGTGCAAACCTTTACAAATATCATTATCTGTTTCAGACGGGCATAGCGGGTCCGGGACTTACTGCTTGGAATTATGCCAAGGGCAGCGGCATCAATGTGGCGGTTATCGACAGCGGTGCAAATGTGTACCATCAGGATCTGAAAGCAAATATAAAAGGCTGCTATAACTCTGTAACAGGTCAAGAGGGGAAGGCTTATGTAAAGGATACCCAGGGCCACGGCTCACACATTGCGGGAATCATCGCGGCAACGGGAAATAACAGCCGCTCCATTGCCGGTATTGCCTGCAAAGCAAACCTGTATATTGTAAAGGTAAATTCTGAGGATGGCAATATTTATACAGAGGACTTGATCGAGGGCATGCGCTGGGCTGTTTATGAAAAGAACTGCAGAGTTGTCAATCTGAGCCTGGGAAGCGATTATGATACGAAATTTCCTGCGGGCAGGGCAGCAGAAGAGGAATTCATCCGGCAGGCGTATAATAATGGGAAGGGAACCCTGACCGTATGCTCCGGCGGAAATTCCGGAACAGGCGCTTATCATTACCCGGCATCCTGGGAGGAATCCCTTTCTGTATCCGCTCTGACGTATAACTCGGTCGTTGGTTATCAGATTTCTGCCAGATCCAATTTTAACGATCAGATCGACGTTGCAGCTCCAGGGAGCATGATGTACACCGTTTCCCATTCAAATAATACGAATATCGCTTGTGTGGACAGCAGCAACCGGGGTACCACCAGCTATTCCACAGCCTATACCTCGGGAGTTGCAGCCCTGATTTTATCGGCTAATCCGGAACTGACAGCGCCTCAATGTGCCAGGATCCTGAAAGGGACAGCCTGGGATGCAGGAGCGGCAGGAAAAGATGACCGCTATGGCTACGGCATCGTCAACCCCCTTGCCGCAGTGCAGAATGCAAAGCTGAAGGGAGGAAGAGACTTTTATCTGGTGTATAGAGACCTTAAAGGGGTGGCTTCTGCATATACAAAATCCCTTTCCAGCAGACAATTTGCCTTAAGACCATCCTTTGAAGGCTCGGGCGTACTCCGATACAGTTCCAGCAGACCCAATGTGGCAACCGTCAGCAGTAAAGGCACCATAACCCTTAAAGGCAGCGGGAGAACGAGGATTACGGTTTCGCTTCCTCAGTCTGGGATTTACAGGGCAGCTTCCGAAACGATCCTCCTGACGGTCAAACCAAAGCGCCTTGCTCTCTCTAAAGTCGCAGCTGGAAAAAGGTATTTGAAAGCAAACTGGAAGCGGGATAAAAAAGTAAGCGGCTACCAGGTGTCCATTGCAAGAGACAGCAAATTTACAAAGGGGAAGAAGACTGGGTCTGTAAAAGGAAATAAGACTGTCAGCAAAACCTTTAAAAAGCTTCCTAAGGGAGCAGTTTATTATGTGAAAGTACGCTCATATAAAACGTCAGGCGGAAAAAATCTTTACGGGCCTTACAGCAAAGTAAAAAAAGTCCGAATAAAATAAGGCATATGAGGAAAAAAATTAATAAAAATGATAAATTTTGATTGACAAAAGGAGTAAATTCCGTTACACTTATAAAAGTGAGTTACAGAAAAGAATGTACTCCTTACCTGCGGCTGTGGCGGAATAGGCAGACGCGCACGGTTGAGGGCCGTGTGGGCGACCGTATGGGTTCAAGTCCCATCAGCCGCACCATGAGAACGTTGAAATTTCAACGTTCTTTTCTTTTGCTTTCGGAAATGGCGTAAAAAAGGAAAACTTTAAGTATCAAAGCCGTTTCACGTTGACAAATGATTGACACAATTTCACATACTTGTTAAAATAAGAGGTAGTAAGAAATTACTTGGCCCACAAAAAGACTATTTGTGGCAGACATGTTTGCTGAAATCATTTGATAAACATGACAGGCAGGCATATGAACAGGCGGCAAAACACAGGGAGGATAGGTATGTATCATTGTCATATTCGGTTCTATTTTATAGGCCATCAGAACAGGATCTTTGAAACCATCAAGGGGATGTCTCCGCTTGAAAGCTTTACACATACATTTTCTCAAAGTGATACACCTAATGCAGCAATGGCAGCAGCAGCAGATGTGATTCTGGCAGACCTGCAGGGGATCCGTATGACAGAAGCACTGCGGATGCTGACTTTAGGAAAAAAGAAGGATGCCGAGCTCATTCTGCTTGCAGACAAAAACCAGATCATGCTCTTATCGGATGAGCTGCAGGAGCTTGCGGATGTATGGACACTGCCTATGCTGGACAATGAAGTTAGATTCCGTTTTCTGAAATGGCAGCAAAGCTATAAGCAGAGCAAGGATTTCTGGCAGACCAGTCAGTTTTTTGAGGCAACGATTAATAATGTGCCGAATCTGGTTTGGTATAAGGATAAAGACGGTGTACATGAAAAGGTAAACGACAGCTTTTGCAAAACTGTGAATAAAACAAAAGCACAGGTTCAGGGACAGAAGCATGCATATATCTGGGATGTCGAGCAGGATGATCCTGCCTGTATTGAGTCAGAGGCCGAGGTTATGCGGAAGAGGGAGACCTGTGTATCGGAGGAAACCGTAAAAACGGGAGACGGTACCAGACTTCTGACCACCTATAAATCTCCATTGTACGATCTTGACGGAAGTGTGATGGGAACAGTAGGTGTGGCAATTGATATAACGCAGGAGCGTGCCTATGAGCAGGAGATTGTTCAAAAGAACCATACTCTGGAAACGATTTTTACTACTATGGACTGCGGTATCCTTTGTCATTCCGTAGATGGATCGCGTATTCTCAAAATCAATCAGGCAGCGCTGAAGATTCTGGGCTATGAATCTCAGGAGGAATTAGAGGAACGGGGTTTTAATATGGTGGCAGACTCCGTTGTAGCAGAAGACAAAATCAAACTGCAAAAACACTTTAAAAAGCTGCAGAAGGAGGGCGATAGCATCAGCGTCGATTACCGTGTCCAGCATAAGAGCGGAGACTTGCTACATGTTATGGGAAATGTGAAGCTCTTGCGGGAAAACGGAGAATTGTTTTACCAGCGTTTCCTTTTAGACTGCACGGAGCAAAAACTGCAGGAACAGAAAAATGAAAGACGGCAGATGCAGCTGATACAGGCGCTTAGTATTGACTATAACCTGGTTTGTGTCTTTGATCTTGATACAGGCTCTGGAATTGCACTTCGAATTGATGATGATGACAGCCATATGTTCCAATCCATTTTCGGAGGAGAAATTGATCTGGAACAGAGTATAGAACGCTATGTGCAGGAATTTGTATATGAGGAGGACAAAGAGCTGCTGCTACAGGCCGCTTCTCCAGCTAGATTGAAAAAGGAGATGGCTGAGCACAATCTTTACTATGTTAATTACCGCACCTTTGTCAATGGTGAAATGAAATATTATCAGATGAAAGCTGTTCGTACCGGAGACGGAGAGGTCGGAAAAGGCGCTGTTATCGGATTTCGCAGTGTGGATCAGGAAATCCGAAACGAAATGGAACAAAAAAGCCTGTTAGAAGATGCACTTTCACAGGCTAACCGGGCAAGTAAGGCTAAAAGCATATTCCTGTCCAATATGTCCCATGATATTCGTACGCCGATGAACGCTATCGTCGGATTTACGGCTCTTGCCATTACACATATTGATAGTAGAGAACAGGTTGAGGAATACCTGAAAAAGATCATGTCATCGGGCAATCATCTGCTGAGCTTAATTAATGATGTCTTGGATATGAGCCGCATTGAAAGCGGAAAAATCCATTTAGAAGAAAAACCATGCAGCCTGCCAGATATTTTACATAGCCTGCGAAACATTTTGCAGGCAGATATCCATGCAAAACAGTTAGAGCTTTATATTGATGCTGTGGATGTTTTGGATGAAGAGATTTATTGTGACAAGCTGCGGCTGAATCAGGTTCTTTTGAATCTGCTCAGCAATTCTGTTAAATATACAGGAGCAGGCGGCATTATCAGTATGCGAATTACAGAAACAGCCGGGGCTCCTAATGGATACGCAAATTATCAGTTCTGCATCAAGGATACGGGCATTGGTATGAGTGAGGAATTTGTATCCCATATTTTCGAACCATTTGAACGGGAAAAGAATTCGACCATCAGTGGTATCCAGGGAACAGGCCTTGGCATGGCAATCACAAAAAATATTGTCGATATGATGAACGGCACCATTGAAGTGAAAAGCAAGCAGGGCGTTGGAACCGAATTTACCGTTTCCTTTACCTTCCAGCTGCATTCTGGAGAAAAAGAGCAGCCGGATATACCAGAACTGAAAAACTGCAGGGCCTTAGTTGTAGATGATGATTTTAATACCTGTGATAGTGTTTCGTATATGTTGAGTCAGATAGGACTGCGTGCGGAATGGACCTTATCCGGAAAAGAAGCAGTGCTGCGTACCCATCAGGCTGTTATGCGGGGTGACAACTACAGCGTGTATATTATAGACTGGCTGCTTCCAGATATGAACGGTATTGAAGTGACCCGAAGGATCCGAAAGGAAATGGGGACAGATGTAGCAGTAATTGTTCTGACTGCATATGATTGGTCTGAGATTGAAGAAGAAGCAAAGGAAGCCGGAGTTACGGCATTTTGCAGTAAACCATTGTTTTTATCAGAACTCAGAAGCTGTCTCTATTCCATTGTAAATGGCGATAAGGAAGATATTCCGGAAGTGAAAAAAGCGCCTGTAAATCTTCGCACTGGACGGATTCTGCTGACTGAGGACAATGAATTGAATCAGGAAATTGCAAAAGCGATTTTAGGTGATGCTGGGTTTTCTACAGAGATTGCAGAAAATGGACAGATTGCCGTAGATATGATGAAAAAATCAGAGCCTGGGTATTATCAGCTGGTACTGATGGACATCCAGATGCCTGTAATGAATGGCTATGAAGCCACGAAGGAAATACGCAAGCTGAAAAACAAAGCCTTGTCATCCATTCCAATTCTGGCCATGACGGCAAATGCCTTTGAAGAAGATAAGCAGGAAGCTCTGAGATGCGGAATGAACGGACATATTGCAAAGCCGATTGATATTGAGAATTTATTTGATACTTTAGATAAAGTTTTAAACTGAATCAAATCTGCTGATGATTTAAATTGGCCGGATGGTACATAAATGTGGACTGTCCGGCTTTTGTTATATATGGTTTCCATTCCGCAGTTCAGGATGTGAAAGCTTCATTTACAGAGAAATCCATGAATTCTAAAAAAACATTTAAGGATGACAAAAAAGAACAAAAGTAGTATAATAGAGCGATGAAATGCCGCATGAACGTATGAAAGCAGATGCAATTTATAAACATCTGCTGTATATGAAACGGCAGCTCACAACTAAGGAGGACAGCATGAAAATACCAGAACTATTTCAACACAAAAAACCGATTTTTTCGCTGGAAATATTTCCGCCCAAAAGACAGTCCGGACTGGACAAAATCTATGATACCATAGAAAAGCTGGTGGTATGTAATCCGGATTTTATCAGCGTTACTTACGGGGCAGGGGGGAGCATGAATAACAATGCGACCTGTGAGATCGCATCCAATATAAAGAAAAAATTTCAGATTGAACCTTTGGCACATCTGACCTGCGTGAATTCTACCATGGAGGATGTAACCGAGATGATTCACAGGTTTGCTGAGGCAGACATTGAAAATGTACTGGCTTTGAGAGGTGACATTGTACCGGGAGAACAGGTGCAGAAGGAGTTTTTCCATGCAAACGAGCTTGCTATTGAGGTGCAGAGAAACAGCGGACTGCAAATCCTCGGAGCCTGCTATCCGGAGGGACATTATGAAAGCAAAAATCTCAGGGAAGATATTCAGAACCTGAAATACAAAATAGGGGCAGGTGTAAAAGTCCTCATTACACAGTTATTTTTTGACAACCAATGCTTTTACAATTTCCTCGCTCAGGTGAGAAATGCCGGAATCAATGTTCCGATTTCAGCGGGTATTATGCCCATTGTCAATAAAAAGCAGATCGAAAAAACGGTTGCTCTCAGCGGCGCCAGCCTTCCACATGAATTTACAAAAATGATTGGACTTTACGAAAACGATCCAGAGGAGCTTTACACCCAGGGCATTCAATATGCAGTAAATCAGATTCGCGATCTTTTAGAGCATGGTGTGGATGGGATCCATCTGTATACGATGAACAATCCGGATGTTTCTCTGGCTGTTTACGAAAAAATAAAGGATCTGCTGTAAATGAAACTGGAAAAACCATTAAATATAGATAGAAGACAGTGGCTGCAGAGACTCGGCGTAAAAACGGAGGCAGCTCCGGAGTTGGAACATTCTCTCACGCACTGTGAACAGGAGCTTCTCGCAGCAGCGCAGCCACAGGGAATCTACCGAATTGGCGGATCCGGGGAATTAACCCTTCAGGGAAGCGCTATTAAAAAACATCTGGCAGGGTGTTTTGAGATAGCCGTAATGGCAGCAACCCTGGGGGCGGCCGTTGACCGGATCATCCGGACAAGCCAGATAAGAGATATGGCAGATGCCTTTCTGCTGGACTGCGGAGCCTCTGTACTGATTGAACAAATCTGTGATAACTTGCAGGCGCAGATAAAGGGACAGATAAAGGGTTTTATGACAGGCAGATATAGTCCGGGCTACGGAGATCTTCCTATCGAAACGCAGGACTCTCTGATACGGCTACTAGATGCACCGAGAAAAATCGGCCTCACTGTGAACCAAAGCCATATTCTGATCCCGAGAAAATCCGTAACTGCCATTCTGGGAATTGCGGATCATCCGGTAACTGGATATTTGGCCACTTGCAGTGAATGTACATTGCGGGACGTATGCGCCCTGAGAAAGGAAGGAAAAAACTGTGCTGAACTTTAACAGTAAATTTTATATGCTGGATGGAGGAATGGGTACCACTCTGCAGCAGAGCGGGCTGGCGCCGGGACAGTCGCCCGATCTCCTGAGCCTGACAAATCCAGAGCTGATCACATCCATTCACAGGCGATATGTGGAGGCAGGCTCTGACGTTATTTATGCCAATACTTTTGGGGCAAACCGTTTCAAGCTGGAGGGCTGCGGATACCCCGTAAAAGAGGTCATAGAGAGCGCGGTAAAAGCAGCAAAAGCCGCCTGCAGCCAGGACACCTTGACAGCCCTGGATGTAGGCCCCCTGGGAGAACTGCTGGAACCCATAGGCACCCTGTCCTTTGAGGAAGCATACGATGCATTTGCAGAAGTGATGAAATGGGGAAAGGAAGCTGGCGCAGATCTCGTTGTAATTGAAACCATGACGGATTTGTATGAAGTAAAGGCCGCTGTGCTGGCAGCTAAGGAACGGACAGAGCTTCCAGTGCTGGTTTCCATGACCTTTGAAGAGAATGGGAGAACCTTTACAGGAACCAGTATCGAATGTATGGCAGCTACTCTGGAAGGGCTTGGGGTCGATGCCGTGGGGATCAATTGCTCCCTTGGACCGGATGAAATCTTTCCTCTGATGCAAAAGCTGTGCAGTCTTACGGATCTCCCCGTTTTTGCAAAACCAAACGCAGGGCTTCCGGATCCCAGAACTGGTGAATACAACATTTCACCTCAGCAATTTGCGGATGCTATGGAACAATATTTGGAGCTGGGTATTTGTCTGGCAGGGGGCTGCTGCGGCACCACACCGGAATACCTCTTGGAAATGAAAAAACGGTTTTCACAAAAAACAAGAACCCTTCCTGCAAAAGCCGTCAGGCAGAGTCGGATCTGCAGCGGCACAAAAGCCATTGCCATCGATCATGTGACGGTCATTGGAGAGCGAATCAACCCCACGGGCAAAAAACGCCTGAAGCAGGCATTGATTGATGAGGATTACGACTATATTCTGTCCCAGGCGGTTCAGCAGATCGACGCGGGAGCCCAGGTTTTAGATGTCAATGTAGGAATTCCGGATATTGATGATGTACAGGTGCTGCCAAAGGTAGTAAAGGAAATCCAGGCCATTACCGATCTGCCGCTTCAGATCGATTCATCAAATCCCGCAGCCATCGAAGCAGCGCTGCGTATCTACAACGGAAAGGCAATCGTAAATTCCGTCAATGGAGAAGCAACGGTTCTGGAACAAATCCTGCCCCTTGTCAAAAAATACGGTGCTGCAGTAGTGGGACTCACCTTAGATGAAAAGGGGATACCAAACAAAGCGGAAGAGCGATTTGCTATTGCCCGGCGAATCCTCAAAAGCGCCTTGGAATACGGCATTCCAAAGGAAGATGTCTTTATCGACTGCCTTACTCTGACAGCCTCGGCTCAGCAGGCGGAAGTCAAAGAAACCTTGAAAGCAGTTCGGATGGTGAAGGAACAGCTGGGGCTTCATACAGTGCTTGGAGTATCCAACATCAGCTTTGGGCTTCCCTGCAGACCCCTTGTCAACCGGACATTTCTGGCGCTGGCTATGGAAAACGGACTGGATCTCCCGATTATCAATCCAAACGATGAGGATATGATGGGAACCATCTATGCCTTTGAAATGCTCCATAACCGGGATAAGAACGCAGAACAATTCATTGAACGCTACAGCGACGCCAGTCTGGGAACTATGACAAGAGGAGGCGGCAATGCGGCAGAAAAGCCGCAGGAAGGGAGTACGGATCTCTTTTTTGCCTTGGAAAAGGGCATGAAAGCGGATACCATCCAGGCAGTAAAAGAGCTTTTGAACAGCAAAAGCGAAATGGAGGTAGTCAATGATTACCTGATTCCGGCCCTTGATAAAGTAGGCCAGGGCTTTGAAAAGGGAACCATCTTTCTTCCCCAGATGATGCAGGCTGCTACAGCGGCTCAGAGCGGCTTTGAGCTGATCAAAGAACGCCTTGCGCAAAAAGGTCAGGCCGGAGTCTCAAAAGGACAGGTGGTGATCGCCACTGTTAAAGGCGATATCCACGATATTGGAAAAAATATCGTCAAGGTTATTATGGAAAACTACGGATTTGAAATGCTGGATCTGGGCAGAGATGTTCCAGTAGAAACAGTAGTTGAGACAGTTGTGCAAAAGGATATCCGCTTAGTAGGCCTCAGCGCTCTTATGACCACAACGCTCAAAAGCATGGAAGATACCATTCAGGCAGTAAGGGAGGCTGCGCCTGATTGCAAATTTATGGTGGGAGGCGCTGTGCTGACGCCGGATTATGCGCAGAAGATCGGCGCAGATTATTATTGCAAGGATGCTATGAAGTCGGTAGAAGCAGCAAAAGAAGTCTTTGGAATCTGAGCAGGCGCTGATATGGTTCATTTACTTTAACGGGACAGGTGGAGAGGCAAATGAAAATGAAAGAAAACCAGATAATTACAGATTGCAGAATTTTCACAGCAGATGCAGAAAAGCCATATGCGGACTCAATGATTCTTGAGAACGGAAGGATCAAATGGATTGGAAATGAGCAGGAACTCCCTGCGTGTGGGTATCCTGTAATAAAGTTGGGCAGCAGACGGGTGCTCCCGGGCTTTGTCGATGCACATATGCATCCTGTAATGCTGGCCGATATGAGCAGGCAGATATCCTGTTTGCCTCCCAATGTGCATTCTATTGAAGAGATGACAGGGAAGATCCAGGAAGTACGTGAAAGACAGGGCCAAGAAGCGTGGATTTTAGGCTGGGGCTATGATGAAGGAAAGCTTTCTGAACACAGAAGCCCAAACAGGTGGGATCTGGATAAAGGCTGCTCCGATGCTCCCGTCTGCATTGTAAGAACATGCCTGCATATCCGGTGTGTGAACAGCAGAGCGCTGGAGCTTGCGGGAATTGATCGGAACACCCCGGATCCTCCCGGCGGACTCATTGAGCGGGATGAAAACGGCGAGCCTACCGGGATCCTGCGGGAGGCGGCAAGAGATCTCATAGCACGAGTTATGCCGGAGAAAACAAAGGAGGATGTTACAGAGGATCTGTTAGAGCTCGGACATCTTCTAGCCTCTCAGGGGATCACGGCAATGGGAGATATGGGAAACCTGCAGCCAGGCGATCATTTTACAGAATATTGTAAAGCGGTAGAAAAGGGATTTGCGCAGAAGGCAGCGCTTTATTATATGTGGGAATATTTTGCAGAGGATGAAAGCTTTCGTTTTTTGCCCGAATATTTGAGAAACCATCAGCAGATCCGAATTGCCGGGCTGAAGCTCATAAGCGATGGAAGCATTTCCGGAAGGACTGCTTGGGTAAAAGAACCTTACCCAGGAACCGAAGAAACCGGAATGCCCGTCTGTACGGAAGAACTCCTGGAAAGCGCCATTTCCTTCTGTAAAAAATATGGCTGCCAGCTCTCAGTCCATGCCATGGGCGGAGCAGCCATCGACTGGATTATCGATCGGATTAGCAGGGAGGAAAACTGGATGAATGGTGCGGCTCCCCACCTTCGGCTGGAGCATGTCACAGAACCGGACAGCCGAGCTATCCGGCAGGCGGCAGAAAAGGGGTATGGCATCGCGACGCAGCCTATCTTCCTTTACTCCGAGATTGAGAGCTATATCACGAATCTGGGTATGGAACGGACACAAAAAACATATCCCATAAAGCAGATGCTGCAGGCAGGCATAAAGCTCTGCCTTTCTACAGATGCTCCGGCTACCGCCTGGGCAGAACCGTCAAACCCGTTTGTATCCATAAAAGCGGCTGTTACAAGAAAGGCTTGGGATGGGACGGACTGCGGACAGCAGGAAGGCGTGGATCTGGAAACGGCAATCAGGCTCTACACAAAGGAAAGCGCAGAGATTGCAGGCTTTGAAGACATAGGACAGCTAAAGGAAGGCTACGCAGCAGATTTCATTGTTTTGGATCAGGATATTTTTGAACTACCGCAGGAGGAGATCGACACAATTTGTGTAGAAGAAACCTATATAAATGGAAAACAAATTTACAAAAGAAATCCTGCAGGGAAAATCGAGATATGCAGAAACAGGAGATAGGAGAATAAAAGCTGTCTAAAAAAGCCGGTTGGCCTTATTGAAAAGAACCAACCGGCTTTGTATTTAATTTGCAGACATCGGAACCTGACAGGGCTCATCTTTCGTATCTGCCGCAGCAGCTTTTTTAGTCGCAAACCAGGCAACCAGGACTGCGGTGATTCCTGCCGTACCTTTTCCGATAATAACCGGCAGGATCATTTCCTTATTTACGCTGGCCGTAAAAGCCAGATCATCGCCGATAATAAAGGTTCCGCTGACAACAAAGGCTGCATTTAGAATTTTTCCACGTGGATTCATGTCCTTGACCATGCCGCACATAGGAATATTATTGGCCATACTTGCCACAAGCCCGGCCGCAGCCATATCATTGATGCCGATTTTCGAGCCCAGCTTTTGCAGAGGCCTTTTCAGCTTTTTGGTAATCATGCATACCATAGGGAATGCCCCTGCCAGCATGATTGCAATATTCCCTACGATTTCAAATCCCTCGGTCAGAGGCGCCATGCCCGGGATAATCGTAAAGCCTGTAAGCGCCTCTACAATGGCAGCTACCAGAGCAGCCGTAATGACTGCAACGATCACATCTCCAAATATTTTAAAGCCTTTGATTAATTTGTCTGGAATTAGCTTCAGACCTAAAACTATCAGACCAGCAAAAAGGATGATAGGAACCAGATTTCTCAAAATCATGGAAAGCTCATATCCTGCTGCAATACCTCCTGCCAGACAGCCGATAGGGATGGTCGTTACACCATACAAGATACCTTGAGCAAGGTAAGGATAATCCTCTTTTTTCAAAATGCTAATGGCAACAGGAATGGTAAATACAATAGTCGTTCCCATCATACCGCCTAAAATCAGGCCGGAAAAATCCGCAACATCCTCAGAAGCCGTCATTTCGTGAGCCACAGAATAAGCGCCCATATCCATTCCCAAAAAGGAACCGGCCATCATAGCAGGATCTGCACCCAGGAATTCATAGACAGGTCCGGCCGCAAACAACAGAATTTTCGTCAGTACCGGCGCAAAAGCGAGAATCCCCAGCATAGAAAGGGACAGCTCTCCCAAGGCATGAAAGCCTGCCTCAAACTCATCCGCAAGGCCCAGATTAAACCGCTTCTTCGTTATCTTATCAAAGCCTCCCAGAACCATAAACACAACCATTACGTCAATAACAATCTGATTCAAACTCAAATGATCCACAATTTCACCGCGCATGTTATATGCGCCTTTTTATCCTTTCTTTTCTTTTTTCGTTTTAACAGCATTCTTATTGCTGCTTTTCATAATGGTATTCTACGTGTTTCTTATACGTAATGCAAGAATTTATTTGCAGTATACATGGAATTGATTTGCTGTTTATTTAATTAATTTGCTTATAGTTGTCCGATTAGTATAATTAATTTGTGTATTATAAATACTATCTTTACATTCTAATTTATTAATTTGGTATTAAGGCTTGCTGTATGAGTATGATGCTCGTTTTGCTGCCTGCTGCAGGCAGGGTTTTACTTCCTGTTCCATTATTACAGCTTGATAAAATACAAAATGTTGACAAATTACAAATAAATGATACAATATGTGGTATACTTTAGCACGAGGAGATAAAAGAATGAATATCAATGAAAATGCCAGAGCCGTTTTGCAGCAGAGATATCTTGCAAGGGATGAAAACAACAACCCCATTGAGACAGTGGAGGGACTCTTTCACCGGGTTGCAAAAGCAATTGCAGCAGCAGACAGACTGCATGACGAAAATGCGGACTGCGTCAAGACAGAGGATATATTTTTTAATATGATGACGAACTTGGAGTTTCTCCCCAATTCCCCTACCTTGATGAATGCAGGGCGGGATCTGGGCCAGCTTTCCGCTTGCTTTGTACTGCCAATTGAAGACAGTATGGAGTCCATTTTTGAAGCCATCAAGCAGGCGGCTCTGATCCACAAAAGCGGCGGAGGAACCGGGTTTTCCTTTTCAAAGCTGCGCCCTGAAGGAAGTACGGTCAATTCCACCGGGGGAGTAGCCAGCGGCCCTATCAGTTTTCTGAAAGTGTTCAATATGGCTACAGAAGCGATCAAACAGGGCGGATCCCGGCGCGGCGCCAATATGGGAATTCTCTGTGTCGATCATCCGGATATTCTATCCTTTATTGACTGCAAAAAGGATAATGCGGAAATCACAAACTTCAATCTTTCCGTAGGCATTACAGAGGCTTTTATGAAAGCAGTGCAGGAGGGGCGGGATTACGGCCTCGTTGATCCCCATACGGGAAAAACAGTAAAAAAGCTTAATGCGAGAGATGTTTTTCATAAAATCGTAGACGCAGCATGGAACAACGGGGAACCGGGCATCATTTTCCTGGATCGGCTCAATGAGGACAACGTTGTACCGGAGCAGGGAAGCATCGAAGCCACTAACCCCTGCGGGGAACAGCCTCTGCTGCCCCATGAAAGCTGCAATTTGGGTTCTGTTAATCTGACGAAGATGATGAAGCCTGCTGGCGAAAAAATTGAGATAGATTGGGACAAACTAGAGCTGACTGTAAAAAATGCGGTTCATTTTCTGGACAATGTAATTGATGTGAATAAATATCCATTAGAGCAGATAGCCTATACCACCAAGCAGACGCGAAAGATAGGGCTTGGCGTTATGGGATGGGCAGACAGCCTGCTAATGATGGGTATTCCATATAACACGGATGAAGCGGTCTGCCTGGGGGAAACGCTCATGACCTTTATCTCGCAAAAGGGCAGGGAGGCCAGCAGGAAGCTGGCAGAGAAGCGGGGTGTATTCCCTCTGTTTGAAAAGAGCATCCTGCCTCAGGACTTTCCCCAGAGAAACGCAACCATCACAACCATTGCGCCAACAGGAACGCTTTCTATCATCGGAGGCTGTTCGTCGGGAATCGAACCCATTTTTGCTTACGTGTTTATCCGCAATATCATGGATGGGACCGAGCTTTTGGAGGTGAATCCGGTTCTCAAAGCAGAGCTTGAAAAAAGAGGCCTGTATTCGGACGATCTGATGCGGCGCATTGCAGAGGCAGGCTCTATCAGCGGCATTAAAGAGCTTCCTGAGGATATACGCAGCATCTTTGTTTCAGCCCACGATATCAGCCCCGAGTATCACATCCGGATGCAGGCGGCTTTTCAGAAGGGAACGGACAATGCGGTTTCCAAAACTGTCAATTTTCGAAAGGATGCACAGCGGGAAGACGTGGAGAAGGTTTATTCCCTGGCCTTTTCATCAGGCTGCAAGGGCGTAACCATTTATCGGGACGGCAGCAGAATCCAGCAGGTTTTGAATATCGGATCTGTCAAAAAGGAAAGCGAACCGGAAACTGGGCAACAGATCGTACCGCGCCCGAGACCCGATGTTGCCGCAGGTGTTACAGAACGTGTCAAAATCGGATGCGGAAATCTCTATATTACCGTAAATTACGATGAACAGGGGATCTGTGAGGTGTTTACAAATACAGGAAAGGCCGGAGGCTGCCCCAGCCAGAGTGAAGCCACCGCGCGCCTTGCATCCATCGCCCTGCGGAGCGGAATTGATGTTCATACCATTATCGATCAGCTGAGGGGAATCCGCTGTCCTTCGACCATACGCCAGCACGGGCTCAAATGCACATCCTGTCCAGATGCAATTGCAAAGGTGATTGAACAGGAATATGAAAAGCAGACAAAGCTGGGAAACTGGCCAGACAGAAGGCCACCCCAGAGCAAAGCGGCGGAAGGCACAAGACACCAGCTCGCAGAGGAAGCGGACGAATCCCTATGCCCGGAATGCGGGGGAGCCTTAGAGCATGAGGGCGGCTGCGTCATTTGCAGAATGTGCGGCTACAGCAAGTGCGGCTGATAAAAGCGTAAAATTTCATAGAAGAACCTGAGACCTTTCTAAAGCAGGATGCCTGCATATACAGGAATCGTGATGAGACTGACCAGCGTGGAAAGACTGACCAGGCTGGAAGCATATTCGCCTTCCACATCGTAAAATTCAGAAAGTATGGCTGTCTGAGCATGACATGGAAGGGAGGCTGTCAGTATAAAGACCTTCAGAGGCAGGCCGCTGGTGCCTGTCAGGGAAAAGATTCCCCAGATGATCAGGGGATGAAGGACGAATTTTCCAATCAGTATCACAATCTGATCCAGAGTTACTTTTGACATTCCCTTTTTGATGGAGGACGCCAGGTTCGATCCGATGACCAGCAGGGAGAGAGGCACGCAGATATCCCCCAGATAGGTGAGGGAAGTCTCCAGGATGACAGGAAGGTGCCACTGCAGCTCCGCCAGAATACAGCCGATGAGAACGCCTATCAGTCCGGGACTGAATACCTTTTTTATGGAAAAGGCCTTTCCTCCCGCATCGGAAGCCCTGCACAGAGCATAGGCCCCTAGGCTCCAGAAGAGGACGATGGTTACAAGATAAAAGGTAAATAAATAGGGGAGTCCGTCGTGGCCGAATATGATCTGATTGATGGGAAGGCCGATGAACATGGTATTGTTAAAGGTGAAGGTCGTCTCAAAAACAGCCCTTTTCTGCGGTGTCAGTTTTAACAGCCGGGCCAGAAGCTTTCCTGTAAAGTACATGGCAAACAGGCTGACTGCAATGAGCAGCAGATTCCAAAGAGAGTGTCTCAAAAGTTCTGGTGTGAAACGATTTTCAATACTGACAATAGCAAGGGCAGGCGCGGCAATCTGAACTACGGTAATGGAAAACACTTTATTTGTATTTTCAGGCCATCTTTGTTTTGCTGTAAAAAAGAATCCTACGCTGAGGATGATAAAAACGACCAGTACGCTGATAATTCCGTTAAGCAAGGATAAAACCACCTCTCTGTTTTGTGCGTTGTATTTGCTGCGGTTTTTCGATAAAACCTACTTTTTATCATACCATTTTCTGAACTTACTTTCCAGACTTTTCAGGATGTCTTGTCTTTTTAACGTAAATAGTGTAATATAGTTCAGTGAGAGTTTGGAGGAATTCTTCAGCCCTGCCCGGCCGGATGGTGTATATGCCGCAGACCGGAAAGCCTTTATAAAAATCATGAAGATAGGAGATGTAATATATATGACAAAAGAACGAAAACCTGCATTTGAAACACGGTGCGTACACGGCGCATACAAAGCAGAAAGCGGCCAGCCCCAGGTGCTGCCCATTGTACAGAACACGACTTACCGGTACTACAATTCAAAGGATGTAGCGGAACTGTTTGATCTGGAAAGCCCCAACTTTATGTATACCAGGCTGGGGAGCCCGACGGTGAAAGCGCTGGAAAACAAAATGGCCCTTTTAGAGGGGGGAAGCGCAGGAATTGCAACCTCTTCCGGTCAGGCGGCTACTCTGATAACCGTGCTGAACCTGTGCAATGCGGGAGATCATGTAATTTCTGCTTCCAATATTTATGGAGGAACCCACAATCTGCTGGGCGTTTCCCTGAAAAACCTGGGAATTGATGTGGATTTTGTAGATCAGGCACTTCCGGCAGAGGAAATCCTCAAATTTGCACGGCCAAATACAAAGGCAGTTTTTGGTGAATCTCTTGGAAATCCGGCCCTCAGCGTCCTGGACTTTGAAAAGTTCTCAAAAGTGGCAAAGGAAATCGGCGTACCTCTTGTTGTAGACAATACCCTTGCCACACCAGCCCTCTGCAGGCCCCTTGAGCTGGGAGCAGATATTGTAATCCAGTCCACCACCAAATATGCGGACGGCCACGCCAGCTGTGTAGGAGGAGCAATTGTAGAAAGCGGAAAATTTGACTGGGCAGCTTCTGGAAAATTCCCGGGACTGACCGAGCCGGATGAAAGCTATCACGGACTGAAATTCTATGAAAAGTTTGGAGAAACGGCGTTCTGCACCAGGCTGACAGCTGTTTTAGTGCGGGATCTGGGATGCCCCATGGCGCCGATGAACGCCTATTTGACTCACCAGGGACTGCAGACTCTTCACATCAGAATGGAGCGCCACTGTGAAAACGCCCTGAAGCTGGCACAGCATTTAAAGGATCACCCCATGGTAGACTGGGTAACCTATCCGGGGCTGAAGGGTGACAAATATTACGATCTGGCGAAGAAATACCTGCCAAAGGGACAAAGCGGCGTACTCTGTTTTGGCGTAAAGGGAGGAAAGGCAGCCGGTGAAAAGTTCCTGGAAAATCTGGAGCTTACCAGCATTGTAGTACACGTAGGAGATATCCGCACATCCGTACTTCACCCGGCCAGCACCACCCACAGACAGCTTTCCGAGGAAGAGCAGATTGCCGCGGGAATCAGCCCGTCCCTCATCCGGGTATCTGTTGGCCTGGAAGCACTTGAAGATATTATTTATGACTTTGATCAGGCATTGGATAAGGTAAAATAAGCAGGAAAAGAGGAGATTAAATGCCCTTAATTATACCAAACGAATTACCGGCAGCAGAATCGCTGCAGAAAGAGAATATTTTTACAATTGATCAGGCGCGCGCCATGACCCAGGACATCCGTCCGCTGAAAATCGTCATTGTCAACCTGATGCCTACTAAGATCGCAACGGAGACTCAGCTGGCAAGAGTTCTGGCAAACAGCCCGCTGCAGGTGGAAATGACCCTGGTGCAGATGGACTCCCACGCCTCCACCCACATTTCACAGGAGCATATGGATACCTTTTACAAAACTCTGGATGAAATCAAGAACGACTATTTTGACGGCATGATTCTGACTGGTGCTCCGGTGGAGCAGATGCCTTACGAACAGGTGGATTACTGGAAGGAACTGTGCGAAATCTTTGAGTTCTGCAAAACTCACGTATACAGCAATATGTTTATCTGCTGGGGCGCTCAGGCTGCTCTCTACTATTACTTTGGTATTGACAAGCACCTGCTGGATAAAAAGGTCTTCGGCGTCTTTGAGCATAATGTAACAAGGGCGCACAACCCCCTTGTTCGCGGCTTTGACTCTCTGTTTTACGCACCTCATTCCAGGCATACGGAGGTGAAAAAAGAAGAAATCTTAGAGCATCCGGAGCTGCGGATTCTGGCAGAGTCAAAGGAAGTGGGGCCTCATATTATTTCCACGGACAACGGCCGTCAGATCTTCATTCTGGGACATCAGGAATACGACAAGGATACGTTGGCAGGCGAATACTTTCGGGATGTAAACAAAGGGCTGGATATTAAGGTTCCGGCTAATTATTTCCGGGACGATGACCCGAAACAGGAGATCCTGTTCCGTTGGCGGGCCCACGCGAACCTGCTGTTTTCAAACTGGCTCAATTATTACGTCTACCAAAGTACCCCGTATGATCTGAGGCAGATACGGTGAGAACGTTGAGATTCCATAAGGATATTATGAACAAAAGAAGGGGGAGCCGCTACAGGCTCCTTTTTGGGGCATCGAAAGGTGAACCATTATCAAAATTCAGCTGACTTGAAAATTGAAAGGTTGTTAAGTATATGTCAGGAATATTAAAACAAAAATCAATTACAAGGGTGACCGTATTTGCGCTTTTGCTGACCATGATAGCATGGCTGGTTCCGGTCAATATGCGGGAAGCCAGTGCGGCAGTGGAGCCCAACCCGCAGGGAGTCTATGAGGCCATGGTGGCGCTGAAGGATCAGGATGCGTATAAGGAGGGAACCCCCTGGACTAATGATGAACCTTATTCAGACTCAAAGGGATATTACCGTTGGCGGGGCGGTCCCCTTGATGGGAGTAATATCGTCGCTGTGGGCTGCGTAGCCTTTGCCTTTATACTCAGTGACGCGGCCTTTGGCAATCTGCCGGCCAGGATGTATGCAGCAGGCAGTTTTACCTTTGAGGATATCAAGGTCGGCGATATCCTGCGGGTAAATAACGACACCCATACCGTGATCGTGCTGGAGGTGAGCGAGGCGGGCGTGATTGTGGCAGAAGGAAACATCAGCACCGGGGATCACCAAGGTAAGGTCCATTGGGGCCGGGTAATCTCTAAGGAAGAAGTGATGCGCGATGCCAGCCATTACATCACCCGTTATCCGGAAGGCTACATTCCGCCAAGTGATCCAGATGCTAATCTATCAATTGTAAATGGAACCCTTGATGGAGGGCTTGCCTGGAACCTGACAAAAGCGGGCGTTATGACTATCTCCGGCAGTGGAGCTATGCCGGATTTCAGCAGCGCCGGAGATCAGCCGTGGAGTTCTTACAGCGACCAAATCCGTAAGATTGTGATAGGCGATGGTGTAACCAGCATCGGTTCCTGTGCTTTTTGGAACTGCGGAGTTCTCAGTGCAGAGATTTCCTCCAGCGTGACTGCAATTGGAAACAGCGCGTTCCAGGATTCTTCGATTGTTTCCGTATCAATTCCATCCAGCGTGAAAACCATCGGTGACAGTGCCTTCTGCCAATGTCAAAATCTTAGCTCCGTGACTCTTTCCGAAGGAGTGGAATCAATCGGTCAAAATGCGTTCCGATCTTGCATGAGTCTCACCTCCATAGCCCTCCCTGCCAGTATTGGGGAAGTGGGAGCTGCTGCATTTTTTCAATGCCAGAAAATGACAAGCGCGACCTTTGCTCCAGGCAGCAAGCAGGTAAAGCTGGGCGATAATCTCTTCTCGGAATGCTATTATTTGATGAGTGTAACATTGCCCAAAAGGATAGACCGCATCGGTGAGGGTATGTTTCAAAATTGCCTAAATCTTCCTAGAGTGGAAATCCCGCAGGGAGCGGAAAGCATTGGAAGTTGGGCATTTGCTTCCTGTTCCAGATTCACTACTGTTATAATTCCAGACAGCATAACGACAATTGGAATAGCCGCATTCGCATCTTGTCCTTTAACAGATATTTATTTTACTGGCACCGAAGAGCAGTGGAACCGTATAGGTAAAATAGGCGATACGGCAGCAGCAGTGTCAAAGGCGACAATGCATTATAACTACATCCCCGGCACCAGCCCTGGGCCTGAAAAGCCATCGGAGACTACACCGACGACTCCCAGCGTAATGCCGACAACTCCGAGTACAGCACCAACACAGCCCAGTGTAACTCCGACCAGGCCAACGGTAACGCCAACAAGGCCAAGTACAACACCGACCAAGCCAACTGAGCCGAGTACGGAGCCGACGGAGCCTTCGACAGAACCAGAAGAGCCAATCGTACCAACTGAGCCGGAACAGCCCACAGCAGCGGAACCAACTGAGAAGCCAGAAACTCCCGCTCCAATTAAGACAGGAGCTGTGGTGCAGGATAAGAACAGCAAAGCATCGTATGTTGTAACAAAGACAGGAAGCAGCAAAACGGTTACCTATAAGAAGCCAACCGACAAAAGGAAGACATCCATCATCATTCCAGCAACTGTAAAAATTGCAGGGAAGACGTATAAGGTAAACCGAATCGCGGATAATGCCTTCCAAAATAACTCCAAAATCAAGAACGTCAAAATAGGCTCCAACGTTCAGATCATTGGAGCAAATGCTTTTAAGAACTGCACTAAGGTGACGAAGATTATCATTCCGAATAAGGTAACGGCCATCCAAAATGGCGCATTTGCAAACTGCAGGAATTTAGAAAGTATTACGATTAAAACAGCGAAACTGACAAGCAAGAAGATAGGAGCCGGCGCGTTCAAAGGGACGGCTGCAAACGCAAGGGTCAAGGTGCCAAAAGGAAAAGTTAAAACATACAAAAGGCTCTTACAGTCCAAAGGGTTGGGCAAAAGGGCACTTGTAAAATAAAAATAGAGACAAAAAATATAAAATAGCAGGGATACTCGAAAATCCCTGCTATTTAGATGTGTCTGCAGAAACAATGAAAACACGTTCTGATGACAGAGAAAGCGGTTGAGGCTTTTTATTTGGAGGCCTCAACAAGCTCCTTTGCCGACTGCAATGTGGTTTCTGTAATGTTGATCCCACCCAGCAGCCTGGCGATTTCCTGGATTTTTTCATCTTCACGGAGCTGAATTACCGTTGTGTAAGTGCTGCTTTCATCGGACTCCTTGGCAATTTTATAATTGTGGAAGCCAAAGGCGGCAATCTGCGGCAGGTGGGTGATGCAGATGATCTGGTGGTTTTCCGCAATCTGCTTTAATTTTTTCCCCACAATGCTGGCCGTAATACCGCTGATTCCCGCGTCGATCTCATCGAAAATCATGGTGGGTATTTCATCATAATCTCCGACGATTTTTTTGAATGCCAGCATGATGCGGGACATTTCACCGCCGGAAGCGATTTTGGACAGGGGCTTTAGCTTTTCACCCTTGTTGCTGCTGATCATAAATTCTACAACATCAGTGCCATTTGCGCTGAAGTCGGGACTTTCCTTAAAGTCGATGGACAGCTTTGCATCTTTAAAATTAAGCTCGGAAAGCTCGGAGAGTATCTTTTCCTGCAGCTCCTTTGCCGCTGCTTTGCGAAGTCCAGACAGGCTTTGACAGGCTGCTTTCAGGTCTGTTTCGCATTTTTTCTGCAGGGAAGTGAGCTCATCCTTCATGGCATCTAAATTTTCGACCTGATCCAACTTTTCGGACAGCTCTTTTCCGTAGGCAATGAGACCTTCGATGGAAGTGCTGTGCTTGCGCTTGAGGCCGTTTAATAATTCAAGGCGTGAGATGGAGCGATCCAGCTCTTCCGGTGAAAAGACCGTTTTGTCCCGCAGCTCGCGAATCTGGCTGCACAGCTCTTCAAACACGTAATACGTATCCGACATCTGCTGGTGGATTTCGGAAAGCTCCTTGGAATACTCGCTGATTTCACCGATCTGATCTACCGCTTTTTTCATATTTCCCAGAGCGGAAAACTCCTCACTGTTGGACAGCTCGTAAGCGCCAGCCAGACCCTCATAAATATGCTCGCTGTTTTCAAGCAAAGAGATTTCCTCTTCCAAAGTTTCATCCTCGCCGGCCTTCAGCTCCGCGTTTTTGATTTCTTCCAGCTCAAATGCCATAAAGTCGCGCTGTCTCCTGTTTTCGGCAGCATCGGCAATCAGGTTTTTCAGCTTAGAGGAAATATCCCGGTATTGATGAAAGATCGCAGATACTTTTTCCTTTGCAGGAAGGATTTCGTCCTTCTTGTACAGATCGATGAGCTTGATGTGATAGTCCGGATTCAGCAGAGACTGGTGATCATACTGACCGTGAATATCCGCGAGCTTTCGGCAGAGCAAATTCAAATGGTTGAGGGTTACAATTTCACCGTTGATTTTGCACAAATTTTTTCCAGCAGCAGAAACTTCTCTTGTAATGACGTATTCTTCACCCCGGTAAGTACCGACGAGCTGTACGATCGCTTTATCTGTACCAGAACGTACGAACGCCGTATCCGCGCGGCTTCCAAGGGCAAGGCTTACTGCTTCAATGACGATGGATTTACCGGCTCCGGTTTCGCCTGTAATAATATTTAAGCCTTCGTGAAAATCAATTTCCACATTTTCAATAATTGCAAAATTTTTAATACTGATATGAGAAAGCATATGTTTCTTACCCCTTATCCAAGCATTTCATTAAACTCTTTTAAAAAATTCGGTGTGTTGTCCGGATTATCAATGACGATCATCAGCGTGTTATCACCGGCAACAGAGCCGATTACATGCGGAAAACCCAGAGAGTCAATGGCTTCTCCCGCAGCGTTCGCGCATCCGGACAAGGTTTTGACCACCACGATATTCCCTGAAGAATCGACTGTTTTAATGGTTTCTCTGAATATATTTACAAAACGATCCGAAATAGGGCCTTCCATACTCGTTGCTGCTGCATATTTATATTTTCCTGTGGAAGACAGCGTTTTGATTAGATGCAGCTCCTTAATATCCCTGGAAATTGTAGCCTGTGTTACATCATAGCCGAACTCCTTCAGCAGAGAAGCCAGCTTGTCCTGTGTTTCCACTTCATACTGCTCAATTAATTCCAAAATTTTATTTTGCCTTGAATAACGCATGATACGCTCCTTTATTATGCATGATGAATTAAAATTATACATTTATAATTATACCATCAGTTTTAGAAAAATGCCACAGGAAAAAATGGCATTTCAGAATTGCGGAACGTATGTTTGTGTGGTATACTATATGAATATGCATCATGAAAGCAGGGAGGGATTATGCGAATACTTGGAATCGATCCTGGGTATGCGATTTTAGGCTATGGGATCGTTGAAATGAAAGGAAACCGTTTTAAAGCTATCGACTATGGCGCGGTTACAACAGATGCAAAGACAGATATGCCAGACAGGCTGAAGATTCTGTACAATTCGCTGATGGAACTGATCCTGGAATATGAGCCGGACGTTGCTTCTGTTGAAGAGCTGTTTTTTAATACAAACGCAAAGACAGCCATTTTGGTGGGACAGGCAAGAGGCGTGGCCGTTCTGGCGTGTGCTAACTCGGGTCTTGAGATAGCAGAATATACACCCCTGCAGATCAAACAGGCTCTGGTGGGATATGGAAGAGCGGAAAAACAACAGGTTCAGCTCATGGTAAAGACCCTGCTCAACCTGAAGGAGGTTCCAAAGCCGGATGATACAGCTGATGCCCTTGCTGCGGCAGTATGCCACGGACATTCGGCGGGCAGCCGCAACCGTCTCAAACGGATAATAGGAGGTTAAGATGCTTCATTACATAAAAGGAACTCTTTCTATGAAGCTGGAAGGCAGCATTGTGGTGGAAGCGGGAGGACTCGGATATGAGCTGTCGGTTCCGGCAAATTCCAGCGTTTATCTGGCAAAGGAAGGGGAGGTAATTACTGTATATACGGCCATGATGGTTCGGGAAGATGATGTGAGCCTTTACGGATTTGGGGAGCGGGAAGAGCTTGATACATTTCGCAAGCTGATTACTGTAAGTGGTGTCGGCGCCAGGGCGGCTCTTGCTATTTTATCGGCTATGCCCCTGCGGGAAGTGCATCAGTCCATTATAATGGGAGATTTCAAAACTCTGACCAGGGCCAACGGAATTGGCAAAAAAACAGCGGAGCGCATTGTCCTGGAACTAAAAGACAAGTTCGGAAGCCTTGAGGAGGCAGCTTTCCCGCAGGGCTTTGAAGACGGCGTGCAGGAGGGAACGCAGGACAGCAAAGCAGAAGCCGCCAGCGCTCTGATAGCGCTTGGGTATACGAGAAGTGAAGCGATTAATGCCCTTGCGGCGGTGAAAGAAGAATGTCAAACCGCTGAGGAGTATGTAAAACAGGCGCTGAAAAAGCTGTTTTAACAAGGACTGAAGCTGGAATATAGGTTCTTGGGCTGTCTGAATGATTCGCCTGAACTTGTCAGAGGCAACCAGTCATAAACCAGTGGAAAATCAGAAAGAAGAAGTTATGGAATACGAAGAACGAATTACTGCGGCCAGCGCAGAAGAACATGAGGAACTGGCAGAATTCTCTTTAAGGCCACAGACACTGGACGATTATATTGGCCAGAAAAAGGCGACGGAAAATCTGAAAATTTTTATTGAAGCTGCAAAGCTCCGGGGAGAACCTCTGGATCACGTGCTGTTTTATGGCCCTCCAGGGCTTGGAAAAACCACACTTGCAGGCATTATTGCCAATGAACTGGGGGTTGATCTGCGGATCACATCCGGGCCTGCTATTGAGCGGGCAGGGGATCTGGCAGCCATACTGACAAATCTCAATGAAAACGATGTGCTCTTTATTGATGAAATACACAGATTAAACCGGCAGGTAGAGGAGGTTCTCTACTCGGCAATGGAGGACTTTGCTCTGGATATTGTTATAGGAAAAGGGCCTTCCGCGCGTTCCATCCGTCTGGATATTGCCAGGTTCACCTTAGTTGGAGCGACCACCCGTGCAGGAAGTCTTTCCGCGCCGCTGAGGGATCGGTTCGGTGTCAGCTGCAAGTTTGAAATGTATACGACAGAAGAACTGATGAGCATTATACACCGCTCGGCTGGTCTTTTAAAGGTAGAAACGGATCAGGCATCTCTGCAGGAAATGGCAAAGCGATCCAGGGGAACACCCAGGGTAGCAAACCGTATGCTGAAACGAGTCCGGGATTTTTCCCAGGTAAAGGGAAATGGAACGATCGATCTTCCTATTACAGAGCAGGCCCTGAAAGCGCTGGGCGTGGATCCCATGGGCCTTGAAAGTCTTGACCGGGAAATTTTGAGGACCATTATTGAACGATTCAAAGGCGGACCGGTGGGAATTGATACCATTGCTGCATCAATTGGAGAAGAACGGGTGACCATTGAGGATGTTTACGAGCCCTATCTGATTCAGGCAGGCTTTCTGCATAGAACACAGAAGGGGAGGGTTGTTTCCGAACTGGCCTATCGCCATCTGGGGATCGCCTGCGAGGAAGAACAGGCCGAGCAGGTTAAAATGAAAATAGAGGAATAACGAAATGAACATAAATGAATTTGATTATCATCTGCCCCAGGAGCTGATTGCCCAAAGGCCGGCAGATAAACGGGATGGTTCACGGCTTTTGGCTGTTCACAGAGACACAGGCCAGATCGAACATAAACACTTTTACGATGTGCTGGACTATCTGCAGCCGGGCGACTGCCTTGTTCTCAACAACTCCAAGGTGCTTCCCGCCAGACTCTTTGGCGTAAAGGAGAAAACCGGTGCAAAGGTAGAATTCCTTCTGATAAAGCGCATTTCCGGAGATAAATGGGAGACTATGGTAAAGCCGGGAAAGCGGCTGAAACCAGGGGATACGGTGGTCTTTTCACCGGATTTTAAAGCGGAAATCACAGATTACGGGCAGGATGGAACGCGCATTGCGGATTTTAAGTACAGCGGAATCTTTATGGAGCGCTTAGAGGAGCTTGGAAAAATGCCCCTTCCACCCTATATTGAGCGGGAAAGCAGTGAGGAGGATAGCAAACGATATCAGACGGTTTACTGCCGGGAAGAGGGATCCGTTGCAGCCCCTACAGCAGGGCTTCATTTTACAATGGAGCTTTTGCAAAAAGCACAGGATAAAGGAATTTCCATTGCCTATGTAACGCTTCATGTGGGAATCGGAACGTTTCGCCCTGTAAAGTGCCAGAATATCGAAGAGCACCAGATGCACTTTGAGGAGTATCATATTACGGCGGAAAATGCGCAGCAGATCAACCGGGCAAGAGCGGCTGGCGGCAGGATCGTTTCCGTAGGAACCACATCGGCCAGAACCCTAGAGAGCGCCGCCGTTTTAAAACATGGAGCCTACGGAATAGAAGAAGGGGGAGGTAGCACGGGTATCTTCATTTATCCCGGCTACAAATTCAAGCTGGTGGATGCGCTTATTACGAATTTTCATCTGCCCAAATCAACGCTGCTCATGCTGATTTCTGCCTTTTATGACAGAGAGCGCATTTTAGATATTTACAATCAGGCTGTGGAGGAGAAATATCGCTTCTTTAGTTATGGAGATGCTATGATAATCTTATAAATATTTTGTGGAAAAATTGACTTATATGCTCCTGTTGGGTTATAATCAATAGATTACAGCATTGATTCATTATAATGGACTCAGGGGAACAGTATGTATTGCAAAAAATGTTTGAAAAAGATCAGTAACAGGAGCCAGTTCTGCAAATACTGCGGGGCTCCGACCGGACAGGAAAATCAAAAGGACAAGGAAGAAACAAAAAACGAAGAAGAAATAAAAGTAGACATGAAACAGGAAATAGAAGAAAAGGAAAAAAAGTCTCTTTCAACTGAGACAGAAGAACAAGAAGAACAAACGGAAGAATCCAGTTTTAAACTGCGTTCTGAAAAAGATAAAGAATTTCCCATTCCACCCAGATTTATCGGCATTGGCATTATCGTTATCCTGCTGATCTGCATTGCGGTAGTTGTGATGAACAGTTCTCTCTTTCGCAGCCCCAGTGCAATGGATTATAACGATTATATCGGCGTCTGGCAGGAACGGGCAGGAGAGGATGTAGAAAAAGAGGGCGGAGTTAAGCTGGAGATTCGGGAAATTGACGGCAGCACCATGAAAATTTCCATGGGATTTTATGACAGCAGGGGAGAGCGCAGCATTCGGGCAGAAGAGGTGGGAGCAGTGCTGAAAGATGGCGCCGCTTATTATAGCTTTTCAAACGATGGCTATGGAAACAGTGGAAACGGCGTGCTGACCTTCCACGGTAGGGATATTGAATGGAAGAGCATCATCAACAAGGACAAGCCGGTTCATTACCAGGTTGTAAAGGTTTCCAATTCTCTTCCGAAAAAGAAAAAGCAGCAGAAAGCGGAAAAGCCGCAGAAGGAAACGGAGGAAACATCGGAAAATCGGACGGACGATGACTACATTCTGCCGGACAGCGACAGCAGATATTTGATACCGGAGGATCTGGAAGGAATGACACCGGAGGAGCTGCGGATTGCCAGAAACGAAATACTGGCAAGACACGGAAGACAGTTCAATGATCCGGCTCTTGCCGCCTATTTTGAAAGCAAGCAATGGTACAGCGGAGACATTGATCCGGAAACCTTTGACAGTCAGAACGTAAGTGAGCTTAACGATTTTGAACTGAAAAATATCGATCTGATACAAAGTATGGAGTAAAAAAATCCCGCATCCAAGGGAAAACGGATGCGGGATTTTCTGATTATGCTTTGAGGAAATCTGCAAGCTCTTTATTGAATTTTTCCGGATCCTCCAGGAACAGACCGTGTCCGCAGCCGGGGAAGATGACCAGCTTGCTTTCGCCGCCCAGATTATCCCTCATATATTCACCATGGGATGGTCCATAAATCAGGCCATCACCGCTGTAGGTAAGAAGTACAGGGATTTTAATTGTGGGAAGAACGTTGCGAAAATCCTCAGCAGCCATGGAAACCCACATATTCATCATACAGTGGGGCGTATTGTCCAAGGCTTCATTGATGACCCATTTGTATTCCTCCGAGTTTTGATCATATCCCTTTGCAAAAACATTCGGTACAAACATCTTTGCTGCCATTTCCCAGCTGACAGCCAGAAGGGACATAAAGGCCAGATTTTGCGGCATGTCAAACGTACAGCTCTGCCCCAGCTTCCACTCATCATCATTTAACAGTTTTGGCGTCATATCGATAAAGCACATTTTCTTCAGATACTGACAGTTATACGCACGGGCATAAGCTAAAAGGGTACTGGTTCCCATAGACCAGCCTACTGTACAAACATCATCAAGCCCTAAGTGTTCAATGAGCTCGTGGAGATCTGCAGCAAAACGCTTGAGGCACATTCCCCGCTCCGTTGCCTCGGAACGGTCGGACTGGCCGTGTCCTCTGAAATCGTACAGAATTACCCGGTAGTTCTTAGCGAACTCTTCGATCTGATACTTGAAGAACTTGTGGTTGCAGGACCAGCCGTGGATGAAAATCAGGGGCTCACCGCTGCCATGCTCTTCATAATAGATTTTACACTTGTCTGTTGTTTCAAAATAAGCCATTGGCACATCACTCCTTTTCGTTTTTCTTTTATTATAGGCTTATCCTCTTGATTCGTAAAGGGTGAATCTTTTTTTGTACTTTACAGAAGATTGTGAAATATGCTATACTAGCAACAAGAAATGTATAAATTTCCCTGATATAGATCGTGTAGTAAGTGTGTAAACAGAGAAAGGAGGATACGTGGCATTTGCCATGTAAAGAATTATGAAACGAATTTTATTCTTACTTTGCCTTGCGGCGAGTCTGCTTTTCATCTGCAGCTGCGGCTCTGATTCCGGTTCAAAAGAGGCGGAACGCTCTTCTGAGGCAAACCAGCAGGTATTTGAAGCTGCCTATTGGATAGATGAAAGCAAGAGTGGAAGCAAAACGGTAACTTCGTTTTCCCAATTATCGGATCCAAGGGAAAAGGCTTATCAATACGATGGCTTCCGGCTCAGCGTGCGCTTTTCCGCGGGAGTGGATGGAGATCTGGAGGAGGCTATGAAAGAGTCCCTGTCTCTGAGTGTGTTAGAAGAGGATGCGCAGATAGAGCAAAAGCTGAAGGATACAGAGCTGGGAGCAGGCAAGCTGCCGGCAAAGCAACAGACCTATATCTGGGAAGTGACGGGAGCTTCCAGCGTAGAGCCTCAAAAGCCAGGTGAAACAGGACATGCCACTCTCACCGCTTTTAAGACGGATATGGGCATCTATACCCTGAAGGGCATCTGCCGCTCGGACGATGCTTATGAAAACATGAAGCAGGAATATGAGAAGCTGCTGGACTCCGTCCATCTGACGGATAAGGAGGATCCGGAGGTCTTTGCGGCAAATACGGGACAGGCGGCAGGCTATGTCTTTTCCCTTCAAAGCTGGAGCACCAGAACAGAAATGAAAAATCAAGTTCTTTATACCTCCGAAAACATGGAGGCTCTGACCGTCTATGAAATGAAGCCCCAAAAGCTGGATGAGCCGCTGATGGAGCAGACCATCCGGGAACTCCTGAGTCCGGGTATCTCAAAAGATATGGATGCAGATATCCAGATTGTAAGGAAAAAGAAGATCGATTCCGCTATAGGGACGGCCATTCAGACGGATGTAAGACTGACCATGGCTCCTCAGGAGAGCCGTGAAGTCTACAAGGAGAATATGTCAGCCGTCTTTTTGCAGGATAAGAAGGGCAATGCGGATTCCTGTTTCTTTGCGCCATATGATGAGCATGTCAGCTATACGGCGATTCTCAACTCTCTGACAGATGAAAAAGAAATAGAAGCCAAGGTAAACGGTCTCTGGGAAAACAGGCTGCAATACGTGGGCGACAACTCGGCGGTGGGGCGCCTGCTGCAGGAAACGGACTTCAAAGAGTGCGGCCCATACACCATAGAGCTGGATACCAAAAAAGAGCCCTACGGCCTTGCCGTCTGCTATACGGAGCCTGTGAAAAACTTTAAAAAGTTGGATTTTGATTCGGAGGCCATTTACCTGCTGGGTCTGATTGAAAATCTGGATTATGTGGAAATCCGCAGCGGCAAAGATACACAAAAGTACACCTGTGATGATGCCAATGCCTTTTTAAAGTATAATGTAAAAAAACTGGCTAAAGACAAGGCACGCTTACTGCGCTATGCTTTAACCAGAATTCATTACAATCAAACTTCACTAAAACCGTATGAATTATTAAAACAAGTGAGTGATTAAAAGGAACATCGTTTAAGAGGGCCGCTTGAGCATTTCGATGAGGCGCTTCATGTCATCCGGCAGCTCTGCTTCAAAATCCACGGGCTCGTTTGTTACCGGATGGATCAGAGCGAGCCTTCTGGCGTGGAGCGCCTGGCGTTCGATGAGGAAGGGGTTCGTCTCCCCGTAGAGATGATCGCTGACAACTGGATGGCCGATGTGGGCCATGTGAACCCGTATCTGATGGGTGCGGCCTGTTTCCAGGGAAAGTTCCACTAGGGAATAGCCGGCGCGGTATCGCTCTAGGACCCGGTAATGGGTGAGGGAAGGGGCGCCGTCTTCCGTAACGGCCCGCTCTACCCGCTCTGGATCCGGCTGGCCGATAGGGAGATCGATGGTTCCGTTATCCGCTGTCACAATGCCCTTTACAATAGCAAGATACTGTTTTTCCACAACGCCCGCCTGACTCTGCTTCATAAAGCTGGCCTGACAGTGAGAATTTTTTGCTACTGCAATAACGCCTGAGGTGTCCATGTCCAGGCGGTTCATAAACCGTATTTTAAAGGTTTGGTCCGAGTCCAGTATGTACTTCATAATTCCATTTGCCAGCGTATGTCCCACATGTCCCTTGGTAGGATGAACGATGAGACCGGGCTGCTTATTGATAATCAGCAGACTGCTATCTTCATATATAATGGAAAGGGGAATATCCTCCGGCACAAAGTTGCTGCGTTCCTCGGGGAAGCAGATGCTGACAACATCCCCCGGCTTTGTGCGGATCCAGCCTGCCACTTCCTTTCCATTGAGGCGTACCAGCTTTTCTCGCTTGATTTTATTCCTCGTGCGGGCGGAAAACTGAAAGTGCTGGCGCAGCACGCCTTTAATATCCAAATCACGATCTTCCTCTGTAATGATATATTTAAATTCCGTCATAATGCTCCCTATAAAAATTTTGTTTTTACCTTGTCCCAAAAATCATAGGACTCGAATCGCAGCAGGTTGATAATGGTATCCGAAAATTCGATTTTGATTTCGCAGGTTTCTTCGTAAGCGTGCTCAATACCGTCGTTCATCAGCAGAATTTCCGCTCCCTTGCCCAGCTCCGGCACAATGCCCAGAGAAAGCTCAGAAGGCAGGAGAATGCTGGAGGTGAAGGAGCGGTAAGCCGTTGTATTCATAGGCGCAATGGGCGTCACCTGCAAAAGCCGGATGCGGGGATCTACGATAGAGCCACCCAGCGAGTAATTGTAGGCAGTGCTTCCAGCAGAGGTGGCCACCAGGATGCCGTCGCCACTGAATTTCTCAATGGGGCTGTTTCCGATGGAAATATCCAGATGAACTGAATAGGAATGATTTCCGCGGATGACGATTTCATTGAGGCCCCGGTGAACATGCTTTTCTCCATCAGGAGTGGTGACCACAGCCTGTACGGTGCTCAACTGCTGCAGGGTATAGCGCCCAGCCTTGTAATCCCGGATAAAGGCATCCAGCTGACCGGGATCATCGGGGGAAATTTCCTGGAAAAAACCCAGATGCCCGGTATTGACGCCGATAATGGGGATGGAAGGAAAATGGTAGGTATGTACGGCCTGAAGAAAGGCTCCGTCACCGCCGATGCATACCAGGAGCTCACTGTCGGGGGAGCATTTTTCCCCCACAGTAAACCCGTTTTTTTCAAACTTTTCTACTAAAATCGCTTTTGTCTTTTTCGACACCTCAGTGCCGTTTGTAAATACGTTTATCGTTCTCATGGTTATACCAGCTGTTCAAATTCTTCGACAAGGCCGCGGAAGGTTTCCATGGCCTGCTGTATGGGCTGCGGGCTGCTCATATCGACTCCCGCCAGCTTGAGAAGCTCAATGGGGTGGTCGCTTTCACCGGTTTTCAGAAATTCAATATAAGCGTCTCTGGCCGGGGCGCCTTCCTTTAGGATTTTACTGGAAATCGCGGTTGCGGCCGAATAACCGGTGGCATATTTGTAAACGTAAAAGGCATTGTAAAAATGCGGAATACGCGCCCATTCATAGCGGATGGTATCATCCTGTTCTACTGCTGGTCCAAAATACTTGTCATTGAGCTTTTGATATTCCTCGCACATCCATTCGGCTGTGAGGACTTCTCCATCCTCAATGGCCTTGTGAGTCAGCTGTTCAAACTCGGCAAACATGGTCTGGCGGAAGAGAGTCGTGCGGAACTCTTCAATATATAAGTTCAGCAGATATTTGCGCATCTTCGGATCGGTTTCCTTGTCCAAAAGGTGGCGCATCAGCAGGGATTCGTTAACAGTTGAGGCTACCTCGGCTGTAAAAATGGAATGACTGCCGTAAATATAGGGCTGTGCTTCTCTGGTATAACTGGAGTGCATGGAATGGCCCATTTCATGGACAATAGTAAAGACATCCTTCAGCGTATCCGTGTAGTTGAGAAGAATGTAAGGCATGCTGTCATAGCTTCCAAAGCTGTAAGCGCCGCTTGTTTTTCCTTCATTTTCATAAACATCGATCCAGCCTTCCTTCAGCCCGGCATTCATCCGGGAGATATATTCTTCGCCCAGAGGAGCGAGCCCTGCCCGCATAATGTCGAGGGCCTCTTCATAAGGAATATCCTTTTTGGGAAGCTCCACAAGAGGCACGTAGACATCATACATATAGAGCTTATCCACATTCAGCATCTTTTTGCGGATTTCCATATAGCGGTGCACCGCAGGCAGATTGTCATTTACTACTTTAACCAGATTGTCGTAAACCTCTTCTGGGATATTGTCTCCTGAGAGAGCGGCCTGGCGGGCAGAATCGTATTTGCGGATTCTGGCGGAGATGACATCTGTTTTTGTATTGTAATTATAGGCAGAGGAAATCGTATTGATGAGAGACTTAAAAGCGCCGTACATATGATCGTAGGCATCCTTTCTCACTCTCCGGTCATGGCTTTCCATAAAGGTAATATAATTGCCGTGGGTCAGCTCTGCTTCATCGCCGTCCTCATCCGTAATGGTTCCGAATTTGATATCCGCATTATTGAGCATAGTGAAAATATCGTTGGTAGCGCCTGTGATTTCGCTCATCTGAGCCAGAATATTTTCTTCTGCCTTAGTCAGGACATGAGCCTTTTCTCTGAGAATATCCCGGATTAAAAATTCGTATTCTTTCAGTCCGGGCTCCTGCTTAATATAGGAGAGGAGCGTTTCCTCGGGCGCGTCCAAAAGCTCAGGTGTGAAAAAGGACATGGCTGCAGAAACCTGGGCAATCACAGTCTGGCACCGATCCGTCATTGCCTGATACTGGGTTCTTCTGTTATCCTCATCTCTTCTCATGCGGGCATAAACGAATACCTTTTCAAGCTTTTGCCATATAGCATCCCGGCTTTTCAGAGCCTTTAAAAGACTTGCGGAGCTTTCTGTCAAATGGCCTGCCAGCTGTTCATATTCCTTTGTCTGAGCAAGAACATCCTCAATGTCCGCTTCTATCTGCGTTTCATCCGGAAACATGGCTTCGATGTTCCACTTGTACTTACTGTCGATCTGATCCCTTGTTTTTAATGCTTTATCACCCATGTGATGAACCTCCTTATGAATATATCCGTATTTGATTCGCGTTTCCTGCACCCTCTGCATCTGCCTGCCCACAGACCTGCCCAGCGGATTTTGTGGTGAAAAATCCCGGGAAGGATTGCGGCAGGAGAAATTTTATCGTATAATGAAACGTACTTTAGTAGTAAAAGGGTTTGTATAATCTGCAATACTCATTATTATACCACAAAAGGGAAAGGAAAATCACTAGGATGGATAATAGACCCATAGGTTTTTTTGATTCTGGACTGGGGGGACTTACCTGCATTCCAAATTTGATGAAAATGCTCCCAAAGGAACGGATTATATATTTCGGTGATACGGCGAGAACGCCTTATGGCTCTAAGGCAGCTTCTACCATTCGCAGCTTTTCCAGTCAGATTGCCGACTTTCTTGTGAATCAAGGCGTCAAAATGATTGTAATCGCCTGCAACACAGTCAGCGCAACCTGTCTTTCAGAGCTGCAAAAGCGGTATCCGGATGTACCTGTAGTAGGCATTATACAGCCGGCAGCAGAGAAAATCGCAAGAACCTGCTCCATTATGAACAAAATCGGCATCATCGGCACCAAGGTCACTATTCAGAGCGGCCAGTACAAAGAACTGGTGCATCATATTAATGATGAGCTGGATATTTACGAGACACCGTGCCCGGCATTTGTACCTCTTATTGAAGAAGGCATCATTCAAAACGACATCATGGATTTGACGATTAAATATTATATGGATGATTTTATCCTGGAAAACAGGTTGGACACCGTCGTTTTAGGGTGCACCCATTACCCCTTAATACGTTCCAATATCAAACGGCTTTACCCGGCGCTGCGGATCATCAATCCATCGGAGGAAATCGTTCACAGCGTGAAGCGGATTCTCTCGGAAAAGGATATGCTGGCAGAACAGCCTGACTTTGAGAATGTGTTTTACGCCAGCGACTTGTCGGAAAACTTTGTAAACATGATTGAGCGCATTTTCCACAATGAAGAAATTAAAGTAAAATTTAAAAACCTGGAACTGGAAGAAGTGGGGGAAAAACGATGAATTACGAGACACTGCTGGAATATCTGGAACTGGAGGATGCTTCGGAATTTGAATTTTTTGAAAATCTGGCGGATCTGACAGAGGCGGATATGGAAATTGCACCGGAAGCTATCTTTAAGCTTTTTGACGGGGCAGACAAGGAGACCCTCAGTAAACTCTTTGAAACCTATTTTGAGGACCTGCTGAAATCTGTGCCAGAGGAAGAGGCGGAGCTCTATACACGGCTGGATTCTGTTAAAATGGCGCTGATGGGAATGTGCCGCAATCTGGAGGAGGAAAACGATCTGGTTCTTCTGGCAGATGAATTCTGCCGTTTCCGAAATTGGTATTCCATTGAGTCGGTCGTATGGGTGCAGACTCTGGAAGATGATGCTGTTAAGGAAGCGGAAATGCCGCTGCGGGATGCGCTGTCTCTAGTGCGGATGGAACGACTGGGCGGTGAAACATATGAATACGACTTTGAGGGAGCGCTGGAATTTGAGATCGATCAATATACCATGAGCTTTGCGGATCTGCTGCAGGAGGAACTGGGCGGCGAGGAAGAAGGGCCGGATCCGGAGCTTGCCGGGCTTGATATTCCAGGGATCGAATATACGGATCGGATTTTTACGCCAAAGAAACTGAATTAGTTCATAGTCTGGTGGACACTTTATTCGATTTTGTAGGAATCCAAAAATCGCATGTTCTCTTTATCACAAAACGCATAAGGCCTGCATAGTATAACGTAAACAATTGTATTAAATGTATTATGGAGGTTTTTTCTATGGATGAAAGAGAATGCTGTGAAAGAGAATGTCTGAGAGACTGCAGGGAAAAATGTTATGAAGACTGCTGTTGTGACAACAATAACGGCGGAAATATTATTTGGATTCTGATTCTCTTGTACTTACTGTTCTGCAATAACAACGGGCATGGAAGGGGAGGCCTGTTCGGCGGGCTGTTCTAGGCTGAAGGATACCGCGGCTTCCGCTTTGCATTCCGGGGATTCCGGTGAATTTTGCTCAGGAGCATGCGATCCCCTGGTAGTCCGTCCACGCGGCCTTGGAAAGGGTCAGATGTCTGAAGCCGCATCTGGCTCTTTTTCCTCACTTTTTGAATTATTTTTTTTCAAATTGAACTGTTCTTTTCAGAGAGTCCAAAGTGGGAACTACTGCTGTTGCTGCGAAACATCGGTAAAAATAGTTCCCCGGTTTAATATCTCCTTTGGATCAAAGACTTTTTTTAAGGCACGCATGGAGTCAAGCTGTTCTTCCGAATATAAATGCTTTAAAAGTCCGGTTTTTAATTTCCCTACTCCGTGCTCCGCACAGACCGAGCCGCCATAGGATACGATTTGCTGCGCCCACCTGGCAAAGAGCTCTTTTGTACGATAAAATTCGTCCATGCTCTCTGGAATTACATTTACATGAAGATGATTATCTCCAATATGCCCAAAGATTGCGGATTCCAGCTTTTCTTCAGCAAGCCCTTCTCGGTACATGGAAAAGACTTCCCCAAGATACCGGTCCGGTACAGACATATCGGTTCCCAGCTTGGTAACGGCAGGGCAGGTCTTTTTGATTTGCGCGATTTTCATATTAACGCACTCCGGTGCGGCATGACGGAACAGGTGCAGCTTTTCCATATGAATGGCTCCTATTAGGAACACTGTAATATCAAGGCTTTTCGGAGCCTGCAACCACAAAAAAATAAAATTAGAGCTATCACATTACGCAGAAAGCCGTCCGGGAAGAAAAAACGGGCGGCTTTTTTGCGTGGATAGCCGGGAGGGAGGCGAAAAAATAGTAACAAACTTTTAACACAAAATTTGTGCAACATTCACGAAAATAAAAAGGAGGTAACGAATGGCAGACGAAAAGCTGAACACGAGCCCGGAGGAAAATCCCCAGCCCAGCCTGTTCGATACGGGCCCGGCTGAGGCTCCCACGCCGGAGCCCCCGGCCCCGGAGAAAGCCCCCGAGCAGGCCGCCGGGGAACCACCCGCGCAGGATGCCCCCGCTGGGGCCCCCGGCGAGGTGAACGTATCCGCTGACCAGATTGAAAAGCTGATGGCGGAGCGCCGGGCGGCGGAACGTGCGGAGGTGGAGAAGAACGAGCCGCCCGAACCGGAACAGCCGCCCACCCCGGCCCCGGAGGAAAAGGCCCCCGCCAAAAAGGGAAAGGCCGCCGAGGAAAAAACGCCCACCCCGGAGGATAAGCCCAAGGGCAGGCGTGGCCGCAAGCCGAAGGAGGAAAAAGCGGAGCCCGGCAAGCCGGGAGGGACGGGGGCCCGCCGTGGCCGCCAGGCCAAGGCTGACAAGGCGGCCACGGACAAGCCCCCGTCCCCACCTCGAGACAAAATGTCCCAAAGCAAAGGGACAAAAGCCGCCACGGTAAAGGGCAAAGAAGAGGCCCCCGCCGCTCCCCAGCCTGCGCCGGAAGCGCCGCCCCAGCCCCGTGACGCGACCCGCGCCGAAAAGGAAGAGATTGTTTATCTCAACCTCTCGGAGCTGTTCCCGTTCAAAGACCATCCCTTTGGTGTCCGTGACGATGCGGAAATGAAAGGGCTTGTGGAGTCCGTCAAGGACAACGGCGTACACCAGCCCGCGCTGGTGCGTCCCCGGGAGGGCGGCGGCTATGAAATCATCGCGGGCCACCGCCGCCAGCGGGCCAGTGAGCTGGCCGGGTTTGCAAATATGCCTTGTATCGTCCGCAACATGACGGATGACGAGGCCATCCTTGCGATGACGGACGACAACCTGCGCCACCGGGAAAAGATTCTGCCGATGGAAAAGGCCCAGTCTCTGAAAATGCAGGTGGAGGCCATCAGCCACCAGGGGACGAAGATGGAGGGCGTGGCCGCCGGGGACGTGGGGAAACGCTCCACGGAAATCGTGGGGGAACGGAACGGCATGAACTACAAGCAGGTACAGCGGTATATCCGGCTGACCGAGCTTGTGCCGGAGCTCCAGTCTATGGTGAACGAGAAAAAGCTGTCTTTCACCCCCGCTGTTGAAATCTCGTTCATCAAGCCCAAAAACCAGAGGTTTATCGCCGTTTCCATTGAGGGCGAGCAGGCATCCCCCTCGCTCTCCCAGGCCCAGGAGCTCCGCAAGCTGGATAAGGAGGGGAAACTGAACGGCGATGTGATTGACGGCATTTTGAGCCGTGAGAAAAAGGAGGTAGACAAGGTGATTATTTCCGCCGCTGAACTGAACAAGTATTTCGGCAAGGACACCACGCCCCGGGAGATGAAAGACCAGATTATGTCCCTGCTGGATGCATGGAAAGAGAAACAGCCCCCGGAGCGCACCGCGCCGGAGAAAAAGACTGACCGGGAAAAGTAAGCCTTGAGACATTTTGTCCCAAGGCTTTTCTCTTTCCCGCGCCCCTCCCGGCGCGGCGGGGGATATATCCTCCAGAGCCGCCCCCTTTCCCATGAATGGGAAAGGGCGGGGGGATAGGGCTGAACGACAACTATCAAAATATCGGAGGTAAACGACTATGAAACGACCCCTTGCTTACATCACCGCCGCTTGGTATGGCGGCGACACGGAAAACGCGGAGCTTGCCGCGCAGTACTGCCGGGCGGTTTACGATGCGGGCTTTGCCCCTATCTGCCCCGCGCTGTTTCTGCCCCTTTTCCTCAATGACGCGGTTCCCGAGGAACACAAGAGCAGCATCGACATTGGCCGTGACCTGCTCCGCCGCTCCCGGGTGCTGGTGGTGTGCGGGCATACCGTCACCGAGTCCATGAAGAACGACATTGCTGTGGCCCAGCGGCTGGGCATCACTGCCACCACCCTTGAGGGCATCCTGACCGTCAAGGGCCAGGGCCGCCGCTGACATGGCCGCACTGTTCGAGGCGTACATCACCAATCTGGGGAAATACAACGAGGGCGAGCTGGTGGGGGAAACGCTGAAATTCCCCACCAGCCCCCAGGCGGTGGAGGCGCTGTTAAAGAATATCGGCGTGGACGGCATACGCTACGAGGAATTTTTCATCACCAGCTTTGACGGCGATGTACTGGGGCTCTATGACTATCTGGGCGAGTATGAAAATCTGGACGAGCTGAACCATCTGGCCTGCCTGCTCTCGGAGCTCCCCCAAAGCGAGATTGAAAAATTCGAGGCCGCGCTCCATATGGGGGCGCATACCTCCAGCGTGGCGGACATCATCAACCTTGCGGAAAATCTGGACTGCTTTGAATTTTACCCGGATATTGAAAGCGAGGACGATTTGGGCCGCTGCTATGCAGAGGACTTGCCGATACCCGCCGAGCTGAAAGACTACTTTGACTATGAGGCATACGGGCGGGACATATCCATCAACGAGGGCGGCCACCTTGCCCCCGGCGGCTATATCGTCCAGACGGGCGATATTAAGGAAGTTTATCACGGGATAGAGGATATTCCCAAGGAGCACAAGATTTTTGCCCTCCCCCAGCTCTCTATCCGGGAGCAGATGGCCGCCTACAAGGAAGTGATTGACCGCTTTCCCCCTGCGGCTAACCGGGCCCACCCGGAGCCGGGCCGTGAGGGGCGGTGACTTCGAGACAAAATGTCCCAAAGGCCGGAGGGCCTATCCCCCATGAAAGGAGGCGGTTCTGATTGATTGACGAGGATGTTTCCCGGCGCACTATCGCGCTATCCATGCGGACGGGAAAGCTGACGGCCCGGGTGCTGGCCTATGCGCTCCGGGCGGCTGGCCGGAAGATACAAAAGGAGCACCGGGCCCACCAGACGCCCCACGGCAGGCAGTCCGTGAAAAAGCTCATGGCCCACGGCGCGGCCACGAACAGTATCGAGCTCACCGGGGCCCCAGAAGAATTTGACCGGGTGGCCCGGAAGTGGAACGTGGATTATGCCTTTTACAAGGCCGGGCCGGACAAATATCTGCTGTTCTTCAAGTCCGGGCAGGCGGATGCAATCACAGCTTGTTTTGGGGAGTATTCCCGCCGGGTGCTGGATAAGGCAAAGACTGACCGCGTACCCATCCGGGAACAGCTCAGACGGGCCGCCGCCGAGATACTGCGCCAGCCCGCGCCCCAAAAGAAAGACCGCGTAAAGGAGGCCGCCCATGAGGACAGATAAGCTGAAAAAGTACCTTTTGCCGAACCTCCCCTATCTGTTCATCGCGTGGGCCTGCCTGAAAGTGGGGACGGCCTACCGTCTGGCGGCGGGGGCGGATTTGGCCCACAAGCTGGTGGGGATGGTGGCGGCCCTCGGCCCGGCCTTTGCCGACTTCGCGCCGGGGCTCAATCCTTTTGACTGGCTCACTGGCATCGCGGGGGCCGTGGCGATCCGGCTGATTATCTACCAGAAAAGCAAAAAAGCCCAAAAATACCGCCGGGATGAAGAATATGGTTCGGCCCGCTGGGGAACGGAAAAAGACATCAAGCCGTTCACCGACCCCAGGTTTGAGAACAACATCATTCTGACCGGGACGGAATTTCTCACCACCAACACCCGGCCCGCCGTCCCCGCCAACGCCCGGAACCTGAATTGCTGTGTTGTCGGTTCCTCCGGCTCCGGCAAGACCCGGTTCTGGCTTACCCCGCAATTACTCCAGGCCCATTCCTCCTATGTGGTGGTAGACCCAAAAGGCGGGGTGCTGGAGCAGGCGGGCTTTTTCCTGCAACGGAAAAAGGGATATAAAATCAAGGTTTTTAACAGCATTGATTTTTCCCGCTCCATGCACTACAACCCGTTAGCGTATATCCGCAACGAGGCCGATATTTTGAAATTCGTCAATACCTTAATCGCCAACACCAAAGGCGAGGGCAAGGAGGGCGACCCGTTCTGGACGAAATCAGAAACGCTTTTATACTGCGCCCTTATCGCCTATATCATCTTCGAGGGCCCGGACGAGGACAAGAACATGAACACGCTGGTAGACATGATTTCCGGCATGGAGGTCAAGGAGGACGATGACGATTTCATGAACGCGGTGGACTATATGTTCGCCGGGCTGGAAAAGCGCAAGCCGGACTGTTTCGCGGTCAAGCAGTACAAAAAGTACAAGCTGGCCAGCGGCAAGACTGCCCGCTCCATACTGATTTCATGCGGTGCGCGGCTGGCCCCCTTTGACATCCCGCAACTCCGGGAGATTATGAGCTATGACGAGATGGAGCTTGACAAGCTGGGGGACAGACGGACGGCGGCGTTCTTCATCATCAGCGATACCGACACCACCTACAACTTTATTGTAGCTCTGGCGTTTTCGCAGATGTTCAATCTCTTGTGCGAAAGGGCGGACAACGTACACGGGGGCCGCCTGCCCCATCATGTGCGGGTGCTGTGGGACGAGGCCGCCAACACCGGGCAGGTGCCGAACCTCGAAAAGCTGGTGGCGGTCATCCGCTCCCGGGAGGTGAGCCTGACGCTGTTCTACCAGCAGTTGGCCCAATGTAAGGCAATCTACGACAAGAACGCGGAAACCATTTTAGGCAACATGGACAGCGTGGTATTCCTCGGGGGCCGGGAGGCCAGCACTATCAAGGAGATTTCCGAGAACTGGCTGGGGAAAGCGACTATCTCCATGCAGACCGAGGGCCGCTCCCGTGGGCAGTCGGAAAGCTACAACCAGAACACCCAGCGGCTGGGCCGGGAGCTTATGACCCCCGCCGAGCTTGCCACCATGCCCGGCGACAGGTGCATCCTGCAACTGCGGGGCCTGCCGCCGTTCTACTCCCGGAAATACGATTTGAAACAGCACCCCAACTACCGATACACGGCGGAGGCGGACAAGAAGAAAAACGCCTTTTCGCTGGAGCGGCTTATCTGCCGCCGTATAAAAAAGCTCAATCCCAACGAGCAGTACACCGTGTACGAGGCGGACGTGCCGGACGGAACGCCCATAGACGAGGACGAGGACATCCTCAACTATGACGATTTGGACGACCCGGACGCTTTTGTATAGCTTTGGGACATTTTGTCCCGAAGTGTCACCTGCCGCCTACACCGGGCGGCTTTTCTTGTGCCCGGGAAAATCCCGGAGAAATGGAGGACTATATGGCATTTTTCGCATCCGCTATCACCACTTTGCAGACCCTTGTTATCGCGCTGGGCGCGGGCCTCGGCGTTTGGGGCGTTGTCAATCTGCTGGAGGGCTACGGCTCGGACAACCCCGGCTCCAAAAGCCAGGGCATGAAACAGTTCATGGCTAATTAAAGGGAACAAAAAGAAAGGAAAAGCACAATCCAGACGGTATCAGCGGCAAGATACAAGAATAAATTGTGATTACACAAGATTGGTGTTATAATAAGAGAAAAGTTCCTGCCGGGGCAGCCGCCCCGGTGGTATGGGTAGAAAGGCAGGAAAACAATATGCACATCAGCTATAAACCACTCTGGCACACACTGTTAGAGCGTAATATGAGAAAAGAGGATTTAAGGCTTGCCGCTGGTATGACAACAAATATGATTGCCAACATGAGTAAAGAGGGAAAGCACATCAGTATGGATACATTAGCCCGTATCTGCGAAACGCTGAATTGTGAGATTACCGATGTGATTGAGTTAGTACCAGACGAGCCTGCTTCCACAGGAGGTAAGGAACATGAGCGAATTGAAACCAAGAATAACGGAAAACGGAATTGATTATATCCTTGTTGGAGATTACTATATCCCGGATTTGAAGCTGCCGGAGGAACACCGCCCTATCGGAAAGTACGGACGGATACACCGGGAATATTTAAGAGAAGCCCACCCAGCCAGATTGAACACATTGATACTGACCGGAGAATTGTGGACATATCTTGCAGACCTGAACGAACAGGCACAGGAACGGTTAGACACTATCATGGAACAGCTGAAAGCTACCGAGGGCGTGACAGAGGAATTAAAGCGTACCTGTCAAATGGAATGGGTACAACGATGTAATAACATCCATAACCGGGCAGAAGAAATTGTTTTGCATGAGATGATTTATTCATAACGGTGTGGTAGAATGATTATGTAAATAAATTTGATTTGGGGTGATAAATATGAAGGTATTAGTTAGTGCCTGTATTATGGGAACAAACTGTAAATATAACGGAACAAACAATAAAAATTTAGCAGTTATCAATTTCTTAAAGGATAAAGAAGTTATTTCTATTTGCCCAGAAATATTAGCTGGCATGAAAATTCCTAGACCTTGTGCAGAAATTGTGAATGGGATTGTAGTAGATGAAAATGGAAATGATGTTAATTCTGAATATAATAAAGCAGTGTCAATGGCATTATCAAAAATTCAAAATGAAGATATTGATTTGGTTATATTACAATCCAGAAGTCCTACTTGTGGTGTAAATCAAATATACGATGGTAGCTTTACTGGAAAACTAATTTCTGGAATGGGATTTTTTGCGAAGGCATTAAAGCAAAGAGGATATAATGTTATTGATGTTGAAGAAGTTTAAGTTCGTCACTTTGAAATTTTAATTGAATAACCACAGCATAAACCGCTGCTACATGGGAGCCAACAAACCATGCAACAGCGGTTTTTTCTTTACCGTTTTTTCCTCTGGCTGATAGGCGTTCCCATTTTCTTTGATTTTTTGAGAATCCGAATCAGCCAGCGAAATTCTTCGTCTGACAGATTTTTATAGTTGATACCGAGCTGCTTGCAGTAAAGAACAACCAGCTTTTCATCCCGGCTGCCCTTGAAATTTTCGACCGCTTCCAGATTTTCTTTCAGTTCATCGGCAACGGTGGTCTGGGGAGCACTTTCGCTGTCTTTTTTGTGAGCTTCCCGAATATCCCGGATAATGAGGTTGAGGTCATCCAGAACCATGTGACTGAAATATTCATCATCGCTGATATGGGCGGCTTGCAGCACTTTCAAATGCGGGTCATCTTCGCCGGGGCGATACCGTTCAATGATTTCATGCCGGACGGTATCGACAAGAGCGTTGAGATTTTGAATCTGCATGGTGGCAATCCCATCCACATAAATCTCAATGTCCGCAAGAAACTTGATAAAGTCCTTATGGGTGGCAAGTTCGCAGAGCAGGCGGTTGTTAATCCGACCGCTTTTCAGAAGTGCCACCATTTCATCATTCAAATGCAGCTCCGTTAGTGGCGTGTTGATCTGCTCCCGGTTCTCTGTCCGGCACAGTAGATAATCAACGGAAACCCCATAGAAGTCTGCCAGCGTGATAAGGTTGCCATGATTGATTTCCTTATAATCTTCTTTTTCATAATTTCCAAGAGCTGATTTGGAAATGCCCGTCAGCTTTGATAATTCTTCCAGATTTAAGCCTTTGTCCTTGCGGAGTTCCCAAAGGCGTTCCTGTATGCTTGTTGCTCCTTTCATGGGCGCACGCTCCTTTCCGGCGGTTTGATTGCTGCCGCTTATCTGGATTATATCACACTTTCCGCAATCGTGGAAATTTCCGCTTTTTACCCCTAATTCCTACTTTGTGGACATACGGCACAGGGCACAAAAATGTTCTATGATACAGGTAGTTCATCGATGGATTATTCCAATCGAATGACCAGCCTGTGTGGGATATGCTTCCCCGGCGATGTAGCGCCATGACTTTTGGCAGGGATGTGGAGGAACCCTGACCGAAACGAGCGTACCAAAGGGAGCGATACGCCGCTGTGAGATTCAGGGGAGGAACGACACCGGGGAGAACTGGCGGACTGACACCGAAATGATACCGAAACACGACAATCTGATAGGGGGATAGTCTACCCTATCGCTGATACTTCGGGAGATTTTAGGCGGCTCTATGACCGTAATTTTGCCGAAAATCGCCCCGAAACTATACACGAAAACGGGAGGAAGCGCAATATGCCGAGAATGAGCAAAAAGAGGAAGCATGAGCTTTCCTTTTACCTCAATGACCGGGGGCGTGTCACTTACAACGAATTATGCCGGAAATGCCAGCATGGGTGCAGGCAGAGCTTCCGGGCGGTTGTGGTTGACTGCCCCCGTTATTTATCCAAACGAGCCAAGAAAAAGGAGGAACACACCGAATGAATTTTGAATTTATGACGATAGACACACCATTGCCGCCCTGTATGCCATTTCCCAGAGCGTTGACAGGATTTCCAGTCAGCAGCACCGCAAAGGTCATGTACTGCCGGATGCTGGACGCTATGCTATCCAAAGGGCAGGAGGACGAGAACGGAATCCTGTTTGTCTGCTTCCCTGTCACAGCCATTGCCACTGTCCTGTCCCGCAGCCCCATGACGGTCAAGCGTTCTCTGAATGAACTGGAAACCGCCGGACTTATCATGCGGGTGCGTCAGGGCGTGGGAGAACCAAACCGGATTTATGTGCTGATACCGGGAAAGGAGGACGCTGCCCTTGCCTGATACCTCAAAGCTGGAAAAGCTCAACCGGGAGCTGGAAAAAAGCGAAAAGAAACTGCGGAAAGCCATCAATGATGAAAAGGCATTGCAGCACCAGTTAAAGCAGCTTACCCGAAAGGAACGGACACACCGGCTCTGTACTCGTGGCGGCATGCTGGAAAGTTATCTGCAAGAGCCGGAACGCCTGACCGATGATGATGTCATGCTGTTGTTGAAACTCATTTTTCACAGGCAGGACACGCAGGAACTATTGAAAAAACTTCTGGAACGAGAGAAGCCGTAAACCCCTTAGTTTACTAAGGGCGCAATTATACACCACCCAGAGGTTGGTGCATTGCGTTCTCCGAAGGCTCCTCGCCGGAGGGCTGTGATTTTCCGCAGTCAAGGTCTGCTCCAAATCAAACAGGGGACGCTACGCTTCCCCTGCGCTGGCTGCCGCCAGCTACCCTTTTGTGGACTTGCCATCTGGGGACACCTTGCAATGCAAGCTGTTCCCAGCCGACAAGTTTCATAAAATATGCTATCTTTTCGATAAGCAATAAAGTATAATGAAGTCAGTAATAAATTTAGAAATTGAGGTAAAGTTATGGCATCCAGCAAAGAATATTTAGAATTTATTTTAGGTCAGTTATCTGGCTTGAATGAAATTACCTATCGAGCTATGATGGGCGAATTTGTCATTTATTATCGTGGTAAGATTGTAGGCGGTATCTATGATGATAGATTACTTGTTAAACCAGTAAAATCAGCAATAAGTTATATGCCAACGGTTTCGTATGAGTTACCTTACGAGGGAGCAAAAGAAATGTTGTTGGTAGATGAAGTTGATAATAAAGAGTTTTTGACAGGATTGTTTAATGCTATGTATGAGGAATTGCCTACCCCTAAATCGAAAAAGAAGAAACAATAAAATAATAATTTGAGAGGAAGTGTTACTGATGGAAAAGTTTAAGCCGTTTATTATACCTGTGGCATTATTGGTTTTAATTGACCAGACGGTTAAAATAGTAATTTCAAAAGTATTTATGAAATGCGAATTTGATATAATAGCCAAAGTTTTAAGATTTAATCCAGAACTAAATACTCGTTTATCTTATGCTGGAAATTTCTTCGAATTATTATCAAGTCCGTTTGTTACCATTTTATTGAATGTGTTTGTTTTGTTCCTCTTTTTTTCAGGATATATGCTATATCAGGCAAAAAGAGCACATATAAGTTTTTGGGTAAAAATAATAATGATTTGTGGCATATCGGGATGTTTATGTAGCTTGATTGATAAGCTGTTTTGGGGTGGAAGTTTAGATTTTTTGCAGATACCTACCCTTTTTATTTTTGATTTGAAAGACTGCTATCTTACAGTTGCAGAAGTTATATTTGTTGCTATTGGAATTTTGAATAGCAAAGAAATATCGGTTAAAGAGTATTTACATTTTTGTTGTAACAAATTTAGCTTGTAAACTTCTGGTTTATTATTTCTTATACATCGGGTCAACTTGCCCCGAACTTTTACAACTAAATACCCGCCGCCCACACAGCGGCACACCGAGCAGGAAATCTGAAAAGGTCTCCTGCTTTTTTTCTGCCCCAAATGAGGTGGTAAAACGCCACCCCATCCACCAATTACCGAAAGGAGGGACACGAAATGCCCTGTCCACACAACGAAATCACGATTGTTCAGCGCAGCCAGCGGCAGTCTGCGGTTGCCGCCGCTGCTTACCAGAGTGGCGAAAAGCTGTTCTGTGAATACGACCAGCAAGTGAAGCACTACCCAGAAAAGCGTGGTATCGTCCACAATGAAATCCTGCTCCCGGCAAATGCCCCACAGGAATATGCAGACCGCAATACCTTATGGAACGCCGCCGAAGCGGTGGAGAAGCAATGGAACTCTCAGCTTGCAAGGCGGTGGGTGCTTACCATCCCCAGAGAAATACCGCCCGACCAGTACGCTGTCCTTGTCCGGGAGTTTTGCCAGAAGCAGTTTGTTTCCAAAGGCATGATTGCTGATTTTGCTATCCATGACCCCCATCCGCCGGGACATAATCCCCACGCCCATGTCCTGCTGACCATGCGGGCAATGGACGAACATGGGAAATGGCTTCCCAAGAGCCGCAAAGTTTATGACCTTGACGAAAACGGGGAACGGATCAAACTTCCGTCTGGCAGGTGGAAAAGCCACAAGGAGGATACGGTGGACTGGAACGACCAGAAGTATTGCGAAATCTGGCGGCATGAATGGGAGGTCATCCAGAACCGCTATCTGGAAGCCAATGACCGCCCGGAGCGTGTGGACTTGCGTTCCTATGCCAGACAGGGGCTTGATATTATCCCTACTGTCCATGAGGGGGCTGCTGTCCGTCAGATGGAAAAGCGTGGTATTCAGACGAATATCGGCAGCCTGAACCGGGAAATCAAAGCCGCCAACAATCTGATGAAGTCGATCCGGCAGCTTATCCAAAACCTCAAAGGCTGGATTACCGAGCTGGGCGAAAAACGGAAAGAGCTGCTTGCACAAAAGGCGGCGGAGGAGGCAACACTTCTTCCCAATCTGCTGATGAAGTATATGGAGATACGAAAGGAAGAACGGAAGGACTGGACAAGGGCTGGACAGAACCGGGGGACTTCACAGGACTTAAAGGCAGTCAGCGAAGCCCTGTCCTATCTCCGGCAAAAGGGGCTTTCCACTGTGGAGGACTTAGAAGCGTTTCTGGAATCTTCCGGGAAATCAGCCGCCGATTACCGCAGTCAGATGAAGCCAAAGGAAGCCCGCAGCAAAGTGATTGATGGGATTCTTGCCAGCCGGACAGACTGCAAGGAATGTAAGCCTGTCTATGAGAAGTACCAGAAGATATTTTTCAAGAAAACAAAGGAGAAATTCAAACAGGAACACCCGGAGGTTGCCCGATATGCGAAAGCCGCCGCCTATCTTGCCAAGCACCCGGACGATAAGGATAAAACGAAAAATGAGCTGCAACAGGAGCAGGAAACGCTTCTTAGCGAAATCGCAGAGCTGAAAGTACCGCTGACCGAGGTACAGGAGGATTTGAAGAAGCTGCGGGACATCCGCTACTGGGTACGGAAAGCCACACCCGGCACAGAGGAAAGCAAAGAGCCGCCCAAGAAGCAGCCTATCAAGGAAGTCTTGCAGGATAAGGCAGACGAGAAAAAAGCACAAAGAACCGCCCCGGCGCAGACGAAACACAGACAACAGGATATGGAACTTTAACAGGCACTTGCCATTTTCAAGCAGAGAATGTCAGGTGCTTTTTTCTTTTTAAGGAGGGATAGATTTGAATTTATTTGAAGCTGTGAAGCAGTCCGTCACAACCAGACAGGCTGCGGAGCATTATGGAATCCATATAGGTCGGAACGGGATGGCTTGCTGCCCGTTCCATCACGATAAAACCCCAAGCATGAAGCTGGATAGGCGTTACCACTGCTTCGGCTGCGGTGCGGATGGGGATGTGATTGATTTTGCCGCCGCCCTGTATGGGCTGGGAAAGAAAGAAGCCGCCGTACAACTGGCACAGGACTTCGGGCTTTCCTATGAGGACTGGAAACCGCCGGGAAAGGCAAAAAAGCCCAAGCCCCGGCAGAAATCCCCGGAGGAACAGTTTCAGGAAGCAAAGAGCCGCTGCTTCCGTACCCTTGCCGATTATCTTCACTTGCTGATGGCATGGAGAATGGACTACGCCCCGCACTCCCCGGAGGAAGCCTTTCATCCCCGGTTTGTGGAAGCCTTACAGAAGCAAGCCCATGTGGAATATCTGCTGGATGTGCTGCTGTTTGGGGAGACGGAGGAAAAAGCGGCTTTGATTACGGACTACGGAAAGGATGTGATACAGCTTGAACAGCGAATGGCAGAGCTTGCAGCCACAGACGCAGCAAGAACTAAAAAACACCATGAACGCCATGCAGCCGCCCCAGAGCATTGAGGAAATCAAGGCGGGGCTGGAAACCACCGAGAAAGGCGGCGTCCGTCAGAGTATACGGAACTGCCTGACCGTATTCCAGCGTGACCCGCTGCTTTCCGGAGCTATCGCATACAACATCCTGACCGACCGCAAAGATATTATAAAGCCCATCGGTTTTCAAAGGGAAAGCACCGCCCTGAACGATACGGACATGAAGTATCTGCTTCTCTATCTGGAAGAAACCTACGGGCTTACCAATGAGAAAAAGATTGATAACGCCATCGGGATTGTGGCGAATGAAAACAAGTATCATCCCATCCGGGATTATTTAAGTTCCCTTGTGTGGGACGGGAAGGAACGAATCCGCTTCTGCCTACGGCACTTTCTGGGAGCTGACGCAGATGATTACACCTATGAAGCGTTGAAGCTGTTCCTGATGGGCGCTATCTCACGAGCCTTTCAGCCGGGGTGCAAGTTTGAAATCATGCTCTGTCTGGTCGGAGGTCAGGGGGCTGGCAAGTCCACCTTCTTCCGTCTGCTGGCAGTCCGGGACGAGTGGTTCTCCGATGATTTGCGGAAGCTGGACGATGACAATGTGTACCGTAAGCTGCAAGGTCACTGGATTATCGAAATGTCGGAAATGATGGCAACCGCCAACGCCAAGAGCATTGAGGAAATCAAGTCGTTTTTAAGCCGGCAGAAAGAGGTTTACAAGATACCCTATGAAACCCACCCGGCAGACCGCCCCCGTCAGTGCGTGTTTGGCGGCACTTCCAATGCCCTTGACTTCCTGCCCCTTGACCGTTCCGGCAACCGCCGCTTTATCCCGGTCATGGTGTACCCGGAGCAAGCCGAGGTTCACATTTTGGAGGACGAAACTGCTTCCAGAGCCTATATCGGGCAGATGTGGGCGGAAGCGATGGAGATTTACCGAAGCGGCAGGTTCAAGCTGGCTTTCAGCCCCGCCATGCAGCGGTATCTCAAAGAACACCAGCGGGATTTTATGCCGGAGGACACCAAAGCCGGAATGATACAGGCGTATCTTGATAAGTACACCGGGAGCATGGTCTGCTCCAAGCAGCTTTACAAGGAAGCCTTGAACCATGCCTTTGACGAGCCGAAGCAATGGGAAATCCGGGAAATCAACGAGATTATGAACCAGTGCATTTCCGGCTGGCGGTACTTCCCGAACCCAAGAATGTTTTCAGAATATGGCAGACAAAAGGGCTGGGAGCGTGAAAACCCGGCAACGGACTCCGGCAACCCGTCTGAAAAAACGATGGACGGTTTTGTGGAGGTCACAGAACAGATGGAGCTTCCATTCTGAGAATGACAGCCCGTTGCACCTCCTGTTGCTATCCCGTTGCCGAGCCGGTTGCCGGGGAAAATCCCTTATTTCCGGGCTTTTCTCCCTTATAACAACCAAAACAACAGAAAAATAAAAGAAAAGTATAAATAGTAAGTAGTGCCAGATTGAGATTGTTTGCAAGGTCTTTTGAAGCCCGTTGCCGGACTTCGTTGCCGACACCCTCTGTCTGGCTATTTTCATGTATGGAGGATAACTGCCTATGGCAAAAAACAAAACAGAGATTCATGTGACTACTGTGTTTGACGGAGAACTGGACGCCACTGATGTGTTCGTCAGCCTGATTTCCCAGAAATACGGAAAGATAAATACGAAAGAATATCTTGCTAAAAAGAAAGATATGAGCTATAATGAAGATGAGGTTCAAAAGAGCCAGATACCGTCTGGATTGTGTGGGTAAATGGCTATGATGAACGAAATGGAATACAGAACAATCGGAAAGGCACTTGCCGGGGGCTATCGTGCGGCGGTCTATTGCAGGCTGTCAAAGGACGATGACCTGCAAGGCGAAAGTGCCAGTATCGCAAACCAGCGTGATATGCTGGAAAAATACTGCGAAAAGCAGGGATGGGAGGTTGTGGCAGTCTATCAGGACGATGGCTTCACAGGTCTTAACATGGAGCGTCCTGATTTACAGAGGATGTTGAGAGCCATTGAGCGCAGGCAAATCAACCTTGTTATCACGAAAGACCTCAGCCGACTGGGGCGGAACTATCTGCAAACCGGGCATTTGATTGAGGACTTTTTCCCAAGAAACGGTGTCCGCTATATCGCCATGAATGATGGTATCGACACCCTGCGGGATAACAACGACATCGCCCCGTTCAAAAATATCCTGAACGAGATGTACAGCAAGGATATTTCCAAGAAAGTCCATTCCTCTTATCTTCTGAAAGCGCAGAAAGGACAGTTTACCGGGTGTCTTGCCCCGTTTGGGTATCGGAAAGACCCGGAGGACAAAAACCATCTGCTCATTGACGAGGAAACCGCCCCGATTGTGCGGCTGATTTTCGGATATGCCCTGAACGGTCATGGTCCGAACTATATCCGCAGACGGCTGGAGGAAGAAAAAATCCCCTGCCCCACATGGTGGAATCGGGAACGGGGGCTTCGCAATACCCGCACCAAATGGGAAAAGAAAGACCCGGAAAACGGGCGGTATATGTGGGACTTCTCCGTTATCAAAGACCTTTTGATGAATCCCGTCTACACCGGGGCGATTGCTTCCCAGAAAAAAGACTACCGCTTCAAAATCGGCACGATTGGGGAAAAGAAGCCGGAGGACTGGATTGTGGTGGAGGGACAGCATGAACCGCTGATTGACCGCATGAGTTTTGACATTGTGCAGAACAAGCTGAAATCCCGCCAGCGTCCGGGGCAGACCAATGAAATCAGCCTGTTTGCCGGACTGCTAAAATGCGGCGAGTGTGGGAAGTCGCTGACGATACGCTACACAAACGCAAAACATCCCCAGCGGATATACTCCTGCAAAACCTACAATGCCTTTGGAAAGAACCACTGCACCCAGCACCGGATTGATTATGACACCCTTTACAGCCATGTGCTACGGAAAATACGGGAATGTGCCAGAGCTGCCCTGATGGACGGGGAAGCGGTTGCCGACCGCCTGACCAATACCTGTGAAGCCGAGCAGCGGGAACAGCGGGAAGCAATGGAACGCTCCCTTACAAGGGACGAGGAACGGATTGAGGTTCTGGACAAAATGGTAATGCGGCTTTATGAGGATATGATTGCAGGGCGTATCAGTGAGCAGAACTTCAACACCATGCTGGAAAGGACACAGACCGAGCAGACGGAGCTTAAAACAAAAGTGTCCGAGGGCAGGAAGCGGCTGTCCGATGAAGTCCAGCTTGCCAATGACGCAAAACAATGGGTGGAAGCCATTCAGGAATACGCCAACATCACAGAGCTGGACGCAGCCACCCTCAACCGCTTAATCAAAGAAATCGTCGTGCATGAGCGCATTGACGAAAATAAAACAAGACACATTTCTATCGAAATTCATTTTAATCTCAAACCCATCCCGGAGGTGGAACAGGTCACTGCCTGACCTGTCCCGCCGGGACGGTTCTCTTAACAACACCATATAGATTTTTTGTACGCCGCCGCCCGCCATCGAGCAGAGTTTTTACACCTAATTGGGGATAAAACAGCTCATGGCCGGGGGCGGCATCATCGTCATCGGCACGACCCTCATCCCGCTGCTGTCGGGCCTGTTTTAAGGGCGGCGGCTTATGGACTTTCTCACCGACTGGCTCACAGACTGGCTCAAGGAGCTTTTGATTGGCGGCATCATGGGGAACCTTGAGGGGCTCTTTGATACCGTCAATGCCCAGGTCGGAGAGATTGCGGTGCAGGTAGGGACGACCCCGGCGGCATGGAACGCCGGGGTTTTCTCCCTTATCCGCCAGCTTTCCGAGACGGTGATTTTACCCATCGCCGGGCTGGTGCTGACCTTTGTTGCCACCTATGAGCTGATACAGATGCTCCTTGAAAAAAACAATATGCACGAAGTAGACGTGGCGAACCTCTACAAATGGATGTTCAAGACCGCGTGTGCGGTGCTGATACTTTCCAACACGTTCAATATCGTGATGGCCGTCTTTGACGTGTCGCAGAGCGTGATTTCCCGCTCTGCCGGGCTGATACAAGGCTCCACGGCGGTTTCGCCGGATATGCTGAACAACCTCCAGACCACGCTGGAGGGGATGGACTTGGGCCCGCTCCTTGGGCTGTGGCTCCAGTCCTCGGTCATCGGGCTCACCATGCAGGCGCTGGGCATCATCATCTTCGTGCTGGTGTACGGAAGAATGATTGAAATATATCTGCTGACCAGCCTTGCGCCCATCCCCGTGGCGACCCTCTCCAACCGGGAGGTGGGCGGCATGGGGCAGAACTACTTAAAATCCCTTTTCGCCGTGGGCTTTCAAGGGATGCTGATTTTAGTCTGCGTCGGCATCTATGCGGTGCTGGTGCAGAACATCGCCGCTGGGGGCGACCCCATCGGCGCGATATGGGGAACCGTGGGCTATACGGTGCTCCTTTGTTTCATGCTGTTCAAGACCGGGACAATCGCCCGCAGCATCTTCGGAGCCCACTGATTGAGCGGCACTTCGGGACAACTTGTCCCAAAGTCCGGGAAAGGAGGCCGGATATGCCGAGGCGTTACAAGCTGGGCCCGGAGGGTGAGATGCGCCGGGCGTGGGGCGGCAAGCTCCCGGAGGAATTTGACCAGCGGGATATGCTGGCGTTCATGGCTGAAACCGACCTGCAACTGCAAGGGGCGGTATCAGCGGAAACCCTGTCCGCGATAAACGCGGCAGGCTATGACTATATGGGCGGGGCGGTCATCCCCCGTCCCGGAAAGGAGGATTTATCTATGGCGAACACACAGACGGCGGTGCAGACCGCCGAGGAGCTGGCGGCGGCCCAGGAGGAAATGCGCCGTCTGATTTTCGAGGCCCCTATCGCGGAGCTGGCAAAACACCAGGGCATCAGCGTGGACGAGGCCGTGGCTCTCCGGGTGGAGCAGAACCTTGCCGCCGCCACTATCCCCATCGAGGTGTCGGTGCGGCCCATTGAGCCCCAGGGCAAGCTGATAGGCTTTGCCAGCGTCAACTTCGGCGGCGTGGTGGTGGATGACTTCAAGGTGGTGAACGGGCAGAACGGCATCTTTTTGGGTGCGCCCTCAAAACCCGACCCCACCAGCAGGACAGGCTACCGGGCCACGGTGCGTATCAATGACCGGGCCACCCAGGAGCGGCTGAACGCGGCGGGGGTGGAGGCTTACCATTCGGCGGTTGAGAAACTTATCGCCCGGGCCGAGGCGGTACGCCCCGCGCCCATCCGGGAGCAGATGGATAAGGCGGGAAAGGAGGCCGCGCAGAAAAATGCCGTCCGCCCCGCCCCGGCAAAGGGAAAGGAGGGACGGGATGCCAGATAGCCCGGCTTTGGGACAAAATGTCCCAAACCTTACCCCGGAACCCTCCGGGCTCTACCTTATGGACGGCATCGCGGGCCTGCGTTCCCTCCCGGAGCACTCAGTAGATATGCTGCTGACCGACCCGCCCTACGGCACGACCCGCAACTATTGGGACGTGCCTTTGCCGCTCCCGGAGCTGTGGGAGGCGGTGCGCTGGGCGGTCAAACCCTCCGGGGCGGTGCTGTTCTTCGCGCAGTGCCCCTATGACAAAATCCTCGGCGCGTCCAACCTCTCCATGCTCCGCTATGAGTGGGTGTGGTATAAAAGCCGCTGTACGGGATTTCTCAACGCCCGCCGCGCCCCGCTGAAAAAGACGGAGAATATTCTGGTGTTCTATCGGCGGCTCCCCTTATACAACCCGCAGTTTGAACAGGGCAAGCCCTACAAAAAGATTGCGTCCCAGCGCGACCAGAGCCCCAACTACGGAAAGTTCGTCCGCTCCGGGAGCGGCTCGGAGGACGGGCGGCGGTTCCCGGGGAACCTGCTTTCGTTCCAGACCGTGGCCCATACCGTCCACCCCACCCAAAAGCCCGTGGAGCTGTGCGAATATCTGATAAAGACCTACACCGCCCCCGGCGAGGTGGTGGCGGACATCTGCGCTGGCTCCGGCACGACGGCCATCGCCGCGCTGAACACGGGCCGGGAGTTTATCTGCTTTGAGACGGCCCCGGCCTTTTACGGCCCGGCCACGGAGCGCATCATGCAGGCGCGGGCGGCTGTGGCCGCTGGCGGGAAAGGAGTGTGAAAAATCAAGAGCTATTCTGTTATCTATGCCGACCCGCCGTGGCGGTACGCCCAAAAGGGCCTGCAAGGTGCGGCGGAGCGGCACTACCCCACGATGGGGATTGAGGAATTATGCGCGTTGCCCGTGGCGGATTTGGCGGCCCCGGACAGCGTTCTTTTTCTGTGGGCCACGTTCCCCCAGCTCCCGGAGGCCCTGCGGCTTATCAAGGCGTGGGGCTTTCAGTATAAGTCCGTGGGCTTTGTCTGGCTGAAAAAGAACAAGAAAGCCGATAGCTGGTTTTATGGGCTGGGCTTTTGGACGCGGGCCAACGCGGAGGTGTGCCTGCTGGCGACCCGTGGGCATCCCCGGCGCAAGGCCCCCAACGTCCACCAGTTCATCATCTCCCCTATCGAGGGCCACAGCAAAAAGCCGGACGAGGCCCGTGAAAAAATCGTGGCCCTTATGGGGGACGTGCCCCGGGTGGAGCTGTTCGCCCGCCAGACGGCCCCCGGCTGGGACGTGTGGGGGAACGAGGTAGAGCCCACTGAGGGACTTCAAAATTTCGGGGCCCCCGCAAAGTCGGCAGACTTTGTGGGGAGAGGAGGCACAACGGAACGGGGCGAGCTTTGGGACAAAATGTCCCGAAGTGAGCGGAGTGAAGTTTGTGCCGACGAGTCCCAAAGGAAAGGAGGCTAAAAATGCCCTATGTGAACGTACCTAACGACCTATCGAAAATCAAGACCAAAATCGCTTTCAATCTGACAAAACGCCAGCTTGTGTGTTTCGGCGGCGCGGCCCTTGTGGGAGTCCCCTCCTACCTGCTGGCCCGGAGCTCGTTTGGGAACACGGCGGCGTTGTTCCTGATGCTGGGCATCATGCTCCCGGCGTTTCTTCTGGCGATGTACGAGAAAGACGGCCTGCCGCTGGAAAAGGTGGTAAAGAACATCCTCCGGGCCAAGTACCTGCGGCCCGGCGTGAGGCCCTACAAGACCGGGAATATCTACGCGCCCTTTACCGGGCAGGCGGGAAAGGAGGCAGTGAATGGAAAACCGAAAAAGCAAAAGAAAGAATAAGGCGGCCTTATCCGCCCAGCAGTCCATCCCCTATGTGGCGATGCACCCGGACGGGGTGTGCCAGCTCCCCGGAGGGCTCTACACAAAGACCGTGGAATATGAGGACATCAATTATTCCGTGGCATCCACCGAGGATCAGTCCGCGATATTCAGCGGGTGGAGCTCGTTCCTCAACTACTTCGACAGCGCGCTCCCCGTCCAGCTCTCCTTTATCAACCGCCGCTCCCACTCCACCAGCCGCTACCATGTGAACATCCCCGCCCAGGCGGACGATTTTGACAGCATCCGGGGCGAGTTCGTGGGGATGCTCAAACGGCAGATTGCCCGGAGCAACAACGGCATTGAACGCTCCAAATATATCACCTTTGGCGTGCCCGCCGAGGGGATTGCCGCCGCCCGGCCCCGGCTTGACCGGGTAGAGGCGGACGTGATGGGGAACCTCCACCGGCTGGGCGTTCCCTCGTCCCCGCTGGACGGGCGGGAGCGGCTGGCCCTCCTGCATGGGCAGATGCACCCCGGACGGCGGGAGCCGTTCCGCTTTTCATGGGGCGATATTTCCAGAACGGGCATGGGGACAAAGGACTTTATCACCCCAAACGGCGGCTTTGACTTCCGGGGCTCCCGGTTCTTCCGTGTGGGCGGCTTTTGGGGCGCGGCATCCTATCTTCAGATTTTGGCGTCCGAGCTCTCTGACCGCCTTTTGCGGGAAATTCTGGAGCTTGACGCGGAGCTCACCGTCACCATGCACATCCAGACCGTTGACCAGCTCAAGGCGATAAAGACCATCAAGGGGAAAATCTCAGACATTGACAAGATGAAAGTGGAGGAGCAGAAAAAGGCCGTCCGCGCCGGGTACGACATGGATATTCTTCCCCCCGACCTTATCACGTTCAGCAAGGACGCGGCGGAGCTTTTAGGGGATTTGCAGTCCCGGAATGAGCGGATGTTCCTCTTGACGTTCACCGTCATCAACCTTGCCCCCACCCGCCAGCGGCTGGAAAATGACGTGTTCACCGTTTCCGGCATCGCGCAGAAATACAACTGCGCCTTAAAGCGGCTGGACTGGCAGCAGGAACAGGGCTTTATGTCCTCGCTGGCCCTCGGCTATAACGAGGTGCAGATACAGCGGGGCATGACCACCAGCTCCACCGCGATTTTCATTCCCTTTATGACCCGGGAGCTCCGTATGGGCGGGCAGGCCCTCTACTACGGCATGAACGCGCTTTCCCACAATGTCATCATGGCTGACCGGAAAAAGCTGAAATCCGCCAATGGGATGTATCTCGGCTCCACGGGCTCCGGCAAGAGCTTTGCCGCCAAGCGGGAATTGATAAACGTCTTTCTTGCCACAAGTGACCGCATCGTTATCGTTGACCCAATGGGGGAATATTCCCCGCTGGTGCGGCGGCTGGGCGGGCAGGTCATTGAGATTGCCCCGGACAGCCCCCACCATATCAACCCGATGGATATTGAAATCGGTTTGAATGACGAGGACAGCCCCCTTTCCATGAAAGCGGATTTTCTGCTTTCCCTCTGTGAGCTGGTGGTAGGCGGCAAGGACGGCCTGCAACCTATTGAAAAGACCGTGATTGACCGCTGTGTGCGGCTGGTGTACCGGGAGCTTGCGCTGGGGCTGGAGGGCGCAAAGATGCCTTTGCTCCAGAGCTTGTACGAGGAATTACTCAAACAGCCGGAGCCGGAGGCGAAACGTGTGGCGACTGCGCTGGAGCTCTACTGTACGGGCTCCCTTAATCTTTTCAACCACCCGACCAACGTGGACTTGAGCTCCCGGGTGGTGTGCATCGTGTTAAAAGGGCTGGGGGAGAACCTCCGCAAGATTGCGATGCACGTCACCAACGAGTTTGTCACCTCGGCGGTGAATACCAACTATAAAAGCGGCGCGGCGACATGGTGCTACTTTGACGAGTTCCACATCCTGCTCCGCGACCCGCTGACCGCCAGCTACTTTGTGGCGGTGTGGAAGATGCTCCGCAAAAAGGGCTGTGTGCCCTCGGCCCTCACGCAGAACGTGAAAGTGCGCCCAGATAGGGCGCTGTGCAAAGCAGTTTAAGGTACTGCCGCACACGGCAGTGTGCGAAACAATCTGCCTTACCGACTAAGGAGAAATCCTTTACGGGAACAGCGCATG
>CAJTER010000020.1 GCA_910575405.1 Clostridia bacterium | reverse complement strand
TCTGCCAATGGAGGGCTTCCTCCTATGGTTAAGCGACGGCAATACTATGATTCCCTGAAAGAAGCAGCATAGGATACAAAATCCTTGAAGAAAATGTGTCAACTAATCTTGACAAAATCAAACTCTTTCACTGTCAGCATGACCTCGGTCTCGCAGATATATACCAATCGGTTTTCCAAGCAGAAGTACAAATCTTCTGCTTGGACTTCTGTTAATCTGGCAGCAGGAGTGACCGGGATAATTTGAGGAAAGGTACTGCGTGGAGAAGCATCAGCATTGCCGACTTTCGTTTGTGCAAGAACATACTGCATCAGCTCCTGTTGCTGACTGGCATCCAGCAGGGCAAACAGCTTTTCACCAATCTGCTTGCCAGACTCCGCTATATCCAAAACAGCTAATTTCCCAAGAGATCACCCCCTCGCATCTCACTCATATTTTCTTTTCTGTATTCAGCAGGCGGCACTTTCATTATGTCATGAAATGCAGATGCAAACTTACTCTGATTTTCATATCCGACCTTGTTGGCGATTTCCGCAATCGTGGCCTGAGTCTGACGAAGCAGAGTTGCCGCTTGCCTGATACGGTACTCTTTCATATAAGTACCAATGGGTTGTCCGTAGATGCCTTTGAATGTCTTTTTCAAAGTGGCCGTATTGATAAGAAACTCTTTGGAAAGTTCCTCAATCGTGGGACGCTCCTGCAAATTTGAAATGAGCCGCTTATGAATCTGCTTCACAATTTCAACTTGAGGCGAGGTATAATATTCGCGCTGCTTTTCCTCGGCTACATCCACCATACTCAAAAACAAGAGAAGCTCCTGTACTTTCAGTTTGAAATATGGTCTTTGCAAACGATCCGGTACGGAGTACAGCTCTGAAAAGATATGCTCGATCTCATTTTTGGCCCGCATGATAAAGCAACTTCCATCGGCACAGAATCTCTCTTTGAACGAGTAAATATCAATTCCTGTTTCCGCAAGAATTTCTGGGGGATGTTCCGATACAAACGTCAAGTTGAGTGCTACGGTGATCCCACGATAATGCCGCAGAGGGAAAGTCATTTCCGGGGCGCAGTTATCCATTGTATGGATGGATAGATCACCTTCTCCGAGGTACAGACAGGAACCACTTAATAAACGGCTGCCCTCTCGTCCTTCACGGCAATGGTTGATCTCCAGCACATCGCCGCTGATCAGGCTGTCCCATTGACAGCCTGCCGCTTCAAAATCGTTGTAAATAAGCTGAATGCCAGGGTAGACCTGATAAACAGTCATGAGTCCAAGACCATCGGCACAATCCATTTTATAGACAGTGCAATATCCCTCGCTGTCTTTGGGAATGGCCGAAACCAGACTTGTTGCGTTTGTAATATAGTTTTCACACATTGATGCGCTCTCCTTCGTTCCAAGGTTTTCGAGTTCGTGGGACAGAATCTCCCTGGCATCTTTGATTATATATTTTCTCTCCATAACAGACCGCTCCATTTGGTAGTTTTTCAGCTCCAATCAATTATTATATACCATTTGGATGGTCTATTCAAATATGTCAAGGGCCAGCGCCTTCGCAAAAGCACTGGCCCTTTTGCTGTGCTATTTTTCTTTCGAGTTCTGCCAAAATCCTTACCTGTTTACGATGGAGGTCGTAGGCATTTTGCGGAACTCCGAAAGCATCATGGCGATTGTGATAACGACCAGGATTGCGTCCGTCAGAGCGATTGCCAGCCATACGCCCCGGATGCCCATGCCGCCCACCATCGGCAACACTACACACAAAGGGATAAACAGGATGATCTGTCTAAACAGCACCAGCCAAGTGGCTTTGCTTGCCTTGCCCAGTGACTGGAACAGCGTCACAGCAATCAGAAAGCTGCCTTGCAGGATGTAGGTGCTGAACATGATGCGGAAGTTAGTTGCTCCCGAAGCTGCTACCCCCGGCGTTGTAATGAACATGGAAAGCACTTTGTCCGGGAACAACTCTGCCGGGATATAGAACAGCAGAGACAGAACCGTGGCGGCAGTGATAAATACGCCTGTCAGCTTCTTCACCCGGTCGTAATCCTTTGCACCATAGTTTGTACCGGCGGCGGGCTGAAATCCCTGACTGATGCCCCACAACGGCACAAACGAAAAGTTCCAGAACCGCAGAGCGGCTCCCAGAAGGATTTGGGAGGTTTCGCCGCCATAGGCCGAGGCTACACGGTAGATCACTGTCTGCTGCACCAGCGTCAAAACCTGCATCAGCAGCGCGGAGATACCAACCGAGAGGACTTGCGGCAATAAAGTTCCGTCAATGCGGATACGTCCGATCTTCACGTTAGGGCTTTTCTTCTTGAAGTACCACAGTGTCACAGCGGCTTGGATAAATTGGGAGAGGATCGTTGCGTATGCTGTCGCCTCAATGCCCATGCCGTAGGGTTTGAGCAGGGTGATAAAAATGGGGTCGAGGATAATGTTGAGGATCGCGCCGCTGGCGATAATGGCCATTGCCTTTTTAAGCTGGCCCTCGCCGCGAATGACCATATTGGCGCTCTGGAAGAAATTCACGAACAGGGAACCGGCGAACACGATCCGCAGATATTTTTCTGCATAGGTCAGGATGTTGTCACTGGCTCCGGCCAGGGATAAGAGCTGCCGGGTGAACACCATACCGATCGCCATGTAAACCACGGACATCAGCAACACTACGGCAACCAGGTTGCCCATGATCTTCTTTACGGTGTCTTGGTCTTTCTTCCCGATAGCGCGGGACAGCACCGAGGCGGAACCGACGCCGATCATGGCGGCGGAACCGGCATTGATGAGGGTAAAGGGATAGGACACAGAGACAGCCCCCATCTGCACATCCCCGACCATCTGGCCGACAAAGATGGAATCCATCATGTTGTAGAGTCCCACGACTACCATGCCCAGAACGGCGGGGATAGCCAGCTCTATCATCAGCGGAAACGGGCTTTTTGTCAGCAGTTTCGTTCTTGTGTCAAGCGTTTTTTGCATAATCGCACCTCCTTGAAATTAGCCACATCTAACCACTTGTAAGTATAGCGAAATCAAACGGCATTGTCCGCTCCAAAACGGAGCATTTGCAATCCGAACAGGAATGAGAAAGGGAGCGGAAAGATGAAGGCCTTTCCGCTCCCGGTTACTACTGCGCCATTTTTTCCAGCAGTTTCAACGCTTCTTCCAGTTTTGGATTTGCGGCGTCGGTTTGCAGGGCCTCCCGGACGCAGCTGCGGATATGGGCTTGCAAAATCTGCTGATTGGCGCTTTTGAGCAGAGCCTGGGTTGCCATGATCTGATTGGATATATCCACACAGTAGCGATCAGCCTCGATCATTTGCAGAATACCGTCCAACTGGCCCCTCGCTATTTTCAGCTTGTGGGCAACATCGCCCCGTTTGGCCTTCATGCTGTTTCCTGGATGCTGACCAGTGTGTACCCAGCATCCTCCACCGCCGCTTTCAGCGTATCATCGGACACGCTGCTGTCCAGGCACACCTTGGCGGTCTTGCTTTCCAGCTCAACAACAGCCTCCTGCACACCCTCCAGCCCGGTCAGAGCTTTATGGACGTGCTTGGCGCAGTTTCCGCATACCATACCTTCAATTAGCAGTACTTTTTCCATATTTTGAAACACTCCTTTTTGTTTATTTTTGCCTATATCCACTTCGGCTTGGTGGTTTTCAGGGTAAACCTCATGCTTTGCCTGGAACCACCGCAGCCGGAGTGCATTGGACACAACAAATACAGAACTGAAACTCATGGCGAACGCCCCCAGCATGGGATTGAGCTTCCAGCCGAAAGAGAGGAAGAATACACCGGCGGCGATAGGGATGCCGATGATGTTGTAGATAAAGGCCCAAAACAGGTTTTGCTTGATGTTGCGGATGACGGCCTTGCTCAACTGAATGGCCGTGGACACATCCAGCAGATCACTTTTCATCAGCACAATGTCGGCGGATTCGATCGCTACATCTGTTCCCGCTCCGATGGCGATACCCACATCGGCCCTGGCCAGCGCGGGAGCATCGTTGATGCCGTCCCCAACCATCGCCACCTTTTTGCCGCTGTCCTGCAAGCGGCGTATTTCCTTTTCCTTGTCCTGGGGGAACACTTCGGCCACTACCCGGTCTACGCCGACCTGCCGCTGGATGGCCTGAGCGGTCTTTGCATTGTCCCCGGTGAGCATGACCACCTCAATACCGAGGCCGGACAATTCCTGGATAGCCTGGGCGCTGGTAGGCTTGACTACATCGGCCACAGCGATCACGCCCATGAGCTTCCCGGCGCGGGCAAAGAACAGGGGTGTTTTGCCCTCTGCCGCCAGTGTTTCCCCGGAGCGCAGCAGTTCCCCGCCCGTGATATTGTGGGCGTCCATCATGCGGCGGTTGCCTGCCAGACACATTTCGCCGTCTACCCGGCCTACGATGCCTTGACCGGGAATCTGCTGGAAGTCCTCAACCGGGGACAGCGGCAGCTTTGCCTTTCCCGCTTCGGCGGTGATAGCGTCCGCCAGAGGATGCTCTGACAGCTTTTCCAGCGAGGCGGCAATTTTCAGCAGTCCCAGGCGGTCTGCCCCAGCTTCACACAAAATGTCCGTTACCACCGGCTTGCCCTGGGTGATCGTGCCGGTCTTGTCCAGCACGACAGTATCAATGTTGTGGGCGGTTTCCAACGCCTCCGCCGATTTTATCAGGATGCCATTGGTGGCTCCTTTACCCGTTCCCACCATGATAGCGGTGGGCGTTGCCAGTCCCAGGGCGCAAGGACAGGAGATCACCAGGACGGAGATACCAATGGACAGGGCAAACTCCACACCATAGCCCAGCACCAGCCAGACCGCCGCCGCCACAAGTGCGATAGCAATAACAGTCGGAACGAATACCCCAGCAACCTTATCAGCCAGCTTTGCGATGGGGGCCTTGGAGCTGGTAGCTTCGTCTACCAGCCGGACAATCTGCGCCAGAGTGGTGTCATCCCCTACCTTAGTGGCTTGCATTTTGAAATAGCCGGTCTTATTGATAGTCGCACCAATTACCGTATCGCCAACGTGCTTCTCCACGGGGATGCTCTCGCCGGTCAGGGCGGATTCATCCACGGAGGAAAAGCCCTCCAGCACCACGCCGTCCACAGGGACAGATTCACCGGCCTTGACAATCAGCGTTTCCCCCTGCTGTACCTGTTCCACGGGGATTTGCTGTTCTATGCCGTTCCGCTCCACAGTGGCCGTCTTGGGCGCAAGGTTCATCAGCTTGGTGATGGCATCCGAGGTCTTGCCCTTGGCGCGGGCCTCCAGAGTTTTGCCCAGCGTGATAAGGGTCAGGATCATCCCAGCGGATTCAAAGTACAAATCCATCATAAAGCTGTGTACCGTTTCCATATCGCCGTGACCGAAACCAATGCCGATCTTGAAAATGGCATAGATGCCGTAGACAATAGCCGCGCCGGAGCCGATGGCGATCAGCGAATCCATATTGGGCGAACCGTGGAACAGGGTCTTAAAGCCCATGCGGTAGTATTTCGCATTGACGAACACCACGGGAATGAGCAGCAGGAATTGGGTGAACGCAAAGGTGATGGCGTTCTCCATTCCCAGCAGACCGCTGGGTAGCGGCCACCCCATCATGTGGCCCATTGAGATGTAAAACAGGGGAATGGTGAAGATGGCGGACAGCAATAGTCGGCCCTTCATTTGTTTGTACTCCGCTTGGGCGGTGCTGACCGCTGGTTTACCAGCAGGGACAGACGCGGCTGTTCGCTCGACAGCGGGCTTGTTCTGCCCAGCCTTGGGGATCGCTCCGTACCCAGCCTTTTCCACCGCCTGGATGATCTGCCCCGTGTCAAGTGCAGCTTCGTCATAGGATGCCACCATGCTGTTTTTCAGCAGATTGACAGACACCTCCTGGATGCCGGGGAGCTTGGCAACACTTTTTTCTACCCTGGCTGAACAAGCGGAGCAAGTCATGCCTGTGATGTCAAATTGCTCCTTACGCAAAATAATCCCTTCTTTCTTATGTTTTGTATCAATACCCATCCCCGGTAGGGGAATGGCATTGACCGAGGGCTATTATAAACGGTTTTCACCTCCGCTGTCCGCTCCATTGTGGAGCATTTTTTATCCAAATGGTTTTTGTTTTCCGGGAGAAATCCAATCAGGAGGTTTTGCGCTCCAAAGAGGAATATCGAGCCAAAAAGCATTGACTTTACGGGGGCTGGCGGCTATACTGCAAAGCGAAACGATTAAACAGACTTTTAATCGTTCGGCCATGTCTAACCAACCACAAACCACATATTTCAACAAAGAAAGGAACTTAACGCTATGAAAAAGACCATTAAGCTCATTGACCTGGACTGCGGCCACTGCGCCGACAAAATCCAGAACGCCGTCCAGAAGATCAACGGCGTTACCAGTGTAACCGTCAACTTCCTGGGCCAGAAGATGGTGCTGGAGGCCCCGGACGAGAAGTTTGACAGCGTGCTGGCCGAGGCCAAGGCACTCATCAAGAAGATCGAGCCGGATGTGACGGTCAAAGCGTAACTGTGCAAAAGCACCGGCTACCCTTGGGTGGCCGGTGTTCTTGCGGAAAGGAGAGTATCAACATGACAAAAAAACAAAAGCATTTGCTGACCCGCATCATCGTGGCGGCGGTGTTGTTCGCCGCCGGTGGCCTGCTCCATCTGGAGGGCTGGGCGGAGTTGGGGGTCTATCTTATCTGCTATGCGGTGATCGGCTGGGATATTGTCTGGAAAGCCATCACCAACATCCTGCATGGTCAGGTGTTTGACGAGAATTTCCTTATGACTATCGCAACAGTTGGCGCACTGATTCTGGGTGAACACTCCGAGGGCGTGGCCGTTATGCTGTTCTATCAGGTGGGCGAGTGGTTCCAGTCCTATGCTGTTTCCAAGTCTCGCCGCTCCATCACCAGCCTGATGGATATTCGCCCGGACTACGCCAACATTGAGAAAGACGGCAAGCTGATCCAAGTAGACCCGGAGGACGTGCAGATCGGTGACACCATCATTGTAAAGCCCGGTGAGCGTGTTCCACTGGACGGCAAGATCATTAAGGGCAGTTCCACGCTGGACACTTCTGCTCTGACGGGAGAATCTATGCCCCGTGAGGTGGAGGCTGGGATGGAGGTTATCAGCGGGTGCATCAATCAGACCGGCATTCTGACTATTCAGACCACAAAGGAATTTGGAGAATCCACCGTAGCCAAAATTCTTGACCTTGTGGAGAACGCCAGCGACAAAAAGGGCCGGATGGAAAACTTCATCACCCGCTTTGCCCGGTACTATACGCCGGTGGTGGTATTCGCCGCCCTCGCTCTGGCAGTCCTGCCGCCGCTGGTAACGGGACAGGCGTTCAGTATTTGGATTTACCGGGCGCTGACCTTCCTGGTGATTTCCTGCCCCTGTGCGCTGGTGATCTCCATTCCGCTCAGTTTCTTCGGTGGCATCGGCGGCGCGTCCAAAATCGGCGTACTCGTCAAGGGCAGCAATTATCTGGAGGCACTGGCCTACACGGAAACCGTTGTGTTCGATAAGACCGGCACTTTGACAAAAGGCTCCTTTGCTGTCACAGAAATTCAAGCAAATGGCATGACGGACGAGGAACTTCTGGAACTGGCGGCGTATGCGGAGGACTACTCCAATCATCCGATCTCGCTGTCCATCCAAAAAGCCTATGGCAAGAAAATTGACAACAGCCGTATTACCGATGTGCAGGAGATCGCGGGGCATGGTGTCCAGGCGGTGATTGATGGTATGACGGTGCTGGCCGGAAATGCCAAGCTGATGGAGCGGGAGCATATTCCCTATACGGCCTCCAACGCTATTGGTACTGTGGTCTATGTGGCCTTTGATGGAAGATACGCAGGGTGTATTGTGATTGCGGATGAAATCAAGGCAGACGCGCCCGCTGCCATTAAGACGCTGAAAGCTGCCGGTATTCGCCAGACGGTCATGCTCACCGGCGATGCGGATGCAGTTGGGCAGGACGTGGCCCGCCGCCTGGGTCTGGATCGAGCCTACACCGAACTGCTCCCCGCCGACAAAGTAGACCGTGTGGAGGAACTGCTGGCACAGAAAAGCGATAAGGGGATGCTGGCTTTCGTGGGTGACGGTATCAATGATGCTCCTGTGCTGGCGCGGGCCGATGTGGGTATCGCTATGGGCGCTCTCGGCTCCGATGCGGCGATCGAGGCCGCTGATGTGGTACTGATGACGGATGAACCGTCCAAGATCGCCGCTATTATGCAGATCGCCCGTAAGACCATCCGCATTTCCAATGAGAACATCGTCTTTGCCCTGGGGGTCAAATTCCTAGTGCTGATCCTGGGGGCGGTGGGCCGCGCCAATATGTGGGCGGCGGTATTTGCGGACGTGGGCGTTTCGGTGATCGCCATTCTGAACGCCATTCGCGCCATGCGGGTCAAGCAGTTTGAAACTCCGGCGCAGGAGTAAAGCTATAACAGGAAATGCGCCGCACTTTCGTAAGCGCGGCGCATTTCTTCTATCAATCGGTAGGACAGGTGATCTCAAACAGTGCGTCAATGGTCCGGTGTAGCAGCTTCGCCTGGGTGGTGTCTGCCAAAGTGTAGTAGACCTCTTTTCCATCCCGGCGGCTTTCAATAATTCCGCCCTTTTTCAGAATCCGCAGGTGGTGGGATACGGCGGGGTCGCTCATTCCAACAGCGGCAGCGATGTTGCACACACATTCCTCGCTGTGGCACAACAGCCAGAGGATACGCAGGCGGGACGGGTCGCCAAGCTGCTGGAAAATAGCGGCGGTTGTCTGAAACCCGTCAGGAGGCGGCATCCGTTCCAGGACGCGCTCGATATTCTGCCCGTGATTGTGCGGAAGATGGTAGTGGGACATCCTATTACCTCCATTTCTGCCTCTATCATATCCTGTCCTTCCGTATCTGTCAAATGGTCGAAGATTGGGGATAGCCATGAACAAAGGAAATTTAATATCAAAGCCTGCCGCAAAGGAACTGGACGCACTCTCCGAGCTTCACAAGGCACTGGGTGACTATACCCGTATCAGGATTTTGTGGCTCTTGATGGAGCGGGAATGGTGCGTCAGCGAACTGGCGGGGGAAATGAAGATGACGGAATCGGCCATATCCCATCAGCTTCGTATTCTGCGGAGCGCCCGGTTGGTAAACGGTCGTAAGGCAGGCAAGAATGTGTTTTATACTTTGGCCGATGAACATATCAGATGGATTTTGGAAAAAACCTACGATCACATATCGGAGCAATAGGACTGCTAAAAAACGGGTGCATAGGGACATTTCCCCAATGCACCCGCCCGCAGGATTCGTTTACAGCTTTTCGTAGGAAAACAGGTCGCTTACCGGGATGCGCGTCTGGATGTGCCGCTCCGGGTCAGCGAAGTTCTCACCAGCGTAGCCGATAGCCAGGATGTTGACCGGCTCCAGGTTAGCGGGGAGGTCAAACTCCCGGCACAGAACATCCGGCTTGAAGTAGCACACCCATACGCTGCCCAGGCCCAGCTCCGTGGCCTGGAGCATCATGTGGTCGGTCAGGATGGACGTGTCAATGTCCCCGGTCTGCTTCTGGTCGAAGGGCCGTACCCACGCCTTATCGTGGTCGGCGCAGACGATGATGGCGAGGGGCGCGCCGTAGATACCAGCGGCCTTGCCAATCTTCGCCAGCCCTTCCTCGCTCTGAACTACGATCAGGCGGACTGGCTGAAGGTTAGCAGCGGTGGGGGCCACATGAGCGGCCTCCAGAATCTTTTCCAGCTTTTCCGGCTCCACCTTCTGGTCGGTGTAGCTGCGGATAGAGCATCGTTTTTTTGCAATTGTGATAAAGTCCATAGTAAAACATCCTTTCTGATAAATTGATCATGGGCCATGTCAAGGCAACCATCTGAGACAATTTTAGCATAGTTAGAAATGTATGCAAGATTGCACTTTTTTGTAAGGTACTACCCAAAATGTAAGTCCTTTTCCGAATGAACATATCGTGATATACTTTTTGTTGAGGTGAGGTTATGAAGCAAACAAAATTCAACTGCCCTGTTGAGGCTACGCTTTCGCTGATCGGCGGGAAATATAAGCCGCTGATCCTCTGGCATTTGGTGGGACAGCCGCTGCACTATATGGAATTGCAGCGAAAAATCCCAGGCGCAACGCCTAAAATGTTGTCCCAGCATTTACACGAGCTTGAGGGATGTGGTATGGTGCATAGAGAAGTGATCCCGGAGAAGCCACCCAAGACGGTGTACTCTCTGACGGCATTTGGGGAAAGCATTATCCCGGTTTTGGATGCTATGTGTCAGTGGGGAACTGCCTATATGGATGGTCTGGATGTTCAGTCTCCATGTTGTAGCGCAGGGGCATGATAAAAGGGACATAGCTGCCTGTTGAGCGGCTATGTCCCCTTTTCGCTATATCAGATTTGTGACTGCCGGATATAATTGCACAGCACCGCAAAATCAATGTTGGGATTCTCCTTCAAGATCTTCTGCATACTTTCTTCTGCCTGCCGGTGCAAAGCGGGCTTTTTCAAATCGTCCAGCAGAAAGAAAATGTTCAGCCGCCTGCCAACTGCGAACAGGAGCTTTTCATCTGGCGGGAGTTGTAAAAAGCGTTCGATTACGGAGAGCATTTGCGCCTTTTCCGTCTGCAAATTGCCTCGCACTTCCAGAAGAAGATTGATGATATGCTCGTTTATATAGAAACTGTCCATTGGCTGAAGCTGTTGCAAAAAGGATTTTTGCTCTACTACAATTTCTTCCTCCGATTGCAGCGTGAATGAGCCGTTTCGGACGAACTCGCCTAACTTCGATTCCGGCTTGATTCCAGTGGCATGGACACGGATATAGTCGGGCCGGATGATGTTCAGCGCCTCGGCGGTAGCGGCGGCATTTTCTTCGGATAGCTCTTTGCCACCGATGCCCAGCAGAATAAACTCGGACAAGATCATACCGGCCTCTTTTGCCATGCAGCCGCTTTCCACCACCGTGTCAGCTTGAAAACCCTTGTTAATGAGTTTCAATATCTGATTGGAGCCGGTTTCCATCCCGCAGTACAGATGATTCAAGCCAGCTTGCCGTAGGGCCTGCAATTCGGATAAAGTCTTGCGGGTGATACTGTCGGCGCGGGCGTAGGTCGTGATGTATTGCAGATTGGGGAAATAGCGGTTGAGGGCGTCCAGTATGTGGAGCAGATAGTCGGTTTTCAGCACCAGAGCATCGCCGTCCTGCAAGAAACAGGATGTAAAATTTTTCTCATGGTAAATTTGGGCCTGCATAGCAATATCTTCTATGGTTTCCTCAATAGGCCGCATGGAGAATTGCATGGATTTATAGAGACCGCAAAAATAACACTTATTCCAATGGCATCCCCGTGTGACACGGATCAACAGACTACTGTTCTCAGAGGGTGGACGAATCGGCCCAATTTCTACATTCTTCATATGAGGCATCCTTTCTTTGTAATCACAATAAAGATACCATCCTATAAAAATGAGAGCAAGATTGCACTTTTTCGGTAGGTACTTCCCAAAAAGTAAGTCCTTTTCCAGATCACTACGCTATGTAACATGGATGTCTGTTCAACCTCCATGTTGTAGCACAGGAGCATAATTAACGGGCAAAGCTGCCACCTGCAGGCTATGCCCGTTTGTAATTCCTTGGATATTTCTTGGATTATCACCAGTATAGGAGCAGGACATATCCTGATTATCACCGGGTACAATACAAAATGAAGCGGCCAGTCGCTTGGCCGCTTCATTTTGTATTATTCAGCTTTTTCATGATACCGAGGATGTATTCCAGCGATTCGGAGTCCAGCTTTTTTGCCTCCGTAATAAATGCCTGGAGTGCTTCCGGGTGGGCGTTCCCCTCATCAAAAAATTCCTGGGGCGTCACATCCAAATACTCGCAGATGTAGAAGAAAGCCTGCATGGAGGGCAGGGACTTCTTGTTTTCGATGTTGTTGATATAGTTGTTCGCCTGTCCCAGCGACAGGGACATATCGCGGGCAGATACGCCCTTTTGTGTCCTCAGTCTTGCCAGCCGCTCCGGGAGAAAATCTTCATACATCGCCCTCACCTCCGCCTTGTATTAGATTGTACCTTATGCAATTGATATATTCACAAATTGAAAAAGGGTATTATCATTGACTTGCTAAATTATATCTACTATTATTGGCATATGTGAAAGGTTTTATCTATTTCAAGGCGCTATCCTGCGACATCCTTGACCGTTGGAGCGGTGGCCGGGTATGTTGGTACAGAACCACACTATACAGCAGGCAGTAGCCGAACAATCAATATCAAACGGAGGAAAGACAGATGCAGAAAAAGACTTGTTGTGTTACAGGACACAGGGATTTGCCCCAAAAGGAGATCAACCGTGTTAAGGCGGCTCTGCGGAAGGAAGTCGAGAAAGCGGTCACTGACGGTTTTACTTGCTTTATGAGCGGCTTTGCCGAGGGTGTGGATCAGTATTTTGCTGAGACCGTACTGGAAATGAAGAAGTCAAACCTGGCGCTGGAGCTTATAGCCGTGATCCCCTACCAGAAGCGGCTCGATAGTCTGCGGCAGAAGAAGCGGACCTATGAGATGCTGGAATCTTGTGCGGACATCGTTGTCATCCGAGAGGAGTACCAGCCCAGCGTTTACTCCCACCGAAACCGCTACATGGTGGAACACTCCGACCGGGTGATCGCCGTCTACGATGGCAGGGAAAAGGGCGGCACTGCCGGAACTATCCGATTTACTCATGTGCTGAAAAAGGAACTGAGGGAAATCCCGGTGGGGGAGATCGTTGTGCCAGACCATCTGAAAAGATAGTAACGAATGGAATGCTTCCCCTGATGCGCTCACCGTGTGGTGGGCGCTCTTTTTTGTATGACGGTTTATGGAGACACCGCCAGAAAATTTTTCGGGATAGAAGGTGCCATGATATGTCACAGTGCCATACCTGTCATTCAGCCTGATGGTCGATCCAAGCGGTTGTTGGGAACCTGGATATGGAGCGATCAAGCCTGTAAAAGCCCAAATACCAACGATTTTTCTCAAATCTATGCGCCATCAAGGGTGCCATTGTCTGGCCTGTCCTTTCAGAAGGATGCCGGATAGAATAGGCATATAAGGACGGGCTGCACAGCCTATCCTCAAAAAATATCGTGCCTGATATGCATTAGGGCAAGGGTATCTCATTATGGCGGTCCATCAGTGCCGGACAAGGGCGCATGGGTGGGCAGCCGTAGGAAATGCCATGCTTTCCTGTGCTGTCAGACGTTTACAGGGTCATGTGCATTTCCGTACATGGCCCCCTCTTTTTTCATACATAAGGGTCTGTCAGATTTCCCTTGTCAGAGTGCAGCTTCCAGGCCGGCGCACACGGCAGGGAGACAGCTTGGACCACACAAAAAGTCCTTCCCCGCTGTGTCCGGGAAAGGACTTTTTATGATCTATGACACTTTGGAGATCGGCAGACGCATCCAGAAGCTCCGCAGGGAAAAGGGGCTGACACAGGAGCAGTTGGCGGAGCGGCTGAATGTCAGCACCGTCCATCTGGCAAAGATCGAGACCGGCAAGCGCGGCTGTTCGCTGGACATCCTGCTTGATTTTGCTTCTTTTTTTAACGCCAGCCTCGACTACCTGGTACTTGGGAAAGTTTCGGACAGCGAGGTGCGGGCGCGGCTGGATGCCATTATCCAAACCCTGGAGGATTTGCGGAGAGATATGTGACTGGTCGGAACAAGACCAGCGGCTGGTACTCCTGCGCCATAAGAATATCACCCGTTTTCTACTAAACTGGAACCATCAGCCGGGGCGACCTGGCTGGCGGAACTTTGAAAACTGAATATCCAGTCATCAGGAAGTCCTGGAAACAGGACCACGTTACTGTCTGGAATAGCCTGTCCAGCGGAGCGCCACGATCCCCGGTTCCGGGAGGAGCGATCCATCCGACTGAAAATGCCAAGTTGCTCTTGGCCCGGCGATGACAACAGACAGCGATAATGATACTTCCGTAACTCGCGGCCCGGCCACAAAGAAGGCGGGGAGGTTAGACGCCTATGAGAGCAGCTTCGCAAGCTGACGAGCCTGATGATTCCCACGGTTCCGGGGTGTCGAGGACAAATTGGGATCAAAAACACGCTTTATGAAATTTTGTGGGCGGTCTGGATGCGGTGCTTACCGTATTGGGCCGCCCATTTACATACCAGAAGAAGGAGGTATCCATATGGACCGTAATTTTCACGATTTCCACCGCGGCGAGGTCTATTACGCCGACTTGAACCCGGTGATCGGTCATGAGCAGGGAGGCATCCGCCCGGTGCTGGTCATCCAGAATGACACGGGCAACTATCACTCCCCGACCATCATTGTGATCAGGACCTTTAAGAAACCCTCCCAGCCGACCCATGTGGTGCTGGATGATGCTGAGGGGCTTACCCCGTCCCTCTTTATGTCGGAGGTCATCCGCACCATCGACAAGCGGCGGGTGTGTGGCTATGTGGGCAGGCTTACCAAAGAGCAGATGATGCGGGTCAATGCCGCCCTCCTGGTGAGTGTCGGGCTTGATAAGGACTACGCTCCTGTTGCGGGAATGGAGGCATCCTGATGGACAAGCTCATCATCGACCCGGAGTTCCGGGACAAGATACCGCCGCTGACGGAGGACGAGTTCTCCCTGCTGGAGGAAAACATCCTATCGGATGGGGCGGTCTTTTCGCCCCTCATCGTCTGGGACGGCACGATCCTGGACGGCCACAACCGCTATGAGATCATCCAGAAGCACCCGGAGCTGACCTATGCGGTCCACAAGGTGTCTTTTGCCAACCGCTACGAAGCAATTTCGTGGATATGCAAACACCAGCTTGGCAGGCGGAACCTGACGCCCCAGCAGAAGAAATATCTGATCGGGCAGCGGTATGAGGCAGAGAAACAGGCGGATGCCTTTCATGGAAACCAGCACACTTTATCTGACGAAAGTGGTGCGGACAAAAAATGTCCGCACCAGAATAGCCGCCATGTTACACAATCCCGCATTGCAAAAGAAACAAACACTTCCGCAAGTTATGTGAGGGAGGCAGGGACTTTTGCTAAAGGTGTGGATGCCGCCGAAGAAGCCCTGCCCGGTATCAAGCAGGAAATACTCACAGGCACAATCAAGCCGACAGCATCGGCAGTAGCCGCTGTTGCAAAAGCTGACCCGGAAGAGCGCCTCAGACTGGCCGCCGATTTGAAGAAATCCAAGGATGATAAAGGCAAAAAGCCCCGGCCTGCCTACCACAAAGCCCCGCCGACCACTTCCAGGAAGGCCGAGATGCAGAGGATCGCGGAAATATCGGCTGAGATGGAGCGGGACAAGGCCCCCAGCACCGAGGAGAATGTACTCTGTTCCCTGGATGGCGAGATCGTCTCGTTCATGGAGCTTTTTGACCGCATCTTTCAGGAATATCCACGGCTTTTGTCGGACGGCCATTACAGGCAGGAACTCATCCAGATCATGCAGAAAATGAAGCAGTATATCGCAGACATCGAAGGAGGACGCACAGAATGAACAGCAAGGACCTTTTTTGCCGGGAGCTTCCCATCAACAGCGCAGAGCTGAAGATACCCCGCACTACTTATCAGCGTGAACTGAACGAGGACCGGGTCCGCAGGATCGCCGCCGAGTTCGATGAGCGCATCGCCAACGAGCCGAAGGTGAGCTGCCGGGACGGCCGCTACTATGTGTTCGATGGCCAGCACACCATCGCCGCCCAGAAACTGCTCAATGGTGGGCGGGACCTGTCCATCCGCTGCAAGGTGTTCTACGGCCTGACCGAGAGCGATGAGGCGCTGCTGTTCGCCCAGCAGACGGGCGCGTCCGCCAGCCTGACCGCCGGGGCGAAGTTCCGGGCGCTGGTCTACGGCGGCGATGAGGACACTATGGCGTTCCTGAAAGCAACAGAAGCTGTGGGCCTCTATGTGGACTACAAGCAGACCAGGGGTGCGAAGCGGCTGGCCTGCATCAGCACCGCTTTCGGCCTGTTCCAGAAGGTCGGGTGCGGGGTGTACCGGGAGGCGATGCAAGCCATCGTGGACGCCTGGAAGGGCGACCCAGATTCCCTCCGGGCTGAGACGGTGCAGGGCGTGGTGGAGTTCGTAGACCTCTATCACGGGGAGTACAGCCGCAAACGGCTGGTGACGCGGCTGCGCCAGGTAGACCCGGTGGTGATCTTCCGGGAGGGCCGGGCCATGACGAGCCTGCCCGGATACAAGCGGTATCTGTACCAGGTGTACCGCATCTACAACGGCTCCAGCGCAAAGACCGCCCTGCCGATGAAGTTTTGAGACATTTGATGGGAGCGTCCGCCTTTCTGGGTGGGCGCTTTTCTCTATCCCGCAAGGAGGTGGGCTTTTGAAGATCGGGCTTATTGATGTGGACGGGCACCGATGGCCGAACCTGTGCCTGATGAAGCTGTCCGCCTACCACAAGGCCCAGGGGGCCGATGTGGAGTGGTGGTCCCCAGAGGGGCGGTATGACCTCGTTTACAAGAGCCGGGTGTTCACGGATACCTACTCCAAGGACAGGATCACCGTCACCAACGCCGACAAACTGATCTGCGGTGGCACTGGCTACGGTCCGGGGCAAAATCTGCCGGATGCCGTGGAGCATACCCGCCCCGACTATGGCCTCTATCCGCAGTTCCCGGACACAGCCTATGGCTTTCTCACAAGGGGCTGTCCCAATCGCTGCGGCTTCTGCATAGTCTCCGGCAAGGAGGGGGACAAGAGCGTCCACACCGCCGACCTCTCAGAGTTCTGGGACGGCCAGAGGGAGATAAAACTGATGGACGCCAATCTGCTTGCCTGTCCCGGTCATGAGCGGCTGATCGAACAGCTTGCCGACAGCCGTTCATGGGTGGACTTCTCCCAGGGATTGGACATCCGCCTTATCACGCCGGACAACGCGGCGCTCCTGAACAGGGTCCGTACAAAAACTATCCATTTTGCATGGGATGACCCCAATGCTGACCTGACCAGCTGTTTTCAGCGGTTTTCAGAGCTGTCCAAGATCAGGGACTTCCGGCGCAAACGGGTCTATGTGCTGACGAATTACAACAGCACCCATGAGCAGGACCTTTACCGGGTGGACACCCTGCGCCGTATGGGATTTGACCCTTATGTCATGATCTATGAGCGGCCCACGGCGCCGCCCATCACCCGGCATCTCCAACGGTGGGTGAACAACAAGAGGATTTTCCGCACCGTGGAGCATTTTGCAGACTATGAGCCGGTGAAGAAACTGGGCAGGGATGGATAAGACACCTTGCCAAGAGAGTTTTGAAAATCTGAGAGAAGCGTCTGCCTTTTGGTGCGGGCGCTTTTCTCTGTTCTATGAAAGTTTGTCCTTTTCATAAGATGTTGAAAAGGACAGAACAGTTGAGGTGCTTTGCCATGACAGAAGCGATGAAAGACATCGACCTCCGCAAGGTGGATAGATCGACGCTCCGTGACCGCAGCACAGTCCGCATTGACCCGGAGGCATCCACAGAGGAGCGCATCCGGGCATGGATAGAACAGCTTGGCAACCCCTATGTCTATCTGGACGGCGGCGTGGTCGTGAAGCTGAGTTTTGCGGACAAAGGCGAGACCATCGAGGACCGCATCAACTCCCTTTACCTTGCCGGGGCCTGACATCCTTAACAAACCGGGCGATCCGGCGCTACAATGTGCTTGGGTCAAAAAAAGGAACTGCATCACAAGGTCTGCGGCTTTGTGTTCCGTTCCCATACGGGACAGAGCCTTCGGTTTTCTGAGAGACAACAAGGAGGTTCAAAATGTCCGACAAGATTTATAAGACCGGCATCTATGCCCGGTTATCCAGAGAGGATGCTGACCGCATGGAATCCAACAGCATCCAGAGCCAGCGGGCCATCTGTCTGGCTTACATAGAGGGCCACGACGACCTTGAGCTGGTGGACACCTACATCGACGATGGTGAGACCGGCAGCAACACGGACCGTCCCGGCTTTCAGAGGATGATCCAGGATATGCGTTCCGGGCGTATCGACTGCGCCGTCAGCAAGGACCTGAGCAGGTTCTCACGGAACTATATCGACGCCGGGAACTACCTGGAGAAGATATTCCCGGCGATGGGCATCCGCTATATCGCCATCAACGACAACTACGACAGCATGGCGCCCGGAAGCAGTACCGATGTCATCACCCTTCCTTTCAAAAACCTGGTAAATGACATCTACTGCCGCGACATCTCCATCAAGATACGCACCAGCCTGGAGGTCAAGCGCAAGAAGGGCGAGTATGTGGGCAGCTTCGTCCCCTTCGGGTATCGGAAAGCCCCGCAGGATAAGAACCGCCTGCTGGTGGATGAGGCGGCAGCCGATGTCGTTTCCCTGATCTTCGGGATGTATAAGGACGGTTTCCCCATCCTGAAGATCGCGAGACGGCTCAACACCAGCGGCATCCCCACGCCGATGGAGTACAAACGGATGCAGGGCGCACACTTTGAGACGGCCTTCCGCACGAAGGAGCGGCCGGAGTGGGAGTATGTGACCGTCAAGCGGATACTCTCCAACATCGTCTACACCGGGGTACTCGTCCAGGGGCGGCGGGGGACGCCGAACCATAAAGTCCGGGTGACGCGCCCCAAGGAGGAGACAGACTGGGTGCGGGTGGAGAACGCCCACGACCCCATCATCTCCTGCACCGACTTTGAAGCCGTGGCGGAGCTGATGCGCCGGGATATGCGGTGCGGCAGGGACAGCGAAAAGCACGACCTGTTCTCCGGCTACCTGTTCTGCGGGGACTGTCAGAATACCATGATCCGCAAGACGCAGAGGGCGAAGGGCAAGGCGTATGTCTACTACAACTGCTCCCACAACAAGCGCACCCACGAATGCAGCCCCCACTCCTTCAGCGAGGCAAAGCTGGCGGAGATCGTGTTCCACGCCGTCCACGACCAGATCGAGGTGGTGCTTCATCTGGATAAGGTGCTGCGCTTCATAGACAGCCTCCCCCAGCGGGACCGCAAGGTGTTCAGCTATGAGGCGCAGATGACCCGGCTTGAGGAGGAGATCCAGCGATACAAAAAGCTGGAGCTGGGCCTCTATGAGAACTTCGTGGAAGGTATCATCAACAAGGCGGAGTACACCGACTTCCGGGAGAACTACCGGGGACTGATCGAGGAGAAGCAGGAGGCCGTGAAGCGGCTGAAACGGGAACAGCAGGACGCCGCCGCGATGGGCAGCCAGAACCGGGCATGGGTACAGGTTTTCGCACAGTATGAGAATGTGCAGGAGCTTGACCGCCGCATCCTTCTGGCTCTGGTAGATAAAATACTCATCTATGAGGACAAAAAGGTGGAGATCGTCTTTCGGTATCGGGATGAGTTCGCCAGGGCGATGGAAGTAGCGAAAAACTACAAGGACTGTCCGCTTCCGGCAGTGGGCTGAGAAGGAGAGAGAAAATGGCACGAAAGAGCAGAAAAGCACAGGCCCAGCCTGTGGCAGAAGTGAAAAAGGAAACAGCGGCGCTCCCCACCGCCATCTATGCCCGCCTGTCGGTGGAGAACAGCGGCAAGGACGATGACGGGAACTCCCTGCAAAATCAGATCGCTGTCTGCGAGGACTATCTGGACGGATGCCCTTACCTCCGGCTCGCGGAGGTCTACTCGGACAACGGCAGGACGGGGATCGTGTTCGACCGTCCGGCATGGAACCGCCTGATGGACGATGTGCGGACGGGGAAAGTCCAGTGCATCGTGATCCGTGACCTCAGCAGGTTCGGGCGCGACTATGTGGAGACTGGCAACTATCTGGAGAAGATTTTCCCAGCTCTGGGGACACGGTTCATCTCCGTGAAAGAGAATTTCGACAACTTCACCTGCGGCAACGCAATGGAGTCCCTGTCGGTGAGCCTGCAAAACCTGGTGAACGCCATGTATTCACGGGACATCTCCAAGAAGGTCTCCACGGCACTCCGGGCGCAGATGGAGACGGGGATCTTTCGGAACCGCAACCTCCCCTATGGCTATCTCTGGAACGAGGATAAGACCGCCTATGTGGTGGATGAAGAAGCCGCCGCTGTTGTCCGGCAGATATTTGAGTGGAAACTGCGGGAGGTACCGGTCTACACCATCGTTGAGCGGTTGAAGGCCGGGGGTATAGAAAGCCCGGAGCGGCACAAGCGCAGGGCCGGCACCCGGAACGGCGGCAACATCCAGGGCGAGGGCTGGTGTCCCTCCACCATCCGGGGCATCCTGCAAAACCGGGCGTATATTGGGGAGATGATCTGTGGGAAGTCCGAAACGGCGCTCTACAAAGGGCTGAAAAAACGGCTCACAGAAAAAGATAACTGGATCGTTGTCTCCGATGCCCACCCGCCCATCGTTTCTGTCTCGGACTTTGAGGCGGTGGAGCGGCAGATGCGGGAGGACAGCGCCCACCGGGAGACCGCTATGGAGTGGTCGGCGGACATCCGGGCGGGCATGATCGACCTCTTTGCCGGGAAGATATTCTGCGCCGACTGCGGAAAGCGGATGTACTACAAGCGGCAGCGTATCTGCGGATGCAAAAATGTGACCTTCCGGGGTGTTTATGATTGCAGTACCCATGTGCGGCGGGGTCACGCAACCTGTTTTAACCACTTCATCCGGCAGGACGCCCTCAACGAGAAGGTGTTCAATGCCATCCGGGACCAGCTTCAGGTGGCGCTGGACTATGAGAGGCTCCTGCTTGCCATGCAGGGCGGCTCCGGCGAGGCAAGCGTCCGGGAGAAGCACAAGGCGGCGGTGGCAAGCGTCAAGCTCCGGCTGAACGCCCTGAAAAAGAAACGGGCGGGGCTGTATGAGAGCTATGTCGAGGGCATCCTGAACGAGGAGGAATTCGCCTTTGCCAAGCAGACCTATGAGGAGCAGTACGAAGCTCTGAACCGCCTTTTGGACGAGGCCGTGGAGCGCCGGGAGCGGTTCCTGGCGTCCATCTCCCCGGACAACAAATGGCTCACCATGATGCGGGGCGCTGCCGGGATGACAGGATTGACGCAGGAGCTTGTGGACGCGATAATCGAGAAGGTGCTTGTCTACGGCGGGAGCCGTATCGAGGTCGTGTTCAACTACAACGATGTATTTTACGCCATGCTGGAGTGCGTGGAGCAGATAAAGGAGGCGGGCGGCGATGACTGATCAACGGGTGGGCATTTATATCCGCCTTTCCCTGGCGGACGGGGACGGGAAAGCCGAGAGCGACAGCATCGGCAACCAGCGGGAGCTGATCCATCAATTTTTAGACCGGCATCCCCAACTGAAAAATGCGCCCCGGACGGAGTTCGTGGACGATGGGTACACCGGGACCAACACGGACCGCCCGCAGTTCCAGGCGCTGATGAAGGAGCTTCGCACCGGGGCCATCAATGTGATGGTGACGAAGGATTTTTCCAGATGCCACCGGGACTACACCCAGATGGGTAACTATCTGGAGTGCGTCTTTCCCTTCCTCGGTGTCCGCTACCTCTCCGTCAATGACGGCTATGACAGCGATGATTACAAGGGCATGACCTCCGGCATGGATGTGGTCCTGCGGAACATCATCTATGAGGCGTACAGCAAGGACCTGTCCGTCAAGACCACCACGGCGAAGATCATCATGATGAAGCAGGGCAAATACATAGGCAGCTTCGCTCCCTATGGCTTCCGGTTCCACCCCACGGTCCGGAACAAGCTGGTGATAGACGGGGACTCGGCGGCGGTGGTGCAGCGTATCTTCGATATGACCTTGCAGGGGATGGGCAGTACCGCCATCGCCCGCAGGCTGAACAGCGAGGGCGTCCTGACCCCCGGTGCCTACTTCCGGCTGAAAAATCCGGGGAGCGGACGGTTCCGCAAAGCCTCTGAAAAGAACGGCTGGACGGCGGCCACGGTGCTGAACATCCTCCACCAGTATGAGTACACCGGGGCGCTGGTGGGGCGCAAGCGGTATAAGGCCAGCCTCCATGAAAAGCGAACCGTCCCGCAGGATAAGGCTGACTGGATCATCTATGAAGGGGCGCATGACGCCATCATCAGCAAGGCGGACTTTGACCGGGTGCAGGAGATCATCCGGCAGAGACCCAGGCGGGCCAGCGGGACACCGCAGGAATACCCATTGAAAGGGCTTCTCAAGTGCGGCAACTGCCATAGGACGTTGAGCCGGGTCCACAGTTCCGCTGGATACTACTACCGATGCACCAAGAGCAAGGCGGACGAAGCCAGCGATTGCCCGAAAGGGAAACTGTTTGCGGAGAAAGAGATCGAGGGCATTGTGTTCCGGGCAGTCATGCAGATGCTGGCGATGTGCCAGGAGCAGAAAAAGCAGAAGTCCTCCCTGATGCTGACCCGCAAGGAACGCATCGCGGCCTGTCTTGTGGAACTTCAAAAGCTGGAGCAACAGCAGGAACGGTACAGGCAGGAGAAGTTTAGGGTCTATGAGAATTTCAGTGGCGGGGCGCTGGCAAAGGACGCCTACCTGAAACAGCGGGCGGACATTGACAGTAAACTCGCCGCCGCCAAAGCCGAACAGGAGGCACAGGAACAGCTTTTATCTGGACTGGAGCGGCAGGCCTTTCAGGATAAGGCGCAAGAGGACGATGTGTTCACTTCCTTTGCCGGGGCCACGGAACTGACGGCGGAACTGGCGCAGACATTCATCAAGGAAGTGCTGGTGTCCTCTCCCTCCGATATCGAGATCGTCTGGAAGTTCCGGGATGTGTTTGATATGCAGGGACATGACAACTGATAAGGGTTTCTACCTCACGATAAAGCGGATGCCGGAGGCGGTCTGGGAAAGACCTATTGGCCGCCTCTGGCATCCGTAAAAAATTTGGTGTTTAGTTGACACAAGGAGACTTCTCAAGGTTCGGCAGGGACTATGTGGAATTGGGGAATTATCTGGAACAGCTATTCCCGTTTATGGGGGTGCGGTTCATTTCCGTAAATGACAACTACGACAGTGCGGAGCTTGCGGACGGCACAACCGGAGGTCTGGACGTGGCGTTCAAGAACCTGATCTATGACTATTACAGCAGGGAAATGTCAAGGAAACAGCGGATTGCATGGCAGCGCATGGCGGAGCAGGGGCAGTACAATTCAAACTGCGCCCTGTACGGCTACCGGAAATCGGAGGAAGATAAGCACAAGCTGGTCATAGAACCGGAAGAAGCGGCGGTTGTAAAGGAAATCTTTGACATGAAGATAGCCGGAACCGGAACGACACTGATAGCAAAGGCGCTGAATGACAGGGGAATACCCTGCCCGTCAGAACTGTACCGTTCCAGAGGAGACACAAGGCAGTGGAAAAACAGGGGAAAGCCCTGTTACTGGACGGCAGGCAAGATAGAAGCCATCATACGGGACGAAAAATATACCGGGACAATGGTGCAGCTAAAGACAAAGCTGGATTCAGTCGGGGGAAAGCAGGTAAGCCGCCCCAAAGAGGAATGGGTAAGGGTGGAAAACACCCATGAGCCTGTCATCACTTATCCGCAGTACATCAGGGCGGTATCCTCCCTGAAACAGCAGAAAGCGGCGGAAAGCAGGAAAATGAAGAATATCTATTACTGCGGCTGCTGTGGCAGGGCGTTGTTCAATGCCCACTACGGCACCATCTTCTGCAAACAGCGGTCATTCAAGACCGATTCCGATTGCAGGGACATTGAGATAAACAAGCATGATGCGGATATGGCGGTGCTTGCGTCCGTCAAAAGGGAGGCGGAGATATTTCTTGACCATGATAAGCTGTCAAGGCAGGCCATAAAGAGAAATTCCCCTTTATCCGTCAGTGACAGGATCAATGCCACAATGCGCTCGATAGAGGCGGCACAAAAAAGCTGGATTGCACTGTATGATAAATACGCTGACGGAAAACTGGAAAGAGAGTTTTTCCTGAATGAGAAGAAACAGTATGATGCCGATATGGAGAAGATGGAAGAAGAGCTTGCAGCTCTCCGGCAGGCACAGGAAGAAGAGGAAACCGAACAGCAAGGCCCCGAAAGGAAAGCAGACCAGGCTATGGCATTTCTGGAAGAGGAAGAGCTGACAGAGGAGATGAAAGAAAAGCTGATAGAAAAGGTCATCGTCTATCCGGGGGACAGGATTGAGATAGTCTGGAAGTTTGAGGGACATTCCACAAACAGCATGACTTTAACAAAATAAAATATAGGTTTTAGGCAGGACTATATTGGCTCTGAAAACGAAAGATCCGTTTGCATACCGCTGATACAGTCCTGCTTTTGACATTAGACAGGAGTATATAAAGATGGGCTTTACAAAGAGGGAGTTGGTTCGTTTCTTTGACGGACTGACAGGGTTAATCAGTGAGGAAAAGCAGAGTGAGGCAAAAATCCTGATACGGGGGTTTATACTTGGACGTGCCGTATGTGCCGCCTTACTATATTTCAGTAATGCCGCAGAGCCTGCAGGAAGAAATCCGTGAGAAGTTGACGGCAAAACTGACAGAACGGGGAGAGTACAGCCCGGAAAAGATAGAACAGATGATGCGTGTCAAAATCTACGACTTGAAAGAACTGATCGACATTAAAGATTATGCAAAGTGGGCAGATGATGAAATATACAGAGATTTTGCAATGAAACTGGAAGCAAGCAGATAGCAGGAATGGGAGAAAGGTTCTTATCAACTGGATATTTAAAATATGCTTTTAAAGCATGGCAAAGAAGTCGGAATAAGTATTAGACATTCAGCAATGGTAAAGGTAAGATAAGTTTGAGGAAAGTAATTGCTTCTTGATAGTAATAACCTTTAGGTTACAACTGCGTAACTATTTATGCAATTCCCTACTGTGGGATTTGAGGATATAATAAAAGCGAAAAAAATAAATTTTTTTTAGTCCATACTTGACAGAAGAATATCCCATTTGGTGGCACAGCACGCCGAGAGTTGTCAATACATTCCTTGAAAAGTACAACATGAGAGGCAAAACTGTCATTCCATTCTGCACCAGCGGAGGAAGCGATATCAGCGAAAGCCTTTCCGATCTGAGAAAATCCTGTAAAGGGGCAAAATTTAAAACAGGCTATACGGCAGGAACAGGCAGCACGGCGGAAATTCGCAGCTGGCTGAGAACAATTGGAGAAACTGGCAGCACGGGGCAGACAAACCCCACTCCGGCACCGGAACCACAGCCAACTCCAACACCGGATCCATCAGATGAGGGCAAGATCCTGGTCGCTTATTTTTCCTGGAGCGGAACCAGCGAACGGATTGCCCAAAATATTATCAACCAGACAGGAGCGGATGCTTTCCGAATTGAAAGAGAAACACCATATAGTACCGATTATAACGAAACTGCCTACGGAGGTGCGAAGACAGAGGCGGATACTAACGCGAGACCTCCTATTAAAGCGCCCTTGGCGTCAGTCGCACAATATGAAAAAATTGTCTTATGTTACCCGATTTGGTGGCATACCGCTCCTATGACAGTGGGAACCTTCCTGGAACGATATGATCTGAGCGGAAAGCAAATTTATCCAGTTTCTCAGTCTGCTTCCATGGATCGCTCACAGTATACCCAGTCTGTGGCCTTTATAAGAGCCTGCGCAGCAGGCGCGGCAGTGGACAGCGGAATCTTTTCAAAGGACAATGGGGCAATTCAAGCGTATATTGAAAATACGGTGCTGAAATAAAAGCATATAGAGAGTATAAAACTTCAAAATTATACGGGTTGAAAAATAAAAATCACACGGAATAGAATTGCAGAATAATACGGAATAGCATTCTGCACAGCGGCGCAGGGGTGAACTTGTGCCCGCTATGACAGGCGAAGTGGCTTTAAGGCGCTTAATTGAGCTTGTGATACGTGGTAGGTGGCCGGGAAGCCTTGAAGAATTAGGTGTAACTATAGCTCTTCATCAGGCCTTCATCCAAGATAAACCCTCAACATGGCTTCCATCTTTTCCTGCAAATCATATGCTCCATTCCTGAGAGCCCAGTCAAAGATAACGCCCCGGGCGATGAGAAACAGATCATCTGCCGTTTCCCGGGGTGTTTTTTTCACGTCTTTTATATCGGAAGTCTCTTCCTCCTGCTCCTGTTGGATGATGTCCAGGAGCACCTGGTGCATGCCTTCCGTGCGTCCGAGAAATAAGGTGTTGCCGGCTACGTACATTTTGCGGGTCAGCTCCACGCCGTTTTTTTCAGCCAGCAGGCCGTATTCCCGAAAAAAGAAGATGATTTTTTCCCGGTAGGGAAGCGTCTTTGCCTGCTCTGCGATTTCCTCTTCATAGTAAGTGTCCGCTGTTTTGTAAAGCTCCATGAACAGATCCAGCTTGGATGTATAATAGTGATAAAAGGTCCCCACTGAAACGCCCGCTTTTTTCACGATTTGGCTTACATTTACTCCATCAAAGCCGTATTGCTGAAGCAGACTGACGCCTGTATCGTATATTTTTTTCTTCGTGGCAATGGCTTGCCTGTCCCTGCTGGTAAGCTTTTTTTTCATACGATGGTTCCTTTCCTAGAAAACAACTGGTTTTTAAAACTATTGTAACTGAGAACAAAAAAGATTGCAACGCAAACTTAAATGTGATAGAATTAATTCGATGAATATATTCGGTGAACTAATTCTATAAAAAATGGAGGTGCCAATATGAGCTTCAAATACGAAAAACTCTTTACACCGGTCACCATCGGAAGCTGCCGGATTAAAAACCGGTTTGCAATGGCTCCCATGGGGCCCCTGGGGCTTGCCGATGCGGAGGGCGGCTTTAATCAGAGAGGAATTGACTATTATACAGCCAGAGCAAAGGGCGGAACAGGCCTGATTATTACCGGCGTAACCTTTGTGGACAATGAGGTGGAGGAACACGCCATGCCCAACTGCCCATGTCCGACTTACAATCCGGTTCAGTTTGTCCGTACCAGCAGGGAACTGACCGAGCGAATCCACGCTTACGGGGCAAAGATCTTCCTGCAGATGTCGGGCGGTTTCGGAAGAGTTACCATTCCCACCAACCTGGGCGAATTCCCGCCTGTGGCGCCGTCATCTATTCCTCACAGGTGGCTGGACAAAACCTGCAGGGAACTGACCAAAGAGGAAATACATACGATTGTAGAGCAGTTTGGCAAAGGCGCGTACAACGCAAAGAGGGCAGGCTTTGACGGAGTCCAGATCCACGCGGTCCATGAAGGCTATCTCATCGACCAGTTTGCCATAGCCCTTTTCAACCAAAGGGCGGACGAATACGGCGGCAGCTTGGAAAACCGGCTTCGCTTTGCCCGTGAGATTGTGGAGGAAATAAAGAAGACCTGCGGGCAGGATTTTCCGGTTACGCTTCGTTACAGCCCCAAGAGCTTTATCAAGGATTTTCGGGATGGAGCGCTTCCGGGAGAGGAATTTGAAGAAAAGGGGCGCGATCTGGAGGAAGGAAAAGAGGCGGCAAAACTTTTTACCGAATACGGCTACGACGCCCTGGATACGGATGTAGGATCCTACGATTCCTGGTGGTGGAGCCATCCTCCTATGTATCAGGAAAAGGGCCTGTACCGCCCCTACGCAAAGCTGATGAAGGAAACCGTAGATGTGCCGATCATCTGCGCGGGCAGAATGGATGATCCGGATATGGCTCTGGAAGCGATTGAGCAGGGCATGACCGACATGATCAGCCTGGGCAGGCCGCTTCTGGCAGATCCGGACTATGTAAACAAGCTGCGGGCAGGCAAACGCGCGGATATCCGCCCCTGTATTTCCTGTCACGAAGGATGTATGGGAAGAATTCAGGAATATTCGGCCCTCAACTGCGCGGTAAATCCCCAGGCATGCAGAGAACGAGCCGCGGCTCTGAATCCCATCTTTACTCCAAAGAAGGTTGCCATTATAGGCGGCGGAGTTGCAGGATGTGAAGCGGCGAGGGTCCTGGCGATGAGGGGGCACAAGCCGGAACTGTTTGAAAAGGGAAGACGCCTTGGAGGAAATCTCCTTCCGGGAGGCGCTCCCTCATTCAAAGAAGATGACATTGCTCTGGCGGACTGGTACGTTCATACCCTGGAGCAGTTAGACGTTCCGATACATTTGAATAAAACCATGGCAAAAGACGATGTCCTCGCGGCTGACGCTGACGCGGTTATTATTGCGACCGGTTCGAATCCGAAAATCGTTTCCCTGGGAGAGGACAGCAAAGTCTTTACTGCGGCGCAGGTTCTGACGGAAGAGAAAGAGGCAGGAGAGAAGGCTGTTATCATAGGAGGCGGCCTTGTAGGGTGTGAAACCGCGCTGTATCTGGCACAGCAGGGCAAAAAAGTTGTGATTGTGGAAGCTCTGGAAAAACTGCTGGCAGTCAACGGCCCTTTATGCCATGCCAACAGCGAGATGCTGGAGCGGCTCATCCCATATAGCCATATCGAAGTGCTTACAGGCAGCAAGGCTTCCTCGTATGACGGTGCCGAGCTGGCTGTGGAAACACCGGAGGGCACAAAAAAGATAGGCTGTGATTCCGTGATTCTGGCGGTAGGTTATGATGAAAACAGCGCTCTATACCAGGAGCTGGAATTTGAAATTCCGGAACTTTATCTGCTGGGAGACGCAAAGAAAGTAGCCAATATCATGTACGGTATTTGGGATGCTTATGAAGTAGCAAATCACATTTAAGAGATATCAGGGGCTATAGGCAGGAGCATATTGCAAGGCCGTATTCTTAAAAAAACAGGAAATGAAAGAGAAGAGGGCAGGAGAAATGCCGCGCCACACCGGACTGGGGCAGTGTTTCTTCGGCCCTCTTTTTTCTGGTATATTAAGTTTGCAATATGTGGTTTGCAAAATATTCTGCCGCGTAAGGTTCCAGAATCTTATAAGCCTCTTCATTGGAAACTGTATGGATTTCATCCTTACTGCTGATATACTCCCTGTACCACTGGCGATGCTCTGTAGGCGTCTTCCCCCAGGCCAGTCTGAAATGCTTGTAAAAATACTTGTCATCCGAAAACCCGCATTGATTGGAGATTTCGATCACTGACAATTCAGTGGTCAGTAGCAGCCTCTGGGCCGCGAAGCACCGCATGTAGCCGATCATGTTGCTGAAGCTGCCGTAGGGCGATTTTCGGATAAACTGGGACAAATAGTTTTCGTTGATGTGTACGGTCTCCGCCAGCTCGGAAATGGTCAGCTTTCGCCTCAGGTTAAGCTGGCAGTAAGCGGAAATGGCCTGAAACCGCTCGCGGATATCGTCGTTTCTGCTGGGATATACGTTGATATAATTGAACCAGTCAAAATAGTCAAGCAGGATGGCGATAATCTTATTGGAAGCAGAAGATGCTTCCATATCCGATAAAGTCCCTTTTTTTGTGTACAGATACGCTGTTGCCAGTACCATATTTTTGATCTGCTGCAGCGGCTTTCTCTGATAGGGCTGGCAGGAATTATCCTCACAGGCGAAATAAACGAACTGAAGGAATTCCCAAGGGTTTTCCAGCTTTTTCAGGTCAATGTACAGTGTGATTACCAGATTGTCTTTGTCCGAATAAAGGCAGTGGATATCCTCAAAATTGACTGTAAAGATCTGTCCCTTTTTCAAGGTGACAAATTCATGATTGCAGTGAATATCCAGTTTTCCCTCCAGGCAGTATATGAGCTCTACGGCAGAGCTGTGAACGTGTACCGGAGTATGCCGGATGCTGTAGATTTCCACCAGAACAGGCGAATCCTCCATGCCACTGATGGGCTGCTCCTCAATGTCGAGAATTTTGCTGACTTTTCGCATAGAAGTGACCTCCCTCTGCCCCTATTGTATACTTATCATTAACCACAGTCAAATCTTATAATAAAATAAAGAATAGCTATAAAAAACGACGGTTGTTATGAAATAATAAGAATATTATGATAAATACATAAGACGAAGGGGTAGACAAAATTTTTAAGGAGGTAACAAAATGAACACCAAAATGAAATTGAGAGACGAAAACGGCAAAGTCTATTTTGGCTGGTATATTCTGATTATGTCGGCGCTAATAGGCACATTGATTTATAACGGAATTATTTCCACATCCGGGGTATTTTTGCTTCCCGTTACTACAGAACTGGGGATTCCGGTGGGAGCATTTTCCTTTTATATTTCTATTCTATCCGTAGCGAACATCATTACCTTGTACTTTATTTCAAGGAAGCTTAACAAAAATAACATGAAGAAGATCATGCTGATCACCGGAATTCTGGGAATTTTATCCTTTGTAGGATTTTCCTTCTGCAAGGCGATCTGGCAGTTCTACATTCTGTCCGTGCCCATGGGGATCTGCTTTGGCGCCTGTACGATGACGCCCTGCACGATTCTGGTAAGCAATTGGTTTGGGCCGAAAGTGAGAGGAAAGGCAATGAGCTTTTATATTGCCGGCGTTTCCCTGATTGGAATGGGAATTATCAATGTTTTGAATTATGTAATTATGCATTATGGCTGGAGAGGCGGATATCTTTTCTGCGCTGTGGGAATTTTAATCTGCCTGCCCCTGATGGCAAAGCTGGTAGTCTGGAGCCCTGCTGAAAAGGGAATCGCCAGAATGGGCGATGGTGAAGAAATTCCCCAGGCTGGAGAGGCCAGCCAACTTTCGCTCCCCGGTTATACGGCAAAAGAGGGTCTCAGAAAGCCTGCCGTATGGGTGCTGCTGATTTCCTGCATCCTGCTGGTACTGGCTTCAAGCTCTGAGCTGCAGCACGGGATCCCGACCCTCATTATGGCAGGCATCAGTCCCGCATTCGCCACCTTTCTTTCCTCGCTGATTTCCGTGGCAATGATCGGCACAAATCTGATCATCGGCTGGGCGACAGATAAATTCGGTATTCGGCTGGGCGCAACGGCAACCTGCGCGTGCTTTGCTCTTGCCGTTTTAGGATATGCGCTGGTGGGAGGCATTCCGGGACTGATGTACCCTGCGCTCATCCTCTATGCGTTTGGAGTTCCTGCGGTTAATACCATATCTCCTCTCATCATGGCCCACATTTGCGGAGAAAAAGAACTGTACAAATTTATCAGCTATATGAACATGGCAATCGCTGTAGGCGGAATTTTCGGAGCAGCTTTAGTCGGCATGCTGTTTGATATGACAGGCGGATACAAGATCCCTTGGCTGGCCATGGCCGCAGTATTAACTGTCGCTACTATTATGAGAGCTGCCGCAGCTTCCAAAAGAAACAAATATACCGCGTAATTACAGCTGGCTGATGAAAAACTTGATTGAATGAAGCGAAAGGAGTGATAACGCTTATGAAAGCAGATCTGATTATAAAAAACGGCAATCTATTTGCCTCAGATAAAGACAGCATTGTCATTAAGGAACGGACCATCATCGCTGTTGCGGCAGCAGAAGAAACGGCAGAATATGAAGGTGAAGGCGTCCGGATCATTGATGCCGGAGGAAACAGCGTGATCCCCGCCTTTGTAGACGCCCATATTCATTCCTCTTCCTGTACAGAGCTTTATAAAACAAAGCTGATGTACGGGTTTGACAGGAGGGAAAAGGAAGACCGGCAAAGCTACATCGACCGAATGATGGCTGAGCTGAAAACATATTGTGAGGAAAACCCTGAGGCGCCCATCATTCGGACGGTAGGCTGGAATCCTGCGGAGTTTCAGGAAGATCCGGAAGGCGAACCCACCTGTAGAGACCTTGATGCAATCTGTCCCGACAGGCCTATGACCATGCGCTCCTATGACCATCATTATCTGCTGGTCAACAGCAAGGCCCTTGAAATGGCAGGCATAACCCGCGATACACCGGATCCTTCCAGCGGCATGAAGCGCGATGCGCAGGGAAATCCAACGGGACTTTTCCAGGAAATGCAGGCAATCAATATTGTGTTTGACGGCCTGGAGCTGGCGGACTTTTCGGTGGAAGAATATAAGGAAGGGCTTATCGCCTTTCAGAACCAGTATGCGCTGCCAAACGGCATCATGGGCATTTTTGACGCCTACGCCAGCGACAATGCCATGAAGGCCTATCACCAGCTGGCTGAATCCGGTGATCTGAAGATTCGTGTGCGGGCCGCCTGGCTGGCTGATCCGGGAAAGGATGAGACTCAGTTCGACGAGATGATCGCCCAAAAAGGGAAGTACGATGTTGGCGACGATTTCCGCATCAATACCATTAAATTCTTCTGCGACGACGGCCCCTTTGGCTTTTACATGAACCAGCCCTTTGAAAAAGAAATTCTGGCAGTAAATGGTCTGCCCGAAGATTACAGAGGCAGCTCCCAGTGGACAGATGAAAAACTGCAGTCCGCTTTTCTCAAGCTTTCCAGAGCTGGTTTTCAGATTCACGTGCACTGTATGGGCGACGCGGCTGTCCGGCAAATCCTCGACGGCTTTGAATTCGCAAAGAAAAAGGGAACAGAGGGGAATCGAAACGCTATCGCTCACATTATGAACATCGACGAAAGCGATATGCAGCGCATGGCAGACCTTGGAGTTATCGCTTCCATGCAGCCCTCCTGGCCTCTGTATGACGGATTTGCGGAAAACTTTGGCATCCCGGCCCTTGGCAGAGAGCGGGTGCTGAACCAATACCCCATTGGAAGAATCAGGCGGGCAGGCGTCACAGTTGCCTCAGGTACGGATTTTCCGGTGCTGACCGTCCTCAATCCATTCATCGGCATACAAGTGGGAGTCACGCGGAAAAATCCCAAAACAGCGCCGGATTATGAAGCGTATAAGGACATTATCTGCGGGCCTGACGAAAACCAGACCATTGACTGCATGAGTCTTGATGAAATGATCGAAAGCTACACCTGTTCCGGCGCCTATGAGCTGTTCCTGGAACATATTACAGGAAGCATTGAGCCCGGAAAATCCGCAGATCTGTTAGTGCTGGATCGGAACCTTGACACGACAGACAGTATGGAGCTGGAATTCACAAAAATCGAACAATGCATTTTCAAAGGCGAAATTTTGTAAAGCGGGAGACAAGGAAAATGAAGAATTACAGGATAAAAAATTCCAGGATATGGACGGCGGACAGTCGGCAGCCCTGGGCGGACTGTATTGTGATAAAAGGCAAAACCATCGACTATGTAGGGACATATGAGCAAAGCAGGCTTGAACCCGGCATGATGGACGTGGACGCCGGCGGCAGGATGATGATTCCCGCTTTTTTGGACAGTCACACTCACATTGCGGCAACGGCAAAAACCCTTTGGTGCCTGCTGTTAGAATCAAAGGACTACCAGTCCATCGACGAAATCATGGATATTGTAAAGGACTATGCGGAAGAACACCCGAAGGGAGAAGTTCCCTACATATACGCTTACTCCTGCCCGACTCATCTGATGGATGCCGAGTACGCGGATCGATATTTTATGGACAAATATATTTCCGACAGACCCATATTGCTGTGCGATATGAATTTTCACAGATGTCTCATAAACAGCAAAATGCTGGAACTGATGGAAATCGACGAAACGGTCCCCTATGACCCTGCCACCTCCTGCAACTACGAGCGCTTTGAAGGAGGAAATGTTCCAAACGGCATTGTCAGCGAACGGGCCTTTGAATTCCGCCATGATATTGATAAAATGTTCCAAAAACTGAACTGGTATCCGCCGTCAGAGGCAGATCCGGAAACCCTAGCTCCGGTGCTGGAGAAAATGACGGACTACGGAATATGCGGCCTGCATGACGGCTTTTCTGATTCCGAGGAAGTGTTCAAAGGTCTGAAGGAACTGGAAAAGCAGGGACGCCTGAACCATTATTACCATACCATGCCGCTCCTCAATCAATTTTCCGAACTGGAAGATGTGATCCGCACGGCCAAGGAATGGCAGAAACAATACAGCGATGAATTCATATGCGTGGACAGCATCAAATACTTTCTGGATGGAACGAATGAACTGGGAACCGGAGCGGTCATCGAGCCATTTGTCAGCGATCCCAACAATTTCGGCAAAATCAATATGTCCGAGGACCAGCTGACCGTAGTATTTGAACGGCTCAACCAGGAAGGCCTCAGCATTCAGATCCATCTGGTGGGAGATCGCTCCTTCCGTACAGCCCTCAATGCGGTTGAACGCGCTCAGAAAAAAGAAAAAGCGGAGGGCCGGGAATTCACCATTCGGGTCAGCCTGCTTCACTGCGAGCTGGTTCACCCCCATGACAGGCGCCGCGCGGCCGAGCTGGGCGTATATATCAACTTTACCCCTATCTGGGCAGGAGGCGCATTTGGCGACGGCGCGAAAAAATACCTGGGAGAAGCCCGCTACAATTCCATGTATGCTTTTAATGAAATAATCGAGTCCGGTGCGATTGTCAACTTTTCCGCCGACATTGTGGATGAGGAAAGCCTGCCTGAGGCCGAGCCGCTGGCCGGAATTCAGGTGGGCCACACAAGGCGCGGAATTGGCTGTGATGGAGAAATCCGGGAGCCTGCCTGCGAATGCCTTTCCATTGAAGACCTGCTCAAGGGCTATACCATCAACAACGCGCTGGGAATGGGGATTGCCGATAAAACCGGCAGCCTGGAAACAGGGAAACGGGCCAATTTATGCATTTTGAGTGATAATATTTTTGAAGTGGAGCCGGAAGAAATCCACAAGATCAAAGCGGAAGTTGTAATGTTTGAGGGCAAGCTTGTACAGGGGGAATTGTAAGATGAAATTAGCCGATTACCAGCTGCCTCTGCCGGGCTTTGAAAAGCTGTTCCTCGCCCAGGTCCTACTGGGCGATACATACCCGCTGGGAGAGATCGGAAGCGGATATCAGGAAATTGTGGCCATCACCGGAGGCAGCTTTGAAGGGGTCATAAACGGCCAAATTATGAATCTGGGCGCTGACTGGGGCCTGCTCTACAATGAAACCGTCAATGAGCTCAATACCAGATACCTGTTAAAAACAGACGACGGCGCCCTCATATCCCTGATAACCATCGGCAGGGCCGTCATCAAACCTGAGCAGGACGCGGCAATGGAGCGGGGCGAATACGTGGATCCGGCCGATTACTATTTCCGCCAGCACTTGCTGTTTGAAACTGGAGACCAGCGGTACCAGTGGCTTAACGGAGCCTGCTGCTTTGCGGTCCTCGGGTGCAAAGACGAGTGGACCATCGTATATGACGCCTATATGGTAAAATAAAATCCAGTCTGTAACAAGACAATAAAAAAAGCTATCGCCTGGCGATAGCTTTTGGGCTGAGATTACATAACCGGATGATGCTGTTGTATACTTATTCCTCTGTCGTCAATTCCATAGCATTCTTTTCTGCCAGAACCTTTTCGTACTCTGCAAAAATAGCCTCTTTGATTTTATTTCTTGTCTCAGAAACAAGGGGATGTGCGATATCGCGAAAATCGCCTTCTCCCATTTTTCGGCTGGGCATTGCAATAAACAAACCATTCTGCCCTTCAATAATCTTGATGTCGTGTACCACAAATTCATCATCAAACGTGATCGATACAACCGCTTTCATCTTTCCCTCGTCGTTTACTTTACGAACTCTTACATCTGTTATGTTCATTTTTCAGTTACCACCCTCTCCGACAAATTGAATAAGTGTTTTAAGAAGTACACTTATAATGTAATTATACACAAACTATAAAGATTTTACAAGGATTTTTAGAAAAAATCTGACTATTTCGGGAGGATTGCGGCATTTTATGTCGGATTGCGGCGTTTTTTCAGGCCGCGGGCAGAGCTTTCGGGAATCCTGGTTGCTTTTTATTTTTTTGTCAAATACAACGCATTTTTTTGTGTAATTATGGTATAATCGTTTTATAATTGACTTAGGGAGGAACAGACAATGGTCAAATTAGCTGATTGTCAGCAAATACACTGCATTGGAATCGGAGGCATCGGCCTTTCTGCCATTGCGGAGATTTTAATAGACAGAGGATATAAGGTTACAGGCTCTGATATGAGGGAAAGTGACATAACCGAGAGGCTCGCTTCCGATGGAGCCCATATATTTACAGGCCATAGAGCAGAGAACGTAGAAGGAGCGGATCTGGTTGTTTATTCCGCGGCAGTAGGCGGCGATAATCCGGAGCTTGTAAGAGCAAAGGAATTAGACATCCCCACGGCATCCAGGGCACAGGTTCTGGGGCTCCTGATGAGTGAGTACGACAGCAGTATTGCGATTTCCGGGACTCACGGAAAAACGACGACAACCTCTATGGTTTCTTTAATTCTCAAAAACGCGGGAAAGGATCCGACGGTACTGGTAGGCGGCAACTTATCGGAGATCGGAGGCAACGTCCGGGTAGGCGGCAGCGGTCACTTTGTCACAGAGGCCTGCGAGTATATGGACAGCTTCCTGTCCCTGAAACCGAAAATTGAAATTATCTTAAATATTGATTCGGATCATCTGGATTATTTTAAGGATATCGAGCATATCGCGAATTCCTTTGAGCAGTTCGCTTCTCTCGTTCCTGAGGACGGGACTATTATTGCTTATGACGCGAATCCTTTTGTAAACAGCGTTGTAAAGGACCGGCCCAATGTCATAACCTTTGGATTTAATGAAAGCTGCGACTACTATGTGAGCGATATTACCTTTAATGCGGACGGACTGCCGGACTTTAAGGTAAATCACGGGGGGCAGGCGCTGTGCAGCCTTCAGCTGGCTATTCCGGGAGAGCACAACATCCTCAACTCTCTGGCCGCCTTTGCCTGCTGCCACATACTGGGAGTTTCTCCGGAGGATATTGTAAAAACACTTGCGGTATTCACAGGAACCCAGAGAAGATTTGACGTTATGGGAGTTACGTCAAACGGTATTAAAATCATCGACGATTACGCTCACCATCCGACGGAAATCAAGGCCACCCTTTCTGCGGTGCGGAATATGAAGCACAACCAGCTTTGGTGCCTTTTCCAGCCGCATACTTATACGAGAACCATGGCTCTCTTTGATGAGTTCGCGGAAAGCTTTGCAGAAGCGGACAAGGTGATTTTGGCGGAAATTTACGCAGCAAGGGAAAAGAATATTTATAAAATCAGCTCAAAGGGTCTGGTGGACAAAATAAAAGAAGCTTCTCCGGGCAAGGATGCGTATTTCTTTGAAACCTTTGAAGATATCGCAAGCTTTGTATACAATAATGCCAGTGAGGGCGATCTGATCCTCACCATGGGAGCCGGAGATATTTATAAGGCCGGCGAATTGATTCTGGAAAAGGATCGGAGCCGTTAATCGTTGGTTCAGAAGGATGGATTCAGGAGGTTTGAATGAATTTACAGGAATATGAGGCCATGGAAAAAAAGCGCATGGAGATCAATCTGAGGCATCTGGAAAATGGCGTCAGGTTTATTGATATGAGAGCAGCCTACATTGACGAAAGCGTAACAATCGGGGTAGGAACTGTGATTTACCCCTGCGTAGTGCTGGAGGGGGATGTAACCATCGGCGAAAACTGCGTTATCGGGCAGAACAGTCGGATTGTGGATTCTTTTGTAGGCAGCGGCACGGAAGTACAAAGCTCGGTTATTTTGGAAAGCCGGATAGGGGAGCGCACAAAGGTAGGCCCCTTTGCTTATCTCAGGCCGGGCAGCAAAATCGGAAACGAATGCAAGGTGGGCGATTTCGTAGAGGTTAAAAATTCCTCTATGGGCGATGGAGCAAAGGCTTCCCACCTGACCTATATCGGCGATTCCGATGTGGGAAAGAACGTAAATCTGGGGTGCGGTGTTGTATTTGTCAATTACGACGGCAGCCAGAAATATCGTTCTACAGTCAAAGACGGAGCCTTTATCGGGTGCAACAGCAATCTGGTATCCCCGGTAGTGGTGGAAGAGGGCGCTTATGTGGCGGCAGGAAGTACGGTGACCCATGATATACCCGGCGGAGCTCTGTATGTGGCCAGGTCCAAGGGGAAAGTACTGGAAGGCTGGGTAGAAAAACGAGGCATACTCAAGAAAAAAAAGAAATAGATTGAGTAGTTGTTGCAGAAAGCAAGGTAAAGAAAGGAATAGGTGAAAAAGTACAGATGAGAAATGGAGCATTTTCGGATTACAAGGTTTTTGCAGGAAACTCTCATACAGAGCTAGCGGAAGAAATCGCAGCAATTATGGGAAAGCCTCTCGGAAGAGCTACAGTGACAAAATTCAGTGACGGAGAAATTTCTGTAAACCTGTGGGAGACAGTCAGGGGTATTGATACATATATAATTCAGTCCACCTGCGACCCGGTAAATGACAACCTGATGGAACTTCTGATCATGATCGACTCCATGAAACGGGCATCCGCAGGAAGGATCAATGCGGTTATCCCCTATTATGGGTATGCCCGCCAGGATCGAAAGGCAAAGGCCAGAGATCCGATTACAGCAAAGCTGGTGGCAAATATCCTCATGGCAGCAGGAGCTGACCGGGTGGTAACTATGGATCTTCACGCGGCGCAGATTCAGGGATATTTTGATATCCCGGTGGATCATCTGGTGGGGCTTCCGATTTTGACCAAATATTTTAAGGATATGGATCTGGAAGACCTTGTGGTCGTATCTCCGGATCACGGAAGTGTTCCAAGGGCAAGAAGTATGGCAGAGCCCCTGGGCGTGCCGATTGCTATCGTGGATAAGAGACGCCCGGAGCCCAACAAGAGTGAGATTATGAACATCATAGGAGATATCAAAGGGAAAAACTGTATTCTCGTAGATGATATGATCGACACAGCCGGAACCATTACAAACGCGGCAAATGCTTTGCGGGATCTGGGAGCAAAGAGCGTAAGAGCCTGCGCTACTCATCCGATTTTGTCTGGACCGGCCAAGGAGCGGCTGGAAAGCTCGGCAATCGAAGAGCTGGTGCTCCTCAACACGGTTCCGCTGCCGGAAGAGCGCAGAATTGAAAAAATGAAAATGCTTTCCGTAGCGCCTCTCTTCGCAGAAGCTATGACAAGAATCTTTACAAACGATTCTATCAGCAGGCTCTTTGACTGAGGACTATAGAATCAAGGAAAGCCAAAAGGACGGAAAACCGATATGTATATTATTGCAGGCCTTGGCAATCCAGGCAGAAGATATGAAAACACCCGCCACAACATCGGGTTCATCACCCTGGATCTGCTGGCAGAGCGAAATGACATTAAAATCAATAAAATCAAACATAAAGCTTTGGTCGGAGAGGGACGTATCTCCGGCCAAAAGGTTTTATTAGTAAAGCCTCAGACCTATATGAACCTGAGCGGCCAGTCCCTGCGGGAGGTAATGGATTACTACAAGGAGGATATTGAGCATCTAGTGGTAATCTACGATGATATCGACATCCCCACAGGGACCGTTCGCATACGCAAAAAAGGAAGCGCGGGAACCCACAACGGCATGCGCTCCATTGTCTACGATCTGCAGAGCGATCAGTTCCCCCGGATCCGCATTGGCATGGGAGGAGAGCGGAAGATGGCTCTGCGGGACTTTGTAACCGGAGGTTTTACAAAAGAGGAAAAGGGGCTTTTGGAAGAAGCGGTAGAGCGGGCGGCTCTTGCCAGCGAATGTATTGTAGCAAAGGGAATAGATAAGGCCATGAACGAATACAATATAAGGCATAAGGCTGCGGAGAAAAAGGACGATGAAAAAAAAGGGACTGATTAATATTACGGGGGCCTCTGAGAGCAGAGTTGCCCCTGTTATGGGAAAACTGCTGAAAGAAAACGCAAAGGGCCAGTGCCTGGTGGTGGTATCCTCTTACATAAGAGCAAAGCGCCTGGCGATTGACCTTTCTTTTTTTTCAGACAAAACCATCTATACACTTCCGCCTGAGGAAGAAGGCTTCATCCGCTATGAAGCCAAAAATCAGGATGCCATGCTGCAGAGGCTGAGGATCTTAAAAGCGCTATGCACGGGAGAGGAATGCGTTGTTCTGGCGCCGGCCAGCGGAGCCATCCGAAAGCTTCCTCCCAAGGAGGTCTTTGAGGAAAAGGCCTTTTCCCTGGAAGTGGGCGGGGAAATCCAGTTAGAAGAAGTAAGGGAGCGTCTGATCCTCATGGGATATGAGCGGATGCCTATGGTGGACGCTAAGGGACAGTTCAGCCTGCGGGGATCGATTCTCGATATTTTCACCCCGGATGGGGATGCTCCTTACCGGATCGAGCTCTTTGACACGGAAATCGACTCCATCAGAAGCTTTCATATGGACACCCAGCGCTCCATCGAAAATCTGAAACGCATCAGCGTCTATCCTGCGGAGCAGATTGTAAAGGATCGGGAAACCTTCCAGTGCGCGGCTTCCCGCATCAGACAGGCCTATGGGGGACAGATAAGAAAGTTTACAGGGGAAGATTTGAGTCCGGAGGAGCAGGAGCGGGGAGAACGCTTGAAGGAACGCTGTGCCCAGCTGGTGGAATTTGCCGAAAACTGCATCAATCTGCAGCATCTTGAAAATTATCTTTCCTATTTTTACGATGAAACCCAGTACATCTGGGACTATATGAAGGATCCCCTGGTGATGATTGATGATCCCGGGCGCATCTATGAAACCCTGGAAACCCGGGATAAGGAGACGGCGGAGGACTTTCAGACACTGATGCTCCGGGGTCAGGCCGTTCCTGCGGATTTAAAGAGCTTCCCGAGCAAAATCGATTATCTGAAGCTTTATCAGATGGACGGGGTATATCTTTTTACGCCTTTTCAGAAAGCCATCAAGGGGGCGGAAGCCTTTTCCGAGCTGATCAATGTGGTCAGCAAGCCTACCCTGGTCTTTAATGGAAAGATGGATCTTCTGGAAAGCGAGCTGAAGGCTTACCTGAAGAGGGATTACAAAATTACCATTGTCTGCGCCAATGAAGAGCGGGTTTCCAATATGGAAGAATTTTTGGATCGGGCGGGGCTTTTGTCCAGAGTCTGGGTGAAGCTGGGAAATCTGACAGGCGGCATTGATTTTCCGGAAGAAAAATTCTGCTACATCTGGGACGGGGATATTTTTGGTACGCCCAAAAAGAAAAAGCGCAAAAAGAAAAAAGCTGGCAGCATAAGCCAGCCCATCCGTTCCTTTGCCGATATGCACCAGGGAGATTATGTGGTCCACGAAAACCATGGTATCGGAAAGTTCGTGGGAATCCAGCAGCTGACCGTACAGAATATCAAAAAGGATTACCTGAAAATCAAGTACAGCGGCCAGGACATCCTCTATGTACCGGTAGAGCAGATGGACATTGTCCAGAAATACGTGGGATCTGACACCGCCAGCCCAAAACTGAACAAGCTTTCCGGCAGCGAGTGGAAGGCCACAAAGGCAAAGGCAAAGGCAGCCATCGCAAGCATGGCCAAGGAGCTTTTGGAGGTCTCCGCGGCAAGGCAGATGGAAAAGGGCTACGCCTTTTCAGAGGATACAGTATGGCAGAGGGAATTTGAAGACAGCTTCCCCTATACGGAAACGGACGATCAGCTGCGGTGCATTGAGGAAATCAAAAAGGACATGGAAAAGGACGTTGCCATGGACCGGCTCCTGTGCGGAGATGTGGGATTTGGCAAGACCGAGGTTGCGGCAAGGGCCATGTTCAAATGCGCGGCGGAGGGAAAGCAGGCGGCTGTCTTAGTTCCTACTACCATTCTGGCAAACCAGCATTACTATACCTTAAAAGAGCGATTTGAGAGGTTCCCCTTTAAGGTGGAAATGCTGTCCCGCTTCCGCAGCGAGGCCCAACAAAAGGGCGTCATCGACGGACTGGCAAAGGGTAGCGTGGATGTGGTCATCGGAACACACAGGCTGCTTTCCAAGGATGTGAAATTCAAGGATCTGGGTCTTTTAGTCATCGATGAGGAGCAGCGGTTCGGCGTCCAGCACAAGGAGGTCATAAAAAGGCTGAAAAAGAATGTAGATGTTCTGACCCTGTCGGCAACGCCGATTCCAAGGACCCTGCACATGTCCCTTGTGGGGATCAAGGATATGAGCGTTATCGAAGAGCCGCCGGAGGAACGGTATCCGGTGCAGACCTATGTACTGGAGCAGGAAGATCTCCTCATGCGGGATGCCATTGAAAAGGAGTTGGATCGGGGCGGACAGGTCTACGTGGTCTACAACCGGGTAAAGGGCATCAATAAAATCGCCGCCCATATCGAAGAGCTGGTTCCCCAGGCAAGAGTGGCGGTGGGCCACGGGCAGATGAACGAGCATCATCTGGAAGACGTGATCATGGATTTTGTAGAGGGGGAAAATAACGTGCTGGTGGCAACGACCATCATTGAGTCGGGCATCGACATCCCAAACGTAAACACCATGCTGGTGTTGGATGCGGATCGATTCGGACTGTCTCAGCTTTATCAGCTGCGTGGAAGAGTAGGGCGTTCTAACCGGATGGCCTATGCGTATCTCATGTTCCAAAAGGACAAAAGCCTCTCCGAGGTGGCGGAAAAGCGGCTGCGGGCCATTAAGGAATTCACCGAATTCGGAGCAGGCTTTAAGGTAGCCATGCGGGATCTGGAAATCCGCGGCGCGGGAAACCTCCTGGGAACGGATCAGCACGGTCATATGATGAACATGGGCTACGAGCTGTACTGCAAGCTGGTGGATGATGCGGTGCGGGCTTTGGGTGGAGAAGTCGTAAATCCGGACCGGGAGGAAGCTTCCATTGAACTGAATGTGACGGCCCTCATCCCGGAACGTTATATTTCCGATGAAGTCTTAAAGCTTCAGATGTACAAAAAAATCGCCACTGTCGCCAGTGCGGAGGATGAAGAGGAAATCATCGACGAGCTCATCGACCGCTTTGGCGAAATTCCCCGGGATACCATGAACTTGATCACCATTTCCAGAATTCGCTCCATGGCGGAAAAGCTGTGCATTACCAGGATCCATGAAGAGGGAAGCAAAGTCCTCTTTCACTTTGCTCAGGAGAATGGACTCAGCCCAAAGGCTCTGGCAGACCTGTCGGTCAAATATGGCATGAAGCTCTTCATTCACGGCGGTGTAAAACCCTTCATCCGCTTTGCGCCGGGAAGTAAGCGCAGGCTTTCGGAAATACTGGAATTTTTGGAAACAGCAGGGGGCGTTGGTGCGGATAACAACAGGCCGGATAAAGCTGCGCATTAATGGAGGTGTATAAGGATGCTGAAGATTTATTATGGAGATATGCCAGAGGCAATTTTTAATACCGCAGTTTATTTTAAAAATGCATATGAGGACGCCTGGATTACCGATCCTGCTGCAAGGGAGATGATCTTGGATGTGGATAAATCCATTGTTTTAGACAGCGGAGTTATCGACAGCCCTGTTCTGGATAAAATCCCGCCCTGTCCCTTTCCGGCGGCGTCAAAACCCTCATCCTTATGAAAAATGAACGGTCAAAGATTTTCACTGCGTCTGCCTGCGGTGACAACGGGCAACTATTATGTGATTGTGACCAGAGAAGGGATACTTGCCGGAGTCCTTTGAGTGGCTGGTTTTAAGTCGGGCTTGATTGAAGGCAGCATTAGGGGAATGCTGGAGCACCCAGAGGAATATATTGAAAGTAAGACATATTTTAGCTGGGAACGATACTTTTACAGAGGCGCTGGTGTAGAGCACGCAGGACAGCTATCTGAAATATTCTAAGAGGCAGCTGAATCCGGTTTATCTGCAGGAGAAGGTTTCGGATAAAATCCTTGCTGTGATGAAAGGGATAGATTTAGGCTGAGAGGCGGCCTAATCATTTTTTAAATGAGGGAGCAGATCAAAATCGGACAGGCGTTACCGGTGTGATTGCTCCCCATTTTTTGTATCAGGTTTTAGAAACGAAGGGACAGGCACGTCAGGCTGCCGTCGATTTTGCGGAATTCATCCGTACTTACAACCTTGACCGGATAACCTAAATCCTCCACGATCTTCAGCGTTTTGGGATATCCCTCCGGTACCAGCACCGTGCCGTTGATGTTCATGCTGTTGATGGCGTACAGCTCATCCGCATCAATGACAAAACGGTTGAATTCACGGAAGGACGGCTCTTCGTTCATGGCTGCTGAAACCAGCATATTATTGTTTTCCAGATAAATCACGAAATCCTTCAGATGAAGCCCTTCTGTCACAGGAACCGTAGAAGAGGTGTAACCGAATTTTGTTACGATATCGTTGAACTGTTTTGCTCCTTCCGCATTGGTTCGCTCAGATTGGCCGATGAAGAAGTGATTGCCCACCTTCATTATGTCGCCGCCTTCCATGGTTCCGGGAGCTTCGATAAAGAAAATCTGGGAATCCGTGTAAAACTTCTTAATGGTATTGAGAATTTCATATCGTTCACCGTTGCGCGATTCTCTGGGAGAGTTGGTGATGATTGCGCAGTTCTCCATGACGACGGCAGGGTCCTCTACGAAACATGAGTCGGGATATCGCTCATCGCCTTCCAGCTCCGTGACCTCAAGTCCTAATTCCCTCAATACAGATACGTATTCGCTGTGCTGGGCGAGGGCGCTTTCATAATCGGGAGTCCCTTCCCCAAACATGGCGGTTGTGATGCCATCCACTAAAGCTTTGCATGGTTTTCTTGTAATAGCTTTACTAAACATATTAAATCCTCCAGTCAATGTAATCTATTTTTATAGGATAATCATATAATGATGATTGGGATTTGTCAAACGAAATGCAGCGTTATCCGGTTGCCGCGGACAGCAGTGGAGAAATGCAGTAAGTTTTCAAATTATTAAGAAGAATTAAGATTTACGACACAATTTCTTAATCGCACCGTAAGTTCGTGTTAAAACAAAACCTGCTGTACGCTGATACAATAAGGATATCAGTTGTTGCGGCAGGTTTTTTGATACAGGAAAGACCAAAGGCACGGAATGATGAAAAGGAAGATAAAAGAGAGGAAGACAAGATGGGAAGAAAAAGGCTGACAGAGATTATCCCCTGGATCCTGCCCCTGAGAAAGTGGCAGAGAACATTCTGCTTTTATATGGGCATGGCACTGGACGGACGAAAATACGCGCAGCAGATGGAAGAAAAAACGCTGCCCTATATCCAAGCAAAAAGCTCCAGCCCTCTTTATAATCGGGAAACGGGCTTTGACATGAAGTACCAGGAAAACAAGGTCTTTAATCTGAAGCTGACGGCAAAAAAGCTGGACGGCATGGTGATAAGGCCGGGGGAGACCTTTTCCTTTTGGAAAGCGGTTCGCCACGCGGATAAGGAAACACCTTACCGGGAAGGGCTGACGGTTGTAAACGGCGAGATGATGACAACCTCTGGCGGCGGTCTCTGTCAGATGAGCAATCTGCTTTTCGACCTGTTCCTTCACTCTCCGCTCCGAATCACAGAGCGCAGGGGTCATGGAAAAAAGGAATTTCCCGATCCGGGGACAAGCCTTGCAGGGATGGATGCTACGGTCAGCGAGGGCTGGATCGATCTGAAGGTGGAAAATAACAAGCAGCAGGTTTATCAGATTAAAATCGACTTTGATGAGGAGCGGATTTACGGCTTCTTGAGGGCAGAGCTTGAGCCGGATGCGGAATACGAAATTCTCAACAGGAATGTAGCATATGTGAGAAAAAACGGGGTCATCTATCAGCAGGCAGATGTTTACCGCAAAAGAATCGCAAGAATGCAGAAAGCAGAGGTAAGCGAGGAAAAGCTTTACAGCAATTGCTGTGAAATCGCATACCAGCTTCCGGAATGTGTAGAAATAAAGGAGGAATCAGTCTTATGAAAGCAAAAAAAGAGAGAAAAACAATCGCGGTTATCTTCGGAGGATGCTCTTCTGAGCACGATGTATCGCTGCAGTCAGCATACGGCATCATCAGCCACATCAACTTGCAGAATTATGAACTTGTGCTGATTGGGATTACCAAAGAAGGAAAGTGGTACTTATATCAGGGGGACATTCAGCGGATCGCAGACGGCAGCTGGCATTTGGATGAAGCATGCATTTCGGCGGTCATTTCCCCAGACAAGGAAGACGGCGGCCTGATTTTCACAAAGGACGCGAAAAAACAGCTGATTAAGCTGGATGCGGCCCTTCCAGTGCTTCATGGGAGATTCGGGGAGGACGGAACCATCCAGGGCCTTTTGGAGCTGGCAGGGATTCCGGTCATCGGCTGCGGCACCATGTCTTCCGCTATCTGCATGGACAAGGATATGTCCCACAGACTGGTGGAATCAGCAGGAATACGGGTTCCTAAATCCCTCGTGCTGGACAGGCGCGGTAAAGTAGGCCAGGCGGCTGTCTGGGCAGAAAAAACAGGCTACCCGATCTATGTCAAGCCGGCTGCGGAAGGTTCCTCCATCGGCATCAGCAAGGTATATGATGAAGCCCAGCTGGCCGGGGCGCTGGAGGCTGCTTTTGCCTATGATACAAAGGTCATTTTGGAAGAAAATATCGAAGGCTTTGAGGTGGGCTGTGCGGTCCTGGGAAAAGAAAAACTCCTGCTGGGGACGGTGGATGAAATTGAGACACCGGGTGGATTTTTCGATTTTGAGGAAAAATATACCCAGGAAAAATCCCATATTTACGTGCCTGCCCGCATTTCGTCGCAAAAAGCTCTGGAAATCCAGAAAGCCGCGGAACGCATTTTCCGGGCCCTTGGCTGCAAAGGCTTTGCCAGAGTCGATCTCTTCCTTACACCAAAGGAAGAACTGGTCTTTAACGAGGTCAATACCATTCCGGGCTTTACCACCCACAGCCGTTATCCTAATATGCTCAAAGCGACGGGCCTTTCCTATGAGGAAATCGTGGAAAAGCTGCTGCAGACGGAGGTGGGAGCATGAAGCGAGTCTTACTGGATAAGGAGCAGATTTTTACAGGCCCTCTGATCCTGGTCAATAAAGAGCATCCCCTGCGCAAAACCATCGGCAGACAGGAGCTTCGGGTCGTGGGAAGAGGGGTAAAGCTGCAGCGGGAGGCAGCCCTTCAGTTAAAGCTCCTTTTGGAGGAACAGAGTGAGATCATCAGTGTAAGCGGCTTCCGCAGCCACAAGGAACAGAAAAACCTGTATCAACAGTCCCTTCGCGATAATGGTGAAAACTTTACCAGAAACTATGTTGCCCTGCCCCGGTGCAGCGAGCACGAATGCGGCCTGGCCATCGATCTGGGGGAAAACAAGGAACCCATCGACGAGATCTGTCCTTCTTTTCCTTATACGGGGCCGTGTCAGGACTTTCGCAACAAAGCACCCTGGTTTGGCTTCGTCCAGCGATATGAAAAGGGGAAAGAAGCTGCCACGGGAATCGCCCACGAACCATGGCACTTCCGCTATGTAGGATTTCCCCACTCCCTGATCATGCAGGAAAAGGCGCTGTCGCTGGAGGAATATCTGGAATTTCTGCGAAAGGAAAAACGGATCGTCTGGAGCTGCGGGCATAAGTCTATTGAAATACAGTATATCTCGGCAGGGACTGAGGGTGCGGCGGCAGAGATTCCAGAGGGGCGGCCATACCAGATTTCCGGCGATAACGAAGGGGGGATTGTGGTTACGCTCTGGTAGAAGTGGAGTTCAGGACGCTGGAAAAGCAGAGAAAAAAGTACAGAGCAAACGTTTTCTTTGTTCTGTACTTTTTCCGTATACAATGGTATATTGTATAAAAATCATGGGACTTGCAAAAGGGGGAACAGCAATGCAAAAGGCACACCGGAAAGAAAAAAATGCAATACCCTATCGAAGCAGCTTTGAAGCGTTCAAAAGCAATGTTTGCCATATGGTGAAAGATAAGGGAGATCTTGACTTCATTATTGATACTTTGACAGCAGATGAAATCCGCACCTACTGGAAAAAGCAGTGGTACAGGGAAAGCTTTTATTTGCTCGCTATGGTGGACTACCTGAGCAGAGAAAATGAATTGCCATTGTGCCGAGAGTACGACGATATCCGTGGCTGCACCTTGCCGGAGCCGTTATATCCAAGGGACATTATACTTGCGGCAAGACTGGATGCTTCACTGGATCTAAGGGAACAGAGCATGAAAGAAGCGATCCCTGAGTTTAAAAGATTTAACATAATAGAGAGCGATGTGAGAAATGTCTGTTGATAAAGCGTTTACAAAAGAAAACCTGGACTATTATTTGAAGGAATTGGCGAAAGAATTCCGTAAACGGAATGGGAGAAAGATGCCGACTGAGATTATCTTGATCGGCGGTGCAGCAATTCTTGTCAATTATGGATTCCGCGAGATGACTTATGATATAGATGCTGTTATTACCGCTTCATCAGCAATGAAGGAGGCTATTAATGCAGTGGGCGATCGGCTTGAACTGCCTAATGGCTGGTTGAACACTGATTTTAAAAATACGGCTTCATACACTCCAAAATTATCGCAGTATTCCAGGCATTATCGTACATATTCCAATATACTGGAAGTCAGAACGATTCAGGCGGAATATCTTGTTGCTATGAAATTGATGTCAGGCAGGCGTTATAAAAAAGACCTGTCCGACATTATAGGCATCGTGCGGGAACAGAGAAACTTTGGAGCCCCGATTGAGTATTCTCAGATCGATAAGGCTATAAACGATTTATATGGAAGTTGGGAAGGCATTTCAGATTATGCAGTACAAGTTTTAGAAGCGGCGCTGAAATCCGAGGATCTGGAACAATTGTTTGAGGAACAGGAGCGGGAGGAAGAACGATCCAAAGAGGTAGTGATCCGCATTCAAAAGGATAAGAATCAAAGGAAAACACAGGGCAGTATTGAAGAAATTATTAAAAAAGTTTTGGAAAAACAGAAAAGATAGTTGCATTCTCTGTTTCAAATTTTTAAGCATTCTTATCTTTTTTGTGGAATTTTTCTTATGATTTGCAAAATACACTCTTGACAAATCACATAGAAAAGCGGATAATAAAACCATAGAGTTTAGAAAAAACTCACCAGTTCAGCAGAGGGAATACTGAGGATACTGGGGAGTTTTTCTTTGAGAGAGAAGGCAGGAGGATGCCTGGGGCAGGCCCTCAAATGGATACGGTGGATGTGGGCCGTGCGGCAGAGGCACCGGAGAAAGGAACCTATGGATACGAAAAAACAGCAGATTTTAGAAACTGGGCTGAGACTCTTTCTGGAAAAAGGCTATCCAAAGACGTCCATGCAGGATATTGCGGTAGGATGCAATTTTTCAAAAGCAACGCTTTACAAATTTTTCGATTCAAAAGAGGCAATCGGCATTCTGGCAGCCTTTTACCTTACCGAACAGATGAAGGAAAAAACGGAGAACATCATGGATCGGCAGGATCTGCGGCCAAGGGAACTTCTCAGGGAGAGCATTCTGGTGCGGATGGAGAATTTTGCAGAGAGAACCCGCTTTACAGATGAGCTGATTCTCTCCTTTACGCCGGAGCAGATGGAAAAGTGCCTGCCTGCTCTGAATCGAAATCGGTTCCACATGTTTGATTTGTTTCTGCATGTGATCATGAGGGCCTTTGAGCTGGAGGATGAAGCGCTGGCAGCAGAGCTTACCATCAATTTCAACGGCCTGATGCGGGAGATTTCCATTGTGGCGAAGGATGACATTGTGGAGCTGGACGAGAAGGCGGCAGCAGACTTTATTGCCGATAGCTTGGAAGCCATTTTGCAAAAGCGCAGGGGCAAAAAGAGGCTGCTCACAAGGCAGCAGCTTGACGAGATAAGGAGCGCAGTTGAAAACGAGGAAAAGCAGCTTAGGCCGATCTTCCAGAAAAAAAGGCTGGCAGCAGAACTACGGTCTTCCTTAGAAGACTATGAAAAGAGCGGCAGGAGAGCAAAGCTTGAGGAAGCGGAGCGCCTGTTGGCAGAATTGAAGGCATTAGAGAGTGAGGAGGAATAAAACAGTATGGGACAACAGAGTTTGAAGCGGGAAAAATCAGGGGGAAATACATTGATCATCGGCGTCATGCTTTCCGGTGCCTTTATTGCGGTGCTGAATCAGACCATTCTTTCACCGGCCCTGCCAAGCATCATGCGGGATATGCATATTACGGCAGTGGAAGGTCAGTGGCTTACGACAGCTTTTATGCTGGTCAACGGGATCATGATTCCCATAACCGCATATTTAATCGACCGGTTTACCACTAGGCAGCTTTATTTGAGCTCCATGGTTCTTTTTACAGCAGGGACGGCTCTGGCGGGTTTTGCGGGAAGCTTTTTACTTCTTTTAATCGCCCGCATTCTGCAGGCCATGTCCGCGGGGATTTTGATGCCGATGATCCAGACCGTTATTTTGCTGCTCTTTCCAAAGGAAAAGCGGGGTTCGGCTATGGGAACGGTGGGAATCGTTATCGCCTTCGCACCGGCTGTGGGGCCGACTCTGGCGGGCTGGATGGTAGATGCCTGGGGCTGGCACAGTGTCTTTTTGGTTATCGCGCCCCTTGCGGCTATTGATGTGATTTTAGGATGCTTCCTTCTGAGGAATGTGGGCGAAACAGGAAAGCCAGAGCTGGATTTCCCATCTGTGATCGTTTCTACCTTAGGATTTGGTGGCCTGCTCTACGGCTTCAGTGCGGCGGGAACCTATGGATGGGGCCACGCTTTGACATTGGCGCCTCTGGTAGTAGGCATCGTATTTTTCATCCTTTTTGTCCGCCGCCAGCTAAAGCTGAAAATACCTCTTTTGCAGCTGCGGGTTCTGGAAACAAAGGAGTTCAGCTATGCCACCATTATCAGCATGATTATCAACGCGGCCTTAATTGCGGGTACGATTATTACACCGATTTATCTGCAGAATATCCTGCATTTCAGCGCCATGCAGTCTGGGCTCGTGATGCTTCCGGGTGCCATTATCATGGGTATTATGAGCCCCATTACGGGAAATCTCTTTGACCGCTTTGGCCCCAGGAGTATCGCTATTACGGGCCTTGGCATTATGACCGCCTTTTCTCTGTTTTTCGTCTTTATGGATGAAAACTGGAGCTTCGGATTTTTGTGCATGATTTATACGGTTCGCATGTTTGGCATGTCTCTTGTCAATATGCCTATCACCACTTGGGGACTCAATTCCCTGGAGAACCGCATGATCGCCCACGGTAGCGCCATCAACAACACGGCCCGCCAGGTGGCAGGCTCCATCGGTACGGCAATTCTCATTACCATTATGACCATGGTGACAGCCTTTAGCGGCAGCGCGGGGAGTGTGCAGGCTACGCTTCGGGGAATGCACGCGGCCTTTGGAGTAGCTGCGGGGCTCAGCGCCATCGCCCTGATCATGGCAATTCTCTTTGTGAAGAGGGAAAAGCGGATCGATGATATTTTTTGCGATTAATATGCAGGATAATTGGCAGCGGATCTTTTTTGGAAAAAACGGCGAACTATGATAGAATAAAAGAAAACGGGAGGCTTGAACATTGAAAGAACAACATCATGTCATTAGTATCGGCAGACAGCTGGGAAGCGGGGGATCTGCTATGGGAAGAGCCATTGCGGAGCATTTTGGCTTCCGATACATAGATAAGGAAATCCTGGTAAAGGCAGCGGAACGTCTGGAACTGTCGGAGGAAAGCCTGGAGCTCATTGATGAAAGAAACAGCTCCATATGGGGCGCTCTGGCACAGATAGCCGTATACGATATGCCCTATGTGGCGGACGCCTGGTACACGCCTACCAGCAAGCAGCTCTTTGAAACACAGACGCAGATCATGCGGGAAGCGGCAGAGGAAGGGCCCTGCGTGATCATCGGGCGCTGCGCCTCGTATCTTTTCCGAAATTATGAAAAACATACCAGCATCTTCCTGCAGGCGGATATGGATTCCCGCATGGCCAGGCTGGAAAAAACGCTGAAAAAGCCGGTCAAGGGAACCAGGAAGCGAAAGCATATTGAGCATGAGGATCGGGAGCGGGCCAGGTATTTTAATACTTTTACCGGAAAGAAGTGGCTGGATCTGAGAGGCTACGATCTGGTGCTGGATACGACATATTTTACAGATGAGCAGATTGAGGAAATTTTGTTTCAATATATAACAGCCAGATTTCCGGAGCTGAAATGAGAAGGCAGCAGGGAAGGAAAAGAGAAAATTTATGAAAGGGAAAAGATCGGCAAGGCGCTTCGATCTTTTTCTTTTTTAGAACCTGCAAAACAGATGAAAAACAGAGACATCTATGATATGATTAACATTCAGAACAAAAGAAAGAGAGGCAGATTATGGCAGCGATAAGCTATGAGCTGATAAAAAAGGATAAAGAGACTAAGGCGAGAAGGGGCAGGCTGACAACCCCTCACGGAACTATTGAAACTCCGGTATTCATGCCGGTTGGAACAGCGGCTACGGTAAAAGCCATGCGCCCGGAGGAAGTAAAGGAGCTGGGTGCGGAAATCATCCTTTCCAATACGTACCACCTGTACTTAAGGCCGGGACACGATATTGTAAGAGAAGCAGGCGGGCTTCACAAATTCATGAACTGGGACAGGCCCATCCTGACGGACAGCGGCGGCTTTCAGGTCTTTAGTCTGGGAGATCTGAGAAGAATTACGGAAGAAGGCACAGAGTTCCGTTCTCACATCGACGGCTCAAAGCATATGCTGTCACCGGAAAAATCTGTGGAAATACAGACTGCCCTGGGATCAGATATTATGATGGCTTTCGATGAATGCGCGCCTTATCCGGCGGATCGGGCCTACGTAAAAAATTCCCTGGAGCGGACCACCAGGTGGCTCGTGAGGTGTAAGGAAGCTCACAAAAATACGGAAAAACAGGCCCTTTTCGGCATCATGCAGGGGGGCATGTATCCGGATCTGCGAAAGCAGTCGGCAGAAGAGATCGTGGCCCTGGATCTGCCCGGCTATGCCATTGGAGGCCTCAGCGTAGGGGAGCCGAAGGAACTGATGTGCGAAATACTGGATGACTGTGTGGATTATCTTCCGCCGGAAAAACCACGTTATCTCATGGGCGTTGGAACTCCCGATTATCTCTTTGAAGGAGTCGAGCGGGGCATCGACATGTTCGACTGCGTGCTTCCCACGAGAATCGCCCGCCACGGAATGGCCATGACCTCCTACGGCAAAGTCAATATCAAAAACGCCAAGTATGAACGGGACTTTACACCTCTTGATGCTGCATGTGACTGCTATACCTGCCGCCATTATTCAAAGGCATACCTGAGGCATCTATTTAAGTGCAATGAAATTTTGTCCGCCATGCTGCTGTCCAACCACAACCTTCACTTCCTAGTGAACATGATGAAGAACATCCGCACAGCCATAGAGGAGGAGCGGTTCCTGGAGTATAAACGGGAGTTTTATGCTGCCTACGGGAATTTTTAGGGAAAAGTAAGAGCGTAGAAATGTAAGAAAAGGATGCGAGAAAGGAACAATATGGAAATTTGTAAGCACAATGAATTTTGCGGCGGCTGCCTGTATCAGGGAGTGCCTTATGAAGAACAGTTGAAAATAAAGGAACGGGAAGTGCTGCAGCTCTTGGAAAGAAAGGAAATCCGCTGCGGCAGCATTCTCCCCATTGAGGCGAGCCCCGGCCAGTACGGATACCGAAATAAGATGGAATATACCTTCGGCGACATGGAAAAGGGAGGCGAAATGACCCTGGGAATGCACCGCAAAAAACGTTTTATGTCCATCGTAACCGTGGACGAGTGCCAGCTGGTTCACCCGGATTTTAACAAGGTGCTGCGGGTAACTCTGGACTTTTGCAAAGAAAAAGGCTATTCCTTTTACCACAAAAAATCCCACAAGGGCCTGCTGCGCCATCTGGTTTTGCGGCGGGGCGTTCGTACTGGACAGCTCCTTGTGAACCTAGTGACGACTACGGAACCGGGCTTTGATGAGGAAGGCTATGCAGAGGCTCTCAACGCGCTGGATTTGGAGCACCAGCTTGTGGGCATTCTGCGGACCTTTAACGACCGGCTGGCCGATGCCGTTTACTGCGAAGAGCTGAAAATCCTGCAGGGACAGGACTATTACATGGAGCAGATCATGGGATTGGACTTTAAGGTTAGCGCTTTTTCCTTCTTCCAGACCAATGTGGAAGCGGCAGAGCGGCTCTACTCCTACGCCGTCAACCTCATCGACGACTTCAGCGGCAAAACGATCTTCGACCTCTTCTGCGGAACCGGAACCATCACCCAGACCATGGCCCGCAAAGCCAAAAAAGCCGTGGGCGTGGAGCTGGTGCCTGAAGCAGTAGAAGCGGCCAGAGCAAACGCGGATTTAAACGGCCTGGACAACTGCGAATTTCTGGCCGGCGACGTGTTTGAAGTGCTGGAAACTGTGAGCGAAAAGCCGGACGTCATCGTGGTGGATCCGCCCCGGGTGGGGATTTCGCCCAAAGCCCTGGATAAGATTATCAGCTATGGGGTGGAGCAGATAGTTTATGTTTCCTGCAATCCCAAGAGCCTGGCGGAGAATTTGTATTATCTGCAGTATTACGGGTATGAGGTGAAGGTGCTGAAGGCCTTTGATAATTTTGCCGGGACTCGGCATGTTGAGTGTGTCGTGTTGATGTCACGGGTCACGAAATAAAGAATTGAAAAAGTGTAGAAAACAAGGGATTTCCGAGGGTTGAAACAGTTTGGAAGATTTGTTCTAGCTTTCGGATTTTTGTGTTCTAAAAGATAAGGGGAACTGGTCAACCGTAAAATATGGCAGAGAGTTGAGTTGACAGAATAGAAATTGGGTATGTCGAGTAGACAGGATTGTTAAACAGAATGTTGAGTGGATAGAATTGATAAGGGTATATTTGCGTAAGGTAGCGGGGGATATCGACATTTCTTACAGCCATCTGCACCACTTTGATCATTGCATTGTTTCAAAAGTCTAGAAGTCATATTTATTCATAGCTGTTCCTTTAATAGGGTGTGGGAGAGTTGGAGGAATATTTAACTTGACTATGTGAGCAGTGTACGGCAATATACTCATGGTCGGGGGTCCTTTTAAACAGTGCCGCATAGTCAAAAGAACATTGTGCAAAAATTCTAACAATAATAACATGGTGTGATGTGAGTAGCATAGGAATGAGTTAAACAATATTTGGCTCATGTCTATGAACATTAAATAAGGGATATGTGAAATTCTGTCATTTTGCAATTGACAAGAATAAATCCTATGATAACCTTGATACGGCATTGTCATAATTATATAATCAAGCATGGAGGTGATGCGTTGCAAGAAAGCAGACTGTTTAGGATTTTGTATTACCTATTGGATAAGGGACATGCCACTGCGCCTGAATTGGCAGAGAAATTTGAAGTGTCTGTCCGTACAATTTATCGTGATGTAGACGCTATAAGTAGTGCAGGTATTCCTATCTACGTTACAACCGGAAGAAACGGCGGCATACAGTTTCTTGATGATTATGTTCTTGACAAATCCTTTTTTTCAGATAGCGAAAAGTTAGAGATATTATCTAGCTTGCAAAGTTTGTCAGCCGTTCAATATCCAGAGGTAGACACCATTTTGAAGAAACTTGGTGCAATTTTTCAAATCGGTTTAACTGATTGGATTGATGTGGATTTTTCACGTTGGGGCAGTGTTGCGGAAAGCGAAAATAGATTGTTTAGACAACTAAAGCAAGCTATATTAGAAAACCGTGAAATCACTTTTGACTATCATAATTCTTCCGGGAATAGCGGAAAAAGAAATGTATATCCATACAAATTGGTTTATAAAGACAGGGCATGGTACTTGAATGCTTTTTGTCTTTCAAGAAATGAAAGTAGGTTGTTTCGTCTTTCACGGATAAAAAACTAATTATAACCGAGGTACATTTTGAACGCAAAACAGATACATACCAATATGATTCCGTTTTTCCAGTGCCAGAGGATATTGGAGATTTAATAGACTTAGAATTAGAATTTACGTTAGATGTCGGGTATAGGTTATTTGATACGCTGGACGATACGGCTATTATAGAACATGAAAATGGATATACTGTTAAACTCACTTTGCCAGAAAATAATTGGTTATATGGTTTTCTTATGTCATTTGGAAACAAAGTGACAATAATCCGGCCTAAATCCATTCGTCAAACATTGCAAGCAAAACATGAGGCTGCAAGAGATCATCATAAAGGAGAATAAAGATATGAATATAAAAAAGGAACTTGAAACGAAAGCAGGTATAACAAAGGGTATATATCTAAACAACATTGATATTGACCCGCTTGCGATTAAGGCAATAATGATAAATGAAGTTGTTCCCTCTGACCCCTTACAGGATTTTTATGGAACTCCAGACGCTGATTATTTGAAAACAACTATCCCTCTTTTGCAAGGGGCGGGAACAGATGTTGCTTCTATACAAGATATATTAAAAATAGGTATCTATATCACAAATGCCGTAAAAACCCCAAAGACAGAATACACCATTGATAAAAACAGTATTGAAAATAGTCTGCCTTATTTAGAAGCAGAGCTTTCTTTATTCCCCAATATAAAGGTTATTATGCTTATGGGTGATGTTGCAAAGAAAGCCTTTAACATGATTACAAAAAAGTTAACAAAGAAAAATGTAATTCCCGCCATTTCCACCTATAAATTGCGAAATAGTGAAATCTATTATGGGGATATCAGGGTAATGCCATCATACATAATGACAGGGGGAAACATTTTAATCGAAAAGTCAAAAGTAACAATGGCAACTGAGGACATTGCTACTATGTTAGAAATAATCAAGTAAAAACCACATAATAATTTTGAAAGCCTGACAACCGTTGTCAGGCTTTTATTGTTATGATTAAAGAAAAACTTTAAGAGGCAGGATATGAAAGAAAAAACATTAAACCGAAATTTTGTATTTTTGATAATAGGACAAGCTTCATCTATGTTTGGAACTGTCTTACTTAAATTTACCGTTTCTTTGCTAATTCTTGATCTAACCAGTTCTGCCGCTTTATTTGGAACGATTACAGCAATCAGCTATCTGCCGCCTGTTTTTTTATCTCCTATCGGCGGTATTATGGCTGATCGCAATAATAAAAGAAATTTTATGATTGCTTTAGATGGCCTGTATGGTATTATGGCTGTCCTATTAGTGCTTTCATTATCGTTTTCCAATGTGCTTATTTTGATAACTATTATTATGGTAGGATTGGCAGTTGTATCTTCTTTTGAAACTCCTGTCGTACAATCAAGCATACCACTCATTCAAGAAAAAAAACACCTTATACAGTCCAATGCTATTGTTAGTCAAATAAATATGCTTGCTAATCTGATTGGGCCATTATTAGCAGGACTGCTTTATGGTGCGGTCGGAAAGACAGATTTGCAGGGCGTACGAATTATCTTTTTGGGATGTGCCATTTGTTTTTTCTCTGCGGCTATCCTTGAGGCGTTTATAAAAATACCGAAGAACACATTGCCTCCAATTAGCAACCCATTACACGCAATAAAAAAAGACTTAGGCGAAAGTTTCCATTTCCTAACATCAGAACAAGTATACGTATTCAAAGCAATTCTCCTAAATGCTGCTTTTGTTTTCTTGATACAGCCCTTAATTACAACAGGCGCACCATTCATAATTCGAGTTGTACTTAATTTAAGCTCTGTGTTGAATGGTCTGTCACAGGCTTTTATGGGAGCTGCCGGACTGATAGGCGGGATAATTGCTGGAGTAATTGCTAATAAATTCAAAACGGATAAAATCTATCGGCTGTTTTGGATTATGGGAATATCAATAACAGCTTTTGGCGGTAGCCTTTTATTTAATTTTTCTGCAAACTTGACCTATATCATATTTGTAGTGATTAGTATTGTCGTTTTCATAAGTGCAAGCATAGCAGGGATTTTTATTATGTCAGCTATTCAGCAGAATGTACCTGATGATATGTTAGGACGTATCATGGCCTTTTATTCGGCGATAGTAAGTGCTGCCTTGCCAATAGGTATTTTGTTCTATGGCTACTTATATGAAAAATTTATAAATCAACTTCCCATTATAATGTTTTTAACTTCAATCGCAATATTGGTAGTAGGTTATATTGGCAAAAAAAACTATCGCCAATTGTAGAATGTGAAATTGGTAAAAGCAAAGCTACTGTTTATCTTAAAAAATTGGAATATGGAGGGTTGTATGACAAAATGGATGGATGTGATTACTTGTACGCTCGGTTCGAAATTTATAGTTAAGGTCGGCGTGGTGATTGTATGCAGATAGAAAATATGAAATGGATATGTTATCCTATTTGCGGCGGTAAAACCCATGACAGGATTAAAGAAGATACCATATTGAGAAACTATCCTCTCTACTGCCCAAAGTGTAGGCAGGAAAGCTTGATTGATGCAAAAGATTTACATGTAAAGGTTATTAAAGGGATTGGGGTAAAAAAGCAGTGCTGATTAACAGAGAAAAAATCGGATTCTGTTTATTAAAAATGAGAATGCCAATTATGATGTCTGCTGAGGAGATGTTGGAAAGTCAGGCTGAATATGAATAGAAGAGGACAGGAAGCAAGGAAATATATTAAAAATATGCAGGTTCCTTATTTGCCGAAAAGGGATTTAAACAAGTAACAATAAAAGATATTTGTGAGATCACAAAACTAAGCCGAGCTGGTTTATATTGCCAATACGAAAGTACACGTCAAATTTTCCAAGAAATTATTAATGATATATCTGAATTTGAGATAGAGCCCATTGACTCTGCTAGGATAGTTAAATTGATACTTATTATGGGGGTGAAAGCAATCGGACGTATATTAATAATAGAGTTTAGCGAACATAATTCTTCAGCTTTTGAAGAAATCATGGGTGTGCTAAAGAAACATCCAGGTTTTGAATACTTACGGCTAAAAGATGAGTCGGTGGTTTCACTTCCAGGACTTGAGATTTATCCCGACCGCCGGAAAATATACCGCGGCCGTCGGGAAATCAATCTCACCACAAAGGAATATGAAATTTTAGCTTTCCTCGTGGCTAATAAAGGGCGTGTTCTTACCTATGACCAAATATACCAGAAAGTATGGGGAGAAGAAAGTTTTGGTAGCGAGAATAACACAGTAGGATGTCAAGTCCGCAATTTGCGAGAAAAACTATATGAAGCAGAGCCGGATGCACCTTTTTCAATCCGTTGCGTGCGTGAAGTTGGCTATTGTTTTGAGGTAAATTTAGAAGAAAAAGATGCTACATAATAACGGCTTGGGAAACTGAGCCGTTTCTTTTTTGTCTATTTTAAAGAATCTATTACAAATAAATTCTATATATTCCCATAAAATCAGATTTTAAATTTCATTTTTTCATTGTACCATGTCGTAATTTGCGATTTTCTACTGCGTTTCTACTGTTTGTCTACAGTTGTTCTACTGTTACGTTTTGTATAATTTCCCCCACAGACAAGCTGTCAGGGGAAGGCTATATTGAATGCTGCGTATCCCCGGAAAGGGGACATCATGCATAAAATACGGACAGGGACAAGATGTCCGCCGACGCTAATCATACATATTTTTTTAATACATACCGCAGTCTTTGAGGGGATTGCGGTATTTTTTTATTCGACACACTTCTTTTTATCTCCTATACATTCCCCAAAATCCAATCATATTCTTAAAACGAGTGCATCTGCCTTATGGTGGGTGCGCTTTTTCTTTGTCGTAAAAAGTCTGTTCCTGACATCTTATCATTCTCGCGCACCGCCCTTCGGTCTTGAATTTTTAACTTTCAAAAATCTCAAGATTGGAGGAAACCAGAATGAAAATTAAATATGAATTTGCAGACGGAACGGTGTCAGAGGTCGAGGTGGAGGAATCTATTGGTGCTGTCATCATTGAGTCCAGGCGTCTGGAGGACAACCTTGCACGAAAGGAACGTTACCATTGTTATTCGCTGGATGCAGTGAATTTTGAGGGAAGTGAATATGCGGACAGGGATACCCCGGAAAGTTTGTTAGAACAGATGGTGGATAAACGGCATATCAAAAGACTTTTAGAAGAACTACCGGAAGTCCAGAGGAGAAGGCTTTTGTTGTATGTACAGGGAAAGTCCATGCGTGAGGTTGCCCGCCTAGAAGGGGTGGATCACAAGGCTGTCAAAAAGTCCATAGAAGCAGCTAAAAAATATTTTTTAAAGAATTTCTGATTACAGGTCCCCAAATACACCTCCAAATCTCCGTATAGTGAAAGGCAGTTTTAACACACCTTTCAGAAAGGGGTGGATTATGGACCACACATTAAAGATCAGTGTTTCAAAGAAGCCGGCCACTGGCGGGATTGTGAGCTGCCGCCATATCTCCGTGAGGGAGCGTTTCTTACGCTTCCTCCTGGGGGATAAACAGCGGCTTACGGTAATCGTGCCGGGCGACTCTGTCAGGGAGCTGGCTATCAGTGAGGTAAAGGAAGGAGGAGTTGTACATGGGGAAAGTGAAGTTACTGCTTGATGTTATCGGGGATCTGCGTTCCCTTGCCGACAGCCTGCAGGCGGTTGCGGATGCAGTGGCAGAGAATGACGAATCTGCAGAAATGACAGCCACAAAGGAGCCGGGGAAAAAAGGAAAACCGAAAGCTGCGGCGAAAAAGGCTCCGAAGGAAGAGCTGGAGGAGAAGATTCTGACTCTGGAGGAAGTCCGTGCGGTGCTGGCAGAAAAATCCCGTGCGGGACATACGGCAGAGGTAAAAGAGCTGCTGAATAAGCATGGTGCGGATAAGCTGTCGGATATCAATCCGTCAGAGTACCCTGCCCTGCTTGCGGATGCGGAGGTGCTGTAAATGGGAAAACACGCTTTATTATCTGCATCCTCAAGCCACCGCTGGCTTGCCTGCCCGCCGTCCGCAAGGCTGTGCGAGAATTATGAGGATACGGGCAGCGAATATGCACAGCAGGGTACGGACGCCCACAGCCTGTGTGAACACAAATTGAAACTGTTATTGAGCATGGAAACCGCAGACCCGACTGCAGAACTTTCTTTTTACGATGAGGAAATGGAGGAATGCGCCTGCGGTTATGCGGAATATGTCCTTTCACTGGTGGAGGAGGCAAAGAAAACCTGCAAAGACCCTGTCGTGCTGATTGAACAGAAACTGGATTTTTCCCGTTTTGTCAAAGACGGTTTCGGCACAGGCGACTGTGTGATCATCGCAGACGGAACACTCTACATTATTGACTACAAACATGGCAAAGGCGTGGAGGTTTCCGCCGTGGATAATCCTCAGATGATGCTGTATGCACTGGGCGCATTGGAACTGTTCGACGGAATCTATGATATTGATACCGTCCAAATGGCAATCTACCAGCCACGCCGGGAGAATGTCAGCGTGTGCGTCATGGCAAAGGATGACCTTCTCCAGTGGGCATTGGGCGATCTGGTGGCAAAAGCGAAGCTGGCCTATGACGGTGAGGGCGAATTCAATGCAGGCGAACACTGTCGTTTCTGTAAGGCAAAAGCGGTCTGCAGGAAACGTGCGGAATATAACCTGGAGCTTGCAAGGTACGATTTTGAGATGCCTGCCACGCTGGAAGATGATGAGATCGCAGCAATCCTTATAAAAGCGGATGAGCTGGCGGCATGGGCGGCGGATGTGAAAGAATTTGCGCTACAGCAGGCTCTGAGTGGTGTGAAGTATGACGGCTTTAAAATCGTGGAAGGACGTTCTAACCGTAAGTACACTGATGAAAATGCTGTTGCAGATACCGTGAAGAAAGCGGGCTTCGACCCATACGAGCCGAAGCTGCTCGGCATCACCGCTATGGAAAAGCTGCTCGGCAAAAAGAAGTTTGCGGAAATTTTAAACGGACTGGTGGAAAAGCCGCAGGGCAAGCCTGCACTGGTGCCGGAGTCAGACAAGAGGCCGCCGATGAACACGGCGATTGAAGATTTCAAAGAAAATTAGGAGGAAAACCATATGTCAAATAATGTTACAAATCCAACAAAGGTGATCACGGGACCCAATACCCGCTGGAGCTACTGCAATGCCTGGGAAGCCAAATCAATAAATGGCGGCACACCGAAGTTTTCCGTGTCGCTCATTATCCCAAAGTCGGATAAAAAGACCATTGCAAAGATTAAGGCGGCCATCGAGGCGGCGTACCATGAGGGTGAATCCAAGCTCAAAGGGAATGGGAGAAGTGTTCCTGCGCTGTCTGTCCTTAAAACCCCGCTCCGTGATGGCGATACGGAACGTCCGGATGATGAAGCCTATGCGGATTCCTATTTCGTCAATGCCAACAGCTCCACTGCTCCTGGCATCGTTGACGCAGACAGACAGCCGATTATCGATCATTCAGAAGTTTACAGCGGTGTGTACGGCAGGGCGAGCATTAACTTTTATGCATTCAATTCTAACGGCAATAAGGGAATCGCCTGCGGTCTGAACAATCTGCAGAAGATCCGTGACGGCGAGCCTTTGGGCGGCAAGTCCCGTGCGGAGGATGACTTTGCGGATGAGGATGAAGAGGATTTCCTGTCCTAACAGCATAACAGGGAAATACAGCCACGGGGTGGCGGGCGTTCTGCCTGCCGCCCTTAAGGCAGTGAAAGGAGCTGGTGGAATTGAAAACTTTATCACTGGACTTGGAGACATTTTCTGATGTGGATTTATCCAAATGCGGAGTTTATAAATATGTCTCATCCCCTGCCTTTGAGATTTTGCTGTTTGGATACAGCGTGGACGGTGGAGATGTCCGTGTGGTTGATCTTGCCTGCGGTGGGGAAATCCCTGCGGGTATTTTAGCGGCACTGGAAGATGAAAATGTTATGAAGTGGGCATATAATGCACAGTTTGAAAGAATTTGTCTGTCAAGATTTCTTGGGCACCCTGTCGGGAGTTATCTTGACCCGTCATCATGGCGCTGCACGATGGTGTGGGCGGCCACGCTTGGGCTTCCCATGTCTTTGGAAAATGCGGGCGCGGTGCTTGGGCTGGAAAAACAGAAACTGACGGAAGGCAAAGACCTCATACGGTATTTTTGTGTTCCCTGCAAGCCAACCAAAGCAAACGGCGGCAGGGTGAGAAACTTACCGGAACATGATATGGAGAAATGGCAGAGGTTTAAGGCATACAACCTCCGTGATGTGGAGGCGGAGATGCAGATACAGCAGAGGCTTGTTAAATTTCCTGTGTCTGATTTCGTGTGGGAGGAATACCACCAGGACCAGGAGATAAACGACCGTGGGATTGGCGTTGACATGGATATGGTCAGACAGGCGATCACTATGGATGGACGTTCCAAAGCGGAACTGTCGGCTGCCATGCAGGAACTGACGGAACTTGATAATCCAAACTCGGTACAGCAGATGAAACAGTGGCTTGCGGATAATGGCATGGAAACAGATTCTCTTGATAAAAAATCGGTGGCTGCACTGCTGAAGGATGCGTCGGAGCCGTTGAAAACTGTATTGACCTTGCGGCAGCAGCTTGCAAAGTCCTCAGTAAAGAAATACCAGGCAATGGAGAATGCCGTGTGTGCGGACAGCCGTGCTCACGGGATGTTTAAATTCTATGGTGCTAATAGAACCGGCCGGTACAGCGGAAAAATTATTCAGTTGCAAAATCTGCCCCAGAATCATATCCCTGATCTGGCACAAGCACGGGAACTTGTGAAATGCGGTGATTATGACGCTCTTACTGTGCTTTATGAAGATATCCCGGATACGCTGTCACAGCTTATCCGCACAGCTTTTGTGCCACAGGACGGCAGGAAATTTATTGTGGCGGACTTCTCTGCGATTGAAGCGAGGGTGATTGCATGGATTGCTGGGGAGCGCTGGAGGCTCAAGGTTTTTGAGGACGGCGGTGATATTTACTGTGCTTCGGCAAGCCAGATGTTCCATGTGCCGGTTGAAAAACACGGCGTGAACGGCCATCTGAGGCAGAAAGGCAAAATAGCGGAATTGGCCCTTGGATACGGCGGATCTGTAGGTGCGTTGAAATCTATGGGTGCGCTGGATATGGGGCTTGCGGAGGAAGAGCTGCAGCCGCTGGTAAATGCCTGGAGGGATTCCAATCCGAATATCATGGAGTTCTGGTGGGATGTTGACCATGCCGTGAAAGAATGCATCAAAAAGAGAATGCCGACAGAAACACACGGTATCCGTTTTGACTATCAGAGCGGGATGCTGTTCATCACTCTTTTTTCAGGCAGACGGCTTGCTTATGTCAAGCCGAGGATCGGCGAGAACCGTTTCGGTGGCGAGTCCGTCACCTATATGGGCGTGGGCAGCACAAAAAAATGGGAACGGCTGGAAAGCTATGGCCCCAAGTTTGTGGAAAATATTGTGCAGGCAACCGCCCGTGATATTTTGTGCTACGCCATGCAGACGCTGAAAAACTGTGCGATTGTGGCACATGTCCACGATGAAATCATCATCGAGGCGGACAGGAGGATGTCCGTGGAGGCGGTCTGCGAACAGATGGGCAGGACGCCGCCCTGGGCAAAAGGCTTAGTGCTCCGGGCGGATGGTTACAGTTGTTCCTTTTACCAGAAAGATTAGGTGGCGCTATGGAACTGTTAAGAATCGAGTATGAAACAGGATATATGGAACTTATCGTGGAGGCATTTTTTCCCTGCAAACTGTCCGTGGCAAGGAAAATCGCCCCGCTCATCAACTGGTATTGTTCCGATGAAGTGAAAACGGAGCTGCTTTTGGAACTGCGTGAAATGGCTGGCGGCTACCAGGTACTCTGTGATATGTACAAAGAAAAGGCAGAGGGATTTCCCGATGATTCACCAATGAAAAAGCACTGGAAGGCACAGTTTAACAAGACAGAAATTCTCCGCAAAAGGACGGGGAGAAATATAGAGCTGGTTTCGAGAGGTAAGACGGATGCACGGAAAAAGGATGCCTGAGTGCAGGGCTCACCATGACTGCTTTGCAAACCATGACGGTGTGTGCCACTGCCTGAATGATAACAATTTCAACGGGAAGGACTGCCCGTTTTATAAGACTGCAGAAACAGTCCGGAGAGAACAGAATGGAGGTTCAGCTTATGGGAATCAGGAAATGTAATGGCGAGGGATACCATGACCCGACCACATATGAGGCTTTGTCAAATATCAGGAGGGAAGAAAAAGCGGCGAAACGTGCATACCGCCCGCTTGTATATATATGCTCCCCTTTTGCCGGGGATACAGAAAGAAACACGGAAAGGGCAAGGCATTACTGCCGTTTTGCGGTAAGGAGCGCCTGCATACCGCTGGCCCCGCACCTGCTTTTTCCGCAGTTCATGGATGACACTGTCGCTGCGGAAAGAAACCTTGCAATGTTTATGAACATGGTGCTTTTGGGGAAATGTGAACAGGTGTGGGTGTTTGGCAGCGCCATATCCACAGGCATGGCGGCGGAGATTGAGAAAGCGGAAAAGCGGGATATGGTTATCCGCTATTTCACAGAGAATTGTGAGGAGGTTGGATTATCTTGAAAATGACATTTTACACGGCAAACTGCAGGGGCAATGCAAAGAACAGCATTTATCCAAACAGGCGTGTCGTTGACAATGAGGATGACTGCATGGAGGTCATGGCGTTTGACCATGTGTGTGCGGAATTCAAAAACTGCCGCAGGAGCGGGGATAATTTCCTCTCCTGCGATGTGGACGTGATGGACTGCGACAATGATCATTCCGACAACCCCGCAGACTGGGTTCATCCAGGGGACTTAGAAGAAAAAATCGGGAAGGATGTGGCGTATGCAGTTGTTCCGAGCCGCAATAACATGAAGCCAAAGGACGGCAGGTCTGCAAGGCCAAGGTTTCATGTGTACTTCCCGCATGACCCTGTCAATGACGGTGATGTTTGTGCTGCCCTGAAAAAAGCAATACAGCAGAAATTCCAATTCTTTGACGGCAATGCCGTTGATTCCGCAAGGTTTATCTTTGGGAATCCGTGCAGTGGGATCTTATGGCATGAGGGTGATATTACTATTGACTGTATCGTGAAACCGCAGGGCGGCAGGGAAATCCCGCAGGGACAGAGGAACGCCACCATGTCGCATTTTGCAGGGCGTGTGGTGAAACGTTATGGTGCAACGGAAAAGGCTCATGAAATTTTTATGGAGGAAGCGGATAAATGCCGCCCTCCTCTTGAAGACGCGGAACTTTCAATGATATGGCAGAGCGCCTGCCGCTTTGCGGAAAAGGTGAAAAACCAGGACGGCTATGTTGCCCCGGACGAATACAATGATGAATTTGCAAGGGAAACTTTAAAGCCTGGGGATTATTCTGATATCGGGCAGGCAAAGGTGCTGGCAAGGGAGTATGGTGCGGAACTGAGATACACAGCGGCAACAGACTACCTGCGTTTCTGCGGCCAGTACTGGGTGGAGTCCAAGCAGCAGGCGGTAGGGGCAGCGGAGGAATTTTTAGACCTTCAGCTTGAGGATGCAAAAGACGAGGTGTCACGCACACGGCAGGCATTGATGGATATGGGCGTTTCGGAAGATGACATCACATCGGGCGGCAAGGCTCTGGAAAAGAAGATCGGCAGCAGCCAGACGGACGCTTATCTTGCGTATAAAACCGCCATGGCATATAAGGCATTCGTGATGAAACGCAGAGACATGAAATATATTGTGTCGGCTCTACAGGCGGCGAAGCCAATGCTGGAGATCAGTGTGTCTGATTTGGATAAAGACGGCTTCCTGCTGAACACGCCCGACGGCACTTATTATCTTCCCGATGGTCTGGAAGGCAGGCGTGACCACAGCTCGGAGGATTATATCACAAAAATTACAGCAGCCGAACCAGGTGATAAAGGCAAAGAACTGTGGCAGGATTCGCTCAACACTATTTTCTGCGGTGACGCTGAGTTGATTGATTATGTGCAGCAGATCGTGGGCATGGCGGCAGTCGGCCGTGTCTATATGGAATCGCTGGTCATTGCCTACGGTGAAGGCAGGAACGGTAAATCCACGTTCTGGAACACCATAGCCCGTGTGCTTGGGACTTACAGCGGCAATATGTCCTCCGATACCCTTACGGTCGGATGCAAGAGGAACGTAAAGCCGGAGCTTGCCGAAGCCAAAGGAAAGCGTCTCATCATTGCCGCAGAACTGGAAGAAGGGATGCGACTGAATACTGCCGTGGTCAAGCAGATGTGTTCCACGGATGAGATTTTTGCGGAGAAAAAGTATAAGGACCCGTTTTCCTTCACACCGAGCCATACCCTTGTGCTGTATACCAACCACCTGCCGAGGGTGGGTGCGAATGACCCGGGGACGTGGAGGCGTTTAATTGTGATACCGTTCCATGCCAGAATAGAAGGTGCCGGGGATGTGAAGAATTATGCCGATTTTCTCGTGTCGGAAGCTGCCCCGGCTGTTATGGCGTGGATTATTGAGGGTGCGAAAAAAGTAATCAGCAGGAACTTCCACATCCCCTGCCCTGCCTGTGTGGAGGATGCCATCAGATCATACCGTGAGGACAATGACTGGCTTGGGCATTTCCTGGGTGAGTGCTGCGAGGTGGCGGCGAATTATACGGAAAAGTCTGGGGAACTGTACCGTGCATACCGCTGCTACTGTGCGCAGACGGGAGAATATGCGAGAAGCACTGCGGATTTTTACAATGCACTGGAAATGGCGGGCTTTTCCCGCAGGAGGACGAAGGCGGGAATCACTGTATATGGTCTGCGTCTTCAGGATGAGGAAGTGGGCGGTTAAAATCACCCATTTTTCGGTAAGGGTGTAGGTCGGTGTAGGTCTCCGTATAAAACCCCCTTTAGGGCAGTTTTTTAGTAAAAAATTACCTATAGAGGGTTTTAAGGTATGACCTTCACCGACCTACACCTCAAAGGCTGGAATGCTTGAAAAATAAGGGTTTGGAGGTTATTGCATGAGAGAGAAAACCATAGAGCAGAAATTTGTGGCGGCTGTTAAGGCCGCCGGAGGTCTGGCACTTAAGTTCACATCGCCCGGTTTTGATGGGGTGCCTGACAGGATTGTACTTCTCCCTGGTGGGAAGATGGCGTTTGTAGAGGTAAAAGCTCCGGGAGAAAAGCCACGCCCCCTGCAGCTGGCAAGGCACAGGCTGCTTCGGCGGTTAGGGTTCCGGGTGTATGTGCTGGATGAAGAGTCGCAGATTGGAGGGATGATCGATGAAATACAGTCCACATGATTATCAAAAATATGCAGTCGGGTATATTGAATCCCACCCCGTTGCAGCAGTCCTGCTTGATATGGGGCTTGGCAAAACGAGTATTACGCTGACCGCACTTGCCGACTTGCTGTTTGACAGCTTTGAGGTTCATAAAATATTAATTTTAGCCCCTCTGCGAGTAGCAAGAAATACATGGAGCGCTGAGATTGAAAAGTGGGACCACTTAAAAGACTTGAAATACAGCGTGGCAGTCGGTACGGCGGCAGAACGGATTGCGGCACTGAAAGCAGAGGCTGATATTTATATCATCAACCGTGAAAATATACAGTGGCTGATTTCTGAAAGCGGCATCCCTTTTGACTTTGACATGGTGGTGATCGATGAGCTGTCATCCTTCAAGAACCACCAGACAAAGAGGTTTAAAGCATTGATGAAAGTAAGGCCAAAAGTAAAACGCATCGTGGGACTTACAGGGACACCTTCAAGCAACGGGCTTATGGATTTATTTGCAGAGTTCCGTCTGCTGGATATGGGAGAACGACTTGGAAGGTTTATCGGTCAGTACCGCACCGCCTACTTCCAGCCAGACAAACGGAATGGGCAGATAATATTTTCCTACAAGCCCTTGCCGGGAGCGGAAAAGCAGATATACGATAAAATCTCCGATATCACGATCTCCATGAAATCCACCGACCATCTGCAGATGCCAAAGCTTATAAATTCCAGATACACCGTGTATCTCTCTGAGAAGGAGGATTCGCGGTATGCGGATTTGAAGAAAGACCTTGTCCTGGAGTTGCCGGACGGTGAGATTACCGCCGCCAATGCCGCATCCCTTTCTGGAAAGCTGAGCCAGATGGCAAACGGTGCGATATACGATGATAAACAGGAGGTCATAGAGATACATTGCCGAAAGCTGGACGCACTGGAGGATATCATCGAGAGCATGAACGGCAGGCCACTTTTGGTGGCGTACTGGTTCAGGCATGACCTGGAGAGGATTTCCGAACGGCTTAATTCCCTGCATATCCCGTTTTCAAAGCTGGATACCACAGCAAGCATCAGGCGTTGGAACAGCGGGGAGCTGCCGGTTGCTTTGATACACCCTGCATCGGCAGGACACGGGCTGAATCTTCAAAGCGGAGGTTCGGCACTGGTATGGTTCGGGCTTACCTGGTCGCTGGAACTGTACCAGCAGACGGTGGCAAGGCTGTGGCGGCAGGGACAGAAATCGGAGACCGTGGTGGTGCAGCACATCATTACAAAGGGAACCATTGACGAGCGGATCATGAAAGCGCTGGAATTAAAAGATACTTCGCAGTCCGCCTTGATAGATGCAGTGAAAGCCAATCTATGACAATCAACGAAAACCAGAGTCAATCCGGGGGAATTTCATTTTCGGAGGTGGCTTATGACAGCGAAAGAATATCTGATACAGGCATACAGGCTGAATGAACTGATCGACTCCGATACGGAGGAGCTGGAACACCTGCGTGAGCTGGCGGGCAGGATATCAGGTTCAAACTTCGGCGAGCGTGTACAGTGCAGCAGGAACACGGAACCGCCATTTGTAAAATATCTTGGTGACATCACAGAGATGGAGCAGAAAATACACAAAGAACTTTGTCAGCTGGTGGTGCTGAAAAAACAGATCAGTAAAGCGATCGAATCAGTCAGCAGCAGGGAGGAACGCCTCCTTCTCACCTATCGGTATTTCAATAACTGTACCTGGGAGGAGATTGGAGAAAAGCTTCACGTTTCAAACCGCACTGTCCACCGCATCCATGCATCGGCTTTGAAAAATTTTTCCGTGCCAGATTAAGGTTGGCACACTTTGCCGTAGTTTGGCACAGGGAAAAGTAGTATGATAGTATCATAGAAAATTGCGTAAAGCACCAGGCCATTCGTGGGATTAATCCTGTGGGTGGCTTTCTTTATGCCAAAAAAGGAGGTGGAGCTGATGCCGAGAAAACCAAAGCGGCCGTGTTCTTACCCCGGCTGTCCGAAACTGACTGACGGGCGGTTCTGTGAGGAACACACGAAGCTTATGAACAAACGCTACGAGAAGTATGGCAGGGACCCTGCTGTACGCCGTAGGTATGGGCGTGCATGGAAACGAATCCGTGACAGCTATGTAAAGACGCACCCGTTCTGTGAGCTGTGTTACGAGAAAGGGATTCTTATACCTGTAGAAGAAGTACACCATAAGAAACCTTTGTCCGAAGGCGGGACGCATGACAGGAGCAATTTAATTTCCCTTTGTAAATCCTGCCATTCAAGGATTCATGCAGAGCGCGGTGACAGGTGGCACTGACTCCAGGGGCGGTCTGAATCCCTAAAATGGAAACGGCAGGGCAACGGTGCCGGGGTCACACGCATAAAAAGCGGAAATCAAACGGGGTATTAACCTGTTGGATTTTCCAGTATTCAATATGGTTTTCGTATGCTGCGGCGTTTGATTTCCGCAGCATTTTTTCAAAGGAAATCAAAGAAACGGGGGTGGAAACAGTGGCAAAGGACGGCAGTAACCGCGGCGGCGCAAGACCGGGCGCAGGCAGGAAGCCAAAGGCGCTCACGGAAAAAATCAGTGAGGGGCGCTCTGCAGAAGTCTTGATGGAGCCTGCAGAGCTGGAAGGCATGGATGTGCCGCCCGTGAAGGATTTTTTGAAATCGCCGCAGAAAAGCGGCCGTGAGCTGGTGGCGGAGGAAGTCTACCGTGAAACGTATAACTGGCTGAAAGCAAGGAACTGTGACAGGCTGGTCACTGTCCAGATGGTGGAGCAGTATGCCATGAGCGTGTCCCGCTGGATTCAGTGTGAGGAGATCGTTTCCTCCACGGGGTTTCTTGCAAAACACCCGACTACAGGGGCGGCTATCGCTTCCCCTTATGTCGCCATGAGCCAGTCTTACATGAAACAGACCAATTACTGCTGGATGCAAATATACCAGATCGTCAAGGAGAACTGCTCGGTGGAGTTTTCAGGGAACACGCCGCAGGATGATGTGATGGAGCGGCTTCTCAGGGCGAGGAAAGGAAACTGATATGAAACCAAAAACAGATTTGGCGGCATTCATGGACACTTTGAATGCCAATAGGAAAAATCTTACCAGGCAGCAGTACCGCACCATCAAAGGCCAGGCGTTTGCCGGGGACATCAGGGGTGCGGAGAAAGGCTTGTATAAGCTGCTGGATAGGAGGTGCAGGTAATTGAAAACGACAACGGAAATGCAGCTCATAGCTACAGAGAAATTGATACCGTATGTGAACAATGCGAGGACGCATTCAGCCGAACAAATAAATAAACTCCGCTCATCCTTGCGTGAATTCGGCTTTATCAATCCCGTCATTATTGATCGTGATTATAACGTCATAGCCGGACATGGCAGGATTGAAGCGGCAAAAGCGGAGGGTATCTCGGAAGTGCCGTGTGTGTTTGCGGATTATCTTACTGAAGCCCAGAAGAAAGCATATATTTTAGCCGACAACCGCATGGCAATGGACGCTGGGTGGGATGAAGAACTTCTGAAGGTTGAGATTGAGGCTCTGCAGGCAGAGTCCTTTGATGTCGGCCTGACGGGATTTGATGAAAGTGAGATCGCAGATTTATTTGAAACAGACAGCGAAGTGAAAGAGGATGGCTTTGATGTAGATGCAGAACTGGAAAAGCCGCCTGTTACAAAAAGCGGCGACCTCTGGCTCCTCGGAAACCACCGTCTTATCTGTGGCGATAGCACCAAAGAGGAAACTTATACACTTCTGATGGACGGGAAGAAAGCCAACCTTGTGGTGACGGACCCGCCTTATAACGTAAACTATGAGGGCTCGGCGGGAAAAATCAAAAATGACAACATGGAAAATGGCAAATTTTATCAGTTCCTGCTTGACGCCTTTACCTGCATGGAAAAGGCCATGGAGAATGATGCGAGCATCTATGTATTCCACGCAGATACAGAAGGCTTGAATTTCAGGAAGGCATTTGCAGACGCAGGTTTTTATCTTTCGGGGACGTGTATCTGGAAGAAGCAGAGCCTTGTGCTCGGCAGGAGTCCGTATCAGTGGCAGCATGAGCCGGTTCTGTTCGGCTGGAAAAAGAAGGGCAGGCACCAGTGGTACACAGGCAGGAAAGAGTCCACCATCTGGGAATTTGACAAGCCGAAGAAGAACGGCGACCATCCGACCATGAAGCCTGTGCCTCTGGTTGCTTATCCGATTAAAAACTCAAGCATGAGCAACTGTATCGTGCTTGACCCGTTCGGCGGCAGCGGCTCCACACTAATCGCCTGTGAGCAGACAGACCGTGTGTGCCACACCATTGAGCTTGATGAGAAATTCTGCGATGTCATTGTGAAGAGGTTTATCGAACAGGCAGGTACAACGGAAAATGTGTATGTGGTGCGTAACGGCCAGACCATAAAGTTTGATGAGCTGGAGGTCGGTGCGGATGGAGAATAAAAATTTAACGCTTGGGAGTCTGTTTGACGGCAGCGGCGGATTCCCGCTGGGAGGCTTGATTTCCGGTATCACCCCTTTATGGGCATCGGAAATTGAGCCTTTCCCTATCCGTGTGACAACCAAAAGGCTGCCGCAGGTGGAGCATTACGGCGACGTTTCCACGCTTGACGGTGCGGAACTTCCGCCCGTTGATATCATTACTTTTGGTTCGCCCTGCCAGGATATGTCCATTGCGGGAAAACGTGAGGGGCTTGGCGGCTCACGCAGCAATTTATTCTACCAGGCGGTAAGGATCGTTAAAGAAATGAGGTGTAAGACAGATGGCAGGTATCCAAGATTTGTGGTGTGGGAAAACGTCCCAGGGGCATTCTCGTCAAACAAAGGGAAAGACTTCAAAGCCGTCCTCGAAGAGATCTGCAAAGTCAAAGACCCCTGTGTGTATGTCCCTGGATCTGCAAAGTGGCAGAACGCAGGGGAAATCCTGGGAGACGGCTACTCCGTTGCATGGCGGGTGTTCGACGCACAGTTTTGGGGAGTTCCCCAGAGAAGGAAACGCATCTACCTTGTCGCAGATTTTGCAGGCGGGTGTGCCGGAAAAATACTATTTGAGTCAGAAGGCGTGTCAGGGTATACTCCGCAGGGCTTCAAGTCGTGGCAAGGAGCTGCCGCCAATCTTAAAGAAGGCGCTGGAACGGCAGGCAGGCTGTGTCTGAACGACTAGGGTGGAAACAGAATGGATGTAACGGAAGATGTGACCTGCACATTGAGAGCAGAATCCCATCATCCGCCCTGCGTCATGGAATCGGCAGGCTTCTGCACGGAGCATTCGGCGAAAGCGAGGGGTATCGGTTATGAAGAAGAAACCGCACCGACCTTAAGAGCCGGCACTGTCCCTGCGGCGGTGATGTTTGAGAATCACAGCCAGGACACACGTTACCGCGGGCCGCTTGAAACTGCCCCCACTGTATCTTCAACCTACGGAACGGGCGGCAATAACCAGCCGTTTGTTGTGGAAAGACCAAAGTGCTATGATGTGCGTTTTACTTCCGAAGGAACAAAAAATGCCCGTCAGAACTGCTATGAAACAGAAACGGCGAGGACGATTGACACGGGCGGCAACGCTCCCGATTCTAATCAGGGCGGTGTCGCTGTCGTATATGGCATCTGTTCCAAAGACAGCAACTCCATGAAGTCGGATAACCCGCACAGCGGATTTTATGAGGCTGAGACGGCAAGGACGCTTGATGCCAACGGCGGCAATCCATCGTGCAACCAGGGCGGGATGGCAGTTGTTGCCCTGCAGGGTTCCATGATTGGAAGAAAAGATGAAAATGGCCCCCAGGGCAGCGGCATAAACGAAGATGTGTCTTTCACTCTGAATGCCACAGACCACCATGCGGTAGCTTATGGCATTGACCGTGCTGCTTTCAACCAGGGGAAAAATGCCCAGTTTGGAATTGCAATTGATGAGGAGGTCGAACCGCCTATCATAGCAAGAGGGGCAAATGCAGTAGCGCATCCTGTTTACTGCACAAGCAAAAATTCCCATCACACTATTGCAGAGAAAGAACTGGCAAACACGCTGGTGGCTACCGATTACAAAGACCCGCCCTGCGTGGCAAAGGAACAGACCACCGAACCGCACTATATTGTCCGCAGATTAACTCCGACCGAATGTGCAAGGCTGCAGGGCTTCCCCGACTGGTGGTGTGCGGATCTGGGGACAGAAAATCCCACGGATGAAGATCTGGAATTCTGGAGGGAGGTTTTTGAGACCCACCGCAGGATCATGGGGACTTCCTCAAAGCCAAAGTCGGATAAGCAGATCATAAAGTGGCTGAAAAACCCGCATTCCGATAGTGCCGAGTATAAAATGTGGGGCAACGGTATCTTTTTAGGGAATGCATATTTTGTGCTTTCAGGGATTGTGTACTACTTACAGTTCCCGGACTTTTTATTGTGACATTTTTTCTGTAATAACACTTGCTATTTATGCGGTTTAGAGTGATATATGTAAGTACCAAAAGCCAGGCAGGCTTTAAACGAAGGAGGTACTCACGATGAGGATTGAGTTTCATGTAACAGGTGCAGGACGCAAGGCGCTCGTCACAGCGATGGGTGAGATTTTGGAAGCCCGGCCGAAATATCTCGGAATGCCGACGGCGGCTTATGAGGTGGATCATTTCCGCATTGATAAAAACGGCACGGTGGAGTTTGATGACAGGGCTGACAGCGTGGAGATTGAAAATCTGTTAGGGCAGCTTGCAGAAAGGGGCTTTGCCGGGGAGGGGCAGGAAGCCGCCACAGACGCACCGAAAGAAACGGCGGCAAATGATACGGCAGAAACGGATACTGCCCCACAGGGCGAAAATGTGGGGCTTACGGTGGCAATGCCGCCTGAGTCGGTGAATACTGATAACCTTAAGAAACTGCTTGAAGCAAAAGGCAGCCTGATTAAAAAGGCATTCGGCATTGATGAGCTGCCGGTTGAAGTCGGTGAAGAGATGATTTCCTTCCCCTGGTTTTCAGAAACGGACAGCGGTACGGCAAGGGCCTGCACTAATTTTATATCTGCCCTCTGCAAAATGAGCAAAGAGCAGAAACGCATCACGGCAACAGAAAAAACTGTGGACAATGAAAAATACGCTTTCCGGTGCTTCCTGCTCCGCCTGGGGTTTATCGGGGATGAGTACAAGGCAGACAGGAAAATCCTGCTGAAAAACCTGAAAGGCAGCAGTGCATTTAAAAGCGGCGCAAAAAAGGAGGACGATGCAGATGAAATTTCCAAATAAGGAAATCGTGGAGCAGGTGCGTAAAAAGTATCCTGCCGGAACGAGGGTGGAACTTCTGAAAATGGACGACTGCCAGGCTCCTCCGATTGGTACGAAAGGGACCGTAACAGGCGTTGATGACACGGCTTCGGTCATGGTTGAGTGGGACAATGGCAGCCATCTCCATGTGATCTTCGGTGAGGACGAAATACGCAGGATTTAGGTGTATCCGCCACAAATATACACAAGATATTGCAGGAATGATTGTGTAGTAATCGTATTGCTATATCCGGGGACAGACGCTAATATGTGTACACCGAAAAGGAAAACCGCCTTATTCGCCTGCGGCGAAACGGCAAGAAAAATCAGACGGAGGTACACACCATGAACGATAAGGTTTTAAGACAGGTTGAGGAAATGAAAAAGCAGACCATCGGGATCGAGGTTGAGATGAATAACATTGCAAGGGATAAGGCGGCGAGGATTGCGGCTGAGTTCTTCGGCACAGGCAGATACGAGAACACGGCAGGAAGGAACGGCTACAGCACTTGGTCAGCCTGGGATGCAGACGGCAGGGAATGGAAATTCCAGAAGGATGTCAGCATTGCGGGGCCGGACAGTGAAAAGTGTGAGCTGGTGACGCCGATACTCACCTACGCCGATATGGAACTTCTGCAGGAGCTTATCAGACAGCTCAGACACGCAGGCGCAAAGAGTGATGCAACGAGGGGCTGTGGAATCCACTGCCACATAGGTGCAAACGGACACACACCGCAGACGCTCAGGAACCTTGCAAACATCATGGCAAGCCATGAAAGTCTTTTAGCGGATGCCCTGAACCTTGACAGGGGCAGGATGAACCGCTACTGCAGGACGGTTGAACCGGGATTTTTAGAGCAGCTCAATAAGAAAAAGCCAAAGACAATGGCGCAGCTTGCGGACATCTGGTACACCTCCAACGGTGTAAACTACGGCAGGACGCACCACTACAATGACAGCAGATACCATATGCTCAACTACCATGCTACCTTTACACACGGGACAATCGAATTCAGGTTATTCCAATTCGACGCACCTGCAGATGGTAAACAGAATGGCCTCCATGCGGGACAGTTAAAATCATACATCCAGCTCTGCCTCGCACTCAGCCAGATGGCAAAGGAAGTGAGGACGGCATCGCCGAAGGAACAGCAGAAAGAGAATCCGAAATACGCAATGAGGACATGGCTTTTAAGGCTCGGATTTATCGGTGACGAGTTCAAAACGGCAAGGGAGATTTTAACAAAAAGGCTTGCAGGCGACACCGCTTTCAGAAACGGCAGGGCCGCTTGAAGGGACCGCAGGGGTTAGCCTCCTGCCACCTTCTGGCTGTTGAAAACAGTCTGGCCGCATTCAGCGGTCTTAAGGTGGTAGAAGGGTGAGTCCCGCCTCCCGGCCCGGTCGGTGCTTCTGCCTTGGGCAGAGGTCGCCACTGGCGACCCACACCCTTCGGAAAGGATGGATACCATTATGGAAAAAAGATATTATATCGCTTATGGGAGCAACCTGAACATCAGGCAGATGAAAATGAGATGCCCATCAGCAAGGATCATCGGCACATCGGAAATTCCAGATTATGAACTGCTTTTCAAGGGCAGCAAGACAGGTTCTTACCTTACCGTTGAACCAAAGGCAGGTGAAAGCGTTCCCGTTGCCGTGTGGGAAACCACAGCGGAGGATGAAGAGGCTCTTGACCGCTATGAAGGATTTCCCGCCTTTTATTACAAAGCAGAGATGAGACTGCCCATCAGGGGCATCCGGTCGGGCAAGATCAGGAACAGGAAGGTCTATGTCTATATCATGCATGAAGACCGACCGCACGGTATTCCAAGCGGATATTATGTCCGCACCTGTCTTGAGGGGTACCGGGACTTTGGATTTGACGAAGAAGTTTTATTGAAAGCTGTGGAGAACAGCAGGAGGAACTGCTATGAAGCATAATGAGATAAGGATTAAGACCTGCCCACGCTGCGGGAAGATATACAGCGGTGCGCCTGCCCTTTCGAGGGCAGACAGCAGAACCCTCATCTGTCCCGATTGCGGAACCCGTGAGGCGCTTGAGAGCATTGGCGTAAAAGCCGATGAGCAGGAGCAGATTCTGGAAACGATACACCGTTCCATGCAGCCGTAAAGTACACAAATTTAAGGCTGGATGATTGTGTAGTGATCGTATTGCTATATCTCCCGGCTGACGGTAATATGTGTACTACCGAAAGGGAAAAAACAAAAAACGGAGGCACACACCATGAAAAATAATATTTTTGCAGAAACATACACGCAGGTGCAGGAACTAAAAAAGCAGTACAATGCGGCAAAGGCCGCAGAGGACGAAGCAGGGATGCAGGCCGCAAGGGACGCTTACAATTTGCTGATGGACGGCATCAGCACGGCGGGTGAAAACAGCGTCAGGATTTACCGCCTTTACGAAGAGGCGCGTGACTGCGGGAATGAATACATTGATTTCCATGAGGTGGTTCGGGATAAGGATGTGGACGGCATGATCGGAGCCCTGCGGGAGAACGGTATCAGCCATTTCACCTTTTCCTCCGGCTGGAGCGGTGCGGTTGACACTGCATGGCTTTTCACGCAGAACGACTGCAGGCTGGAGGGGCTGGTGGAGATCAACAGCCCGCATAAGGCATTCGGCTCCGATGAATATGAGAAGGCACACGGTTACCTTTTCAGCATCGGATAAAGGCATGGGAAAATACCGAGAACGGAGGAAACAGCAATGAAAGAATTTATAACGATTGAAAAATTGCAGATGGGGGTCAGCGCCACTTACGGCAGCGTATTGAAATTTGGGGACTACGTCCTGGTTACGGACGCCTGTTACAAGGGCGGGTTTACAGCCGACATTTACGAGTTTGTGGAAACGCCGGAGGAGACAGGGCTTGGCGATATCGAATGCCGCCTGGACCACATCGGCAGTGCAGAGCGGACATTTACTGACAACGGCCACGCCATTGCATGGTGCATGGAGCAGGCTGCAAAATAAGAAAAAAATATTCCAGGGTGCGGAGCCGCAAGGCTCTGTATCCCGTACAGACAGATTCCGGCTTGCCATTGGCAGGCCATTTTTTATGCCCGGATGGAGGTGGGAATTTGCGGAAGCTGAAAAAATACAGGCCGACGAAATTCAGGGCAAAGGACAGCCGCTATGATTCCGATGCCGCTGATTTTGCCGTGATGTTTATAGAAAGCCTCTGCCACACCAAAGGCACATGGGCGGGAAAGCCTTTTGAACTGATCGACTGGCAGGAGCAGATAATCAGGGATTTGTTTGGTACGCTGAAACCAAACGGCTACCGGCAGTTTAATACGGCATATGTGGAGATACCAAAGAAAATGGGAAAATCGGAGCTTGCCGCGGCTGTCGCACTCCTGCTCTGCTGTGGGGATGGTGAGGAACGTGCCGAGGTTTACGGTTGTGCCGCTGACCGCCAGCAGGCAACTATCGTATTTGACGTGGCGGCGGATATGGTGCGGATGTGTCCTGCATTAAATAAGCGTGTCAAAATCCTTGCCTCACAGAAAAGGATCGTGTATCTGCCGACAAACTCCTTTTACCAGGTGCTGTCAGCAGAGGCTTATTCCAAACACGGCTTCAACATCCACGGTGTTGTGTTTGATGAGCTTCATACCCAGCCGAACCGTAAGCTGTTTGATGTCATGACTAAAGGTTCAGGCGATGCCAGGATGCAGCCGTTATATTTTCTCATCACAACAGCCGGAACAGATACCAACAGCATCTGCTATGAAACACACCAGAAGGCAGAGGATATTTTGGAGGGCAGGAAGATTGACCCGACTTTTTATCCTGTGATCTATGGTGCGGACGAAGCGGACGACTGGACGGATCCAAAGGTGTGGAAGAAAGCCAATCCCTCCCTCGGTATTACGGTCGGCATTGATAAAGTCAAAGCCGCCTGTGAATCGGCAAAGCAGAATCCCGGCGAGGAAAACTCATTTAGGCAGTTAAGGCTGAACCAGTGGGTGAAGCAGGCTGTCCGCTGGATGCCGATGGACAAATGGGACGGCTGTGCATTCCCCGTCCGGGAAGATGACCTGGAAGGGCGTGTGTGTTATGGCGGTCTTGACTTATCCTCCACTACCGATATCACGGCTTTTGTCCTGGTGTTTCCGCCATTGGACGAAGATGATAAATATATGGTGCTGCCGTATTTCTGGATACCCGAAGATACGCTTGAGCTGCGGGTGCGCCGTGACCATGTGCCTTATGATGTCTGGGAACGGCAGGGATTTTTGCAGACCACGGAGGGCAATGTGGTGCATTACGGCTATATAGAAAAATTCATTGAACGGCTCGGAGAGCGTTTCAATATCCGTGAGATCGCCTTCGACCGCTGGGGCGCCGTGCAGATGGTACAGAACCTCGAAAATATGGGATTTACCGTTGTTCCGTTCGGGCAGGGATTTAAGGATATGTCGCCGCCCACAAAGGAGCTTATGAAGCTGGTGCTTGAACAGAAAATTGCACACGGCGGACACCCTGTCCTTCGCTGGATGATGGACAATATCTTCATCAGAACCGACCCTGCAGGCAACATCAAGGCGGATAAGGAAAAATCCACAGAAAAGATCGACGGGGCTGTTGCCACTATCATGGGTCTTGACCGTGCGATACGGTGCGGAAACGTCGTGACGGAAAGCGTGTATGACCACAGGGGGATTTTATTTTTGTAAAGGATGGTGAGAAGATATGGGATTTTTAAACAGTCTGATTCGTTCAAGGGACGCACCCAGGAACAGCACATCGGGCAGCGCCTACCGTTTTTTCATGGGGAATTCAACATCGGGCAAGCGTGTCAATGAACGCTCCGCCATGCAGATGACGGCGGTGTATTCCTGCGTAAGGATATTGTCTGAGGCGGTGGCAGGACTGCCGCTGCACCTCTACCAATATACCGACAAGGGCAGCAAGGAAAAGGCGGTAGATAATCCGCTGTATTTTTTGCTGCATGATGAGCCTAATACGGAGATGACTTCCTTCGTGTTCCGCGAAACGCTCATGACACATCTGCTCCTTTGGGGCAATGCCTATTCGCAGATTATCCACAACGGCAAGGGTGAGGTTGTGGGGCTGTATCCGCTGATGCCCGACCGAATGACGGTGGGCAGAGATGAAAAAGGACAGCTGTATTATGAATATATGGTCAGCAGTGACGATGCAAAAACGCTGAAAGACGGCACGGTGAGGCTCTCCCCTTACGATGTGCTGCATATCCCCGGACTTGGCTTTGACGGGCTGGTGGGCTATTCCCCTATCGCTATGGCGAAAAACGCCATCGGTCTTGCCATAGCCGCCGAAGAGTATGGCAGTAAATTTTATGCAAACGGGGCTACTCCAAGCGGGATACTGGAATATCCGGGAACAGTGAAAGAGCCTGACAAGGTGCGTGAAAGCTGGAATGCAGGGTTTGGTGGGAGTTCCAATGCACACAAAATTGCCGTTTTGGAAGAAGGGATGAAGTATACACCAATTTCCATTTCCCCGAATGAGGCACAGTTTTTGGAAACAAGGAAATTCCAGATCAATGAGATAGCCCGTATTTTCAGGGTGCCGCCGCATATGGTGGGCGACCTTGAGAAGTCGAGCTTTTCTAATATTGAGCAGCAGAGCCTGGAGTTTGTGAAATACACCCTTGAACCGTGGCTTGTCCGCTGGGAACAGGCGATGCAGAGGGCTTTGATTCCACAGGATGATAAATCCAAATATTTCATCAAATTCAATGTTGACGGTCTGCTCCGCGGGGATTACCAGAGCCGTATGCAGGGCTACGCCACGGCAAGGCAGAATGGCTGGATGTCGGCGAATGACATACGGGAGCTTGAAAACCTTGACCGTATCCCTGCGGAAGATGGCGGGGATTTATATCTTATCAACGGAAATATGATGCCGCTCTCGATGTCCGGGGTGGCTTATGGGAAGGAGGAAAACCAAAATGAAGAAGTTCTGGAACTGGAAGAACCAAACGGTTCAGGACAGCAAAACAGACGCAGAAACCACAGAGAGGGTGCTTGAACTGAACGGCACGATTGCCGAGGAAAGCTGGTTTGACGATGATGTTACCCCGCAGCTTTTCAAAGAGGAACTGAACGTAGGGAACGGTGACATTACCGTCTGGATCAACTCCCCAGGCGGCGACTGCGTGGCAGCGGCACAGATTTACAATATGCTCTCAAATTATGCCGGAAAAGTAACCGTGAAGATTGACGGCATAGCGGCGAGTGCTGCCTCTGTTATCGCAATGGCGGGAGATACCGTGCTTGTGTCCCCCGTTTCCATGATGATGATCCATAACCCTGCCACCATTGCCTGGGGCGATTCGGCAGAAATGCAGAAAGCCATCGCAATGCTTGACGAGGTCAAGGAAAGCATCATCAATGCCTATGAGATCAAAACGGGGCTTGACCGCAAAAAGCTGTCAAAGCTGATGGACGCAGAAACCTGGATGGATGCAAACTCGGCTGTCGAGTATGGCTTTGCAGATGAGATTATGTGGAGAAATACAGCAGAGGATATGGAAATCCCAAAAGCCGGCATGACGTATTCCCGTGCCGCAGTGACAAATGATGTGGTATAAAAAAAGTTGACACCACATTCTCAAGGATTTGAGATATAATCAAGAGAATAAGGAGTGAACAAAATGGCAGAAAACAGACAATATGACCACGAATACAAAGTACAGGCAGTGAAGCTCGCTAAAGAAATCGGACAAGCTAAAGCTGCTAAAGAACTGGGGATTCCCAAAAACACCATGTATGGCTGGGTACGGGCCAACCG